>JBGTBJ010000010.1:0-88184 GCA_041749395.1 Pirellulaceae bacterium
TCCGTAGTATGAGTTTTACCGAAACCTATCAGTTGCTGGCAACGAACTGGCTGCTGTGCGCATGTGTGGGTGTTAACCAAGCGATGGTAACATCGGCCCAAGCACAAGGCGTCTGCGCGATTGTTGGTAACCGCCCCGGCCAATGCGAGCCGCGAGAAAACAAGCGCCGTCCGAAAGTTCTCAAGCTGATGACGATTCCCAGAAAGGTACTCGAGGCGGCGCTGGATGCGTTGAGAAAAATCCCGTAAAACGCCGTGGACAACGCCATTCGCTCCTGACCCTTTTTCTCTTCCTACGGAAACACGCCACCAATTTCGATCACCCATACCAATTTGGAAAAACAGGTGATTTGTGGGTCATGGCGGGCATTCTGTTGCGACTTCTTTATAGTCCAACACTCAACCACTCACCAAGGAGTTGCCATGGCCGAAGAACAGCCACCTGATTGGCCGAAGCTTGTGGAGCGTCATGCGGAACGTGTTTTTCGTATCGCTTATCGAATCCTCGGCTCTGTTCATGACGCCGAAGATGTTTCGCAGTTGGTTTTCATCGAAGCCAAGAACCTTCAGGAATCTGGGCCGATCCAAAGTTGGTCAGGGCTATTTGCACGTTTGGCGACCACCCGAGCCATCGATTTGCTGCGTCGACGTCGACCAAGCGTAGAGATTGAGGAGACTCAATACGTCTCGATCCTGGAGCCATATCACCACATGGTTGGCGCTGAACTCGCCGCGTGGTTGCGTAACGCAGCGGCACAATTGCCCGAACAGCAAGCTGCCGTCTTTTCATTGAGTCACTTCGAGCAACTCGATCGAAACGAAGTAGCCGCAATCTTAACTATCTCAGTCGAAGCGGTTTCAACAGCTCTCTATAAGGCACGCGGACGACTGCAAGAACAACTCAAATCATTTAACGGAGTCCGATAATATGAACGACAAAAACTTGCTCTTCTCTGCCAACCACGATGACCTAGAACCTCAGCTTGAATCTGCAGTCTGGGCTGTACTCAGCGAACCACTTCCCGCAGACGCAATCGCACGAGTCAAATCGCAAGCTCTGGCACTAGAAGAAAATCCAGGTCCGAACATCCGATCTTTAACTCGCAAAACATCATGGATTCGTCTGTGGATGCAAGTTGCATCATTGGCCGCTTGCATCTTGTTGGTACTCAGCGCAACGATGATGATCCCTTCGTCGTCCAGTGCATTTGCGCAAGCCATTGAAAAACTGAAGAATGCCGGGGCATTTCGATACAAGGAATTGGTCTATCTGACAACACAGGAGAAACCAGTCGAAGTCCAAGTAGTTGTTTCAGAGGATGGTCGTGCGCGGAGAGCCATGCTAGGATTAGTCTCGATTCTCGATTCGACTGGGCAAGTTCGACTTTCGTTAAACGAAGCAATAAAGTCGGCAACAGTACATGCATCAGTGGAAGGCATTCCGGTTGAGATGGAGCGGCAGATCAAATGGTTGGAACGGCTAAAATCCTGTGGAAAGAAGCCCGACAAAGAACTTGGCTCGAAGAAGATCGATGGTCTTGATTGCCTGGGTTTCGAAGTGAAACCTAGTGTGTCTGTAGTTTACACCGTTTGGGTCGATGCAAAAACGAGCGATTTGGTTCAAGTCGAATTTATGGGAATGCCCAAAGGTTCGTCGATTACAAAATCGGTAATGACGAGTTTTGAGTTCAACGTCACAATCGATCCGATGTTGTTTAGCTTTGATGTTCCTCAAGGCTATCAATCGTCAACCGCCGCGAAGTTGCCAGAGTTGCTTCCGTTCGAAGAGAGCTTAGTCGAAGCTCTCAAGGGCTATACCGCGTTGAGTGGAGGTAAGTTTCCCAAGAGCATTACAGATGAAGCCGAATGGATGACAATTCTCTCCAAAGACGGTATTCCCAGGATCACACTGGCCGCACGACTAGGCACGTTGACTCCGTATCTTACAGGTATGTCGTACGACGATTACGACTACACGGGTGCTGGCAAGTTAGTCGATGGAAGGCGATCGATCGTTTTCTGGTACCGAAACCCGGAAAAGCAGCTACGAGCCGTCTACAGCGATTTTACAGTTGCAACGATCGCGGAAGCCGACCTGCCTAGGAATTAGCACTCGCTACATCAACGGAACTCAATCGGTTCCAACGTCCAGGCCGAAGCGACGTCGCTTCGGCCGGAGTCGTTTGAAGATCAGGGTGCAGAATGCCCATCCAGAAAAGTTATTGGAAAGATAAAATGGGGTGCTGTGTGTTACTTACAGAGGAATCCAGATGCACCATTGGCCAGAAACGAACGAAAGCTTGATTTTACGGGTTAAGGACCCAGCGGATGCGGCTTCGTGGTCTGATTTTCTCTCCATATATCGGCCAGTCGTGGTCCGGATGGCGTGTGGGCGAGGATTGCAACACGCCGATGCCGATGACTTGGCACAGCAGGTTTTCCTATCCGTCGCGAAAGCGATCGAGGCCTGGGAGCCTGACTCGCGCCAGCCGCCGTTTCGAGTGTGGCTCTCTCGTATCACTCGCAATGCAATCGTTAATGCGCTGACTCGTAGTAAACCAGACGCTCCCGGCGGCTCAACCAGTGTGCAGGAAATGCTGCGGGAATTGCCTGAGCGAAACGATGAAACTACCCAGCAGTTGACGGAAGAGAGTCGCCGCGAAGCAATACGCTGGGCGACCGAAGAGATTCAGAGTGAATTCACAGAAGCAACCTGGGCCATGTTTTGGCTGACATCGATCGAAGGCGAGAGTGTTGCCGAGGTAGCTCGTCAACAGAACAAATCACCGGGAGCGGTCTACATGGCTCGCTTCAAAGTAATGCAGCGATTGAAAGAAAAAGTGCTTGAAGTATCCGAAGTCTGGAGTGACGAAAAATGAAACTTTCTACTGAATGTTTGGAAGCGTCTCAAGTCGATTCGCTGCTGCAAGGAAACTTGACTCCGGAAGAATACGAGTCAGCGCAGGACCATTTGGAGCTCTGTGAAACATGTCGTGCTCGCGTCGAAGCGACCATCGGACCTGAGCAGTGGTGGAGCGATGTCCAAAGCGTGTTACTGAATTCTCGAACCGGAGCGTTCTCGCAACGCAACGCTTCTTCGACAGACGCGGAACCATACGAACGATCGACGGCTAAGCTTCTCGATCTGCTCGGTCCGACCGATGATCCCAACATGCTTGGTCGTATCGGGCCCTATGAAATCATCGGATTGCTGGGGCAAGGTGGCATGGGAGCGGTGTTCAAAGGTTTTGATCGATCGCTCAATCGCTTCGTGGCGATCAAGATGTTGTTGCCGCATTTGGCAGCTTCGGGAGCGGCTCGCAAACGGTTCGCTCGCGAAGGGCAAGCGGTCGCCGCAGTAGTCGATGATCACGTGATGGCGATTCACTGCGTCGACGAGTGGCGAGGCGTTCCGTATCTGGTGATGACCTATTCACGCGGCGTTTCATTACAAAAGCGACTCAGCGACAACGGACCTTTGGAAGTTCGCGAGATCCTCCGTATCGGCATGCAAGCCGCCAAGGGACTCGCCGCCGCTCATGCTCAAGGCATCGTGCATCGCGACATCAAACCGGCCAATATATTTCTCGATCAAAACGTCGAACGTGTTCAGTTGATGGACTTTGGTTTAGCTCGCGCCGTCGATGATGCCAGTCTCACTCGCTCCGGCACACTCGCTGGCACGCCGCAATACATGTCACCCGAGCAAGCTCGAGCCGAGACAGTCGACCATCGCAGCGATTTGTTCAGTCTCGGTAGTGTGATGTATGCCATGTGTACGGGGCATGCTCCGTTCCGAGCCGAATCCAGCTACAGCGTCCTGCGCCTTATCACCGACAAAGAGCCACGCCCGATTCGCGAAGTAAATCCGGATGTTCCTGATTGGCTCTGCGCGATGATCAGCAAGCTGATGGCTAAACAGGCCGAAGATCGCTTCGTGTCTGCTGACGAGGTTGCCACGCTGCTTGAGTGTTGTCTCGCTCATGTCCAGCAACCAACCACCAATCCGCTTCCTGTACAAGATCTCCAGCCACGATCAAATATCGGCTCGCAGCAAACTTCTGCTGCTCGCTTATCCAAATGGCTGCAACTCGGCATCGAACGAATATGCCAGCCACCAATCGTTAGGTCAATTGCGATCACCTTGTTTGTATTCTCACTGATCTTTGCCGGTGTCATGATCGTACTGGAGACGAATAAGGGTACTTTGACGATTGAATCCGATGCGGATGCCGTGCCGATTCGGATCAAACAGGGAGATGAGTTTGTTAAGTCTCTGGTTGTAGATCGCGAAGGAGCAAAAACGAGATTGCACGCGGGGCAATACACACTGGAGATCGACGCTCCGGGCGCTGACTACGATGTGTCCGACAGTCAGGTTATCGTGTCGCGCGGTACCAACAATCTGGTAAAAATCACCTATCGCTCTGCGGATCAAGCCAGTGCGACGCCTCTCGGTCCGCAGCAAGGTCTTTTAATGGCGACCGTAGAGTTCAACAACCTGCATCCCAGCGACGCCAAAGGAAAGCCAAGGCCACCTTTCGATACGGAAGAATTTCTTGCCTTCATGAAATGGAAACTGGGCAACGACGAACTTTCGGATGAGATGGTCAAGGCAATTCACCCGATTCTAAATACGCGGGATCGACCGTTGCCAACAGGCTGGCGGTTTGTTGGTGGCCAAATCGATGAAACCTGCCCGCATGGAGTCGTTCACTCGTGGCAGATCAAGTTGGAAACCAATGGCTTGTCTAAACCACTGGTCATTCGTAGATCCGCAATGGCACTTTCTACGGATCAAAAGACAGTAGAGACTGCCAAAGCGCTGGAAGCCATGGGCTCGCTCGAATCGCTAGTCGAACAATTCAACGCGAAGCATCGTGAACTGGAACGCCGAGCTCGACTACCTCACGAAATCAATCCGCTCACCACCGACGAAGTGCTGGCAGCTCTTGCATGGTCCGGCACGGAAGATACGAGTTCGCGCAACAACGGAGTCATCGCGGAGTGGCGACCGGAAATATTGGCGACGCATCATCTGCCGCAGGGTTCCAGGCTTGAATTGATACCGTCGATTGAAAATGCTATCGGTCAAAGGTTCTACATCGAGCGAATTGAGTTGCTGATTCCAAAGGTAGATGATTCAGCGGAAGTGGATGCACTAACGATTCGCAAGCAGTTCATCGGGCAAGACCTCGATCCCTCAGCGACTCGTTGGAGCAAGCCCGGCGAAAATGGTCTGCAAGTGGGCATGCGTGTCTTGCCTGCATCCAACACCTACCAACATGGGCAAGTTGTCGACATTGAGTTCCTGTACCGCAGTACAACCAGTCGCAAGGTCCCCGCGACTTTACCCGACACGTTTCAGTTCGAGAAGGTCGAAGGCATTCGACTGGAACGTATCAGTTTTGTAGAACCGAAGTGGCCCGATGGAACGACTCAGACACTGATTGGCAACGAGCCTCTGGCGGTGCGCGGCCATCGGATGCAGATTTGCTTCAACAGCGATGAAGAATTGAAGCCCGGCGTCAACTTGAGGGCGATCACACGTCCCGACGCACATCACTACGTCCGATTTACCATTCAGAACCCCGGCGATGACTCCCAGGGTGAGATGCTGGAATTGTTTGAGCGGCTTGACTTCCGCATCCTTCCGGTGACGCCGCCCAAAATTCTGCCCCTCTACGAATCTCACTATTATCAACATTGGGGAACCTCGATTCCGAATTACCGCCTTCCTGAAGAATCAAACCCAGACCCTGAGTTCGTTGACACGTTTCAGATTGGCGTCTCGCTGGGACCAGCCGAGCAGCACCGCATCCCAGCATACTACCCGAGTGGTTTGCAAGTCACGAAGGTTGCGCCCCACAGTCCCGCTGCAGCGGTTGGCATTGAAGTCGGCGACATTATTCTGACCTGGGAAGAGAATCAACTCTATGGAGATGATCCTACCAAGCCGTTCGCCCACTATTCCATTCCCAACAGCCAACTGAAAAATGAGTTGGAAAAGTACCGCAAGAGCAAAGGTTGGTCTAGCTTCAGCATCGATTTGGATCTGCTCGATCATCGCACAGGCGAAGTGATTCGAATCTATCCTACGTTTGGCCGAGCCGCCAACGGCGGTCCCAACAAAGCAGAAATTCTCAAACGCATGGCTGAGCGGAAACTGCTCCGCCGAGGGAGCGAATAACGCCGTACTATGGACAAATGCTGACCTTCAGTGAATCCTCATGATTCCTATTCGCGCGGTACAAAAAGTTCGCCACAGGTTTGAGATTGCGTTTTTCAGGTCAAAAGGGCGGTTCGGCAAACGGTAGCGTGCCACTTTCAATGGGCGACTGAGGAAGTACGAAACGAAATGACGTTCAGTCCGGGTAGCTGGAGCGTCCACAGCGCAGTGGCGAACGACGCGGAACTCACAGAGACTCTGCTAACGAGTATCTACGCAGCAGCTCGATACGACTTCAGGTGTCCACCGAGTTCTTCCTGGCAGACTAACTTGTGCTTCTTCAAGTCAATCGTCGGCGGTGATTCATCATCGCGAATCGGTGGCAGGTGATCTCGTCCACTGTGGCCACGTCGATGGTTGTACCAATCTTGCGACACTTTAAGAATGTGATTTAGGTGAGCATCACTGACGATACAGAAACCGTTGAGCACTTCATGCTTGTGCGTCTGAATCACTCGCTCCACGAAGGCTTGGACGTACTTGGTATCCTGGTCTCGCTGCAGAATTGAGCATGGCAAGCTCTCTTCTTCCAAGTGCATTGCAAAGTTACGTGCTTGTTGTGTTGTCCATTCGCCTGACGGATTGGCAGTGCAGGGCGATATCCAAATCCGCCTCGAACCGATGTGGATGAACACGAGGAAGTACATTTTCACAGTACCTTTGATAGTCCACTTCTTTTTGCTCGCGAAATCGCACTGCCACATGGTAGCCGCGTGTCGTTTGAGAAAGTCCGACCATGTATCCGGATTGTCGTGGGGCTCTGGACCTAAGCCAGCTTGCACCAAGACGTTCTTGATCGTTTGGCGCGATATTTTGTGGCCCAGTCTCCGCATCGCTTGGACGAACCTTGGTATAGCCCCAGCCCGTCTCTTTTCTGATTCGGATGATCGCTTCGCTGATACTCTCCTCGATACGCGGACGGCCCGACTTTACGTTTTTAGCTTTGGCCCGCTTTGTTGGGGTTTTTTGCCGTGCTTAACCAGCGAGCGACGCTCCTGATTGCTTAGCTGGATCAGATCCGGTAACTTACTCCTAAGGATTTGATTCTCCGCTTTGAGGTAGGTGACTTGGCGGGCTAGCTCCTGACGAGTCAGCGAAGCGAGCAGTGTCAAAAGCGGATGAATGATGGCTGCCATCGGAGCTGCGAAATCCTTGCAAGACTCGGGAAGATCGGAGTGGCGAGGTTTTTGTACCCCGCTCAGCCGATGAGCCCGCACTGCTGTTGCAGAGTGTGGAATTTCTGGTTAGACGCGTACATCGCTGGAAACAAAGAGTTCAACAGCGATCCACGCTTCGAGCGGCTGAGTCGGAGCGAGCCATGGGGTCCGAGTCAGTTTCTCAAGTTGTCGGAGAGCACTTGGCAGGCGAGGGATTTGAGACCTGTTCGTCCGGTCAATAGCTGCTAGTCGGACACGCACACCGTGTGACGACTTTGCGTTTTCGTTCCGCTCCGCCAAGATGCTTCGATTGGGCCGCTTAGAAGTCTCCAACTAGATTGCCATCAGCGGGTGTGATTAGCTGCTGCACAGTATTCGACGGGATATCGGATGTGATGAATCGGACGGAACCATCACCCAAGAGAATATTCGTGCCGCGCGTATTTTGCAGTGCTTGTAAGAATTCTTGTGGCGTTGGTCCGCCGGGTTGGGTCCAGGGTCGACTGTCACCGGGTACAGCGGCGACCATCATGGTATTTGCAAGGCCATCGGGTACGGCAGAAAAACGGTTCCAGATGCCGGGTTCCATCATCGATTGAGGCAGGTTGGGCACGACCGGTGAGTTGGAACGAACAATATGGTAATTCGTATTTCCGGGGACTTGCGAGGGCTCATTGGGCGAGGCGAAGACCGATGGCATTTGAGAAAGCAAAAAGCTATTTTCCTGGCTATCCCACGGTTTGCTGAAGTCGACGCCGTCGGCGAGGTTCGGAGCATCCAGGAAAGGAGTAATGGCGACTCGCCAAGAAAGAAGCGGGTTGCCATCGGAGTCGACCGTATAGGATGCGGGCAAGGCATTGTACGTAGAATGGTAATTGTGCAACGCCAGTCCGATCATCTTCAGATTATTGGAGTCCATTTGTCGTCTCGCGGCATCTCGAGCAGCTTGCACTGCGGGAAGAAGGAGGCCGACGAGGACTCCGCAGACCATGAGCGAGATAAAGAACAAGCCGCAAACAATGGCAATAATCCAGATTGCCTTGCTTGAGCTTTTCTGTGGCGGGAGCGGTTGGCCGTATGGACCCGGTGCGCCCCCAAAATTTTGATTGTAGGGAGACGCTTGACCGAATGGGCTGTTGTTGGGGTAACCACCTTGACTCATGGGGACTCTGCTCGCGAATGGGGATTTTCATACAGGCGGATGATATTTGAATTGCATCCGCGATTCCCATCAATTTAGCGAATGGCCAAATAAGTTGCCTGCGGTGGATCGTTATTTTTGGTGACAATCGAATTCTTCGACTTCATGCCATTTCAAGAATCGCCTAGGCAGTTTGTAGTTGCTGTTGACGCGCTAAGGCTTCACGACGAAGGCGAGCAGCGCGTCGGCGGCGAACAATGTCATAGCGGTCGATTACGGCTTGGGCGAGATCGCCAATATGGTGCAACTCCGAGTGGTTTGCATCGTAGAGTGGGAGCGACTTCGAAACGGGCGTTGGTCGCCCGGTAGAGGGGGCTGTGTGAGGTGGACGAATCGTCGACACGGAGCGAGGAGTCGAAGGGGAGCTGGAAGCGTTAATCGCAACGGATACAGGAGCGAAATCGAGCATCAACTGAGTCATCGCAAGTCCTCGGGAGACTGAAGGAAAGCAGTGTTCCAACTACGCGATGTATTCTTCAGCAGAGGCGTGACACGTTAGGTCACAACGAAAAAAGAAAGTTCAGATTTTTTTGAAGTCGAACTTGAAGTGAATCTCGTGGCCAAGCCTAATTGCTGGGAAAGGGGATCGGCAAATTGTCAAGTTCCGCGATGGCATTCCCGGCCGCTCGCTGTTCTGCCTCTTTCTTGTTGCGTCCCCACGCGGGTGTAAAGATGCGTTTACCGATCACGGCGACTACCTGAAACGACTTACTATGGTCTGGGCCCATTTCACCAAGGAGGCGATATATGGGGGTGTCTCCTAATTCTTTTTGGGCAAATTGCTGTAATTGGCTTTTGTGGTTACCTCCACCTTGCCCACTCACTGCTAAATTAACTTCGTCATCCAGCCACTGATGCAACAGGGGCCGAATGGCTTCTAGCCCACCATCCAAATAGATCGCGGCGACCACCGATTCAAACACATCGCTGACTAGTGACTTTGGATAGCTGCGATTCCTGGTTACCCCTTTGCCAACAATTAAACATCGTTCCAGATGGAGTGCTTTGGCGACTCCGCCGCAGGTACGTCTGCTAACCACTGCTGACTTAATTTTGGTGAGGTCCCCTTCCGAATATTCGGGATGATCGTGATACAGCCAATCGCAGACCACCATGCCCAGGATTGCATCGCCGAGGAATTCCAATCGCTCGTTGCTGGCCAATCGGTGTGTGGCACCCGAGGCATGCGTCAATCCTTCAAGAAGTAATTGCGTGTTGCGAAACCGGTAACCAATCTGTTGCTGGCAGTACTCAATTTTGGCATCTTGGTCGCCATCGCCGCAGGTCATACCGCTGAGGAAGAGAGCCGCCTCGCCTTCCATTTGCAAGTGCGCCGACTCGCTATCGGGCAGCCGAATCTGATCGGGATCAAGGGGCTTGGTCACAGGGGCCTTTCGCGAATGCCAATACACAATTGCCGATTCACCAATGCAAACGGGCTCGATTGCATCGCAGAGAAGCGAATCGAACTTTCCATTGTAACTGTGGATCTACGTTGTGTGCACTTGGGGTTTGAGGGAACTTCTGCGGATGTCATTCGGCAAAAAGAAAACCCGCCAAACTACATGAGTTGGGCGGGTTTAGGTTGATTGTCGCATCGCAAACGGAGAATTACTCGTTCGACGAAGGGATGAATTCCGGGAAAGGAACGTCGCTGCTCTTGCCGCGCAGAGTCAAGAAGCTTTGGTAGGTTTGATAATCGATTGTTTCCGCCATGAAACGAACTGTTCCGTCCACCATGACTGAATTGACGCCGTCAACGTGTCCCGATGAGGGGCGAGCGTAAACGGGTGCATTGGAGTAATTCATCATCGTGCCAAATTTGTCATCCGATGGCAAAAAGCCATTGATTCGATATTCGGGTGGGGCAGGAACTGCGCCACCATAGCTGGTGTCATCGAAATAGTGCCAAACCAAGCCTGTATACAGTTTGGCTCGAGCTGGATCCAAGTGGGAAGCTGGATCAGTCAAGACGTCTGAATATGCAGTCATGGAGGGCTGCATACTAATGCGGTGCCACGGCTGTGCCTGCAAGTTCTCGCTGAACATCAGAGTATTGCCTTTTCCATCCTTAAAGTCCTCCATTCGCACTGCGGGACCAACAGGAGTAGATGCACCATACATGCTGGGGCCGGCATACTTATTGTTCATAGCTCCGTTCGGCGTTTTCGAAGCGGCTACCATGGCGGGCATTTCACTGAATGCACCCGTATTGGCTACATAGCTGTTTTGAGCCACTTCGCTGGTGTCGGACGCGCCACTGGGGCAGATGAAAATTGGCAGCTTGGGCAAGGCCTTGCGATTGTAAAAGCCTTCAGCTGGATTGCTGTTGGACAGCAATGGATATTTGTCTTCATTCCAATGTTCATAAACCGCTTGCCCGTCGAGATCGGGAAGCAGGGCAACCGCCCACGTTCCGATTTTGGGGTGAGGTTGGCTCATGGTGTTTGTGGGATCCGACGGATCCGACGCACCCGAAAATGCACCGAAGTACATCAAATAGCCGGGCATGCGTTTCTTGGCGACTTCATATTCTTGAGCAGCCAAGCCGAGATTTTTAAGCTGGGTGCCGCATTGGGCCCGTCGAGCGGCCTCACGTGCAGCTTGAACCGCAGGAATCAAAAGCCCCATCAATATGCCGATGATCGCAATCACGACCAGCAGCTCGACCAACGTAAATCCAAGGCGAGCGCGTTTTGTCATGGCATCACTCCAACCAAACCAAAAGAAAAGAGTCATCGACGGGCAACAGAAAAGATGGACATCCTGCCGACCAAAGTCCAGTAACGATTATGGCACAGCCTGCTCAGGAAAGTCCAGCTATTTGTTGACGAACGATGGATTTCCTAACATGATTTGCCTCGCTAGCCAACCACCCGGCGCAATCGCCACACCCAACCACCCAGAATAGGATAAGCCAATTTACGCTGGCGGGGTGGTGATTCTTTTGCTGATGTTAATCGGACGCTCTAGGCCGCCGCGGAAACCACTTCGTGCTCAACCGCTTCGACATGATCCACATTGATTTGCTTGGCCTTCTGTGCCGCCGCAACGGGCAAGGTCAATTCGGCAAGTCGAGCCACATTTGCCACGCGCCCTTCGGCCAATTCGTGCAACCGCACAACAGCTCCGTCACTAAACATTTCCGGTTTGCCACCGACGACATTGACTTGGTGACGCACAAAGGCGGCGGTGTCTGAAAGCTCGAAAGGATCGAGGTCTACTCGCAAGGAACAACCTCCCAAAGCCAACACAACTTTCATTGCCATTTCCGGCGTACAGGCGAGCACTGCGGTCAACCAAGGGCAATCGGAGGCCAGCGAGCTGGCGACTTCCGCGGCCAACGGGGTCGCGTCATCCAGCAACCAAACCGAGCGAACTCGCTGACGTCCGGAAGCAGTGATTCTCTCGGACACTTGGCGATAACGGTCACTAATCCAGCGAGTAATTCCCAATCGCACGGCAAATTGATGGAGCAATTCGTCCCGCGTCCGCCCCTTGGCTCCCATACGAACGATATCCACTGCGCAATCGCCGAAGCCCGAAGATTCGGCGATCCTGCGGAGCAGTGTCGATTGGCCGGCGCGACCCGGGGACAAAATTAGGCCCGTGCTGTGTCCACCTCGAATTAAGTACTCGAGTCTCGCGATGGCCTCACGTTGGGGGCGTCCGGGGAAAAACTCATCGGCTGTTTCCGGACGACCAAAGGGTAGCTTCTGAAGCGACCAGTATTTTTGGTAGGACATGGCGTCGGTCACCGCGGCTGGGAGTGTGCGATTGAAAGCCGGCGCAATCCTGTCGGAACACACCGGTATAAGTCGCAGAATCGGCATTACCGACTTGAGAACTTGAGCCATTCCCGCCGCGTTGCTCTTGACGCTGGGGGTAACAAACGGCGTATATGCACGTTACTTGGTGCAGGTTTTTGCGTGAAAAGCATTCTACGAACCGTTTTTATTAGATGCG
Source organism: Pirellulaceae bacterium (assembly GCA_041749395.1). Taxonomy (GTDB): domain Bacteria; phylum Planctomycetota; class Planctomycetia; order Pirellulales; family Pirellulaceae; genus Laterigemmans. The sequence goes on from JBGTBJ010000010.1 coordinate 12,553, forward strand.
TCTCCTTCCTAATTCCACTGTTAGCCCGATTCGCGTTGGTCGACCAAGTCGCATGGGTCGCCCAGGTCGCAGGGGGGTGACTTGGATACATGGAAAAGCAATCGCCACTATTGGGCTTTTCTTGCTGACGAATTTTGGTTGCGCCAAAGTGCCTGTAACTGCAGAAACCACTCCGTCCGAGAAAAGCTGGTTTGACTTTGCGAAGTTCCCAGACGCGGGGTTTGAGAATGTACTGGCCACCGTGAGCAACGCCATGGTCCTGAGTGACGAACCGCTGTTGCCTGTCCCGTCACATGATCGCTATTGGCGACCGGAACAATCCGTTTTGCCCTATGCACAAATTGACGATCAAGGTGCAACAATCCGCAATGTGCGACAATGCCGATGGAAGTCGGAAAAAGAAAAAGATGTCCGGCACCAGGATTGGCGAGTGGAATGGAGAGACTGCGAAGGGGTGGATTTCGTCGTCGTCCCCTTTCAGAATTTGCCGATGTTGGCCCACACCATGCTGTCTTTTCGACTAAGTGATGGTCGGGCGCTAGTGCTCTCCGTAGAAGCACGTTTGGAAGAGGGCGAAACCTACACACCGATGGCTGGGGCAGCTCGCCAATATGAATTGATTTACATTTTAGGGGACGAGCCGGATCTCTTTGGATTGCGCGCGGAAGTGCGAAAAGACGATCTGTTCCTCTATCCGTCGCGGGCCAGTGAAACACAATCGCAAGAGTTGCTGAAAAGTGTGCTGGAACGAGTCAATGCGATTGCAGCACAACCCGAATTTTATGACTCATTTACCAACAACTGCACAACCAATATTGTGTCCCATGTTCAGGAACTGAGAGGCGATTCGTTCGCTGCCGATTGGCGCGGCAAGCTGCCAGGGCATTCGGATCGCATGGCCTATGATATGGGACTGATCGATACCGAGTTGGTTTTCGAAGAGGCACGGCGTCGGGCTTGGACGTCGGGACGCATTCGCCAATTCTTAGGACAAGAAGACTTTTCAAGAAAGATTCGTTTGGCTGCGGCTAAGAGTATTTAAGAACAAATGGCTAGCGACAGACGTATTCATTGTGAACAATAAAGATGTCGTTCAACAAAACTGGAATTAACTGCATTTCATGGTCTCGCTGACTGCTCGTATTGCGTTGCTTGTCTACCTGATCGGAGGGATGGCCGTTCCGGCATTCCACCGACATGGTGCGGACCTGCGCGCCATCTTGCATCAATCGGATCTCGCAGATTGCGGGTCAGTGCATGAGCACTATTGTGTGAGTGGTCAGGGGAGTTCTGAACACAATCACACTCCGGCAGTCGGGCGCACTCCATCAATCGATCACACTCCGGCAGTCGAGCAGTTGCCACAGGGTGGTGATTGGGCCAGTGCACAGGATTGCTGCGGCGATGACTGCGTAATCTGCAATTTCAGTCATTCTGCGCAGCGAATCGTGATCGAATCCCCTGTTGCGCAGTGGGGTCCCGGTTGCTTGGGCCGAGTTGTGGAGGTGAGTCGATTCACTCTTTCTGCATCGGACTTATCAATCTCAGTGCCGCGCGGGCCGCCGTTGCTCCGCTCTGCCCTGAGTTGATACTGGAGGTTCCAGCGATCGGCTTCAGGGAATACGCATGTGATTTTTTACACTCTCGCGTTATTTTCATTTCCCGATTGCTTTATCCATGAATATTTCCAGCGTTCGCGCGCGCACTGCGTTTACTCTCGTAGAACTATTGGTTGTCATTGCCATTATCGGCATCTTAGTTGGCCTGCTGCTTCCGGCCGTCCAGGCGGCTCGTGAAGCGGCTCGTCGGATGAGCTGCCAGAATAATCTTCACCAGATTGGTGTCGCGGCTCACAATTACCATGCCGCCTTCAGTCGGTTTCCTAGCGGTTGGATCGCCAGCAACGCGCTTGACGAACCGGGTTGGGGCTGGGCGAAAGCCTTGTTGCCTTTTATGGAACAGGACAACGTGGTTCGCCTCATAGATGATCGCTTGCCGATCGAATTGCCTCAACACGAAGCAGCACGACTATTCTCTGTGGCTAGCTTTATTTGCCCATCGGATACTGGTCCCAACCTATTTGAAATTGGCGAAGGGGACGGGCACGATCATTTGTTGGGTAACGACGATGATGAACATGGGCCTCACAATGTGGATGATGGGTTACCGACGCTCTTTACAATCGCTAAAGGTAACTACAGCGGAGTCTTTGGATCATTTGACATCCACGACAATCCGTACCGAGGTGATGGTATTTTCTTTGGTAATAGCCGCATGAGAATCGCCGATATACGAGATGGCACAAGTAACACACTGATGGTCGGCGAGCGCAGCAGTCGCTTAGGTGGCACGATTTGGCATGGCGTCATTCATGAAGCGAATGAAGCCGAAGCAAGAATCATTGGCGTTGCCGACCACGGGCCCAATGATCCTATCGGCCACTTCGAAGATTTTAGCAGCTACCATCGCGGAGTTACTGGCTTTGTTATGGGGGACGGATCGGTTCGGCACTTGGCCGACAATATCGATATTGTTGTCTTCAAAGCGATGGCGACTCGCCAGGGTGGCGAAGTGATCTCAGCGCAATGAGTCTTGTGACCAATGGTGGATTTGCAACGGTTAGTTCAAAGATACTGTTATGCAGGACTGATTAGGAAGTTGATTTTGGTTATCCATTGGTCGACCGGGGGAGGTTTCATAACGTAACCTTCCCTTGCGGATCGATGGAGCGGGTCCAAAGGCGGATCATTGGATCTCGGGCCAAATTGAGAGCAGGAGGCAAACAAAACTCCTGCAAGTACCCGTGTAATGGCATCCTGTTTCGGTACACGTATACGCCGATCAGCTCACCAGGCAGCTCTTCAAAAAGCGCGCCGGGCCATGACATTGGCCGACGTGATTTTGGCCGTTACTCTCATGGGAGTGTTGGCTGCAATTTCGGCACCCAAGTTTGCGGTAACCTTGGACGGTTATCGCACCAAGTCGGCTTCGCTGGCGATGGCAGGCGATCTCAACTTTCTGCGCAACCAGGCCATGGTTAAGGGGCGTGACGTAGAGGTCCTTCTTTCAGTCCCTGCATGCACAATTGCCGCTCCATCCATTGGCATGCCCCAGCGACCTGGTAAGACATTTCAAGATGACCTCTCGCAGCGATTTTCCATTCGTACCATGGTCATTACTGGCTGGAGCGGCACCAGAATCCGCTTTGATCGCCACGGTGAATGTTGGGCGGGGACCACGCGAATCACCAATGGGTCGATCAATGTTTCCTGCGGTAATCGTAGTTCGAGAGTGAACATCACCAGCAATGGCGCACTGAGCGAGGAAGCAACATGAGCAATAATTCGCGCGGGCTTTATCGATCACAATTAACGCTTCGGCATCGTGGTTTCTCTACCATCGAATTGATGGTGTCGCTGATTGGTTCGTCAGTGTTAGTGCTCGGTCTAACCACATCCATCATGTTTGCCAGTCGTTCGCTGGAATCACCCGCGAGGCCGGTTGTCACGCAAACTCTAGTTGGTCAATCCCTTGGTGAGCTAGCGAGTGATATCGCAGATGCGACACGAGTCGTTGTGCGAAGTGGTGAATTGCAGCTGGAGGTGCCCGATCGCAACTTGGATGCGATGCCCGAATCGGTCGTTTACCAAGTTGGCAGCGGAGGTATTGAACAAGTACGCAATGGAATCGAATCGCGTACATTGGTTTCAAACGGAATTGGCTTGCAGGTTCAAGACAGTATCATCAGCGGGATTGCCCAATTGGATTGGAGATGCGTGCACCTGGAAGGGATCGCTTCGACAAAAGCAGACAAGATTGAGCAATTGTCGATCTCGCTACCTCCCGCTACGAGAGAAGGAGATCTATTGGTTTGCGTCTTAGCAGTCGAATCGAAGCCCTCGCTCGCTGCTTCGCTTAGCTCAGGCTGGCAACTTGTCGATGCTCAGCAAGGTTCGACGCAGTCAATCTTAGTCTGGACGCGTAGGCACTCTGCAGTATCACCAGAAACCATTGTTGCGAATTGGACCGGGAAAGGGGCCGCGCTGCTGTGGGTGATGAATTTCACGGGGGCTCATGCATCGCCAACTGTCTCAGCGAACAATCACGCGCAAGGAACTCGCGATATATCAACCGAGGGTAGCGAAGTTTCTGCGCCACTGCTTACCGTTGCCAGCGAAAATCAGCTCTCCATACAAATTATCGCTACGCGAAATGATGTTCTACCGAAGTCATCGTCGGGCTTGGAAAGCTACGCGAACGTCTGGAAACAAAAACAGGCAGGCCTTGAGGTTTGGTGCGGAGTCCGTCAACTAGGAGACATAGTAGGGACGATCGACAGTGGCAACACTTATGAATTCACCAAAGACAGCGACTATGTCTGTGTTTCAATTGCTCTGCAGTAAAGGGAATTCGAAGATGATCAAAGCACTGCGTAGATACAGGCAGGAAGGTCACAGTACGGCCCACCGACGTCGCACGCATCTATTGAGACGCGGAGTGACTTTAGTTGAAGTTGTTGTCAGTAGTCTTTTGGTTGGCCTAGTGCTCGTGACTTCTATGCGAGCCACAACAATGGTCCATTCATCGACTGTGGCAGCAGACGATTCCATGGAATTGAGCGTCGCCGCCGAGTCGATTCTGGAAGAGTTGCGTGGATTGGCTTATGCCGAACCTATTGGGTCGAGTTCGATCGGAATCGATGAAGGCGAAGTGCAAGCCAGTCGCGCGACATGGGATGATGTGGATGATGCCGCGTCGTATAGCGTATCAGGATATGTGCAACGTAATGGGCAAGTTGTTGCAGGAGGAGAAAATTGGACTTGCAGCATCCGATGCGTGTGGGTTGATCCTACAACACTGACTGCGTGTACGGAGGATCGCGGACTAAAGAAAGTGGAAGTGCAAGTGATTTCTTCCAACGGAAGAAGGGCGGAAGTGTTCGGTTATTTCTCCAGTGGTATCGACACAATGGGAAAATGGCTCTCCGGTATCCAGGTACAAGCGGACCTTGATGCAGGCTCTCCCATTAAAATTTTTGCAGTTCCCAGAAATCGAATTGTCATCGAGTAATGTCGAATGATCGCGGACCAATATTTCTGTCGACAGAGAATGAGCAGCGGCCAATGAGCAGACGTGACAATAAATCCTACAGAGCGGCCGCGTTAGTCCGCCGCAAAGGGGCCGTTTATGTGGCGGTTCTAATGACGACGATGATTGTGTCGGTCACCGCATTGGCGGGATTGACGCTGCTCGATATGCGTCTGCAAGCGTCTCGAAGCGGAACGCAAGCACTATCCGCACGCGCTTACGCTGATTCCGCGACTGCCATCGCCATTGCTCGAATCAATCAAGATGCAAATTGGCGGACAACCTATCAACATGGCGTTGCGACTTCAGCCCTCACGATCGATGGTGGGACTGTCTGGTGGAAGCTGGAAAACAACGCAGCAAACTTGACCAATCAAGTCTACGACGCGGTGAATCTGACTGGGTATAGCAAAGTAGGAGAGGCCGTAAGTGCGAGGCAAGTTACGCTTGTCGGCAACTACTCGCCAATGAACGTCTTATCGAACGCCCTATCGGTTTACGGAAATCTCAGTTTGGGAAAAGACGTTTCAATTACTACCGACGGTGCCATTGTCTGCAATGGCAGCTTTAGCGGCGACGCGACAGCCGTTACTGGAAGCTCAGTCAATGTGTATGGAAGTGGGACCGGCTTGGGCTCTCTGCTGGGGAATACTGTAACAAGTTTGACTAACCCAGTCAGTCAAACTGTGGGTAGCAATCCATTAGGGGCCGTTGTTGGGACGCTTACCGCGGAATTGGCGACAAACTTACGCAATTCTACCGGGGAGGCGGTCGTGTTGCCTGATACAAATTGGAAGGACTTTTACCTTGCCGCAGGGACAGAAATCACGTTAGGTGCACTTCCAAATTCGGGTGGATATCGAACAATCGAAAAGACTGTGCTAAGTGCGAATTCAAATCCGTTTGGTAGCGCTACCAATATTAGCGGTATCTACTTTATTCAGTGTGGTGGCAGCAAAGTGCAGGTGCGAAATTGTCGGATCCATGGCACGCTGCTACTGGTCGATCCTCACAAGAATTCGCAAATTTCAGGTGCGGTAAATTGGTCACCCACAGTAAAGTCTCTGCCGGCCTTGTTAGTAGAAGGGGCGATCGAATTGGCATTTGATTCGCTGCCCGTTGTCGAATCGACGGTCAACGCTAACCTGAACCCAAGTACCACGCCCTATCGCGGTGAGAGCAACAATGACAAATTGGACAGTTATCCATCGCAAATAGAGGGGTTTTCCTATATCAGTGGAAGCGCAGAATTTCCTAATGGGACCGAGTTATCGGTTATCAAGGGAGCCTTGGCGATAGGCGGGAGTCTTGCCCAGAACAGCCCGCTAGCGATCCACCGCGACGATGAGTTGCTGCTCAATCCGCCACCCGGGTTTCGGACCTACCAGAATATGCAGGTTCAGCACGGAACTTCGCAGAGCGTCAATACTCAGTAGCCTCCCCTTTGCAGTCGATTAACGCTAGGATTTTCGTAGCGGCTCAAAAGTCCGACTGGTCAGTTTTGGCTAGCCGCAAATCCATTCCAATGAGTAGCGAGCAAGAGACTGAAAATGAGCAAGATGCGAACGGAACGCGACTCTATGGGCGAAGTTCTAGTTCCTGCTGAGGCCTACTATGGTGCTCAGACGCAGCGAGCTGTGGAGAATTTTCCGGTTTCGGGTCAGCGATTACCCGCCTCCATGATCAAGGCGATGGGGCGAGTGAAATGGGCTTGCGGGCATGCCAATCACGAGTTGGGCAAGTTGACTGGGAGTGGCAAAAAAACACTCGATGATGCCCAAGTCGCCGCCATGTTACAGGCCGCCCGCGAAGTTGCCGAAGGTGCGTTGGCTGATCAGTTTCCGATCGACGTTTATCAAACGGGCTCGGGCACCAGCAGCAATATGAATGTTAATGAGGTGATCAGTAACCGGGCAATCGAACTCTGTGGCGGTGATCGATACGCGGAAGAAAAGCCTGTGCATCCCAATGACCACGTAAATATGGGGCAAAGCACTAACGACACTTTTCCCACGGCAATACATGTTGCTGTTGCTGTTGAGATACATCAGGAATTGCTGCCAGCTCTCCGACGTTTGCATGAACAATTAGCAAAGAAAGCGGTTGAATGGGACAAGATTATTAAGATTGGTCGTACACACCTCATGGATGCCACTCCCCTGCGATTAGGGCAGGAGTTCGGAGGCTTTGCTCGACAACTGGAATTGTCCGTTGCCAGGGCCGAACAGGCGCGTAATGCGGTGCTCGAGCTACCGGTGGGTGGAACAGCAGTGGGGAGTGGAATTAATACTCATCCGGAATTTGGTGCCCGTGTGGCCAATGCATTAGCATCGGAGACCGGCATTCCCTTTGTCGAAGCAGTGAACCATTTTGAAGCAAATGCTCAACGCGACGCCTTGGTGGAGTCGCATGGTCAGTTGAAATGTGTTGCCCAGACGCTGTTCAATGTTGCCAATAACATCCGTTGGCTCGGTAGTGGGCCTCGCTGCGGTTTCTTTGAAGTAGTGCTTCCCGATCGCCAACCCGGCAGCAGCATCATGCCTGGCAAGGTGAACCCAGTGATGTGCGAGTCCATGATGCAGTTAACGGCTCGTGTGATTGGAAATGACTCCACGATGACAGTGGCTGGTGCGGCTGGTGGTAATTTTCAATTGAATATCATGATGCCCGTGATGGGGCATACGATTTTGGAATCCATCTATTTGCTTGCACATGGTACGGAAGCGTTCATTGAATTCTGTATGGAAGGATTGGAAGCCAATCCAGAGTCGTGCGAAGCATCGGTTGAGAAGAGTCTCTCGATGGTAACCAGCCTCAATCCGCTGATTGGCTATGAGATGGCATCCAAGTTGGCGAAGGATGCATTTCACACTGGTAAGACGATTCGCGAGCTGTGTCGCGAGCGAGGCATATTACCTGAGGATACCCTCAAGGAAGCCTTGGATCCGATGAGCATGACTGAGCCGCACGCCTAGTAGTCGCCTTTCACTGAGATAGTCGCCTTTCGCTCCGATAGTCGCCTTTCGCTCCGCGAAAGTAGCGTTGGTATTCGCTGCTTTTTCAGAACTTTCGCGGAGCGAAAGGCGACTATTATTGCCTTCGACTAATAAATTGACAGCCTATCCGCGAAAGTAGCAGGTTGGGATAGTTGCCTTTCGCTCCGCGAAAGTAGCGTTTTCTTTTAGCTACGTGCAATTTTCGCTACTTTCGCGGAGCGAAAAGCGACTATCTATCCAATTAGATCAAGTCGCCGCTCTGGTGCATGCAGCAATTCTTGTATTTCTTGCCACTACCGCAGGGGCATGGATCATTGCGACCCACACGAGGTGCCGTTTTGCGAACGGGTTCGCGTCTCACCGGTTCACCCGAAGAATCATTTGTTTGCTCTGGAGCGGAATTCCCACGTGCAGGCGCTGGCAATGCTGCGGCTCGCGGAGCTTCATCATGATGCGAGCGCGCATCGACCCAAGTGCTCCGCATGAAATCTTCATTGAAGGATTCCATACGGAAAATCAAATCGGTCGTTCGCTCACCGATGGAGTGCCACATTTGTTCAAACAAACGCATGCCTTCGCGTTTGTACTCGACTTTGGGATCTAGCTGTGCGTAGCCCTTCAAGCCGACGCTGCTGCGCAGGTGATCCATCGCCAGAAGATGATCTTTCCAAGCCGAGTCTACGATGGAGAGCAATACCTGCCGTTCCATGCGTCGCATTTCTGGATGATAGCGATCATCGACAGCTCCATTGACTTTCAATTTGAGCTGTTGACGGTCCATCTGGCCAATCTCATCTTTGGCCAGTGAAACTCCCAGTTCTTGATTCACCCACTGAGCAAGGTTGTCGAGCGCGCCATTTCCACCACTTGCCAAGGACGCAGTGGTGCTGGGTTCTGCATTCTTGAACACTATGGAAAGTTTGTCTGCGGCTGCTTTATGGGCCTGCACTGCTTTTTCATGTGTGGATTGGCTATACGCAACCAGTTGTGCTTTGAGCTCGTCGCGAGTGGTTTGCAACTCTTCGGGGTTGACTTCGACACCAAAACGACCATGCACCCAGCGTGCCAGTCCTTCGCGATCTAAATGGACTTGACTACCTTGGGCGAAAGTAAAAGCGGAGATACCTGTCAACACTGGGTATTCAGATTCTTTCTTTTGATAGCCGTCGGTAGCCTTAGCAACGAGCAATCGAACGACTTCATCTCGCTCGCGGCCGCGGATTTCGTCCGGGGTAATTTCAATGCCAAACTTATGTCGCATCCAACCACAAAGGGAACGCAGGCCATAGTCGGGAGCCAGGAAAGTTTCTCCTTCGGAGAGATCGACCGAGGCAACTTTGGCAGTCGCGTCCTGAATAAGTTTGTCCGCGATCTCGTCGCGGCCAATGGCTTTCAGATCTCTATCGCGATAGTTCGTACCGCAGCGTTTGTTTGCCCAGAGGGCCATGGCCTGCCAATTCCACTCTTCTTCATCCCCATCACTGGGTAAATTCTCTTCGACCGCTTCGTAGATGAGGCTTTCGCTACCGCGTTCGGCCTGTTCACGAGAATACTCGACAGCAGTTTCGAAGTCGGTGCCACGGAAATCGCGACCTTCCAATTGGCAGGAAAGTTGTCCGCTGGCCCAGGCTGCGAAGGAGGCAGCGCCGTAGTCCACATCCAAGAATGTTGTTGCGGTTTGTTCAATTTGACCCTGAATTTGTGCCAAAATGAGTTCGCGGCAAGAGATACCATCCAGGATTTGCTGGCGGTATCCGTAGACTCGCTTGCGCTGTTCGTCCATGACTTCGTCATATTCGAGCAGGTTCTTACGAACTTCGAAGTTGCGTTCTTCAACTTTCTTTTGAGCAGCTGCGATGCGGCGTGTGACCAAGGAAGATTCGATTGCTTCGCCTTCCTTCATGCCCATCTTTTCCATCATTCGTTTGACGAAATCGCCAGCGAAGATGCGCATCAAATCGTCTTCAAGGGAGAGATAGAATCGGCTGGCACCTGGGTCGCCTTGGCGACCGCACCGACCTCGCAATTGCAAGTCAATACGTCGTGATTCGTGACGCTCGGTCCCAATCACTAACAGACCGCCAAGATCCCGTACCACCACTCCTTCCTCGCTCATCTTCTCCTTCGCGTCAATTTCTTCGACGAGGGAGTTCCAGACTTCATCGGGAACTTCAAGACGAGTAGGGTAGGTATGTTGGAGTTGTGCCCAGGCCATCGTTTCTGGATTTCCACCCAAGATGATGTCAGTACCACGGCCAGCCATATTGGTTGCGATGGTTACCGCGCCAATACGACCTGCCTGAGCGACAATTTCGGCTTCGCGTTTATGTTGTTTTGCATTGAGGACTTCGTGTTTGATACCGCGTTGATCGAGCAAGCGGCTGAGGCTTTCGCTCTTTTCAATGCTAACGGTACCCACCAGCACGGGACGCCCTTTTCGATCCAGGCGAGTTACCTTGCTCTTGGGAACAGAGTCTTTGGTTTTTGATTCCTTGGGAATGATCGTATAGCTATCGTCGTCTTCGTTTTGCAGATTGCCCCAAATTTCTGAGCCATCTTTGAGGACCAGCACATCCCACTTTGTGGCACGTTCGATATCCTCGGCGACCGCACGAAACTTATCCCTCTCGGTCAAATAGATCACATCGGGATTTTCGATTCGCTTCATTCCACGGTTCGTCGGAATGGCGATTACATCGAGTTTATAGATCTTCCAGAATTCGTTGGCCTCGGTCATTGCCGTTCCGGTCATCCCGGAAAGCTTCTTGTAAAGCTTGAAGAGATTTTGCAGAGTGATCGTTGCAAAAGTCTGTGTCTCCTGCTTGATTTTCACTCCTTCTTTTGCCTCAACGGCCTGGTGCAAGCCGTCGGACCACTGGCGACCATCCATGAGGCGACCGGTGAACTCGTCAACGATGACCACTTCTCCATCTTTAACGACGTAATTGACGTCGAGCTTATAGATGTGGTGCGCTTTGAGGGCATTATCGATGAGGTGTGGCCATTCCATATTTCCAGCCGTATAGAAACTTTCTACTCCGGCCAGTTTTTCTGCTTCGCGAACTCCATCATCGGTCAGCGTGACGTTATGGTTCTTTTCGTCGACGGTGAAATGAGTCTCTTTCGCCAATTGGCGTGCCACACGATCGGCCTCGACATATTTGCCAAGGTCCATATCCGCCGGGCCGCTGATAATGAGCGGCGTACGTGCTTCGTCGACCAAAATATTGTCAACTTCGTCAATCACTGCATAATGAAGCGGACCTTGACTCTGTTGAGCTTCTTTAGGGAAACGATCATCACCGCGAGCTGCAGGGCGCATATTATCACGCAGATAATCGAACCCGAATTCGTTATTGGTTCCGTAGGTAATATCTTTGGCGTAGGCCGCTTGCTTGTCGGCCGTGCTCATGCCGCTCTGGATCGCGCCTACGGTCAAGCCTAAATTCATATAGAGTGGAGCCATCCACTCCATATCACGACGAGCCAAATAGTCGTTGACGGTAATAACGTGAACGCCCTTGCCTTCGAGCGCGTTTAAGTAAGCGGGCAGTGTAGCAACAAGCGTTTTTCCTTCGCCCGTAACCATTTCGGCGATAGCACCGCTATGCAGCACCATACCGCCGATCATCTGCACGTCATAATGACGCATCCCTAGGAACCGTCGTCCCCCCTCGCGGCAAACGGCAAACGCTTCCTCGAGGATGTCATCGAGCGTTTCGCCTTCTGCCAGGCGACGACGAAACTCGTCGGTTTTTCCGCGCAGCTCTTCGTTGCTGAGCGCCTTATACGCTTCTTCGAACGAATTAATTCGTTCGGCGCGCGAGCGCATGCGATTGATTTGACGCGCGTTGCTTGAGCCAAAAAGGCCCGTCACCGTGCGTTCAATCGAGCTTAGTATGCCGGAGAAAAAGACCCCGATCAGTTCCCAAATGCGTTCCAAAACTGCCATCGCGTTTACCTAATACGCCCATTCCGTCGTGCTCGCGGAATTTCGTAACTGACCTAATCCGTTAAAGTTACGCCTTTGGGCAAAGTGGGTCAACCGTGATCCGTCGGTCTATTGTGTTGATCGTTCAAAACTTGTTGAAAACATGCAAAGCTTGAGTTTGCCACCCTGCAAACGCCACCTCGGGTGTTGCATTGCCGCCTTGCAGAGGTGGATGGTGGAACTCAGTATAGTTTTTATAGATACATGCCCACATATCCGCCAGAGGCCTCCGCTTCGGCCTGGATTTTCCGCAACCGTTCTTCGGTTTTGGAAAGGTCTCCTGCTTCGATATACCGCTGGAATTCCACCGATACGGCCCGCGAGACCGTATCACCAAGCCAACGAACGATAGGTTCTGTTAGCCAGTCGCACGTTTCGCTTACCAATCGCACCGTAAAATCTGTGCCTCGAACCACCCGGTCGTCCCGGTCTGTCAGGACAGTACCTTCGAATTCAAAACGGATAACGCCCAAAGCGGCGTCATTGGTGACATGAAAAGTGCAGCTGGATCGATGCAAGTAGTAAGCATTCATCGATCCATGCTTAGAAATCGCATCTTTGACTCGCGCTACGAATTCCGCAAACTTTGGAGAGGCATCTAGAGGTGCGTCCAATCGACCTACTGTTCGCAATGGCAGGCAATCGAACTCAATTTCAACCCATTGTCCGTCCACAAGCTAACGCCCCCATTGAATGTCGATTCGCAGCGCTGCAAGTCGCAGCGAAAACAGAGTTTATCCGCTTACAGTGAAACAGTCAGCCAGCCATTGTCTAGCAAGATTTGTCGTGGGGAAACCCACAGGGATGTCGGCGTGGCATTGTTCCCATTCGATTGAGCATTGGGAAACGGAATTTCAAACGAGCGATCGAGCAACGTGTTCGGAAATACTTTCGAGAACCGCTTTTCAATGTTGCCTCTTAAGGCGACTTCAGGGATCGACAGCCGACGGCCGGGACCGCCAGGGAAATTCACTTCAACATCCCCTTCGCGGAGCAGTAGAAATGTTCCATCCGCTTTTTGAGCAGGAACATACGTCGCAGTAATTTCTAACGAGCGATTGAGGACGCGGGTCCCCTGTTCGAAACGAGCTCCGCGAATACCAACTCGTAATTTTCCTTTCCTCGCCTCAAAAATAATGGGACGCAACCCAGAGAATTCGATACTTAGCGGTTCGTTTTGCGGTTCGTCCTCATTTGTATCATTGGAAGCCTCTGTGGTTTGACTATTGAACTTGGCTGCTAGAGGGCCTGATTGCGGTAGCAGTGCCTTGGCAAACGAGGCGATCTCACTGTCGCGCAGGGTGCGATCGGCAAGCAGGGTCGATGCCGTGTTGTCGATGGCAGACTCTTGAATTTGGAAGGCTAGGTAATAGCCTCCGGGAGGTGTAGGGGGTGCCAAGTCGATTGTGGTTTGGTGCTCGTTCCTAACGGTCAAAGCAATTTGTAGGTAATCGTGAGTGGAGCTCCACTGTTTTGCTGGTGGAGTCAGATCGAGTCGCTTTAGTACGGTCGGTGCTTGGCCCGGCGAGGCGAGGAGTCCCCCCTTGGCATTTCCTCCGAATAGACGGGCGTCTGTCTCCTGTTGGAATTCTCGGGCGAGTCGTTGTTCAAGTCTTTCCGCGGCGATAGCCGTTGACTGCGGTTTAAGTTGCTGAGCTCTCTTCGCACCAATTTTGCGCACGATTTTCAGTCGATGTTCGACGCCCAGGATATCGGAGTGGAGATGGGCCTCCGCTGTTACGCCGCCAGGTTGTAGACCGCTGTTGCCAATGGTCAGGCTGCGCGAGACGCTCGCGTTTCCATAGCTACGGTTTTTTACCCGGACGGATTTTTGGTATCCCGTGCCCTGGCTATGAGTATCCGCATTCATCGATAGCAATAGTCTCGCATTGTTACTGTCGGGTTGAAGTCGCGCTGTGAACTGCCCCTGTAGTGTCACCGAGCTCAGCACACGTGTTCCTAGAATGCACTCATCACTAGGAGTGGTCCGATCGATAGGGCGAGTTAGCCAACGGTCCAGGAGCGATTGGCCAACAAGTACTCTTACATTTGGCATCCCATAGGCAGCTTGAAGCTCCCTCGTAGCACTGGGAGCAAGTTCGCTCGTTGCAATAAAACGTAATAGACGATTGATCTTCGCCGCATCGTCTGCGCTGAGCACTGAGTCACTTTCGCGATAGATTTTAGCAAGTTGTTCGAGCTGTATATCAATCGACTCGACAGTGCGATCGGAATCGCGATAGAGCGCCGCGTGGGTTAGGTTTTGGAGAGACTTTCTTAATGAAACTATGGCAGGAGTTTCCAGTCCAGGAATATTTTTTGAAAGATTCCAATTGGCCGCCTGTGCAAATTTTCCCAGGGCAGCGGGAGAGGCGTCTTCTGCCAGCGCTTGTTGAAAGGATTCGAATCCTAAGTAGGTCATCCATTTCGCAGCATTTTCAGCGTCGGATGTACGCGATAAGTGTCTCGATACCTCGCCGTATGCCGCTTCGACTCGGCTGACTGCTGCTGGTACTTGAGGGATACGCCTTGGATCCAAGGCCAGACGCAGTTGTTCAAGTGAGCCAGCAAGCCGCACGCGAGTGGTATTCGGGGATTGCCCGCAGACGTAATTCAGGTTGGCAACAAGGAATGGAAGCGTCAGAACGAAAGCCATGGCAAGCTTCGTTCGGATCCGATGTTCACCCACAGCTCCAAGTTGTTCTTTCATCCTCGTTTTTTCCGTCGACTGGGAGAAACTGCAAGTTGACGCAGTAAGTGGGTGGGGTCGTTATGTGCACTTGGCGGTTCGGTTGAGCGTTCCGTCGGGACACTGGCTGATCATCATTGTACGCAGAAAACCTATCCTGCGCAATCGGCAAAAACTTTGCAATCAGACTCCGTTTGCCAGCAGGATTCTCTTTTGTGGTCAATTTCTTTTCCCAATTTGCATCTTACCCCAAACAGCGTGCTACGTTTTCGCGGGCAAATTGTAGACAGACCCAAATGTTGGGTCGCGCTCTGGATGAACGAGTCAATCACACCAGTCACCGAAGACAGTCATGGATGTGGGCCGCCAACCGAACCGAAGGAACGAAAGCGAAGCAGGGATGCTGTTGCCACGAGATTTGGGCAATGCATGGCGATGCGTGTCGCTGGCGATTGGCTTGCTAACGATGGGGACGTTGGGCGGTTGCACTGGATTACGTCTGCCGTCGATCGATCCGAGCGGCAATTGCCTGTTTTCGACGAACGGGTCTACTCAGTTGTCGCCACCCTGTTTGTTTGGTTCTGAGGGCTGCTTGTCGGGACTCTCATGTCGATCTTGCTTAGGTCGCAAGGGCGGTTGCTCTTGCTGCTTATTTGGTCTGCTTCCTGAGCCAGCGTTTTCCGAGCCGGCCCCTCCGCCACAATGCTTGCAAGGTCAAGCACCAGGAACTCCTGGCTGCCCGCCCAGTTGTGTGCCTGGCGCGCCCTATTCGGAAGACTGTGCAGCGGGGCCACCGGCGGTGATTATGGGGAAGGATTGCCATATCAAAGATTTCTTGCACTTACCCAAGCAAGGTCGGCGCGGACGGTTAATGCTGTCGCCGAATCGAGTTGTTGCTCCGGTGGGAGGCGAAGTCGTATTGCTCTCCGGTGTCTGCGGAAATGATGGGTTCCTAGCAACTGGCGAGCCGATTGAATGGATGCTCACTCAAGACAGTGTCGGACATTTCATCGAAGTTGCTCCCGACGATGCGAACCTTTTGCAGCGTTTGGCGAACAAGAGTGAAGTGCAAAAGACGAGTGGTTCATTCGCTCGGGGAGTGACGCGAACCAAGCCCGCTTTGATCACGCGCGGAACGATTACCAAACGCGACGATGTACCGCTCGAGGCTGGCCAAGCATGGGTCACGATCAGCAGTCCCAGCGAGGGTGTGTCACGAATCACAGCACTCGCTCCGGAAAGCGATTGTTGGGATCAACGACGCGCTACAACGACGATCTATTGGGTCGATGCTAAGTGGGCATTTCCTCCACCACAAATTGTCCGCGCTGGGAGCCCAGTGGTCCTGACGACTCGCGTTACGCGCAGCGAAGGGACGATTCCAGCGGTCGGTTGGAAAGTGAAGTACACACTTTTGACGCCAGAGCTGGCAGGCTTTGGATTGAATGGTGCACCGGTTTACGAGGCAGCAGTTGATGAAGCAGGAAACGCAACAGCAACATTGAACCCACTTCCTAATGCTTCGGGCACAGCGACCATTCAAATGGAAGTCATCCGGCCGGCAGGCAAAGATGCTGATATTCCCGCGTTACCCTTAGGCCAGGGAACTTCGCTTGTTACTTGGAGTGCACCTAAGCTCGAGTTGCGTGCGGGTGGTCCTACCAACGCGTCGTTCGATGTACCTATCACCGTCTACGCCAATGTGTCGAACCCCGGCGATATGCCAACGGGTCCAGTGGATGTCACGGTAGAACTGCCTACCGGAGTCACATTTGTCAGTAGCGATGTGCAGCACTATGTCTCAGGCAACATGTTGGTATGGAGTTACGAAAATGGTATTCCACCAGGAGTGATGGGAGATATTGGGCTGACGGTTTCATCTCGCAATCCATTCCAATTGCAATTCAATGCGCGGGACCGTGATAACGGATTGACTGGGACTTCTGTGGTGCGGGTGGATGTGACCATACCTAGTCTTGATCTCAATGTTCGTGCTGCGGAAGGACTGGAGCGAATCACTGCTGGTGACTCTACAACATTCCTAATTGAAGTCATCAATACGGGCGATCGTCCGTTGACCGAACTAGAGATTGAGGTTCAAGGTGATCAAGGAATGAGCCACGCAACCGAGCGACAAGCAAAAGTCTACAGTACACGGAGTGAGCCATTGCAGCCCGGTGAGTCCTGGAAAAAGCAACTCGATTATGTCGTCTTTGAATCGGGGCAGCGATGCGTAACGGTTACCGCGAAGGCGGCTGGTCAAGCACCGATTACACGAGAGGCTTGTGTGATCGCGACAAATCCTGCGCCGGTGACCCCAGCGATGTCAGCCAGTATGGTCGGTTTGCAGAGTGTTGCCATAGGCGAGCTGAACTTGTTTCGTTACTTCGTCGACAACACAGGGCGCGTTCCACTAACCGATTTGCAAGTGACGGCGACATTTCCGGCACAACTGGAAATGACGCAGGCTACGAATGGATTCCTAGCGGACGCATTGGCGAACTATCAAGTCAAATGGAATTTGCAGCGCGTGGAACCGGGGCAGCGAGTCTTCGTTGAAGCGGAGTTTCGCGCTATCGGAATTCCAGGACCCAGCAAAATGTACATGACGGCTCGATCTGCCGAAGGTGCGACGAGCGACGCTGCGTTTGATTTTGTCGTGACACCTTCCAATACGCCGCCCGTTGCGCCACCAGCGAATTTGCCTCCCGTTCAACCTTCGGGTCCCGCACCGACAATTCCTGCCAATCCCGTACCGCTGCAACCCCCAGCATTGCAAGGAGATAACAATGCGGTGCCCCCCAATCCATTTGGGCAGGCGAACCCTCCTGGCAACGGAGTAACGCCCGAAGCGGGATTGGAGCTGACACTATTCGATATGGATGATCCTGTTCTCGTTGGGGCGCCGATTCGCTACCGCATCTCCGTTACGAACCGCACCAACGTCGTCGATTCACAGGTTCAGCTGAGTTTTCGATTATCGCGAGATATGAAAATCCTGAGCATCCAGCAAGCAAATTTTCCTGACGCACAAATACAGCGTCAGCAAGGAGAATGGACCTACCTCAAAGAAATTTCCACTCTGCGTGCTGGTGAAAAGGTGGACTACATTTTGGTGCTGGAAAGTGATAGCCCGCAGCAAGCTGGTGTTGAGGTGCAAGCGTATAGTCTAAGATATCCCAACGGTGTTGCTAGCTCTGCGACAACTACAGTATCTCCCCGGTAAGTATCTGAATGCGATTTGTTGTCTTGCATCACGTCGTTACGGAGGAATACTCTCGCAAGAGTGGACGTAAAACTCACTTCGATTTAATGCTGGAGTATGGAGATTCGCTGAAGACCTGGGCGATCGAGAGTTGGCCTTTGCCCCTGAACATTCCTCAGCGTTCAACACGGCTCTCCGAACATCGCTTGGAATATCTCGAATATGAGGGGCCGTTATCCGATGGTCGCGGCCATGTTGCTCGCGTCGCGCAGGGGACTTTTGAAACAGTAGAGCAAGCGACAGACCAGCTTCTTGTTCGGCTGAGCGAAAAATCAACGGCGATTCGATTGGAGATCACCCCAGACACGATTACATCTTGGAGCGATGATTTGTCTTAGGGTCGCATTGCAATTCGTGCAAACCACCGGTACGAAGCGAAGTCAGGCGGTAGACGGGACCACGCGGCTTGTAGGCAATTCTTGCTTCCGGTCCTGTATGTCCGGCAAGTCTCAATGCCCCTTGGGTCAAGGTAACCGATTCGACAATGACCGGCGTCTTGAGATAGCTATCGTGGTCACTGGGCACTGTAACGAGCGCAATGGGGTCATTGCTGCTGTTGGTCTCCCAGCGAACTTCCAAAGCATCGCGAGCGGCCCAGCGAGAGATTGAGTCACGAAAGCGACTGACCGGCAACGGTAAAGCGCCTGCTTTGAGTTCTCGAATTTCTATGGCAAGAACATTCGGTTCTGCCGTGAGCTGTACGTCGAGCTCGAAGGAGACCACCGTATCGAATCTTGAATCTTGATACCGTGCAGCGGCCAATACCTTGCCATCTTGAAGAACAACGCGAGGTTCCTTAACGCCCTTGGGAAGGACGCGGGTAAAAATCTTAGGAAGCTGATGAATCAGCCAAGCATTAATTTGTCCTTCATCGAAAGTTGCTTCCCAGCTTCCCAGCCGTCCCACCTGCTCGGTTAAAGCATGGACTTCGTCTTCCAGTTGGCGGCTCGCCTCGTCCAAATCGCTTGGCATTCGCTCCGAAGCCTGACGATAGAAGTCGGGAACTTCTCTGGTTTTCTGCAAGGCCCATTGGTAGATGCCAAAACCAAGGCAACCCAAGCCAATTGATGTTAGTATAAATAATCTGGCCACATACCGTAGAGAGAATCTTGTCGCCTGCAGGGTAGCAACGGGTGAGTCGGATAGCAGTTCCTCTTCGACGCAATTCATGACCCGACCTCAACAGATGCAAAAAGGATTGCTTTCAACGATTAGGAAATTCGCGATCTAAAAACGTAACGCTTCAGGCAACCAGCTCCGCCAACGGTTTGCCGTTGCAGGCGCTGTGGGGCTTTCAGGGGCGTTACTATGCGTTTGACTGTCGGCTGCTGACGCAGCACTGACGTTGGAATCGGTAACTGGCGTTTGTGGAATACCAGTGGCTACGGGATTTTTTAAGGCGAGCAAGTATTTCGCCCAATGCGAGTCTAGCAGTCGAGCGGCTGCGGTCAAATCACCTCTACGCAATCGCTCCAGGGCAACGAAAGTTTGCTGTTGCAGTTCGCCACGTTCGCGATCGGTAAGAAAGAAATCATAAACTTTGACGTCGTCAATTGAAATTTCGCCGGGAGTAATTAAGTCGATCGCAATTCGCAGATCCTGGATTTCACTGGTGGGCAAGTTTTCCACACGCAACCAAAAAGGTTCTGCAGGCCATTCTGAGTTTGCTGGGATTTCCAATTCGGTGCTGTGACGGACTGCTGCCCCTCTCAGTCGGCCTTCAATTGCCACCCGCAATTTCGCAGGTGCTATCAGGGTACGGGCTTTCAGCGAGATGGCCATGCGTCCGGTATCCGGTGTCGGTAATGGCTCGCTCAAAATCCAGGTTCCGTAACTGGCCCCCGAGTCGGTTCGCATGACGAGCGATTTTTGTCCATCGCTCGATTGGTTGGCAAGTCGGATGCAATCGCTAGGGTGCTGGGCTCGCAACCACCCAGCGACTCGTTCCGATTCGCCCAATTCAAAACTGCCGTTAGTCAAGGCAGGAAAAGGCCGCGGGCGTCCCAGAACTGCGACTCGCGATTTTAAATCTTCTACCTGAGTCAACAATTGGGCGGTCAAGGCGTTTGTGTCCAAGGGAGCGGCGGACCATTGAGCCACGCCACGGGATGGCCCGAGTACTTCCAGAGCGACGAGTTCGCCAGGTTGCAATTGTCCACCCCAGGTTGTTGCGATGCCTTGTACGCTGTTGGTTGTCGTTGGGTACTTTTGGCCAATGACCCAGGATTCACTTTTATTGCCAAGTCTCTGGACTGGTGTACCTGCTGCGGCATCCGTAGCGATATCGACGCTCACGGTCCATGGCCCTGTATTTATTGCATATACGACGAGCCCCGCTGCTGTATGGGCTTGGCGAACACGCACCACGCTGGAGCCTGCATCTTTTGCAGGGACATCCGCAAAGGGAATGTTGGGAAGTTTAGCAAAGGTTGAGAGAAACTGCATGCTCTCTTTCTCTTGCCCGAAGCTTGGAGTCCAACCACCAACCGCAATCACTTGCGGATCAAAACCTTCTAACAGCCGCGCTAGTCGACGTTGGTAATCGATCCCGACAGGCAGTGATTGAGAAAAAGTAACAATGGATTGCTCAATCGGTTGTCCCAGCGCGCTCGTGAAGTGTAGGGAATGCTGTTGTTCGACTGGGGGTCTAAAAAGGAGTGCACCTGCGCCATGGGTGAATGTCGACGTTGAGTAGGCATCAAGGTGCTGAGTCTGTCTCGCGGCGCCTACATTTCCATCGATTGCGGGGAGAACTCCTTCGACGGCTGCAGCCTGTGCAATTGTGCGGTCAGCGTTTCGCTTAGGAAGGTTGGCTAGACTTGCCTTGGAAAGAGCGAAGTCCCAAGTAAAGTCCTCATTCATATTGTCTTCTTCAATGCGGCGTGCTGCATCGACTAGCAACCGTTCTCGTACCACGCGAAAAGGTAGAATTCCAGGTGTCTGAGTGAGAGTCGTCCAGTCCAATCCGTACTGAAGGGCATCGCCGCTTGTCGAAGTATTTCCCGGTGGTAGAAAATCGGCGGTCAACAACATTACAGGTTGGTCAGCATTGGACTTGGCTAATTTTTGAAACAGTTGTGTGACATGATGGGAGCGCCACGAAACAAACGCGGCTGTTCCCTGTTGGTCAATCCAGCTATTGAGGTTGACTCCTGAAGGCAATGCGGATTGAGGCTGCTGGCCGCTGGCCGACGTTGCGGTCGTCCAATCGTCGCGAAAGCGTTTCAGTGTTGTGGCATCGCGTCCCCAGTTGGCTGAAGGCAATTGCAGAAAGGTCTGTGGACCCAATTGAATTCCTAGCCCACGGAACGAACGGTGGTGCGAATACCTTTGTTGAAACTCGCTCACAATATCGACGACCTGCTGGCCGACACGCGGATCAAGCAAATTGTAGTAAGGTGCCAAGCCGTGACGAGGTGGCAAGCCGTCGACATATTTCCGGCCGAGACTATCAACCCAATCGATTCCAGGGGCCACGTCACTTGCCGAGAGACTTTGCTCTAATTGTGGCAGTGGTGTCGCAAATTCCAAGGATGGAATAAATCGTAAACCAGCTCGATCAAACAGCCTCATCCAAAGTTCTACAACATCTTTACGTATCGGATCACGCCCGTCCGAAAAGAAGATGCCCGTGTCGTAGCGAGGAGTAGGAAATAGCTGTGAGCTTGGAAAAATCGCGCCCCCTTCTCCCATCACTGAAACTATTGCTCCATTAGCGCCGGTTGATTGAACGTATTCAACGAGTCGTTGACCACCTTGTAAAAAGGTTGTCCAGTCGTCTAGAGCTACACCAGACAGATGGTCGACACTTTTGTCACACGAGAATGCATCGGCGATTAATGGTTTGTCTAGATAGATGGCTGCAGTACGTCCATTGCTCGTCGCTAACGCCCCGCCCGTTAGTCGTTTCGGGCCGGCTTCAATGGTTGCAGAAGTAAGTGTTGCTTCTGAACGCGGGTCCGAATTCGAAATGACCACGAAGGGTTCACGGGACCGGGGCCAGAATACAATGCGATGTTCGCGATCCGCATTCGGCGGTTGCTCCACGCTGGACTGATTGAATTCGTCGCAAATAGCCGAATCGATACCAAGTGGAACCGCATTGCCAGCGTTGTCCTCCTGTCGGATGCTAATTCCCAGCTTTAGTGATTGCTTGTTTGGATATCGAATGACCAATACATGGGGTTGACCAAGCGCGACGATGGGCAGCTTGCGGATAATCTGGCCACCGGGTGGCAAGGTAACTTGTTGATTAGCAGTCCCAATGCCAAGATCCAGCCAGCTGCGAGAATGTAAGTTGAGCTTGGCAATCTCAGACATGGGGGTTGGATCTACGGCCGGTGGCAGCGCCTCCAAGGCAACAAATTGAACTGCACGTTGTGCGATAATGTCCGGCGCATTGAGGAATTCTGGTCTGGCGATGCGGTCTACCAATCGCCCGCTCGCTGCCGGCACCAATTTGGCTACAAGCGTATACACACCTTCGGTTTCCGGTATCGTCAGGGTCCCGGCATCGAGCTGAATTGCTAGGCCTTGCCCCATCTGCGCAACCATTTCTTCCGATACTGGGAATGCTCTTTGCCACAGTTGCGCCGATTCTGTGTCGCTCATCAGGGCGACACGCATTTCAAGAGGTCGATTGACGGCCAGCGGGATATTGTTCGGTGAGATGAAAAACGGAACCTTTTCACCTGCAGAGAAAACCAGGGAATCGCCATTGCCAAGGCGAACTCGGAGGTTATCGCCATTGGTGCGACCGACCCACATCCGAATGCCCCCCGCAATGATTCGATCCTCGTTGCTATCAATCAGTGAAGCAATATCAAGCGAAAGCTCCACTACTTGCTCGCCGCCACTCCCGGGAACTTTCGTGCTGTTCGGTACTCGCACGTCTTGAGCATTCTCAAACTTCAATCGCAAATCGAGCTTGTCCGATTTTGAGCCGACGTAATGAACGTCTATTCCCAGTCGATCCGCAACGCCACGAGGATGAATTTTAAGAACTTTTCCGTCCTGTTCATTCCAATAGGCGCCAGTAGTACACGCATCCATGGAAAGGTTGTTGAGCGGCGTTAATTGCCCCGAACCAGAACGGATTTCTCCGTCCATGGCTTGAGGTGTATCGCACATCCATTGGAAACGAAGAACCAAGTCAATTTGAGTTTCCGTCTTGGTGGATACTGCAGCTTCCTGTGCTAGCAATTGTTGCGTGCAGACAATTCCCCAGACAGTTGCTGAAATAAGCAGAAATAAAAGCAAGGAGAATTGTGACCAGCTGTTGAGACGATTGGCCTGATGTTGCCTCGGTTCAACTTCTGACTTCAAGGCGCGACGCACCACTACGTCTGGGAGCTTCCCATCGTTTCGCTTCCAACGAATGAAAGGCGATTGCGGCAACATCGGGGCGGACCTCCATGTCCAACCACAGGAATAGTGAACGAGGACTTAGGTAAGGTGAGCAGTCCACTCCGCATACTAGACAGCTTTCATTAGCCAAGTAAAGACAGAAAGCAAAATGGAGTTTGCGGAGTTACCGTCCAGGGAGAATACGCACCAGAGAAAATGCGCCGAAACTAAGGTTGACCAAAAAGCTTGTCCTTGAGTCGCTCACGCAAGGTCTTTGTGCTCTCTGTGGAATTTTCCAGTGGCAGCGATGGTTCGCGATCCTCTCGCGATTGCCGAAATTTCTGCCACATTTCCAGCGCGGCGGCGGCGGTTTCTATGGCATCCCCCTTACCTTCTGCCAACTCACTCGCCTCGCCAAGAATGGCAGAACGAAGAGGCGCACTATCGCCGAGTCGCCGCTGAATATCGGACAACAATGTCGACAATTCAGCGCCTGTTTCCGACCATGCAATGATCGGTTCCTCAAGCGTGCCGCGGATTGGTATGTGCAGCGGTTTGATACCCAGTTCTTTGATTTCTGCTCGATTGGCAAGCCAATGAACCGGTAAAGGGATTTCCAACACGAGTTCAAGTCGGTGGTCGAATCCTACCGTTCCGCTTGTGGCAAACACCAAGTCCGGGTCAATTTCTGGTAACCCGAATCGGACTCCCTCGTGCCAAACTTGTTGTTGATCAATGAGGAAATCAATGTTGGATTCATCGGCAAGAACGACTCGATTCGGCATAGGGCGACGAAAAACCGTAGCAGCGAATTCGCTGATTTTCAGGATTAGCGGCGAGCGTACACCCATCGCGACTTCATGGATCGTCAGACGACCTCCACCTACCAAGTCCTTGGGGTTGCTGAGCGGCACACTGATGTTTTGAGTCGCTAAAGAAATACTTCCTTCTACCGCGGCAGCGTTAGAAACGATTGGCAGGACAAATTGCAGGCCGTAGTCAAACAATTCAGGAGTTAACGGTGCGTGGTCCAACAAAGTTCCCGCAGCGACTTGAACCACTGGGGCATTGTCGACGGCAACATATTCGACTGTGAAATCACCGATAGGTGTGTCTAGCAAGGGCTTTAGGTTGTTGCCATCTCGCACTACAAATCTCAGCCCTTGGACAACGATTTGAAAATTGGCACGCAGGGGTTCGGCAGGTTTTTTTTCGGGTAAATCAGCAGGCTTAAACGTTGCCAGCAATTTCTGCAAATTAGTCCCTTGATCAAGCAAAGTTAGATTAACGGTAGGTGATTCGAGGTCGATTGCTCCCAATCGTCGATGATCCATTAAGAGGGGAACGAGCGATTTGTGAGACTGGACGCGTTCGATATGAATCAGCGATTGTTGCTGTTGTTCAACGATATCGATGTTCGAAATGGACAGTGGGCTAAACCAACCGAGTGAGACACTGCCAACGGTGGCCCGAAAGTCGCCTTTGAGTGCTCGGGCTAACAACGGGTCGACGATCCAGTGCGAACCAATGAAGCGTGGTAGCAGCCCCAGAAAAACGATTCCCAGCAAGCCGAGTAATACCATCCAACGTCGACCGGCTCTTCGCGGTCGCGGATGCGATAATTCCATCCCAGAAGGAACGTTTTCGCAAGCATCACTCGCAATCCCGCTGCCCACCTTGGTAGGTGGGCTTGTGGGATAAATGGATTCCTCAGCCACGATAACATCCTTGTGACTGCTGTTTCTTGAAAGAAATCATTGCTGTTTCGAGAAAGAAATTACAGTGTCTTAATAAAGAGATCTTTGAATGCAACGTTATCTCCGTGGCCGGCAAACCCAAAGAATCCTTCTTTAAGTTCTTTGCCCGGATGCGGTGAATTCGCCATCACTTCGGTAATGGTGCTTAGGTCGGTATCCAAAATGAGCGTGCCGTTCAGCTCGACTCGAATAGTCGGTCCCTTCACCGTAACCTCTTGGTAATTCCACTCACCTGCAGGTCGCAAGTAACCCCGTTTTGCTGCGGCCATTCCATAAGCCGATCCATGGTACTGACGTGGATCCAAGGTGGCATAGGAAGGGTGTTCGTTATCCAGAACTTGCAACTCGGTCATTGCATCGTACGCAGGATTGCCTTTGCCTGGGTAGCGAATAGCTAGACCGTTGTTTCCGCCCGCAGGGACTTGGAATTTCAGTCGAACCACAAAATCCGAGTAGGCATTGGTTGTAAACAGATTGCCTCCGCTTTCGGGACGACATTGAATCGCACCATCGGCCACTTGATAATCATCGACTGCACCCTGCCAACCAGTCAGGGTCTCGCCATCAAATATCGACTCAAAGCCTTCGTTGCCATGGGAAGCGAGAATCTGATTGGCTTCGGATGAGCCAATTTCGCGAATTTTAATGTTGCGCCAACGGATTTCCCCGCCGTGTGTTTGCAATTGGATGGGACCCGATTTCGGTAAGGCAGCAGCGCGGTCCCAGAAATTCTCCATCCGAGCATGATCAACGACGTGCTTGTCGTTCAACCAAACGCTGACGCGCTCTCCCACATGGATAATTCGCAGCGAGTTCCATTGGCCGAAAGGTTTATCTGCCAACACCAGTGGGTCTTTGCCTGCCGCGCCGGGTGAATTGTTCCATAGCGCGCCGGAGCCTTTATCGGAACCGATCGAAAATTTACCTGGGTCGGTGTAATCCCAAATTTGGACCTGTGGAACACCGCGTAGGTATATCCCACTGTCCGCGCCCGCCACCGTTTTGTATTCAATCAGCAGTTCATAGTCGCTGTATTCTTTATCGGTCGTTAGATAGGGACCGTCTCCATCGTTGATCAATTCCCCATCTGCAACGGTCCAATGGGCGACGGTTTGAGATTGCCATTCGGCTATTTGAGCTTCGGGCGTAACCGCATATTCGCCTGGTGCCAAATGCGGGCAGCCATGCCATCCTGAAAGGCTTGTGCCATCAAAGATGCTCGTCATGTCCGAGCCGATGCTCGTCGCGGCGGCTGGTGCTTCCTGTGCAGACGCAGCAGAAAAGAACACTGACTGCGCACATGCGAACAGTGCAAGTGAAGGAACTGACAGGGTGAACAGTATTTGCTTGATCCGTTTCTGGGTTAGCCAATGCATGGATGAATTCTCGCTGATAATCAGGAAAGGGAAGGAGGAAGAGGAGGGAAGTGAGGGCATTATGAGCGCGCAGCGATCAATTTGCACGCACTGAATGGTTGTTTTCAAACTAAGGGTTGCGTTCCGTCCGATACTACGGCTATATTTCGCGATTCATTTAACCAGCAAACAGCACCTTGAGGTCTTGGTCCGCACTCGTTGCGGTCGATTTCCTCTACGCAGATTTTCGATACGCGAGTTTTCCAGCGATGTACGCGATTATTGTGGACGGCGGTCGTCAGTACCGAGTTGAACCCGGCATGGAATTGGCGGTCGATTACCGAGATACTCCTCAAGGGGAGAGCTTGGAATTTTCGAGAGTCCTT
The DNA here is from genome assembly GCA_041749395.1 of Pirellulaceae bacterium. Taxonomy (GTDB): domain Bacteria; phylum Planctomycetota; class Planctomycetia; order Pirellulales; family Pirellulaceae; genus Laterigemmans. The sequence goes on from JBGTBJ010000010.1 coordinate 39,426, forward strand.
GCTGTGGGCGGTGAGGGCGGATTGAAGCTTGGTACGCCAACCCTAGAAGGGGCTGCCGTCACGGCATCGGTTCTTGGTCCGCAACAGGGCGACAAGATTTACATTCAAAAATTCAATCGTCGCAAGAAATACCGTCGTCGTACGGGCCATCGCCAGTTGTACACTCGCGTTCGTATCGAATCCATTTCGGGTGTTTGAGCCAACCAGTCGAGTCGTCCACCCGGCGAGGCATGCTAGTGAATTCCTCAAAGCTGCGGTTGGATGATTACCAGCTTGGGCCAACCATCGGAATTGGCACCGTTGGTGCAATTCATGCAGCAACGGTCAAGGGAACGGGCGAGTCCGTCGCAGTAAAACTACTGCACCCTAGTGTCTCACGTGACCCGCTCATTCGCGCTCGTTTCGAGCGGGAGATGCTAATTCTCTCGAGGCTGAGCCATCCAAATATCGTCCGCTATGATGGGGGCGGTGAGGCAGACGGCCAGTTGTTTTATGTGATGGAACTGGTTGCCGGGGGGACTGTTCGCGATCTTCTGGTGGGCGGAGGCGTGCTAACGTGGCAGGAAGTTGTAACCTGTACCCGCCAAATTTGTTCGGCACTGCAGTGTGCCCATAACCATGGCGTCGTGCACCGAGACCTCAAGCCGGCCAATTTATTTCTGACTCCGGATGGCGAGGTCAAGCTGGGAGATTTTGGGATTGCCCGGGATTTAACCAGTGCTGATTTGACTTCGGTTGGGCTAACTGTCGGTACGCATGCCTATATGGCGCCCGAGCAAATCACCGGGGATGCGGCCATTTCGGGCAAGGCAGACTTGTATGCGCTCGGATGCTGCATGTACGAGATGTTGACCGGCCAGAAGCCATTCCAGGGTGATAATTTTGCTCAGCTTTTTGAGCAGCATCTTCGCGCGTCACCTCCGCATGTTTGCAATGTGATCCCTGCTTGTCCTGTAGAATTAGACGAGATCATCATTCGCCTCTTGGCCAAAGATCCTCTGCAGCGCCCCTTTAATGCTCGGCAGGTCCAAGGGGTCATGTATCAAATAATTGAAAAGTATCACGTCGACACTATGCCAAATCATGTGGCGGTCGAAAATTTGGAAGCAGGCCGGACATCTCGCGACGTAGGTGCAGATGCAGCGGTAGAAATGGGACGGCAGCAATTGCAGCGGCGCATTGCTGCCAGGTTGGGTGCCGGTGGGGTGCGGGAAGTTTCCTGGAAAGCCCTTGTTGGGGTGATTGCTGCGCTGGTGCTGATTGTCGTTGTGTTTGCTCTTTTGCGTGGAAATTGATGACGCTGTCAGTCTTGGTTCACTCCTGCCATTGAAGTCCGGATGTTGCAGATCGATTCGTTCCCGCTGTTCTTTTCATTGCTTCCCTTGGCAACCTATCTACTGTTGTTAGGAGCGATGCGTCTTTCGAGGCGGCCTCTCATCACCACGCAATCTCGCGATGGAGCCGCATTAGCCATCGCCCTTGTTGGACTAGTGATGATCGGACCGGTTCATCTCTTTTTTCCTTCGTCTGCGGCTGCCGAATTGGGGTGGATTGTATGGGTCGTCCTGGGCGTTTTTTATGCCTTGTGCGTGTCGTTGATTCTCATGTCGCTCAAGCCAAAAATTGTTCTCTATGGAATTTCGTCATTGGATGCTCTTGTCGAATTGCATCGGGCGGCAATCACGGTCGATTCGAACGCAACCATTGATAAAGAAAGATTGCAAGTTGACTTACCAAGTCGTGGGGTTCACCTAAGAATTGAATCGCATGGTCTTCGTGACGTCTTTCAGATTGAGGCGTTTGAGAGGAATCTCCATCCGCATTTTTGGCGTCATCTCGTGCTGCAATTGCGCCAGCAGACCCATGGAAAAACTTCGCCCTTTAGCATGGGCGGATTTGTGATGTTGGTTACGGGCTTATTCTTGATGGCAATATGCGTGATACAAATCTATGCCCACCCTACCGAAATCATCGCCGGTTTCCGCCAATGGATGCGAGTTTAATGTTCGGCAGGAGCGGTGGAAATCGCTGTTATCGGTAGCACCTCGGAGAGCAGCGGGGAAGCAAGCAGGCCTTCCTCTGAGTTTCCCAGCGAATACAGCAAGTCGGTCTCCATCAGTCCCGTACGTGACTCGGCGAATTTTCTTAACCAGGGTGAAAGCGTCGAGAGACCGGGAAACTCGCCAAGGGGTATTGGTTCACACAATCGAATGCCTCCTGCTTCAAAGGCATCAATGACAAATTCTGTGCAATAGAGGGATTCGTTGTCGAGCCGAAACTTGGTGTCAAATTTTGTCCCCGACTGTAGGTGCCATCGTGTCCGCTCAATAACTTTCGGCAATGCGCTATAAATGGATTCGTCAGGTCTCCGAACTGTCACAGACAAATAGCCTGGCCGGGTCACATATCGAGAGAATTCTGTCTTGCGGACTCCAGGATCTGAAATGTCATAGACATACGGAATGTTGTCTTCGACTGCCACAATGCCCACATGCGACATGGGGCTATTCGTTACACCACAAGTGACTTCTGTAAAATTGATGAGTCCCAGGAATACTCGATAGTCGCTACGTGTAAAAACGAGGTCACCGGTCTGTAGTTGCTTTTTGCCCCAGCTTTTCCAAAGTACGCGATGAGGATTGAATTTACTTTCAAAAAAATCGGCAATTTTAGGGGGATTTTCTGAACCGTTTTTGAAGTTGGCGGGAGTGGTTTTGTTATAAGGATTTTTGCTGTTTTCCCTTTGATTTTTATCGTCCAGTGAGAGCATAATCTGCGCGTCAGAACTGTTTGTCGTTGCTGGCTGTGTATTCGCTAAACGAACGCAGCCGGGCACAGCGTTAAACAACGTCGCCAATGCGATAGCTCTGACAGCAATAGCCAAACCGTGGAATTTCATCGCATTCTTTCCGCGATCCGACAATGAGAGATCACTATGATGTTCAAGTTTCTTGGATGCGCAAACATCCATCCCACCGCAAGCAATGTCGTTGTAACTATTGGCACGGAATCGATCAGGTTCATGCTGCTGGTGCCGTTTTTGTGCATGACTCAGCCGAGTCTCCATGGGGCGGATTGGCCTTCGTGGCGCGGTGCCGGTGGAACTGGGGTGGCCGCTGCTGAGGAGGACCCGCCAACACATTGGACGACCGAATTCGGGGTCAAATGGAAAGCTCCACTTCCAGGCCCAGGCAACTCTTCTCCTATCGTGATCGGTGAAAGAATATTCCTTACACAATTTTCTCCCGAGTCGCGAGAGCGATTGCTGCTTTGTTTTGATGCAAGCGATGGCAAGGAACTTTGGCGTCATGCAGAGGTGGCGGATGTCGACGAATGGACGCACCCCAGCAATCCGCTGTGCGCGGCGTCGCCCGTTAGCAATGGTTCCGTAGTGCTATGCTTCTTCGGGCAGCCAGGGCTATTTTGTTTTGATCTCGATGGCAAGGTTTTATGGAATAAATCATGGGGAACCCCTCAACATCTATTCGGCGGCGGCCCTTCGCCCGTGCTCGTAAATGACATCGTCGTAGTCACATTTGGTCCCGGTGTCGAACAGTTCTATGCGGGCTTGTCCGTAGTCGATGGTGCGGAACTTTGGAGAATCGACATGCCGCGAGTCGATGCGGTAAATCCCTTGGAGGGTCCCAATGCGCCTCCCTTGCCCAAAGAGACTGACCTGCGCGATCCCTTCGGTAGTTGGGCGACCCCTGTGGTGTTGAATTTGGAAACAGGCGTCGAAGTCATTTTGACGATGCCGGGAGAACTTCGCGGTGTAGCGCCGGAGACGGGAGAAACGCTTTGGACCTGTACCGGTCCCGCGGAGCAGGTCCTGGGTTCTCCGGCATTCGGCGCGGGCGTTTTGGCATTGCAAGGCGGTACCGCAATGGCCATTAAACCGGGTGGACGAGGTGATGTCGGAGAAACACAAGTTCAGTGGACCATGAAAAACGACCCAGCACGCATTGGCAGTCCCATTATCGTGGGCGACTACTTGTTCGGAATCACGATGAACGGCATTGTCGACTGTAGCCGTATCTCCGATGGCGAACGACTATGGCGCGAGCGGATGTCGGATGGCGGCGCCAACGGCGGAAGTTGGGGGTCGCTGGTGGCAGCCAACGGGCGAATTTACGCGCTGACCCAATCAGGTACTACGTACGTGTTCGAAGCGGCTTCAACTTACAAGCCATTGAGCATTAATCCACTAGGAGAAGCAACCAATGCGTCTCCAGCGATTGCAGGAATGGCCATCTATATTCGTACAAATAATCATTTGTGGTGCATTAGCACCAACAGCATTTAACGAAAATACTTTATGAGTTGGTTCTCCGTATGTAACCAGCAGAGCTTGATTTAATTTCTGTGATTCAATCTACGTTGGTGACTCGTTTGATGACCTCGGCATCAAAATAATTAATCTCCATACCGGCATCAACAATCAATCGCTGTGCATTGATGCCGGACGATCGCGGGCTAAGCAGGAAGACTGCAGTGGATGCGACTTCGTCTGTCTCGACAGCGCGACCTCTAGGAATAACTTGCTCAGCGAATAGATAGGAATCTACATAACCTGGAATGCCAGCAGAAGCGCTAGTTTTGAGTAAGCCCGCGGCGACTGCATTGAAACGTACTTCGCTGAAACGGCTAAAGGATTTTGCTAAGAAGGCTAGTGAAGATTCTAGCGCGGCTTTGATGGGTGCCATAAAGCCGTAGCTTTCACTTGCCATTCTGGTGGTGCTAATTCCGATTGTCACCACCGACGCGTTGCTTTGGAAATGTTCTTTGAGCGCATTGCAAACAGCGGTCAATGAAAAGCAGGAAATATCAATTGCTTGCAGGAACTGCTGCCGAGTCGTTTCGTGGAAAGGACGAATTCCATCGGGGTAAGCGGCAAAGGCAAGCGAATGAACTAGTCCGTCAAGCTTGACATTCAATTTTCCAATTTCGTCAGCAAGCGAGTCGATTTGTCTGGGGTCTTCGACGTCACAAACGACAACTATTTTGCCTGACAATAACTTTGCAAGCTGCTCGCGACGGCTTTCACTTCGAACACTGTAAATCACCTTGGCGCCAACTTCTTCCAGTTGGCTAGCGATTCGCCAAGCGACACTTTTACGATTGGCAACACCCATGACGAGGATGGTCTTGCCGGCTAGCCGTAAGAAATCATTCATGCCGTTCGCAGCTGGTTCGGTTGAATTCATGCCTATTGCTCCCCACGCGGATCCGCCACGCTACATGCGAAATCGAGTCGTGATGCGAGTTTTCCATCGAGCATTACCTTGCCAGTCAAGTAGTAGGCTTTGCCGACGTTCTCATTGAGCGTCACCTCGACGAGAATCGTATCGCCGGGACGCACCATGCGCTTAAATTTGACGTTATCCAGACGCGTTGCCACGGGCACCACGCCAGTTTCTGGAGTGTGTTTGCTGAGGATAATAGCTCCCGCTTGCAAACAGCATTCGCACTGTATCACGCCAGGAACAAGCGGATAGCCCGGGAAATGTCCTTGAACAAAGAAATCGTCTTCACGAAAAGTCTTTCTACAAATGATCTTACCTTCACTTTCCTCGACAATCTCGTCCAGCAATCGCATCGGAGGACGGTGGGGAATGGCCGATTCGATGCGTTCTGCGGACATGAGAGGCTCGTTGAGAGGTGAGTTGAAAGGGATTCCGAAAACTTTTCGCGAAACAGGTGAATTTACGCGGGTTCGCATGCGGAATCATCATCAAACGGGCTAATGGGTCAACGGTCAAGGGCACTCCGCTCGGTTATCACGCGAAGGTGCTTCCCTTTGGGCCGCGTGCTGACTTAGACTCAAGGGCACCTGCACAGAGACCTTTTCAGTGGCCTAGCATTGTAGCACCTCAATTACCACCTCCTTGACGTATTATGACAACCTATTTCTCGACTGGCGGCAAGTTTGCCTCGTTGACAACCAGCGACATTGCGAGCGGGCTATCTTTGGCGCTGGAACGGATGCAATTAGTCAAAAATTTGCAGTCGAAACCGGTGCGGGTCTTGTTATTGCCACCTGATTATTCTCGCTTACCTAGCCGCGCCGGAGAGATCACCTCGCTGTTGTTTCAGCAACTGGGAACCGCAGTTGTTGATGTCATGCCGGCACTCGGTACACATAAGCCGATGAAGCCAGAGCAAATTGCCCATATGTTCCCCGGTGTGCCCCGATCGCTGTTCCGGGACCATCGTTGGCGAGATGATGTGGTAACGCTTGGCTACGTACCCGCTTCGTTTGTCAACGACGTTACCGAAGGTATCTACAATAAAGACTGGCCCGCGCAGGTAAATCGGTTGTTAATCGAGGGACACCACGACTTGATTATCTCCATCGGGCAAGTGGTGCCACACGAAGTCATCGGTATGGCCAACTACAACAAAAATATATTCGTTGGTACTGGTGGATCGGCTGGAATCAATGACAGCCATTTCTTAAGTGCTGCGTATGGAATGGAGCGGAGTATGGGGAAAGCCAACACGCCACTTCGAAAAATACTCAACTACGCTCAAGATCATTTTTGTGGCGAGATGCCCCTACTTTATGTGTTAACAGTCATCGAATCACTTGCTGACGGTACTCTTGTTACAAGAGGGTTATTCATTGGTGACGATCATCAGACTTTTGAAATGGCAGCCGCGCTGTCGGCTGAGGTCAATATCATTCAGCTTGATAGGGCGCCGCAACATATCGTTGCCTATTTAGATCCAAGCGAATTTCATAGCACTTGGTTAGGCAATAAAGCGATCTATCGAACCCGAATGGCAATCGCCACAGGTGGGCGTTTAACTGTGATTGCTCCAGCGGTTGAGACCTTTGGCGAAGATGATCAAATTGACTTGTTGATTCGCAAATATGGTTATCGCCCCAGTGCTGAAGTAATGAGGCTCTGCACAGAGAATGAGGATCTTGCCGCCAATCCATCCGCTGCGGCCCATTTGATTCATGGTTCCCCCGAGAATCGTTTCACCGTTTTTTATGGCGCCGGTAGGATGACCCCGAAAGAGATCGAGTCGGTCGGATACCAATGGGCAGACTGCAATCAGCTCTTAGGCAGGTACCCTATCGAGACCCTCAAGGATGGTTGGCAGTGCGACTCTGATGGGAGTGAGTACTACTTTATACGTAATCCTTCCCTAGGTCTTTGGGACTCCGCAAAGTAGATACTTTGGTGGTGACGAGATGATAGAAAACGCGATTTTAAGGGGAATAAGCGCCTAGGTTTAGGGCGTTCTTGGCCAAGTTATGATGGTGAGGGTGCTCGCCGCTTTTAATACAATAAATGCAAGTCTCGCTATTCCTATAAATAAGTGAATCAGAATCGTGAAAGAAGTCTACTACGAACCACGCTCCGGTTGGTTTCCTTTGACGGTTTGCCTCGGCAAAATGCTGGCTCCTATCCCATTGCTTAGTATTGGCGGAGTCTTAGGCGGTTTTTTTCTGGGAATCGCAGTGGTCCTGTCCGGGCTATCCGTAATAGCGGGAGTGATTGGACTTTGTGGACTGATGGCAATTGCGCCCAATGAGGCGAGGGTGCTATTGTTGTTTGGCGAATACAAAGGGACGGTCAATCGATCGGGATTCTTTTGGGTGAATCCATTCTTTTCCAAGAGACGGATTTCCTTGCGAGTACGTAATTTCGAGACCGGTTCAACGACCTCCCCGGAAGTCAAGGATGCGGCCGGTCAAGTAACACGGGCCAGGACTCGTTCTTCCGGACGACCCTCAAAGGTCAACGATCGTGATGGAAATCCGATTGAGATGTCGGCAGTGGTTGTTTGGAAGGTTGTCAACACTGCCGAAGCGCTGTTCGAAGTGGACGATTATGAAGATTTCGTTTCGGTACAGAGCGAGGCCGCGCTGCGAAACTTGGCGACCCGCTATCCTTATGACAGCGACGACGCAGAAACTTCTCTACGGGGAAACACGAGTGATATCTCAGAACAACTACGAATTGATATCGATGAACGCCTGGAGAAAGCAGGAGTCAATGTTATTGAAGCGAGAATCAGTCACCTCGCTTACGCCCAGGAAATCGCTGCGGCCATGTTGCAACGACAGCAAGCCGGTGCGATCATCGCAGCTCGAACTAGAATTGTAGATGGTGCGGTAGGTATGGTTGAAATGGCGCTTGCACATCTACAGCGAGATGAGATTGTGCAATTGAGTTCTGAACAGAAGGCCGCGTTAGTATCCAATTTGCTTGTCGTACTTTGCAGTGATCGCGCTGCACATCCGATGATCAACGCAGGTGTTTAGAAAATCAAGCTATGATTTATACGATCCTACTGGTGATGTCACTGTTGACCTTTGGGATCTTGTGCCGATTACATATTACGAGCTTTCGATATTTCTACGTGCCCGCATCGGTACTTGCCGGCGCATTGGGGTTGGCGCTGGTTCAGCTTCCCAAGCTGCTTCCTGTTCCCACTTGGGCTCATCTCGAACCACTTGCGGCACAGATGGGGAGCTGGCCGGGTGTGTTGATTGCCGTTGTTTTTGCAGCGTTACTTCTTGAGCGCGAGTCCGTTGCCACATCGGGTCAATTTCTGCGTGTGGGCCGGCAAGTTCTCATGGTTTGGATTATCGTTTTGGGCCAGACTGCGGTGGGGCTGTGGGTGACTTGGTTGATCGTCCAGCCCTATTACGATGTGCCAAACTCCTTCGCAATGTTGATCGAAACTGGATTCGCAGGGGGACACGGAACGGCCGCAGCGATGGGACAGGTATTTTCACATCCCACGATTCAATTCCCTGAAGGGCTCGACTTGGGAATTCTGATGGCGACCGTTGGGTTGATCTATGGAATTGGTTCCGGAATCTTATGGATAAACATTGGCTTGCGTTTGGGGTGGATCGGTGCAAGTAACCTCCCCGTGTCAGACAAAACTGTAACGGAGACTTCAGCCGAAGAGACCAAGCATGTGCGGCGAGCCATTGGGTACGACGTTTTGGATCGCGAAGTCATCGATCCACTGTTATTGCAAATAATCTGGCTGACATTCGCATTTGCAATTGGGATTTTTTTGCAAACGATTGTGGTAACGGGGGCTGAGTACGTTGATGGCTGGCTACCACGTGAGACCAGTGTTTCTGTCGCAGAGCAGGAATTGGAAAAGCGATTAACGGTGGCGGCAGTTGTTAGTAGTTTCCCGCTCTTCATCTTTACGCTTTTTGGCGGCTGGATCGTCCGTCGAACGCTTCAATTGTTGCACGCTGACCATTGGATAGATCGAGTGACCATTCGAAGACTCTCCACCGTCGCGATGGAAGTCTTAGTGGTTGCGGCAATCACGTCTTTGAATATTCAAGCAGTCGCAAAAATGATTGTCCCCATTTCTGCATTGATGATAGCGGGCTGCATTTGGACACCCATTTGTCTGCTATTTTTGTCGCGTTATATACTACCGAAAGACCGTTGGTTTTCCTTAGGTTTGATCAACTATGGTATGTCCACAGGCACGACGGCAACCGGCATGGTGTTGCTCCGCTTGATCGATCCCGAATTGCGTAGTGGGGCGGCACAGGACTACGCCTTAGCGGCACCCTTTTCTGCACCGTTTATCGGGGGCGGAATGTTGACCGTTGCCATACCTTTGGTCGTACTGGAACAAGTTCCCATTGGGATTAGCGCTGTGGTGGCAAGCAGCGTAGTGGGTTTACTCATTGCCATGGGTATTTGGATTGGTAAGGGACAGGGGCAAGCTCTGCAGCAGTAGTTGAATGGTCTTCCGCGTAGCGCCTTGATGACTTTGAATTACTTGTTGAGCGTTCTCTCCTTGTTGACGAGCCCACACGGGATGCTCGATCGCTCTACGCACAAATGCTTTTAGCGATTCTTGATCATTGACCACGCAGGCTGCTTGCTTTTGCAGTAACTCTGAGACGATATCGCGGAAGTTCTGAGTATTCGGGCCGAAGCATACTGCCGCACCGTATCCAGCAGGTTCCAACATGTTTTGCCCACCGCGGCTGCCTAGGCTGCCACCCACAAATGCAATATCGGCCAATCCCCACCATGCTCGTAGTTCCCCAATGGAATCAATCAGCAGGATGGTTTCGCTATCCCATTCCTGTTTTGGATCGTTGAGCTGGGAGCGGCGTCGACATGCGAATCCCATTTGTACAATTTCGTGGGCAACCGTATCAAACCGCTCGGCATGTCGCGGCACGCAGATCAATCTCAATTGTGGAAATTCAACTTGCAGATCGCGATAGACTTTCATGGCCACTGCTTCTTCACCCGCCTGTGTGCTACCGGCAATCCACAACACAAGAACTTTCTCGGCACCAATCAATTGACGATATTCGTCAATGGTGGCGGAATTGCGAGTCAGCGGTGCGTCATCGAACTTTGTTGAGCCAGTAACGTGTACTGCGGATGATGGTACCCCCATGGCGCGAAATCGCTCCGCGTAAAGTTCGCTTTGAGCCGCAACCAATGTTAAGCGACCAAACGTGGAGCGAACTAAGTAATCGATTCTTTGATACCCGCGAAACGAATTAAGGCTGAGTCGGCCGTTCACCACTGCGATAGGTATGGATTTGCGGCGAGCTTCACGAATCCAATTAGGCCAAACTTCTAGTTCGGCTAAGACAATGCAATCAGGGCGAACGCGGTGAATGACTCGTCTCACAGACCAGGTGAAATCAAGGGGCGAGTAAAAGACGCGATCTTGAGGAAAGCGGCGGCGTGCCAATTCGAAGCCCGTCGCGGTGGTCGTGCTAACAACGATGTCAGCGTGCGGAATCTGTTCCCGCAAGCTCGCGATCATGCCGCCCAAAAGATTGACTTCGCCAACACTGACAGCGTGAAACCAAAAACGGGGCCCCGTCGCAACAGGAACGTTAACGTCGCCCCAGAGTTTTTCACGCCAGCCGCGACGATATTTTCCATGTTTGAAAGTGCGATAGACAAGTATTGGCGAGCAGGCAAATAGGATTAACCCATAGACGAAGTTCAAAAACATGTCGCTGAGTTAATCCTCTAAGTGGTCGCCGGGCAAGCGATGGAATGACCTTAGGCTCGCGATAAAAACTCGCCCGTGCGAGTGTCCACTTTGATGCGCTCACCTTCTTTGATGTATTCAGGAACCTGAACGATCAGATTGGTTTCCAGTGTTGCTGGCTTGTTCCGCGATGTAGCAGAATTGCCTTTCACACTTGGATCACATTGAGTGATCGTCAGCTCGACCGAAGCGGGAATTTCTAGACCGACGCAGCCATCGTTGTAAATCATGGCCCGAATCCCTTCGAGTCCTTCCGTAATGTAAGGAAGCTGTTCTGCAACATCCTCCAGCAATAGCTCGTACTGGTTGTAGGACTCGGAGTCCATCAAATGAACGTGCGTGGTGTCAATAAACATCATGGTCACGGGGCGCTTGGAAAAGTCAGCTTCTGGCAAGCTATCTGTGCCCTTGAGAGTGATATCGATTTTTTGTCGAGTGATCACATTGCGAGCGCGAAACTTGTAAAGGGTCGCGGCACCCCGTGCAGAAGGAGATTGAACATTGATTCCTTCGATGATTATGGGGGCTCCGTCATTGACAACGACAGATCCAGTCTTGATTTCCTTGGCGAGTGGCACGCTGGTGCTCCTTCAATAAGACAATTGCGTTTTGCAGTTATGGGTTTTGGAATATGCGTAAAAGTGGAATAAGTGATGATGAGACGAGCATGTCCGTCATGCAAAAACACTACCAAGGTGGCGTATCATCTTCGGGCGCGGGGTCTTCGGTCTCAGGGCCTTCTCCACACCATTCTGTTAGCGCGGCGAGCACGTCGTCGCGCTCTTTCCCGGTGGCCCAGACGGATTCGTCCATCTCCAGCCGAATTTCATACTGTCCTTCACGAGTGCAGTCCTCTTCTCCGCAGAAATGGGGAGTCGCTGCAACCCACATGATGCGATAGAGCGGAACATGTTTGTCGTCAACCAAAACGAATGGTGAATCCATTGGACTCTGTGTGTCTGTAGAAGCGAAAAAAAGGAATAATTCCAACCATTAAGCTTTATCACTGCCGAGCTGGCGACTGCGATTAGCCGAAGCCATCACTGCATCCATCACTGCTCCGCGAAACGCATTGTGTTCGAGCGAGCGAATTGCGGCAATGGTCGTACCACCAGGACTCGCTACAGCATCTTTGAGTTCACCCGGGTGTTCACCTGTTTCGGCGACCATTTTTGCGGCACCCATCACTGTCTGTGCCGCTAATTTCATAGCAATTCCGCGGGGCAGTCCCGCCAAAACACCTCCATCTGCCAATGCTTCTATGAACATAAATACATAGGCAGGTCCTGAACCGCTGAGTCCTGTAACTGCGTCCATCAGCGATTCGGCAATCGCTACCGATGTCCCAAATGAATTCAGCATGGAAACGAGTTGCTCTTCGTCCGCCGTGGTGACACCTGGCGCACTGCAGTAGGCGCTGGCTCCGGCGCCAACCAATGCCGGAGTGTTTGGCATAACGCGGGCAACTCGATTTCCTCCGATCCAATGAGTCAATTGCGTAAGGGAAACGCCGGCAGCAATGGAAATCACTAGTCGATCTTGCCAAACTGCGGGATGAAGCGTCTGCACGTGCCGAATAACGGATTCAATTTGAAACGGTTTCACGGCCAGCACAATCGACTCGGCCGATTCGGCAACCTTTGCCGCGTCATCGGTGACGCGGGCATCAGGCATATTTGTACCCCACCATTTGCGAGATTCTGGATCAGCGTCGGCAACGCAAAGTCGATTTTCCAGCAAAATCCCCCCACGTATCATTCCCAGGGCCATTGCCCGTCCCATTTTTCCACCACCCACAAGTAGTATTTCTGATTGCATAGGAACGGGAATCCTTCATGAAAATGGTAAAAAAGTGTTGAGCATCTGGATTGACAGGTGCCCCATGGTCTGCCTAGCCTGATCGGTTTTTCCCAGGCCAAATCGACGGGAGTAGGGAAACTTTGGACGCAGCGATTGCAAAAGCAAACATCTTGATTGAAGCCATGGGTTGGATCCGTCGCTTTCGCGGGAAGACGACTGTGATCAAGTTGGGAGGGAGTGTTTTAGACGACCCTGACGCGCTCCGCCACATCTTATTGGATCTGATCTTCATGGAAACCGTGGGATTACATCCTGTGGTAGTGCACGGAGGTGGCAAAGCGATCAACCGCGCGTTGGCTGAAGAGAAGATTGAACCACACTTCGTTCGTGGAAGGCGGGTTACCGATGCAGCAACACTGCGGGTGGTCGAACGCGTCTTAGCGACTGAATTGAACGAGGATTTGGCTCGTCAGATCGAATATTTAGGTGGACGAGCGATGAACCTGAACTTCGCAGGAGGAAACAATGTCCTCTTTGGAGATAAGTTGGTATTGGAGGATGGAGATTTGGGGTTTGTGGGGGAAGTACATCGGGTGGAACGCCTGCCGATCGAAAGCCTTTGCTATACCAATCAAGTGCCCATCATTCCGTCGATGTGCGAGGATCCGCAAGGGCAGCATCTCAATGTGAATGCCGATACCGCAGCGATGGCTGTAGCGCAAGCGTTGGGCGCTGAGAAGTTGATATTTCTTAGCGACGTTAATGGTGTATTAAGAGACAAAGACGATCCGAACTCGATCATTCATTCGTTGACGGCCCGCGAGTCGCGGCAGTTGATCGATGAAGGGGTAATCGCGGGCGGAATGATACCGAAGGTGGAGGCTTGTTTAGAGACTTTGGATCGTGGTGTGGGTAAGGTCCATATCGTCGACGGTCGATTACGGCATTCGTTGCTATTGGAAATCTTTACGACGCAAGGAGTTGGAACGGAGATTGTTCGCGACGACTCCAATAAGCCTATTTTCTAGAACTAATTGAGGAACTGCAGAGATGCCTGAACGGCCCACACTATCGACGCCAGCAACGATTGAGCTATTTGATCAGTATGTGATTGGTAATTACCGTCGCTATGAGGTCAGCTTGGTGCGTGGTGAGGGGTCGCGCGTATGGGATGCCGAAGGGAAATCGTATTTAGATTTTTTTCCTGGATGGGGATGCAATTTGCTAGGGCATTGTCCACCTCGTGTTGTGGAGGCAGTTCGCGATCAAGTGGGGCGTTTAATTCATGTGCCCAACACTTGGTATACCGATATGCAAGGTCGGTGGGCCGAGCTGTTGTGCCAGCGAACTGCGTTTGAGAGTCAAGCGTTTTTCTGCAACAGCGGCACCGAGGCAAACGAAGCGGCGATCAAGTTAGCCAGACTGCACACTCCGCCGGATCGCTACAAGATCATCACGTTTACTGGAGGGTTTCATGGTCGCACGATCGGATCACTCTCGGCCACCGCACAACCAAAATATCACGAGGGCTTAGGCCCTTTGATGGCAGGTTTTGTGTATTGTCCGATGGGCGATTTGCCGGCCGTACGCGCTGCGGTTGATTCAGCTACAGCTGCCATCATGTTGGAACCGATTCAGGGTGAAGGAGGAGTGCGAATGCCTCCCGAAGGCTTTTTGCAAGGCTTGAGGGAGATTGCCGATTCGAATGAACTATTGTTGATTTTCGATGAAGTACAGACGGGGTGTGGTCGCACGGGCGAGTGGTTCGGGCACCAGTATTTTGGTGTCGAACCCGATGTGATTACGCTAGCCAAAAGCCTTTGTGCTGGAATTGCTGGCGGGGCCATGTTGGCACGGCGAGAGATTTCGCCCAGCTTGCGGGCCGGAATGCATGCGGCCACATTCGGAGGAAATCCCATCGCGGCGGCGGCGGGAATTGCCATGATTGAAACGATTGAGGCAGACAATCTGTTGAGTCATGCTCAATCGATTGGCAACTATTTAGCGGACAAGTTGCGACTTATGGCGGATGAATTTGAGTTTATTCGAGAAGTCCGCGGCGCAGGGGTTATGTTAGGAATGGAGTTGGATATTGAAGGGGACGCAATTGTTGCCGATTGCTTGCGACGAGGTCTGCTGATCAATTGCACGCAGAAAACGACGCTACGATTGCTTCCCGCAATGAATTTGACCATCGAAGAAGCAGACGAGGGGCTGGAAATCTTGCGACAGGCTATGGCGGCGGTCCAGAGCGAGCCAGTTGAAGTGTAAATTTTCCTCAAGCAATAAACGATTCTCACTTGCTGGAATGAACGCCGATGAGCGGCATGCGACATCTATTAAGTCTGTTTGATTTGACACCCTTTGAAACTCGACAAATTTTGGCTACGGGTCAAAAGTTGGCCGATCTTCATGCGGCCGGAGAGCGACCCACTCTTTTACCCAATCGCTGTATCGGCCTACTGTTTGAAAAGCCCAGCTTACGAACGCGAGTGAGCTTCGAAGCAGGTATGGTGCATCTGGGCGGGAGTAGCCTGTTCTTGGGCGACGATGTCGGATGGGGCAAGCGTGAATCACCGGCCGATTTTACTAACGTGCTGGGTGAATACCTCGATGCCGTCGTGTGTCGTGCAAAAGGCCATGATCGGGTCGTTGAATTAGCCGGATTTGATGCACTCCCGGTTATTAATGGTCTAACGGATCTTTGCCATCCATGCCAGTCCTTGGCGGATGTGATGACCGTGCAGCAAGCGTTTGGCGAGATGCGAGGACGACACGTTTTGTTTGTAGGCGATGGAAATAATGTTGCCCGCAGCATGGCTTTGGCTTGCGCTATGCTGGACATGCGATTCACCTTGGCTTGTCCCGCAGGATATGAAATCGATCAACCATGGCTCGATAAAATTCGCGCAGAATATCCTGAGGCAAGATTAGATGTGTCCGACAATGCAATGGATCCTGCTAGCGATGCGGATGTTCTCTACACGGATGTTTGGACCAGCATGGGGCAAGAAGCACAGCGAGAAGAGCGTCGCAAGATATTTAAGGACTTCTGCATCACCAGAAAGTTGATGGCGAGAGCGCCGGATCATGCGATAGTGCTCCATTGTTTACCAGCGATTCGAGGAGAAGAGATTGACTCCGAGGTTCTTGACGGACCACAAAGTCGCGTTATTCCACAAGCTGCCAATCGCATGCACGTGCAGAAGGGTTTATTGGTGTGGTTGCTAAACCGACCATGGGTGGACCAGAATGTGCAAGTTGAATAACTGAATTCAGCGCTGGAGTGATTACACCGCACTTTTTGGGATCGTGACTGCATGAGTACTACTTCTTTGACGGACAATTCGGATGCAGCCAAGCCATACGATGTCAAAGGGTCACGACCTCCTGACGTGCTGCGCGAAGTACAAATTCAGCGTGGTTACCTGACTTCGTCTCCTGGAAGTGTTCTCTATCGCTGTGGCAATACGGTGGTGTTGTGCACGGCAAGTGTCGAGACCCGTGTGCCACCATGGATGGAAGGTAAGGGCAAGGGCTGGGTTACAGCAGAATACAACATGCTTCCGGGCAGCACGCCCCAACGCAAGCGCCGCGACCGAGACGGCAAGGTGGATGGCCGGACGACTGAAATCCAACGGTTGATCGGCCGCAGCCTTCGTGCAGTGATAAATCTCACCGCCCTGGGCGAACAAATGATCACGGTCGATTGCGACGTTCTGCAGGCAGATGGCGGAACACGAACCGCTTCGATTACAGGCGGGTTTATTGCGCTTGTGGATGCAATTCGTTCGGTAGTTCCCGGCGCTCAAATTGGTGGAGAAATTATTACTGATAGCGTGGCTGCCGTTAGCGTCGGTGTTTTAGGTGCGGCAAACGTCTTGGATCTGGACTATGATCTGGATGTGGCGGCCGATGTCGACATGAATGTTGTCATGACGGGTGGCGGAAAGTTTGTTGAAATTCAAGGGACAGGTGAAGAGGCCACCTTCGATGATCAACAACTTGCTGCAATGCTCGGACTGGCCCGTTTGGGAATTGGAAAGCTAACACGAATTCAACTTTCATCGCTTTCCCTCGCTTGATATTAAACCTCGCTTTGCCTCCAGTAGTCCTCGTCGATACTATTTTCAGCAGCCGATAGCACTATGAAACTGCGCGCGTTTTTGTTGGTTGTCGGCTGGGCTTCTGCCAGTATGACCTTTGCACTTCAACCACTGCTTGCTCAGGTCATCGATGATCCGGTCGTCGCTGCACAGAATGAAGATTTTCTTATTCAAGGCGAATACGTATCGGATAGTCGTGGCTTGCAGGTCATTGCCCTAGGCGATAGTGACTTCGACTGTGTGATCTATGAAGGTGGATTGCCAGGCGCTGGCTGGCGTAAAGAACCGCCTCGTCGTTTGCAAATTGATGCGGATGCAGTTCAGCAACTCATCGCATCGATGGAAATGAGCAAAGTAGAACGCACTAGTCCAACGCTCGATGCCAAAGCGCCTGCAGGCGCTACGCAGTTATTTGATGGTTCGCAGGCATCCTTAAATAGCCATTGGCAGTCGGATGCGAAAAGGACTGCGGACGGTCTGTTGATGCAGGGCGCGACAACCAAGCATGTGTATCGCGACTATACATTACACCTTGAGTTTCGAACTCCGTTTCAACCAAAGGACTCAGGCCAAGGTCGAGGCAATAGTGGTGTATATCATCAGGGACGTTATGAGACTCAGGTGCTCGATTCGTTTGGCTTGGAAGGTTTAAACAATGAGACGGGCGGCATTTATACGGTGCGTGATCCGGATCTCAATATGTGCTTGCCCCCTTTGACTTGGCAAACTTACGACGTCGATTTTACTGCAGCACGTTTTGATCTCAATGGTGATAAGACCTCTGATGCCAAGCTTACTGTAAGGCTCAATGGTATTACGGTGCAAAGCGACATCGCGGTCTCTGGGCCAACAAGAGCGGCTCCATTGAATGAATCCGCTGAAGATGGCCCGATCTACTTACAGGACCATGGAAATCCAGTCCGTTTTCGCAACATATGGATTCTTCCTCGCGTTGCAGAACGAGACTCGCTTCGCCCCAGGATTCCAGGATATGAGAGGTTTTATGCGGCTGCGACGGAACCTGCGCAGCAAGTCGATGCGGGGCATCTGCTGATCGATTCGCTGGGATGTCGCAATTGTCATGGTGGAGAGTCGAGCTATTGGGCTACTGCAAAAGGGCCAGTGCTAACAGGGGTCGTGGGAAGGATTCGTCCTGATCAATTAGTGCGTTGGATAGCAGCACCACACAGTGAGAAAGCGGGTACCACCATGCCAGATATGTTGCATGGCATGACCGTAGATCAGCGAGAACAAGCGTCGCTGGCCTTGGCAAGCTATTTGATGCTGGCAACGGAACCGACTCGCTTGCTCGATCGTGCTGGAGATCGTCAAAGCGCGGAACGTGGCAATGTGCTGTTTCATTCGATTGGCTGCATAGCTTGCCATTCGCCGCAAGAGGGTGGTGCCGTATCCGACGCAACTAGTATTCCGCTGGGCAACCTGCCGGAAAAATACACGCTAGATTCGCTCACTCAATTCCTTGCCGACCCGCATGCAATTCGCCCTGAAGGTCGGATGCCGCGTGTGGTCGCCGATGCAAATGAGGCACGTGACATTGCCACCTATTTGCTTCGAGATACGGTTCTAGTACCCGGTGGACAGCAATTTCTTCGCACGGTTTATCGTGGTTGGTGGGACAACTTGCCCGATTTTGACAAGCTCACACCAGTGGATGCTCCTAGCACTGTCGATGACCTCAGCTTCGATGGTATTCAACCACTGGATGGTTTTGCCGCTCGATATGAAGCCTTCTTGCCAATCACGACCGCAGGCGACTACCGGTTTACCATCGGTAGTGATGACGGCAGTCGTGTCTTGCTGAATGGTGAGGAGATAGTGCGCGTCGATGGTGTTCATCCCTACCAAACCGCTTCCGGCGTTAAGCAGTTGGGCAAAGGTGTCCATCGACTGGTCGTCGAGTATTTCGAAGGTGGCGGTGAAGAACGTCTCACGCTGGAGATCGAGGGGGCAGATATTCCGCGGTCGCCAGCCGCTACACTGGTGACTCAAGATCCTTCGGGAGTCCTTACTCAATCGCTAGTCGTGAATCATTTTTCAGCCGATGCCAAGCTAGTTGACGAGGGAAAGAGGTTATTTCAGTCGCTCCGCTGCGCTAATTGCCACGCCTTCGCGGAGTCGGGAAGTAACGCCGTTGCAGGTACACCAGCCAAAGCATTTCATAGTGTGGATCCGTATCGTGGATGCCTTGCCGATAATCGTAGCACGCTAGGAGATATAGTCGCTGATACAGCGGTTAAGGATGCATCAGCAATGGTGCCCAATTACGATCTTGTGCCAGCCCAAATTGCCGCCATTCGCGCTGCGTTGGATGGAGAGCCAGAAACTGGGGTGGAGGATGCAGCAGTCGTTCATCGCGCAGTTGTAAATCGTGCAGTAGTAAATCGCGCAATGGTATTTTCCAATTGCTATGCCTGCCATGTTCGAGACCAACTCGGTGGAGCGGAAGCGGATCGCGACACCTATTTTCAAACCACGATGATGGAAATGGGGAACGAAGGTAGGGTGCCGCCGCCGCTGGACGGAATGGGAGCCAAGCTGACCGATGTTTATGTGGCAACGATTCTCCAGCAGGGAGCAAACGATCGTCCGTATATGAAAACGCGTATGCCAGCCTTTGGCTACGAAGCGTTGCGAAAATTTCATGAGTCCGTGAATCGGGTAGATCAAGTAGCTCAAGTACAGTTAACGGAAACGGAAGCAAGTGATGTGCGCTTGGTGTCTGATGGTCGAACGCTTGTCGGTAACGAAGGTCTGGCCTGCATCAAATGTCATACCTTTAACGGAGAGTCGACTCCGGGGATCCAGGCGATCGATATGGTGAAAATGACGAACAGATTGCGCCCGGAATGGTTTGATCGCTATCTTCGTGAGCCGCAGAAATATCGGCCCGGAACACGAATGCCGGCAAGTTTTCCAGAAGGTCTTTCCGTGCTCAAGAGCATTGCGGATGGGGATCCCAATTATCAAATTCGCGCTATGTGGCGATACCTGTCTGACGGATCCGAGGCGAAAGCTCCCGCTGGATTGAAGCCGGGTGCCATTGAATTAGTCGTCGGTGATCGGCCGATTCTCTATAGAAATTTTCTCACAGGGATGAGTCCACGAGGTATCGCTGTCGGGTATCCAGAGCGGGTCCATCTGGCTTGGGACGCCGATACAATGGCTTTGTCGCGGCTATGGCAAAATCAGTTTCTCGATGCAGCATTGCATTGGGTTGGGCGCGGACAAGGGCGACTAGATCCACTGGGCGACGCGGTCATCGATTGGGAAAAGCAATCCGCGATTGCGTCTCTAGAATCTCTTCAAGGGAGCTGGCCTGAGCAGACGGATAAAGCCCATGGATATCAGTTCCTCGGGTATCGCTTGAACGCATTGGGTCAGCCCACCTTCCGCTATCGTACTTTGGACGCACTGGTAGAGGATTTTCCTGTGCCTGTGGCCGGAGTCGATGGTCAAGCAGGCTGGCTTCGACGCCAAATTAAGGTTTTAACAGCCGATACGCCCATGGTTTTTCGAGCCGCAAAGGGTGACATTACAACGCAAAACGATGGCAGCTATCGAGTAGATCGGCAAGTCACTGTAAAAATCTCTGGCGTCGAGATCGAGCAAGTAAATGTTGGCAACTCTGCAGAGTTGAGGGCGATGCTACCAGCCAATTCTACAATCGAAATCGATTTAGAGGTTCGTTGGTAGGGGCAGCCGTTCGAAGTTGCCTTGTGTAATTTGGCTTTTGGTGTCGATTGTGTGTTGTCGAAATTGAGAGATTGGAAGAGCAATCATGATTCAGAAAAGTTGTGTCCTGCTAGTAGTTATGGGATGCCAATGTCTTTTCGCGACATCGACCATTGCACAGTCGACCATTGCACAATCGACCATTGCACAATCGACTTCGCCCGTAGAAAAGAGTCGACCTGTGCAAGGGGATTACTATCAGATTACCACTATGGAAACACCCGAGGGCGAAGTGCTCGAAGCGGGTGCTTTTGAATGGATGTCGGACGGACGATTAGCTGTTTCGACTCGGCGCGGTGAGATTTGGATGATCGAAAATCCAATGGCCGACGCAGTGAAGGCAGATCAATTTCATCGATTTGCGCATGGACTCCACGAACCTTTGGGTTTGGCGGAACGCGACGGCTGGCTCTATGTCACACAACGTCCTGACGTATCTCGCCTTCGCGATAGCGATGGAGATGCGATTGCCGATGAGTTTGAAGTGGTCGCAAATGGCTGGGAGGTGAGTGGTGATTATCACGAATATGCATTCGGATCTAAATTTGATCCCGATGGCAATCAGTGGATTGTGCTTTGCCTAACCGGATCCTTCGGAAGTGAGGTCGCGTATCGAGGCTGGTGCTTGCGGGTGAATGCGGACGGTACCGTTACGCCGACCACTAGCGGCATTCGATCCCCAGGAGGCATTGGATTTAACAGTGCTGGCGATGTTTTCTATACCGACAATCAAGGTCCTTGGAATGGCACCTGTGGACTGAAGCATTTGATTCCAGGCAAATTTGTAGGACATCCGGGCGGTTTTCGTTGGTACAAATTGGCGGAGAGCGTGCTGGGACCGCCGCCGATGGTACCCAAGGATGATAGTCGGATTATGACCGAGGCCGATCGTATTGAAGAGCTAGAACCAACGGCCGTAATGTTTCCCTATGACAAGATGGGTAAGTCGGCATCCGGAATTACGCTCGATGCTTCAGCAGGCAAGTTTGGACCATTCTCTGATCAATTGTTTGTTTCCGATCAATCCAATTCCACTGTCATGCGCGTCTTTCTAGAAAAGGTTCAAGGGCATTATCAAGGTGCCTGTTTTCCGTTTTTAGAAGGTTTTAGTTCTGGAAACGTAGCGCTGGAGTTGAACACCCAAGGCGCCATGTTCGTCGGCGGAACGAATCGCGGTTGGGGCTCGCGAGGTCCGAGGGATTTTGCGATCCAACGTGTTGATTGGACTGGGCAAGTACCGTTCGAGATCAAGGAAATGCGGGCAGTCCACGGCGGCTTTGACCTTGTGTTTACTCAGCCTGTGGACGAGGCAACCGCTAGTGAGTTGTCAAGCTACACGTTAGAAACCTATACCTACATCTATCGAGAGCAGTATGGAAGCCCCGAAGTGGATCATACTGTTCCTACGTTGACCTCTGCCAAAGTGTTGGATGATGGCTATCGTGTCCGATTGCAGGTGGCCGGTTTGCAGCGCGGGCACATTCACGAGTTAGACGCAGCTGGGGTGCGCAGTCAAGCAGGATTGCCAATATTGCATCCGACTGCCTACTACACCCTCAATTACTTTGCCGACTGATGGTAAACAGCAGTCCCCTCCCGAAGCGCTGGCAAGTCGAGTTAAACTCAATGCACCATGTGGCATCTTTGTGTCGCAGTTAGAATTTCTCACCGAGACAAGGCGTTCGGTTGATTTTTCGTAGAAAGAGTCGTCGTTGGCTTAGTCGCTGGGATGTGACCCAGGGAAACAGCTTAAGTTTGTGGCAGCGAATTTCGCCTCCTCAGATGTTTGTGGGCTCGTTTCTATTGCTGATTTTTCTAGGAACATTGGGATTCAAATTTTTGCCGGGGCTCTACACGGGGCCTGAGCTCAGTTGGCGCGACGCACTATTCACGTCAACCAGTGCCGTCTGCGTGACTGGTCTGATAGTGGTGGATACCTCCGATTTTTTCACACCGGTGGGGCAGGGATTTATTCTGGCCCTGATCCAGCTTGGTGGTCTCGGAATGCTGGCATTTACGAGTTTGATTATCGCATTGCTAGGTCGGCGATTGTCATTGCGAGCTGAGTCGTTGGCGGTAGAAACGAGGAAAGCGGGCCCTCAAGTCGATGTACGACGGTTGACCCTGGATGTGGTTCGCTTCACGTTTGCGATCGAAATGATCGGCGCGCTTCTGCTGTATTTCACCTGGGGACCCAAATTAGGTTGGCGCGAAGCGATATGGCCCGCCATTTTTCATTCCGTTAGTGCATTTTGTAACGCAGGTTTCTCTACGTTTGAAAGTTCTTTGGTGTCGTGGAATGATTCACCCATGACTTTGGGCATCATCATGATGTTGATCGTTGCCGGTGGCATGGGCTTTGTGACCATGGAAGAAGTCTACTTGCGTTTTTTTACTGAAAAGAAACGTAGGATTAGACGTCTTTCGATTCATAGTCGCTTGGTGCTGTTTACCACCATAATTTTGTTGTTTGGTGCTTGGCCACTTTTTGCGATCTTCGAGTGGAATGAAACTTTTGAAGGGATGTCAGTTGTCGACAAGTTGAGCAATTCGCTATTTCTGAGTACGACAGCGAGAACAGCAGGATTCAATGCTGTTGAGTACGCAGACGCAACCGATAGTACGAATTTCCTCACCATCTTATTGATGACAGTGGGAGGATCTCCTGGTTCCACTGCAGGTGGCATGAAGACGACGACGTTTGCACTGGTATTCTTGTTAGCTTGGTCTCGCTTCCGCAGCCATGAGACAACCACCTTTGGAAATCGTTCGATTCCCGAAGACACCATTCAGCGTGCGGTTGGGGTTTCTGTGCTTTCCTTTGTCGTCATTGCAATCGGTGTCTTTGCATTAGCGACAACTGAGCAATACGCACGCAGCGACAGTTCATTTCTCTCTCGCATGTTTGAAGCGGTGAGCGCCTTCAATACGGTTGGCTTATCCATGGATGAGAATAGATCGATGTCGGGGGGAGGGCGCTGGGTAACGATTGGACTGATGATCTTAGGTCGTGTGGGGCCCTTGACGATGGCGGCCGCTTTGATTGTAAGAAGGTCGCGTAAGAGCAACTTTCGCTATGCCTACGAAGATGTTGTTGTGGGCTGATTCAACGTATTACGGAAAGTGTTTTTGACATGAAACGATTTGTCGTTATTGGATTGGGGAACTTTGGTTCCAGCGCTGCAGAGATTTTGAATGCCAAGGGGCATGAAGTCATTGCAGTCGACACCGATGGTGACGCGATCGATCGGATTGCTCCATTCGTTGCCAAGGCTGCGGTGGGTAATGGCACGGACGTTCATACGCTAGAACGGATAGGTGTGCGTGGCGCGGATGCTGGAGTTATCTCCACAGGGGACGATATCACAGCCAGTATTCTTGCCACCATGGCGCTGCACGATTTGCATGTACCCGATGTCTACGTGAAAGTGATTTCTCGCGACCATGCCCGCGTGATGGAGCGTATCGGAGTAACAGAGACCGTTTTCCCTGAACGCGATTCGGCGATCAGTCTAGGGACCAGAATCTGCGGCACCGCATTGCTGAATTATGTTCAACTTGGACCCGGTTTCAGCATCCAAGAAATGGGTGTGCCTCAAGCATGGAGTGGTCGTAGCATCCGTGATTTGCAGCTTCGACAAAATCACGACATTACGATTGTGGCCCTTCATGATGTGTTGACCGATCGTATCTTATCTTCGCCCGATCCCGATAGTATTCTCAAAGACTCTGATACATTGCTCGTTGCTGGGAGTGACGAAGCGTTGTCCAAGGCAGCCGAGCTGAAGTAGTGAAGAAAAGAATAATGAATGACGGAGGATCGATGAAGTTCATGCGCAATTGTAAAGAAGAACCTTGAGTCAAGACGACTCGATGCTAGAAAGATTGTCCTGACTGGGGACTGTTTCATGCTAGCGACGAGCGAGTCATTACAATGCGTCAGTGGACAAGTCGGAAGATTTTTCAATCGATTCACGGCCGAAACCTGGTTTACAATACTTGCTGGGAAGATCCTCGCTTAGATCGGGCAGCCCTTCAAATCGGTGATCGGGACACAATTGCCATGATCACCTCGGCCGGGTGCAATGCGCTGGATTACTTGTTGGATCGACCTGCGGCGATTCACTGTGTCGATGTGAATCCCCGCCAGAATGCGCTGCTAGAATTAAAGTTGGCTGGGTTCCGCTCACTCCGCTATGCAGACTATTTCTGCTTGTTTGGACGAGGCTACTGGCACGACTTTTCTGCACGCTATCCAAGCGATCTGCGCCCTTTTCTTTCACCCGCATCTCAATCTTTTTGGGACCAGCGGACGCACTGGTTTACCAAACCAAAGAGACCATTCTTTTTTCGAGGGACCACAGGGAATTTTGCCCGTTGGATGAATGTGTACATGGACCGCATAGCGCGGGTCCGTCCCTATGTTCAGCAATTGTTTGAGCTGACTTCGGTGGCAGAGCAGGCAGAGTTATTCGACCGCGAGCTGTGGCCCAAAGTCTGGCGATGGGGGTTGCGCACAGCCATTTCCCGCGATACTACGCTGGCAATGCTGGGAGTTCCGGGGCCGCAACGACGGCAAGTAGAGCAGAGTTTTCCCGGAGGGATCGCGGGATTTGTCGAACAAAGTCTAAGGTCGGTGTTTGCACAACGACCGCTTCAAGACAACTACTTCTGGCGCGTCTATTTATTGGGAGAGTACTCCTCCAACTGCTGTCCAGAATATCTGCGTGAAGAAAACTTCGCAGCGATTGCGGATGGATTATTCGAACGCGTTCAGACGCATACGATGACGATGCAACAATTTTTGCAATCGCATCAAGGGGAGATATCTCGTTTTGTATTATTGGATCACATGGATTGGTTAGCCGACGTTTATCCGAAGCAATTAGTCGCAGAGTGGCAATCCATCGTCGACCGGGCGAGCATCGAAGCGCGATTGATCTGGCGGAGCGGTGGCTTGCATACGGACTATTTAGATCAAGTATCAATTCGGTCCGAGTGCGGAGAGCGGTTTCCTTTAATGCAACTACTACGGTTCGATCGTGAATTGGCCGCATCGCTACATTGCCATGATCGTGTCGCGACCTACGCGAGCTTTTACGTGGCGAGTATGGCTGCATGATGAGAGTAATCCAAGATTTGCGAGTGTTGACTAGCTTGATCGGCGGTGGACGGGGTGCCGATCACATAGCGCGATTGCAAGCGTTCTATTCCGGTCAAGCGAACTACTACGACGCGTTTCGCAAGCGGCTCTTGACCGGACGAGAATTACTCGTTCGCTCGCTTCCCTGTCGCGAAGGTGACTATTGGGTGGAAATGGGGGGCGGAACAGGCGCCAATCTAGAATACTTGGGGACGCAACTGAGTGGCCTGGGACGAGTTGAAATTGTAGATCTCTGCGAGCCATTGCTCCAAGTTGCCCGAGAACGTATCCGACGTTGTGGATGGGGAAATGTGCAAGTAAGAGTGGCTGATGCGACTACGTACAAGCCGTTGGCTCCTGTCGATGTTGTCATGTTTAGCTACTCACTCACGATGATTCCTGACTGGTATAGCGCATTGGAAAACGCTTATCAGATCCTGCGTCCGGGCGGGTACATTGGCGTTGTTGATTTTTATGTCAGTCGAAAATATCCTTCGGCCGGTCATCGTCAGCATGGCTGGACAACACGCTGGGGTTGGCCCGCCTGGTTTGCCCATGATGACGTTTATTTGTCGCCAGACCATCTACCGATGTTGGCCAGTCGCTTCCAAACGGCAAACCTTGTAGAGCAGCGCGCCAAGGTTCCCTATCTTCCAATGGTTCGAGTTCCCGTTTACCAATTTGTAGGACAGAAGCCGCTGTGAAGGCCTTGGAATTTAGTCGCCAGATTTCGAAAGGGTTTGAGCGAGAGCTTCAAGAGCGAACTGAGCTGTGCGTCGTGCTCAGCAAGATGTCCCGTGTAGTCGAGTAACTCGAGACTGCCGTCTTCGTATTCAACGAGCGCAGTACAATTTTCAATCCAGTCGCCTACATTGATATAGAGAATTTCCTCTAAGTGCGTCATTTTCGGAACGTGGATGTGCCCACAAACAATGCCATCACATTGGTTTGCAATTGCATGCGCGGCCACGCGAGATTCGAAACCACTGACATATTGGACTACTTTTTTTACTGTTTGCTTTAGGAATTTGCTAATCGGAATGCGTGGTAAGCCAACACGAAGTAGCACATCGTTCAGGACTCGGTCGTTCCAAAGAACGAGGTCATACAAGTGGGAGCCGAGGTGAGAGAGCCAGCGGCCGTTGGATTCTACTTTGTCAAATTGGTCACCGTGCATGACTATCAATCGACGACCGTCAGCACACTGATGGATAATTTCATCTTGGACGATCAGCGGTTCTAAACCGGGGACGCAGTGACGCAAAAAATCATCGTGGTTACCGGGAGTGTAAGCGATCTGTGTTCCGTTTGAGGCCAGCCAATAGAGCTTTCGAAACAGGATGTCATACGATGGGGGCCAATGCCAGTTTTTTTCCAAACAGCGCGCGTCGACGAAATCTCCGACGAGATAGAGATACTGGGGTTGGTATCGTTGCAAAAATCGACAGACGGCCTCCGCACGGGCAAACCGGCTGCCTAAATGAACATCGCTAATAAAAACGGAGCGAATGTTCGAAGCTGATAGGGGTTTACAAGTGGTTCCAGGGGATTTTGCTGGTGCCAGCATGGGAGTTTGAGTTCCATTACGGGGCAAAAGATTAAGCCAAAATGCTGGGCGACCTACCATTCTTTGGACGAAAGCCGCTACAGGCCTGACACCTCAACAATTTGCCCTCCGTACGTTAAGATTAAGGCGTGGAGTGGATGAATTGTCCCATACATTTTCCTGTTTTGTGAACCAAGCTGACCATGCGCGTACTCTCCGGAATTCAACCCACAGGGCGTCCTCATTGGGGCAATTTCTTTGGCGCCATACGTCAGTACATTGCTTTGCAGCATGAGCATCAGGGATATTACTTTGTCGCTGACCTGCATGCGTTGACAACGGTTCGTGACGCAAAACTGCTCAAGCAATATACGCTCGACGCGGCTATGGACCTTCTTGCCCTGGGATTGGATCCTGAGCGAGCCGTGTTGTTTGTCCAGTCGCGAGTACCCGAAGTTTCCGAATTATGCTGGTTATTGATGACCGGAACAGGGATGGGATTGCTGGATCGTTGTCATGCTTATAAAGACAAAAAGGCAAAAGGGCTGGCGGCCGATGCCGGGCTGTTTACCTACCCGGTGCTAATGAGTGCCGATATCTTGGCGTACGATGCGCAATTGGTACCAGTTGGTCAGGACCAAGTGCAACATATCGAAGTTTGTCGCGACTTGGCGATGAGTTTTAATCATACGTTCGGCGAAGTATTTGTCTTGCCCAAGCCGAGCGTGCTGAGCGATGCGGCTAAGGTTCCCGGTACGGACGGGCAAAAAATGAGTAAGAGTTACGACAATACTTTGCCTCTGTTCGGTGATGTTAAATCTATACGCAAAACCATCATGCGCATTGTCACCGATAGTCGACCAATGGAAGACCCCAAGGAACCAGAAGAAGATCATTTGTTTCAATTGTTTCGCTTAGTTGCCGCACCTGCGGACGTTGAAGCGATGGCAGACAAATATCGCCGCGGGGGATTCGGATACGGAGAGATTAAGAAGGCAGTAGCCGACGCTAGCGAAGAATTCTTCGGTGTAGCGCGCCAGCGACGCGCGGAGCTTGAGAATAACTTAGACTATGTTGAAGGGGTGCTTGCCAACGGCGCTATTAGAGCGCGTGAGAAAGCAGGCGAGGTCCTTTTACGTGCTCAACGAGCATGTGGATTAAGGTGATTCCTAAATGGCTATCATTGGAATTGGAACCGATATTGTCGAATGCGTTCGCATCGCCACAATGATCGAACGCCATGGCGAGGTATTTCTCGATCGCGTTTACACAAAAAATGAGATCCTCTACTGCAGTTCTCGCAAATCGGCCACCCAGCACTATGCTGGACGTTGGGCTGCGAAGGAAGCAGTATTAAAAGCGTTGGGTACCGGATGGAGTCGTGGCATTCGCTGGACCGATATCGAAGTTCGCAATGAACCGGGGGGGCGTCCGAGAATTGCTTTTGCCGGTGTCGCCTTAGATCTTTGCAAGGAAATGAGCATTCAAGAAATGCACATCAGTATTTCCCATTGCCGTAGCCACGCTACGGCCTATGCACTTGCGAGTGGTGGAGAATGACTTTCGTTACTAAACGCGTTTCAGTCGAGTTATCCGGCCACTATTAACCCACTCGGCAACGAAGATATTTCCATCGGCATCAAAGCAAGCATCGTGCGGATGGACAAACTTGCCTTGCTGCCATTGGTCTTCCCGAGTGCGAATCACAAAGCCATTGTTGGCATCGCGATCCGCAACCACGCGTTGAATATCATCTCCAAGTGTCGCGACAACTTGGTTTTTGTCATCCAGCAACGAAACACGTGCGACCAATTCGGGGATAACCATTAAATCCTTGTAAGTTTCTGCGTTGGCCGGCAGCCCGAATCCTTCAATCGTTGTTTTGTACTCTCCGTCCATAGTGAAAGTTTGGATGGTGTTGTGAGCTCGATCGGTGACAACGATTTCGCTCTCTCTGCCCGGACGACTATCTATTGTCAATCCGTGGGGTGTATTAAACGTTCCTTTGCCATCTCCGGCTCCACCAAAACAGCTAATCCACTTTCCTGCTGAATCATATCGATGGATATAAAAAGCGCCGTACCCATCGGCTAGCAGAAAGCCACCATCAGGTAGGAAGGCAAAATTGGTAGGCAGAAAAGCATCTCGCGCCCAACGTCGTTGTGGATTGACTGCTTCGTCCGACGCATATTGGCCGCTTTGAACCGGTGCATAGGCTTGCCAGACAATTTCGCCACGCAGCGTCAGCTTGGCTATCGACTTCACCTGCTGATATGCGGCGACGTACAAGTATTCTTCGCCTCCCTCACGACGTATTTCGATGCCATGTCCTCCTCCTTGGAATTGCGCTCCGAAGGCACGTACGAACTTTCCATCTTGGTCAAATACAAAGATCGAAGGATGGTCGGCCAATTCGGGACGACCCTCGTGAATTACGTAAAGCAGTCCTTCCGAATCAACCGCTACGTTGTGCGTGGTTTGCCATGTGTAAGGTGCGGGGAGCTGCGGCCAGCCATGCGTAGCTTCGAAAACGTGATCGCCCGAGCCAACCGTGTTTTGCGATGCCGTTCGCTTGGCAGTCGCAATCGCAGGTGACGAAACTATTGCTGCCGCGACGGCTGTGGATTGCAAAAATCTGCGACGAGTTACCGAAGAATCGTGCTGTGATTCCATCTTAAGCTCCGAAGCGTTGAGAAGGGTGGGGAACCTGGTGGTGGGTAATCAGCAGCATAGACGGAAGCGAGTCAGCGGACCAGCCAACTCGCCAGCCCGCTCGGTGGTGGAGAATTGATAGAGCTAAGCAAAATACTCAATGGCGTTGCGAAATACTTTCATCCCATCCCCTTCGGTCGGCTGCTCGCGTCGGCGAGTCCAGAATGGATGATGGGTCGCATCCAAATGTCGTTCTGGGTGTGGCATCAAGCCAAACATCCGGCCACTAGCATCGCATAGGCCGGCGACATTCGCTTGGGCTCCGTTAGGATTATGCGGAAAAGACAGCATCGGTTCATCGTAAGCAGCGTCTTGCACCTGTTCGTGTGTTTGAGTTGCCTCATTCGCGTCGCCGGTACTTGGCAGGCAATATCGCAAGGCCAAGCGGCCTGACTGAGAGAGGCGACGTAAGATCTCGGGCGAAGCGGTTAGAAATTTGCCCTCGGCGTGTGCCATTGGCAAATACATTCGTTCAATGCCTCGCAAAAATACGCACGGGTTGGGTTGAACAGCGGTATCGGTTCGCAGATGGACCCAACGATCCTCGAAGCGCCCGTGATCATTCCAAGTGAGTGTCGCAGGAGTTATGGGGCTTTCGGAATCCGGGGTGTCTTCGGCAACCCCTTGCGTTAAGATGCCGAGCCGCATCAGCACTTGAAAACCATTGCAAATGCCCAGTACCAGGCGATCGCCTGAACAGAACTTATGAACCAAATCGCTCAGGTGACGATTCAGTCGGCTCGCCAAGATTCGCCCCGCGGCAATATCATCGCCGTAGCTGAAGCCACCTGGGATACAAAGGATTTGATAGCGATCGCCAAGGGTGGGGTTTTCGATCAAACGGTTGACGTGCACGCGTTCCGATACCCCTCCAGCTCGATCAAAGGCGTAAGCCGTCTCCTCATCGCAATTTGTGCCAGGAGCGCGGAGGACCAGAATTCTTGGAGCGGCAATCATAATCGTGGTCCTTGGCCAAGCGGAGATTGAACGACGTTGGATGTTTCCATTTATAGGTTCAGAGTTTAGGCTCGAACCGGATTGTCGACGAGGGGCGCTGGTCTAGGTTGAGCAACGAACTTCTTTGACAGATTGCGTCTTAAACAGAGCGCGTCTTAGACTGAGTATCCGATCCTTATTTTTTGTTAGCAGTAGAGTCAGGCAACTTATGAACGTCTCTCCATCACCCTTTCGCGACATGTGGATGCTTGAGGACAACTTAGATTTCCTCAATCACGGCGCCTTTGGCGCCAGTCCCATTGCAGTGCTCGAGCAGCAAGCCGTTTGGCGGGACAGGCTCGAGTCACAGCCACTGAGTTTTTTGGTGCGCGAGCTTGAGCCGCTATTGGATGCATCGAGAGCCAGGCTTGCGCAAACTTTGGGGGGCTACCCTGCGAATCTGGTGTTTGTCCACAATGCAACATCCGGCGTGAACACGATTTTGAGGTCACTCCACTTTTCACCGGGTGACTCCATCTTGCTGACGAGCCACGGATATAACGCCTGTACAAATGCAGCTCGTTTTGTAGCTGATCGATGGGGAATGCAGATCGATGTAGCGAGCGTTCCCGCTCCGCTGTGCAATAGCGACGATTGCCTTGGGGCGGTGCTTGAGAAAGTCACTGACAAGACGCGGCTGGCAATTATCGACCATGTAACGAGTCCAACCGGACTCGTCTTCCCCATTGAGAGCGTGGTGCGAGAATTAAAGTCGCGTGGCATTATGGTGTTAGTGGATGGTGCACATGCGCCTGGCATGATTTCTGTCGAATTGAAAAAGCTTGGCGCTGATTTTTACACAGGGAATTGCCACAAATGGTTGTGTGCGCCGAAGGGAGCGGCTTTTCTATATATCGATCCATTGCACCATGATCGGATACGTCCATTGTCGATCAGCCACGGTGCCAATTCGCGACGTACGGATCGAAGCCGCCTCCATTTAGAATTCGATTGGCAGGGAACGTTCGATCCTACACCGTGGATCTGCATTCGCGACGCACTAGATTTCGTAGAGAATCTTTTACCAGGCGGCTTGAGCGAGGTCATGGCGAGAAATCGCGCCATGACGCTGCAGGCTCGCCAGATGTTCATGGAGGTGGCTGGACTTACGCCATTAGCTGGGCACGAGAGCCTGGTGGGTTCGTTAGCCGCCTTTCAACTGAAGGATAGACCTGTGGGGAAGGATCCTCAGAATGATGTTGGGATTGAATTGTTGCAGGACCGTTTGCTAGACGAATATCGTATCGAGGTCCCTGTGTTCGCTTGGCCAGCACCACCAAAGCGGATTATTCGATTTGCGTGTCAAATGTATAATGATTTGTCACAATATGAACGATTGGCGCGATTACTCAGCAAACTTCGATAACTCTGCAGGATGTTTGGGGTTGTGTCAACGCGGTTCTAACGGGACTGTAGAAGCACGACGTAAGCTTGAATGCCGCGGCAGAGGTTGCCCGCCACGAATTGTCGACGCAGTAAAAATAGGTAGACATGTCTAAGTTATACGAGTCTCATTCGCATACGCCCCTATGTAAGCATGCACGCGGTCTCCCAACTGAATACGCTTTGGCTGCGTATCGGGCTGGATTGGCGGGAATCACGATTACCTGCCACAACCCAATGCCCAACGGATTTTCTGCTGGGGTGCGGATGTCCATGGAGCAGTGGGATGAATATCAACAATTGGTCGGCGATGCGACTTCCCATTGGAGTGGTCGGGTTGACGTGCGATTGGGGCTTGAAGCAGATTATTTTCCGGGATACGAACCTTTTCTAGAAAAACAACTGGCTTCAGCACCGCTTAGTTATGTGCTTGGTTCGGTCCATCCACAGATTAGTGAGTATCGTGCACAATTCGGTAGTTCTGATCCGGTTGAGCATCAATCCACCTATTTTCGGATGCTGGCCGATGCTGCGGAAACGGGACTCTTTGACTGCATTTCGCATCCCGATTTGATTAAAAATGAAACTGTTAACGATTGGATTCCCGAGAGGATCCTCGAAGTGATTGGTGAGGCGCTCGATCGGATTGCCAAATCGGGAACTGCGATGGAATTGAATACGAGTGGAAAGCTCAAGAAGATACCCGAGATGAACCCGTTTCCGACGATGTTGGAAATGATGGCTCAGCGAGGTATCCCGGTTGTGTTAGGCGCGGACGCACATGTTCCGGAGCGTGTTGGTGATGGTTACGAAGAAGCACTAGAACTATTGAGTCGTTCGGGCTATCGAGAAGTCACCTATTTTGTGGAACGCAAACCAAAGCAAGTTTCAATTCACGCAGCGCTTGGCATCGTTCGAGGTGGCGTGATCTCCAGCCGCTAAAATGGATTTTTCACTGAGCCTTGATTTTTTCAGCAACCCTTGTCGCCGAGCAAAGAAAGCTGACAATTAGCCCTTTGCACCCATCGGCTCCACCCGCAACTTTAGGTCCGGCGAGATATGAACCCACTGCAACGGCAAGACCCTGAGATTTGGGATGCGATTCAATCCGAAGCGACTCGCCAACAAGATGGCTTGGAGATGATCGCCAGCGAGAACTACACCAGCCAGGCAGTAATGCAGGCTGCCGGTAGTGTGCTGACGAACAAGTATGCGGAGGGATACCCGGGTAAACGTTACTACGGTGGTTGCGAATTTGTCGATGTTGTGGAGACGTTGGCGCTTCAGCGAGCCTGCGCATTGTTTGGTGCGGAAGCAGCGAATGTGCAGCCTCATTCGGGTTCTCAAGCCAACACGGCCGTTTATCTGTCGTGTCTGGATGTTGGCGATACGGTGCTGGGGTTAGACCTAGCTCAGGGTGGTCACTTAACTCATGGAATGAAGTTAAACATTAGTGGCCGGTTGTATCACTTCATTAGCTATGGTGTGGATTCACAGCACCATCGATTGGACTTTGATCAGATTGTACGATTGGCCAGAGAGCACCGTCCTAAATTGATTGTTGCTGGTGCCAGTGCTTATCCTCGAGAGATTCCCCACGACAAGTTCAAAGAGATTGCTGACGAAGTGGGCGCCAAGTTGATGGTGGATATGGCTCACTATGCGGGACTGGTTGCCGCGGGCGTTCACAATAGCCCAGTCCCCTACGCCGACTATGTAACGACGACGACGCATAAAACTCTGCGAGGCCCACGTAGTGGCTTGATACTTTGCCGCAAGGAGCATTTGAAGGATGTGAATCGCAACGTGTTTCCGGGGATCCAAGGTGGTCCCTTGATGCATGTTGTCGCTGCTAAGGCTGTTTGTTTTGCCGAAGCCGCACAAGATGATTTTCGCGAATATGGTAGAGCTGTTGTTGAAAATGCGCGGGCCTGTGCTGACACGCTCCTTGGTCACGGCATGCGATTGATTAGTGGCGGTACCGACAATCACCTAATGTTGTTGGATGTAACGTTGCTTGGTATTGGTGGCAAGACTGCAGAAGCAGCGCTGGATCGCTGTGGCATTACGGTCAACATGAATATGATTCCCTTTGATCAGCGCAAACCAATGGATCCTTCAGGAATTCGCATTGGAACGGCCGCGCTGACAACGCGCGGAATGGGTGTTGCTGAAATGCGCAGGATTGGAGATTGGATATATCAAGCGCTATCGAATCCCAGCGATATTCAATTGTTGACAACGATTCGATCGGCCGTGTCCGAACTCTGCCAGAGCTTTCCGGT
The DNA here is from genome assembly GCA_041749395.1 of Pirellulaceae bacterium. Classification (GTDB taxonomy): domain Bacteria; phylum Planctomycetota; class Planctomycetia; order Pirellulales; family Pirellulaceae; genus Laterigemmans. Next base: position 74,178 of record JBGTBJ010000010.1, read on the forward strand.
CCCTGCACAGCAAGCGGTTGTTTCTGAGATTATCTAGGTCGGTCTAGCTTGGCTTTGTTTTCGACGCGTCATAAGTTGTTTCTCGCGGCTCGAGCGAACTTCGTATAGGACCAGCAAAATGACAGCCACGATAAGCGGTGCGACATAGTACAGCAGACGATAGATCAGCAGCGAACCAATAACCGTTTTGCCAACCGAACTGCTCAGCATTTTGAGCAGTATGAGCTCCAGCACGACAAGTCCTCCAGGAACTTGCGTTACCAGTGACGCAGTAATGCCAATTAAGTATGCGGCAAGGAGCGTGGCGAACGGAATCAGCGATTGGCTCGGCAGCACGAGGTAGAGCGCCAGTGCGGATATCGCGAGATCCATCATCGCAACGGCCGTAATCAATGCCATTAAGCTAAACGCTGGAGGACGCACGGCAACACCACCAAGCGGTAGCGGACGCTTCCAAAAAAGACAAATCGCCGCCAACCCAATCCCCGCTGCAAGCAAGGCCCAGCCAAAAATCTCAGTTGAAAATGGCAGCGATACCTCAGGTGGAACCGGGATAGGAACGGTGACCAAGACAATTCCTCCCAGCCAAAAAACTCCACTCCAAAAGGCGAGCCCCAAGATCACAACGATTGCCGTGATCTGCTTGGCCTTTAGTCCCCAGGCCGTGTAGAGTCGGAATCGTAAAGGAGTCGCGGCCACCAATGTTCCCAAGTTGTTTCCCAAGGCATAGCCCAAGAAGCCAACTAACGCTACGCGACGGACCGGCAGCGACTGTTTGATATGTCGCAGCGCCAACAAGTCATAGGTGAAGAGCATGAAATAATTCAAGCCAATCAACGTCGCGGATAGCAGCAAATCCAGCGGAGCAATGCCGGTAACGCCAGCGACGAAATCTTCCCAAGAGATGTTTCGAGCTTCCCGCACCAGAAGTACGACGGCGGCCGCGAACAAAATCAAGCCAAAGACAGGACCGGCTAGATTTCTTAGACGTCGTCGCAAGATGCACGTGGCGGGGAAGTCAAGGACTTGATGTGGGGGCGAAAGGATGGCCTCGTTATAGCCTGTCTCGGTTGTAGGGGAGAAGGGGATTTCTGCAAAAGCTTGCAGTTTTGGTCTCCGCTTTTCCCAAAACTTGGACCCCCACCAGTATTCGCGCGAGCCAGTTCACCTTAAGCTGTATAGTCGCAATGAATACCGCGAATTTTCGACAGTTCTGTCGATTGAAACGCCTCCCATCGTTAACTACCGCTTCAGTTCGGAATCATGAAGACAGTTCGTCACGATCTTGTTGTATTGGGAGGTGGTCCAGCGGGTTACGTTGCCGCCATTCGCGCCGCCCAGTTGGGAATGAATGCCGCCGTCATCGACGAAAATGCACGGTTTGGCGGTACCTGTTTACGGGTGGGATGCATTCCCAGTAAAGCGCTACTGGAGTCTAGTCATCTGTATCACGATGCTAAGACCCATTTTGCAGAACACGGATTGATGGTGGGCGATCTGCAATTAGATCTCGCTCAAATGATGAAGCGTAAGGACGCCATCGTTGATACCCTGACGGGTGGCATCGACATGCTGTTCAAAAAGCACAAGATCACGGCCTATCGTGGTCGTGGCCGAATGAAGGATGCCGAAACGATTCAGTTGGAGCCTACGGTCGATGCATCGGTCGAGCCCATGCTGATTCAAGGCGATCGGATTTTGCTCGCCTTAGGAAGTCGGCCGGCACGATTGCGCGGGGTCGAAGAAGATGGCCTGCGAATTGGGAACAGCACGACAGCACTCTCGTTTCCCGAAGTTCCCAAACGTTTGGTCGTCATCGGTGGCGGTTATATAGGCCTAGAACTGGGAAGCGTTTGGAATCGACTGGGTAGTCAAGTGATTACTTTGGAAGCTTTGGATCGAATCCTTCCTGGAATGGATTCTGAGCTTGCCCAAATCGCCCATCGCACTTTCACCAAGCAAGGTATCGAGTTCCGCACAGGGACCTTTGTCGAATCTGCTAAAGTCGAAGGTGACTTATGCAAAGTAAAAATTAAGGATGGAGAAACGCTGGAAGCCGATCGAGTTCTCGTAGCGACCGGAAGAATCCCGGCTACCTTCCAGATTGGACTGGAAGAGATCGGTATGCCCCTGGACCGCCGCGGTTTTCTAACCGTCGATCAGAATTTTTATACAGGTGTCGGAAAAATCTTCGCCATTGGTGATTGCATCGGTGGCATGATGTTGGCGCACAAGGCGATGGAGGAAGGAATGTCATGCATCGAACGTATGCAGGGCATTCACAGTCATGTCAATTACGGAGTCATACCGGCGATTGTCTACACCCATCCGGAAATTGCGACCATTGGCAAAACAGAAGACCAATTGAAAGAGGAAGGCATCGCTTATCGCAAGGGTGTATGTCCATTTGGTGCCAATGGTCGAGCTCGCACATTGGGCGAGCCTGATGGGCGTGTGAAAATACTGGCCGATGCGACCACAGACCGAGTCCTCGGCGTTCACATCATTGGCGCGCGTGCTGGCGATATCATTGCCGAAGCTGCGGCGGCTATGGAATTTGGCGCCAGTAGCGAAGATATTGCCCGTACCTGCCACGCACACCCCACGTTATCTGAGGCAATGCACGAAGCGGCCCTCGCTGTCGACAAGCGGGCAATCCATACTGCCTAAGCTCTGTCACTAACTCTATGGACTAGCTTTTCCTCGAAGAACGGTAGCAGCACTCGATGAAGTCACTGAAATGGGTTCTTGCGCTCGTATGTCTTTTGTCTGCATTATGGGACACAGGTCCAGCAGTCGCCTTTCAAGAAACGATCGTTCAGGCGGCAACCAATCAAGAGACAACCGTTCATGAAGGAGCCGATCAGGACGCGTCTGCAGATGCACAAGCCGAGCAACCCAAGGTGGCGAAGCTCTCGGTTGAAACATTGTTTCATCCGAAAGATCGTGTTGAGTATTTCGGCAAAATGCCACCGTCAACTCGCTGGCTGAGTGATTCAAATCTAGCCATCCGCAAGGGTGATTCGTGGCAGATTCTTAATCCAAAGTCCAATGAGACTAGCGATTGGGATTGGCCAGCCAAAGCGAGGGAAGAGTTGGGGAAATTAACGGGCTTTTCGCCCCGTGCTCTTGATGCGGCCGCCCGTTCGTTAGTCGCGGATGCAGAGGATTTCGCGGAGCCTAAGTTGATTCGTGTAGGTGGAGCGATCGCTGTAGCGGGTGCCGGGCACGAACCTCGTTTGGTTACGCGCGATGCTCGCGGTTGGCAATCGGCTTCACTCAGCCCCGATGGTTCAGCCATTGCCTTCGTGCGCGACAATGATCTCTATGTGGTAAAAGTGGAGTCGGGCGAGATTATTCGTTTGACTCAAGATGGAACGGAAGCACTACTCAATGGACGCCTCGATTGGACCTATCAAGAAGAAATATATGGTCGAGGAAATTTCAAAGGTTTTTGGTGGAGCCCCGATAGTCAACATCTTGCGTTCCTGAAAATTGATATCTCCGAAGTGCTTCCCTTTACGCTGACCGAGAGTCGAACGCCTCGCGGGGGAACTCTGGTGACCAAGTATCCCAAAGCCGGCGATCCTATTCCCAAGGCGTCGCTGTGGATTGCCGATACAGAGTCCTCGCAGCTCACTGCAATTCACAAACCCGAGGGTGATGAAGCAGAAGCACTCGTTGTTCGAGTGACTTGGCGGCCCGATGGTCGTCGCTTGACCTACCAAATTCAAAATCGTATCCAGACTTGGCTGGAGCTGCGAGAATCCGATATTTCCGCTGCCACTCCTCGCGTTCTCTTGCACGAGGAAGGGCCCGCTTGGATCGAAATTTTGGGTGAGCCGAATTGGTTGCCGAGCGGCGAATTTCTTTGGCTAAGCGATTTGCCCGCGGGACGTCGACACCTTTGGAAAGTTGCCGAAGATGGTACTCGCAGGATCCCTATTACGTCGGGCGAATGGGATGTTCGCGATATTGTTCGAATCATCCCGGAAGAAAAACTAGTGTTTGTGACGGGTGACCGCGAACGTGGCGTTACTGGTCAACAACTCTACTGCATCGCATGGGACTCGTCTGCCAGCATAGATGAGAATGTCGAGGCGCTCACAACGACACCCGGATGGCACTCAGCAGATGTATCGCCAGACGGTGAGTGGTTTACAGACAGTTTTAGTGACTTGACTACAGAGCCTGTGAAGTCATTGGTGAAAAGCGATGACGGCAGCAGCAGAACAATCGGCGACAATGACCCCGCGGCGTCCCCTTGGCTCTCATTAAAACTATCGCAGCCAGAGTGGTTGGATATTACGACCAAGGATGGGACGCCCTTGCCTGCTTATCTGATTCCACCAATCGGCGTGGAAGCCGGTACAAGTGGTCAGCGTTACCCGGTCTTGATTTACACCTACGGTGGACCGCTAGCGCCGTCTGCCGTAGATCGGTGGAGCGGACGGAATTACTTATTTCATCAACTGATGGCGTCTCAGGGAATTGGAGTTCTCGTTGTTGACAATCGCAGTAGCGGCGGCCGCGGGATAGCGGATACATGGTCCGTTCATCGGCGATTAGGAGTTCAAGAATTGGCGGACCTCCTCGAGGCTGTTGATTTCCTCAAGGCAATTCCTTGGGTTGATGGTGATCGACTCGCAATTCGCGGATGGAGCTTCGGCGGTTATTACACTGCTTATGCACTGACGCACAGTACCGCGTTTGCCGCAGGAATTGCTGGTGGAAGCGTAACCGATTGGCGCAATTATGATGCGTTCTATACGGAGCGTTATATGGACACTCCGCAGAACAACGAATCGGGCTATCGAGAGACCAGCGTCATCGACAAGGCAGGAGACCTGCATGGCCGATTGCTACTAATTCATGGCGAGGTAGACGACAATGTTCACCCTGGAAACACTTTGCAATTGAGTGCCGCTCTGCAGCGAGCCGGAAAACCATTTGACTTGATGATTTATCCCAATGCAGCCCATGGTGTGGGTGAACCCAATCAAGTTTATCACATGCATCGCATGATGGTGGACTTTCTTCTTCGTGAACTGAAACCTAAGCAGTAATAGACCAATTGCGTCGATAGGCTAACGTGGTCATGGAGAGTTGTTGAGTGTAAGGATTTTGGCTTCGCTGTAATTCCAATCTGTTGAGAGACTTTCATGCGGTTTTGCTCGGCCATTGGCCTGCTGTTGCTACAGACATTGTTTGTTAGTTCCGTCGGCTCAGCCGAGCAACAAGCAAAGACTGTGAAAGTATTTATCTTGGCTGGGCAGTCAAATATGGAAGGACATGGGTTTGTCAATGCAGAGGCAAATCGCAACGGAGGCAAGGGAAGTCTCGAGTATCTCGTCAAACAAACGAGCACGGCGAACAAGTACGCGCATCTAATCGATGGGGACGGAAATTGGAGAGTGTCGCAGGATGTCTGGATTACCTATCTCGATCGACAGGGGCCGCTGACGGTAGGCTACGGCGCGAATGATGAACGCATCGGGCCGGAACTGGGGTTTGGAGGCATCATGGGGCGTGAATTTGACGAGCCTGTGTTACTCATCAAATGTGCCTGGGGAGGAAAAAGCTTAGCAGTTGATTTTCGCCCACCTAGTGCCGGGAAGATCCCTTATTCGCTTGGTGAAAAGCAAGATGCGGAAATCGCAGCGAACCCAGAAATCGTTGGTAAATACTACCGAGATTCCGTGGGGCGGATTCGTGCAGCATTGTCGAATTTGAAGGAATTGGTTCCTGGGTCCGATGGTCAATACGAGATTGTTGGCTTTGGTTGGCACCAGGGTTGGAACGATCGAATCAATGACGCATTCAATGCAGAATATGAATCGAATATGGCCAACTTTATCGCCGATATCCGGCTCGAGCTTGAAATCCCACGGATGCCCTTCGTCATTGCCGAGACTGGGATGACGGGGCCCAATGAAACGCATCCGCGAGCCCTTTCGTTAATGGAGGCACAAGCAGCGGTTGCCAAACATCCCGAGTTTATGGGTAACGTTGCGTTTGTCGCAACGCGCGAGTTCTGGCGTGAAAAAGAAGATTCACCCAGTGGGCAAGGATACCACTGGAATACCAATGCCGAGACCTATTACTTGATTGGCGAAGCGATGGCTGAGGCAATGCTAGAACTTTGTCGCTCAGCGCCTCCAGCCCGGTAAAGCGACCATCGGTGACTCAGGTCGCTGAATTCTTTCCGCTTACTCCGAAAGTCTTACGGCTCGATCATTGAGCGACTGGACTGGACGATTGTTTGCTTTGAGAATTTCCCGAAAGCCTGCAATCATTGCAGGTTTCGCTTTGAGTGGTTGTGTCAACACGATCCACTTGACTCCCTCGGTACATGGCGGCGTTGTGAAGGAGCCGTCGTAAAAGAAATATTCGCGGCTCTTGGGTAGATAATCGGACGGGTTTCTGCGGCCGGAGTATTCGATCAATTCCCCTGTTTGATCAGGGAGCGTATAGAAGGGGAAATCTAGTCCACCATCCTCTACTCCCTCAACGAGCACTGCCACAACAACAACGTGACCTGCTTCCGACTTGTGGACAAAGTGAATTTCCATGTCGAACGGTTTGCCATCGATGGTGTGTTCGCTGGGTGTATGCACATGAAATTGTTCTAACGCAAATTGACGGTCACCGATGTGGAGCATGCTTCCTGGTTCACCGTCATGCTGAATCGTATGGCCGTTATTACGAGAACGAATTTGTTCCATGCGGTAATCAAAGCTCAATGTTGGCAATAATGTTTCAGATGCTTTACTGGTTGGAATGTCGATAGGAGATTGGCGTTTGCCTGTATCCGCCAATCGGTAGCTTGCGTCGAGTCGGCCCCAATACTTCGGGCCAATTTCACCCTCGTAACCCCAGTGCGCAAGGTGTGGCTGTGTTTCTTTTGAAAAGTAATGGTGATCGACGGAGGAGTCGCTCGCGCTCGAGACTGGATTGTTTTCGTATGGATAGATGACCTTCCAGTCTGTCCTCATGTCAACAAGAGTCCACCCGCGAGTCACAGCTTCATCTAATCCACGATCCAGCCGCCCCACACTGGACTTGCGGTCGTAGGCAAATTCACGTTCTGAATCGGTGTGATGGACGTAGAGTCCAAAGCGAGGTCCAGGTCCACTTGTTGTCCATTCAAGCATTTGGAAATCACCATCAGAATTACCAAATGCCATCACAGGACGACGACCAATGTGTTGTTGAATTCCAACGGGCTTTCCCTCTTTGTCATCCACAAAATCGACTTCAGGTAGTCGAGTAAGAATGGGCTTGCCATCACGAACTTCGTACTTGGTCTTAATGCTACTACCTACAACTTGTTCCGCTGGGATTCCATAAACACGCTGGCTCCATGGTCGCATGAATTCAATGCCACCACCGGAAACAATATAAGTTTTGAAATCGTTTGCCCGCAGGTAGTCTAGGAGTTCCAGCATGGGCTGGTAAACCATTTCCGTATGTAGCTTCCCAGTCTTTGGATGCTTCGCAGTGGTGATCCACTGAGTGACAATCTCTTCAAACTCCTCCGACGACATCCCAGCATGTGTTGCCATTGCCATTTCTACTAGGCCATGTTCCCCACTGGCCAAAGCAGATTGCAGATCACCTTTGAGAACGGAAGCATAGGGTTCTTGTGTCTCCCATTCCGGATGCTGCGGGGCCAATGCTCGAATTCTGTCAAAGATAAAGTACGCCTGGACGTACATCGGCTGCTCCGTCCAGAGACATCCGTCATTGTCAAACGTAGCAATTCGATCTGCGGGAGGAACAAAATCGATGGAACCAGGCAAAGTTACCTTTTCGACGAATTCAATAATAGATTTTTTGGACGGACTATCGTTCCAGGAAGGAAGTGGGTCGTCGGCCCTTGCAGGAAGCATTGCCAGAAGTGAAATCGCAAACGAACCTAGGAGTGAGTATTTCATTGAAAGAGGGCCTCGTAAGCACATCATTTTTTGTTTCTGTTCGCAAAAGCAGTACTGCAACCCTTTTGGCATAGAACTCTAGCACATTGGGGAGATGTATTTTTCGGAAAATTGCTTCAACTATGCTAGAGGTCAAGTTGCGCCGTTTTCAACAGTGGTGACGGTTGCAAGATTTTTTTGGATCCTTCAAAGTGAATCTACCTATGAGACATTATTTGCCCTGTTTTTTCATGGGCCTTGTCATGGCAATTGTGAATGTCTTACCGGGGCTATCCAGAGCAGACGACCCAGTCACGGAAGCTGAAATGGCTGGCTATTTGCTTGTGCCGCACGAAAAGGTCCCGGAGGCCTACAATGCCGGATTTTCACTTTATGTAGCCGCATGGCCACTGCTCAAGGAATATCCAGGCAACCGCTTTCAAACGGGCCTGTTTGGAACTTGGATGCATGCTCAATACGATGGTGCCGATCCGAAGGATCTCTATTCCGATATTGAGGGCGGTCTAGGTTGGTGGAGAGACACGCGTTTCGCAACGGAAACACCCAAGTTCATCATGGGGGGCGTCGCTCGAAATTTTAGTGAATGGGCAAACGGTCCAGGTGCCGGTAAAGGACGCGACTGGGATCGGCCCAGCGGCAAGTATGGAGTGGCCCAATTAAGTCCGTGGGTGCTGTGGCCACCGGACGGATTGAATTTGAAACAGGGTACATGTGGTGAATTGGTTGGGTACGGTTACCTCCCGCTGCCATTGACAAAAGCAAAGTCAACAACTGCGGGCACCGATGTTCCGACAGGAAACCAATGCTGGACTTTGTTTCTCAATACGGCAAACTTCAAGGGACCTGTTGCATTCTTTACTCCCTATTTCTGGTCACAAGCATCGACAGAGGATCCTACGGTAAGTGGTCTGTTTTTGGATACGCGTCCTGCGAATCCCAACAAGGCATTGCAAATGGAGACTCAGTACGTCCCTGCTTTTCAGGCTGTTGATGCGAAAGGAGAAACTTACGCGCGTATCGCTCCGACATCATTTCCTCGAAGTTCCTCTGGGGATTCGGTTGTTGTGCATCGCGTCACCGCTTACAAAAAAAGCGCACTGTGGGACTCGGTTGAGAGTTGGTTGGATGGAGGCGTTGTTGCCAGTGGAACAATCGATTCGAATGAATCAGCTGTGCACCCCTTTTCAGGAAAGGGTGGATCAACGTGGAAGATCTATCCTCAGGATACGAACAATGAAAACAAATTGCCGTTGGCTTGGAATTCTTTTGCTACTCCCGTGCTCATCGACTCGGTCACCTACGGTTATCGATGGAACTACGAATTAGTTACTAAAACCGAGAGCAGCGACGGAGCGCTCGCGACATTGCCAGAGTATTTTCGTATGTCCAAGAGGGCCAACGGCAAAGAAGGGTGGGATGTGGTGCAGCCTCAAGATGTGCCTGCGGAAACAGGTTTGACTTCTATAACATTTCAGCGCGACCCGAAAGGGAACTCAGAACCCTATGTCACTCCCGATGACGAAGCGAGTTGTTGGAAGACTCCGGGCCCGGTAGCTGGACCCTTTGAGACAGAATTGGGTGACGGCAGTGTCGTCACCTATTACTGGTACCGTTTTGCTGATCAACCGGCACTTCTCAATGCGGACCTCACAGACATTGAACGCGAGGAACTGCAAGAGAGAGTCGAGAAGCTCCATCAGCATTGGACCAAAGAACGCGAGTATTTACCCGCTCCAACCTTAGGTGAGCTCGCTGAATTGGATCCCGCGCTAGTCGTCACGCCCCCTCAAGGTTTTGAGATTGGTTACGTTCCAATTGCCACTCGCCAAGCCGCAACGAACGAGTAACGCAGATAGTCGCCTTTCGCTCCGCGAAAGTAGCGTCGCCTTGCGCAACTTTCGCGGATAGGCTGTGAATTCATTAATCGAAGGCAATGATAGTCGCCTTTCGCTCCGCGAAAGTAGCGTCGCCTTGCGCAACTTTCGCGGATAGACTGTGAATTCATTAATCGAAGGCAATGATAGTCGCCTTTCGCTCCGCGAAAGTTCTGAAAAAACAGCGAATACCAACGCTACTTTCGCGGAGCGAAAGGCGACTATTAATCGGTCAGCACACTCGTATCTCTAGCCCTTTGGCTTGTCGGCTTGTGGTCGCAAGTGTTCGGGCACTTCCGACGCGATTTCAATTAGCTCGTTGATTTGTCCAGCTCGCTTGTTGAGCTTAAAAGAATCATACAATTCACCGACGGCGGTTTTTGCTTCGTATGTCAGTGTGTCGCCATCTATGTGTATTACTTGATACAGCTGAAGGTCTTCCGCAACACGCGGCATAAATGAGTGGCGCTGAACGTTATACATCTTGGGGCCGCTAACTGAGACGACATATATCGTGCCAGTGGCAGTGTCCACATTTTGAACCCCTGTCGCAACATTTTGAGTTGCCAAGGGAATGTCCGGAGTAGCTATGCTCGCATCACTAGGGGAGTTCAACTGGTTTGGTACTGTGAGACTCGTTCTGCCGTAGGTATGGTCATGCCCTTGCAAAACGAGATCCACGCGATACTTATCAATAATGGGCTTCCACAGCGCACGTAGTTCAGCATTGTCGCGGTCTCTTCCGGTTGAAAAAATCGGATGATGAAAGGTGCAGATGACCCATGGTGATTTGTTCTCAGAGAGCACTTGGTCTAGCCAAATTGCTTGATCGGCTTGACGTTCATTGCTATTGAGTGAAATCAAGCGGACATTGTGGTATACCATGGTGTAGCAGGACTCTTCTAAACCTGGGGGACCGTTTTCTGGAAATGCAAACGATGCTCGCCAATGATGCGACAAGCGACGCCCGTCACCTGCCTTTGCTTGTTCATGATTTCCTGGTGTCGCAACGCAAGGAATCATGGCGTTGAGCCAGCCTCCGGCACCAAACCATTCGCCCCACTCAGCATCCGATTCTGCAGAATTGATTAGATCCCCAGCGTGCAGCATGAACGCTGCTTTCGGAGCATCTCGCTGCGCTTCACGCACTACCCTAGACCACATGGAGCGAATGTTGTTTTGGGCGTCACCAAAATAGATAAAGGAAAACGGTTCGTCTTCTCCTGCTGCTGTTGAGAAATGAAACCACTCGGACCAATTGGTGCCATCGCCAACACGATATGCATAGCGGGTTCCGGGGCGAAGTTTGTTAAAAGCAACGGTGTGAAATCTGGCTGTATTGATGTCGGTTTCCAGCAGCTGACTCGATGAAGCAACTTGGACGGCTTTCTCTGTGAAATACGGCTCCGCTTTTGCCTCGGCAATTTCTGCAAGTCCCGTCGTCACCTCTGTGGTTGTTCGCCAAGTTACCGACTGTGTCGTTCTTGGGTCTCCTTGCCATGTCAAGACAATTCGATCGGGCATTAGCGTGGGTCGATATACTTCGGCGGGCTTCAGTGCAACACATTAAGGATTAGATGTTGCGTCAGTGGCTGGAAGCTGACAGAGGCGAGTCGGCAGGCAGTTCGCGAGAGATGTTGGCGGCTTGTGGGTTAGCCAACATTTAAGCCCCTGTTCAAGAAGACCCGCGGCAGATTGAGTTTATCGCGTCGGGGTTAGCGACTAGCGTTGTAGGGGATTACTTCGCACTTCCGGCCCGTTCAGGAGGGTGGGCGTAGGCGACTTGACTCGCTTCAGCTGGTCCAACAAGAACTGTAGTCTAGTTGATGGGGCGTTTTGCACTGTTCCATCGCTGCTCATGACGATTTTTGCTGTGCGTTTCCAGCTTATTCCAATGGAATATTGTTACAAGTCCAGACCTTCAGCGCAGAACGATCTTTTGTCGTTCGAATTTGATCATAAGTTACGCCAAGGCGATTTCACCCTATGCCTTTCGGACTAACTGCTGTCCAGGCAAAAGTGCAACGCGTAGCGTGGATCAAGCCAACCCAAATACTGCAATTGGCCGCCACAATCTGGACACAGCCTTGCTCGCTTGACCTTGACTACCGGTGCTGCCACGATCAAGTGGTAGACCCTATTCAGCGTCACCGTTACCAGCATGGCTAGCCATGTTATGGAGACTTTGGATCGCTTATGCATGAACCCGTAATGTCGAACTTTTTGAAAGCCCGATGGCAGCACGTGCTGCAGGAATCGACGCACGAACTCCTCAGCAGTCACCGTCATCTTGCGATACTTCTGCGACTTACTTGGCTTGACCAAAAACGTGACTCGGCCTTGTCCATTCTCCTCGCATTCGACCGACACGATGCGGAAGTTGCCAATCGCGACTCGAAACACATAAGGCGCTAAGTAGCGAAGCGAACTTCTGCCGTCACCGACCGCTTGGCTATTCACGATCCAAGGTTCGTTCCAGACCGAGTGACTGATCTGAGATAGCAGCCCACACTTTCGCATATGCTCTCGATACAGAGCACGAAAGATCTTGCTAAGTGCCTTGACCGGAACAAGAAAGTCGCAGCGACTTGATAGCCACTCGTCTCCCGACTTGCTGACTGCGCCTCCTGGAACAATAAAGTGCACGTGAGGATGATAATTGAGATCACGTCCCCAAGTATGCAACACCCCTGTCATGCCTAGCTTGTCAGAGCCAAGGTACTTTGGGTCATTCGCCAGCTTCATTGTCGACCGTCGAGCTGCTTCGAATAATGCTTGATAACACTCTCGCGGATGAGAGCGGACAAACTTTCGAAACATGGCAGGGATCGTAAAAGTGAGCATGAAATAGACACACGGCAGCAAGCGTGTTTGCTGCTCATCCAGCCACTGTTTGGCTTTTTCGCCTTGACAAGTTGGGCAATGCCGATTCCCACAAGACTTTGGGAATTGATGTATTCGCTGACAGTCTAGACAGCGAAATACAACGGTTCCCGACTCGGGAGCGCGACAAGCGCTGAGGTCCCCCAGGGTCTTGATTTGATCCTTCGACATACGATTGCCATACTTAGTCAAGTAGGCGGGTCCGAAACGACGTAAGATGTCATTGACCGTCCACTTGATGCTCATGGCAATCGCTTCATCATCGCATTGATCTTAGCGACGGCAGCTTCCTCTCCAACGGTGGTGACATGCAAGTAAATCATGGTCGAAGTGAGATGTTTGTGTCCCAAGTACTTTTGTATCAACTTTAAATTGACGCCCGCTTCGAGAAGATGCGTGGCGTAGCAGTGTCGAAGCGTGTGAGTAGAGATGCCTCGATTGTCCCAGTTCAGTTGTTTGAGAACTGCTTTGATAACATCTTGCACAGAGGATTCGCTCATCGGACGGTCAGCAGTCGACGCCAATTGGTGATTTCGTCCTTCAGCAGGAAAGATCCACTTGGAATTCCGGTGCGTTGCCCAGTAACGTCTTAGCTCTAGGAGGGTCGACTGAGGTAATGGGACAAGACGATCCTTGGCGCCCTTGCCTCGGTGGATGTGAACAAGCATGCGATTTGAATCAACATCCGTGATTTGCAAATGGAGCGATTCTTGTAAACGCAAGCCGAGCGAGTAGGTAGTGGTGAAAAAGCACTTCATCGATGGCTTTTCGATAAGCTTAAGCAGGGTCTGCACTTCACCGCATGCCAGGACAACAGGGAGTTTCTGTTCGACCTTAACTCTGGCGAGTGTAAGGATTTTCCAGTCACGTGGACAAGTCAATTTGAAGAACTGCTTGAGTCCTTGCTGAGCGACATTGACGGTACTCGTGCTCAGTTTCCTGACTTCGATCAAGAAGAGGAAATAGCGTCGTAGTTGTTCTTCTGTCGCTTGGTCTGGCGGATGTCCCAAGAATTCAGTGAACTTTCTGAGTGCACGTGAATAAGCTTGTTGAGTTCGGACTTCCTTGCCATTAAGCTTAAGGTCTTCAAGGAAGCGGATAGCGATAGGGCAAGAAGGATTGAGGTCGATAGACATGATGGACTCCAGTGACAAAGCCCAGCCAAGGCGTTCACCGCAGAGGTGAATGAAAACCGGGCTGGCGCGTTGGAATCCACGTTGATTCAGCGTCCGTTCAAAAGCGACTTCGTCAACAGCAATCACTCGATTAGAAACTCGATAAACTCAATCTGCCGCGCAGCGGCTTACTTGAAC
>JBGTBJ010000011.1:0-9263 GCA_041749395.1 Pirellulaceae bacterium
TTTCGCTCCGCGAAAGTAGCGTTGGTATTGGTTGCGTTTTCAGAACTTTCGCGGAGCGAAAGGCGACTATTGTTGCCTTCGATTAATAAATTCACAGCCTGTCCGCGAAAGTAGCGTTGGTATTGGTTGCTTTTTCAGAACTTTCGCGGAGCGAAAGGCGACTATGATTGCCTTCGATTAATAAATTCACAGCCTACCCGCGAAAGTAGCGTTGGTATTCGCTGCTTTTTCAGAACTTTCGCGGAGCGAAAGGCGACTATTATTGCCTTCGATTAGTAAATTCACAGCCTATCCGCGAAAGTAGCGTCATTGGTATCGACTATCTTCTCTTCAGGGCAGTAACCTTGCTCGATCTTTCCGTCCGCCTCAAACAGCAGGCGTTTCCTTATTACGAGCAAAAACCAACGGCACTCGTTCAAGAATGCCATCGCCAAAGTTCGATTGCAAATCGAGATGCGGCATATGGACATAACCGATGTGGCATCCGCATGTAGCATTGGGACAGCGGCGAGGTTTGAGCACCGATGTCAGGCTGTCGTTGTAAATATTCCCGATGGACTGTTTCACAAAATGACAGCGCCGGATTTCTCCGGCTCCATCAACGGAAATAACTTTGTCTCCTGTGTCACAATTCGCATCCAGGCTCGCATGGTACGTGTTATTCACTTGGAACAGCGGGTCAATCTCGCACAGCCGCTGAATCTCTTCGGGAGAATAATAATTCGGTTGGCTTTTGTAAGCGTTGATCCACAGGTAGGTTGTCTTCGGTAATCTCTCTCGCATTTCCTCAATCGCATTGAAGTCTTCGCGTAGCCCAACCATACCAACGCTGTGTGAAATTGACATGGCCTGAAGTTGCCGTACATTCTGCAAAAAGCGATCCTGCGATACTTGAGAAGGATGATAAGTTGCCCATATGCCGATCTTTTCGATATCACACCTAACGAGCCAATCCAGCCCGCAAGACAAATTAGTTTGTACTGCCACCTTCTCAAGGTGTATCAGAGCCGTCAGTCGCTCAAAAGCGTTCCAGTACCAACGCCTAGTCATAGCTTCACCCCAAGGAGTGAAGAACACTCTTAGTGAGGAGATCTCGGCATCCTTGCACCAACTGACAAATCTTTCGAGACAATGACGGTCATGCTGCAATTCCTCCGGTGAATCCACTTGTTTTGCAAAGGGGCAGTAGTGGCATTCATAGTTACAGCTACTGAGCGGTCCACGATACAGTATGGTCAAACGCATGCGTAGTTCTCCATTCGATCTCGGATTCGCCTTGAGAACAGCAGTGGTCCAATCTGATCGCTGCGTTCCAAACCAGCGGCCGTCAACTGCAAGATTTTACCGTTTCGAACCGCGTACCCGTATTCCACCAGCGCATTCAATGCAGGCATTACTTTCCCTGAGGCGGTTGCAAATCGCGATTGAAACGCTTCCGTATCGAGGCCAGCGACATGTAGAAGTGACATAAGCACAAAGCGTCTTGCTTGTTCGTCGCCATCCAGCTGAAATCCGTAATGGGCGGCAGCAAATTGCAAAGGCTCACGCTGAATGTAATGATCGATAATTGCATGAACCGCTCGTCGGCCCACTGCATACTCGGTACTGTAGTGAACATTTTTCGTATAGCTGCGTGCACCACAACCTAACCCGACCATGCCATCAACCTGGCAACAGTAGTCTGGTCGAGCGAGACCGGTGTCAGTATCACGACTAAACATGCGCATCGACTGCTGTGAGTAGCCCGCTTCAATCAGCCGATCACGTCCCGCTTGGTAGCACGCTAGTCGATGATTGTCCCAGACGGGATCATTAGACACTTCATCTCTCATGCCGAGACCTGTCAACGGACGGATGTAGAGGGGGTAGATAAAGATCTCGTTTGGACGCCAAGTCAATAGTTCGTTAATCGATTCAACAAAGTCGTCGGTGGTTTGGTTTTCTGCACCGTAGATGAGGTCGACGTTCAAGCAACTAACACTCGATTCGCGCAACAGGTCGAGAGCTGCGCGGGTCACGTCGAGGTCTTGCGGCCGTCCAAGCGAACGACATACCTCTTTAGAGAAAGACTGAACTCCCATGCTAATGCGCTCTACGCCAAAGCTAAGCAAAAGATCGAGTTTCGATTTTGTAACTGTTGCTGGCGAGCACTCGATACCACAGGGTGACAGATTGGGACTCGCTCCCATCAAATTTGCAATGGCGAACAGTTCTTCCAATTGGAATTCGTCCAGGTACGTGGGAGTGCCACCACCGATTGCCATCCTTGCAAAACATACACCATCGATCTGCTTCTTCACAACCTCCGCTTCATTGCGCAGCTGTTGCAGGTAGCGTTGCGGCAATTCTTCAGGCGGAAGAGCACGCGTGAATAAATTGCAGAAACCACAGCGGAATTCGCAAAAAGGAACATGCAAGTATAAAAATAAAGAGCTGCGATCTTCATCCTTCCACAAGTCTTGCAAAGGAATCGCGGGTTCAATCGGTCGATAGGCCGTCTTATGCGGAAACGAGTAAACGTAGTGTTGATAAATCGAACCTGTAAGCAGCGAGTTTTTCATGAATTTAAGCTCACTGCGGGATAGAGGAATTCCGCGTAGGGAACATCCCACACGCACGCGTGCCCCAAGCGGTGACCTGTGTAGCCATCTTCACCGTAAGCCGTTCCATGGTCCGAGAACAGTAAGCAAACGCCCGCTGAACGATGTTCCAAAAACTTCCACAATTCGTTTAGCCATCGGTCAACATAAGCCAAGGCGGCGGTCTGTGATTCGATACTATCTTGAGTTGCGCCCGCTAAATACATGCAGTTGGGTTGGTGCAGCGCGGAGATATTGAGAAACAAAAAAATCGGCTGATCTTTCACTGCTTTGATGCAGTCCATTGTCAATGTCACTTGATGTTCGGTTGAACTAGGATTCGTCACAGATAATTTTTCGCTCCAATGACTTTCATGGAATAATCGCGGTAGTACGCTCCCCAGTTCCGTCTGTTTGTTGAAGAAACCAACTCCTCCTATACAGATCGAGTAATAACCTCGCGCTCGCAAGGCAGCGGTGATGTTGGGTTCGTGAAAGCAGAATGTATCTTGAGTGGTCGTTTCACTGCCATGAAATATAGAAGCGAAGAGTCGAGGATGCCTTCCCGGCTTCGCGGGCGTAGGTAAAAATCCGGCGAAAAAAGCATGATGCGCGGCATACGTAAAGCTCGCAGGCGAGTGCCGATGTTCCCAATGGCTACCGGGAATACGACGCTCGATTGCCGGAGTTAGGCCAAGCTCGAGCGCACGAACGGCAACATCGTAGCGAAGCGTATCGAGAGTTATGAGAACGATATCATGGCTGCCAACGAACTGGCTCAAACTTAGCATTCGGGCCTCGTCGTATGTTAGGTTTCTATCAATGGTTGGTATAGGCTCGCGTCATCAAAGCCAGCCGTCCAGGCGATCGCTTGATGGCAGGATGTGATCGTGGGTGGGACTCGAATAATGTACTGCCTCATCGTGCTGGGACAAAAGACGGATACACAGACGAGTGGTTCGTCACTTGGCATTTCCACTCGCAGCAATCTTCGCTCGCCGCCCGGATCCGTATCTCGGTCCAGGGTTTCGGCATCGACATCTTGGAGGAATCTCTCAAAGCCCACTCGTTCGAGCATTACTCGCCGTAACTCGGCATTGGAGACCTCTAAAATCTCACGTCCACAAATGTCCTCTGGATGAAAGGCGATCCGATGATTGATGGGAATTCCTTTCCATCGCAAAGCGCAGTCCATTAAATTTTCAGGCAATTCGCGAATGCCCGTCCCGGCCAGATCGATCCAAGACGATACACGCAACCAATTCGGGAGCTCGGAAATGTTCGAGCAACCCCGCAAATCCAATTGTGAAATAGACCTTACCCACCGAGGTAGTGATGTTAGAACCACACAGTTCCGAGCTCTCAAACGACCAGCTTCGATCTTTCCCTCTGTCGGCCAGTCGCTTAATTGCGGACAGTCGCTGATATCCAAAAAAGATACGTTCATTCGCTCGGGAAGCGTCTTCAGGTTTTTGCAACCGCTAAGTACAAGCGAACCGGCTTCCAATCGTTCAGGCAATTCGCTCAAGACAAGACAATTTGATAGATCAAGCCTAAACTGAACCGATGTTCCGGCAGGGATCGAGTCAACGTCCGTGCCGGCTAAATCCAGCGACAATCCGTCGGCGGCCGAGATGCGTTCCTGCCAAGGTTTTTGTATGTGCTTCATGGTTGGTCGCTTCGTTCTAAAAAATTAGTCGACGACGCGTCGAATTTCTTGGGGATGATATTCACGCTGAATCCAAGATCGATATTTGCCGCGAGTCAATGTAATGGGTCCGTGCTCTTCATGTACGACGGTTGCGGCGGGAATCGTGATCTCAAAGAAACACTCGCCACCCGTATTTCCGTTGAACAAGATAGCGGCCCCCGGTTCTTTGATGCGATGGGCATGTCCGGTCAACTCTCCTTCTGCGAGTACGGGTACCCTTGCCTGCTCCAGTCCGGCAGGAATGGATTTAATCCGTTCAATAAAAACATCACCATGCCGCCACATAATTTGCTCCTGAGGATGTATATTGCAGTGACAAAAATAGGTTGGCCGATTATATCCGAAACGAAAACCATTTTCTGGAACTAAGGAGGTTTACCATGGGATTTGACACCCATTGTTTTGATCTTGAAGGCATTGTTGTCCAGAATTTTGAACGCGACAATCCACCAAAGGATCTCGGCGAATTTTGCTGGAGAATCAGTATTGATTGGGATGCCTACGAAGATGGTGTGAAGTTTACGGATCTGTTTGCCCAACTGCTAGAAACGCCAGGCTCAAGCGACCTGCAGGCCCTAATTGTGGGTTGCTGGGAAGGCGGAGCAGAAGGTGGCAGTAGCGAGAACGTTATCGAAGCACTTGTGTCGGCGCGAGACAAGTTGCCCAAGTTGCAGCACTTGTTTATCGGAGAAATGCTTCAAGAGGAATGCGAAGTTTCTTGGATCAATCAATCGGACATCTCTTCGATCTTTTTGGCGTATCCGAATCTACTTACGCTTCGCGTCCGCGGCATGGAGGGGCTGAGCCTCGGTCGTCCAGTACACGAGAACCTGCGCAAGTTGGTTCTCGAAGGAGGAGGGATGCCCGGTGCTGTTGTAAACGAAGTTACCTCGGCGCGTCTACCGAACTTAATGCATCTAGAACTTTGGTTGGGCGACGACGGTTATGGCAGAAGTGTCAGCAAAGAGAATCTTCAACCAATTCTTGACGGGGAACTATTTCCGAAACTGCAATACCTTGGCTTGCGCAATGATCGTGATATTGACACGACAGTCACTTGGTTGAAAAACGCAAGGGTACTCGAACAATTGAAAGTGTTGGATATTTCGCTAGGAACTTTGTCGGACGAAGGGGCTGCCGTGCTCCTAGAGAACGATCAGCTAAAATCGCTCAAGCGATTGAATGCCTACTATAACTTTCTATCGGACGAAGTAGTGGTGAAGTTGAAGAATGCCCTTCCTGGCGTTGAAGTAGAAGTGAGCGAGCAAAACCAGCCGCACAGCTATGATGGCGAAGTCTATCGTTACAACTTCGTGTCTGAATAATGCAATTGTTGGTCATCTGTAACCCAGAGAATCGACGAATTGAATTCCTACGACAGGCGGCCACGACATCCGGTTGGACCATCAAGCCAGTCGCCTATGAGAACTTGTTGGCTGGAAGTGTTGATCTGGCCAATGAAGTGCGGGATTGCGACGCGGTTCGCATCGATTCGCCCGGCGAGAACTTTTTGGTCGAACGGAGGTTGTTGGCTCGAGGGGCTGGAGTTTGTGCAGAGCTCGGTTATCAGTCGTTGGAACCAAACGCAGCGCTCAGACTTGAATATGAACTCGGTAGGATTCACTTCCCCTGGCAATACTTCCTTGGATTTAAATCACTGCTTGAAAACGTCGCTGAGCGTCTCTCGGGAAAACGCTTTATGAATTCACCGCAAGCCGTTGTGACCATGTTCGACAAAGTGGCCACATCGGATTGCTTCCACGCACAGGGCATTCCAACGCCATTTCAACTCGGTTTGGTGAGCTCATTTGAACAGCTCCGCGATCTCCTCGTGGTGAGTGGACGGAAAAGGGTTTTTGTCAAATTAACAACCGGCTCATCCGCGTCAGGTGTTGTTGCAATTGTCCGTCATGGCGAACATTTTCGTGCGACAACAACTGTTGAAACAGTTGTCACAGCAAATGGAAAACTAGAACTTTATAACTCTCTCAAGCTGCGACACTTGAGCAATACCAGAGAGCTGAGTCGTCTCATCGATTCGTTGGTGCCGCATCGCATCTTTGCGGAAGAATGGTTGCCAAAAGCGAGCTATGATCATCATTCCACGTTCGACGTTCGCGTCCTAGTCGTCAATGGAATAGCGACGCACTTTGTACCACGCGTTAGTTCATCCCCGATGACAAACTTACATCTTGGTAATCGTCGCGGTGAATGGATTTGGATCAAACAGCGATTGGGAGCAAACCTAGCGGGATTCCTACAAACATCTTCACAGGCAGCCCGAGCTATTCCAGATGTCTTCTATTCGGGACTGGACGTGATCGTTGATCCGACACTAAGCAAGTTCCACGTTCTGGAAGCCAATGCATGCGGCGACCTTTTACCGGGCATCGTTAATAGCAGCGGAGAAGACACCTACCAAGTTCAACTCACTGGACTAAAGCGGCAAATCGAGTGCGATGGCTAGTAGCACTGGCAATCTTGACATAGCATCTGTTAGCGCGAGAGTTGACACCTCAGTCAGCCGTACGAGGAACCAGTTCGCTGTGACGTCTTATCACTCTAAGCGATTCCAGCAGTGGCCTATGGCGCTCTACCAGCCAATGCAGATCGGCGACCAGAGATTCATGCAAGACAACGATCTTGCACGGTTTAGCCGAAAGAAGCGAAAGACGACGAAAAAAGGCTACGCAAATTGCCAGGCTCTTTCGTCTCCTTTCGGCCAAACCCTCAACCGGTTGCTCACGGCGCAGCTGTCCTTGAATGTCAAAGCAATGCCCACAAAGACCAGTGGGCGTGTTTGTGGGAGTACGTAGGGAATCCGACCGCTGACTAGTTAGAATCCCCGCTAAACACGCTGTTTGCGGCGACAGAGACGGTTGCCGAAGGACAGAGGAAAACCAAAGAATTGGCCGATGCTGGACGCGAACCAGTGCCCTCCGCGGTCTGAAGCAAACCAGAACCCAGTCTTTTTCGGTACTTTCTCTTTAAGAGAAACACGCCTTACCACCGTTCTCACCTGTTATCAACTGTTATTACATATTCACCGTGTTTTGCGGTCTTTTGTGAAAATGAGCCAAGCGCAAAACGGTCCTAGACCGTTTTGTCAAACACGGGAAAAACGATGTCCAGCCAATCGCTCCAATTCACAAAAAACGCTTCTGAGGGTGATAGGTCCCTGCCATCGCAATTGAAAATACTAACCCCCCAACTTTTTGATCTCTCGACCATAGCTGCTCAGGAAGTAAACATCCTCGAAATCGTTTACTGGCGGTGCGTACTTGAAATCATCGGGGATCTCAAAGCACATCGAAGAAATCGTCCAGTCCGATACCAGCAGCAAATAGCATTTATCACAGTGCGAAAGGTACTCGCTTATTTTGCCCTGCTTGGAAACGATTGCGATGTCGAGCGCCTCAGCGAGACCCGAACTTGACCACGCCGCTTTTGGCTGGTGCCAATGGCTTTTTGCCATAGAGCGTGACCTGAAAGCGCTTACTGAGATTAAGCAGGTCGGATAGTCGTAGCCTTCGATGCTCCTGCTGTCCCACTCGTATTGTCCGCCTGGGTCGGGACAGTTGCTTCGAACCAACTCAACCAGCCATTCAGCAACTACATGGCGATTCTTACTGTATAGGACTTCTGAATTGAAGTAGACCGCAACACATACTGGAGAACCACCTGCCTCCGTGTACTTCTCCATTGCGATTGAAATCGTCTTTTCTTGCTCGCTCTCCAAAGCTATCACCGGCCGGCCATCGATTGAACCTTCCCTGTGGAGCCTCGTGACTTCAATTCCAATCGTCTCTAATGGTAAACGAATTAACGCATCGGGAAAGCTAGCTGAATTATTAACAACGGCGGCTGGGTCTAGCCCTAAATGCCCAGCAAGCGATTTGGCTTGTGCGAACTCCATTTGTCGTTCTTCAGGTGTCATCTAGAATTCCGTACACGTCTTGCTTAGGCCAGTATCGCTCACGAAGACGTTCGTGAACTCTGCAAATACTCCAATGATTTGCCGAGCCTGTTTGACTTGATTTGCCATCTCTACGCACGAACGTCGTCATCGCTCCAACATGAAATGAATCATTCACGAAAGCCAAGGGAGGGAGAATGCTATTCAGTCTCTCGGCGTCGCTGTCCTTGCTGTTTTTTGTTGACCACGCAAAATGAGCAGCAACCTTGTCTCTGAATGTTAGTACTTCTGGGATAACGGATTTGACGTAATCTACTGACTTCGGTCGAGTCGTATCGTTTTGGTTTGAGATTGCTCCAACCGTTCTAATGTATTGGCAGGCGGTGACAGCATACCAATGGAATGAACACGTCAATAATGCCGTTTTTGGATAAGTGATATTTGGATCATTTCCTACAGAGAATACTCGAATGTCGCCGAATTTGCTTAGTTGTCCCATGACAAATTCGTCAGCCTGCGATGCTTGGCGATAAAGGAATTCAAGTCCTTCCCATAGGCAGACGAGAGCCCAGTATTCGTTTGATGGCTCATTGAATGGCAGGCCTGGAACGGTGATTTGGTCGATGTGGTCAAGCGTAGTGAATTCGTTGACGTTCATACGATGTCGTCCAGGTGTGAATGAGTGGTATTGTTCTTAATGAGACTGCACGCTGACTCACGGCCGTATGGTCTGAGACTCCAGGGCGATTGCCATGTCTTCAAGGTGATCCTGCGCGTAGAGTGGAAGCACGGTTGGGGAAATTCAAAGGGGTCAGGCGTGAATGCCGCGTGTTTAAGCGTGAATCACTAGATGCAATCGCCTACGGTGTTTGCTGGCACTACGGGTAGTGAGAGCAAAAGCGGCAATGCACTTTTAGCGCCAACGACGATTTCAAACACGACCGAGCTCTGTTCTGATGGACTGAACTTCAAAACCCCGTTCACCAAATCAGGAGCCCAGTCGTGCCCTTTAAGTCTAACCGATCATTGGCCCAAGCGGCAGCCAATCTTCAAGCCG
>JBGTBJ010000012.1:0-11277 GCA_041749395.1 Pirellulaceae bacterium
TTTCGCTCCGCGAAAGTAGCGTTGGTATTCGCTGCTTTTTCAGAACTTTCGCGGAGCGAAAGGCAACTATTATTGCCTTCGATTAATAAATTCACAGCTTGTCCGCGAAAGTAGCGTTGGTATTCGCTGCTTTTTCAGAACTTTCGCGGAGCGAAAGGCAACTATTATTGCCTTCGATTAATAAATTCACAGCCTGTCCGCGAATGTAGCGTTGGTATTCGCTGCTTTTTCAGAACTTTCGCGGAGCGAAAGGCAACTATTATTGCCTTCGATTAATAAATTCACAGCCTGTCCGCGAAAGTAGCGTTGGTGGTGGGTTTGACGATACTTTCGCGGAGCGAAAGGCGACTATTATTGCCTTCGATTGATAAATTCACAGTCTAGGAGCGATAGGAGACTATCTTATCCCATCGGGCAAATGATGCTCGCAAATTTTATTGCCATAAGTATGAGGCCGAAAAATGAAAATCGCCGTCGCTCAAACTCGACCGCATGTTGGTCCTGTTGAAGGCAACCTTGCCGCACATCAGACCCTCATTGAACTGGCCATCCGAAATGGAGTGCGATTGATTGTCTTCCCAGAACTTTCACTTACCGGTTACGAACCGCGATTGGCTGTTTCGCTCGCCAGGACGCCAGAGGACTCCTGTTTCGCTGGCTTTCAAACGACTGCGGATCAATACGAAATTTCCATTGCTGTAGGTGTTCCGACCGTTGGCGATCACTTACCTCGAATATCAACGCTACTCTTTCGGCCGCAATGGGATGTGCTTGTCTATTCGAAACAGCACCTCCATCGCGATGAAGAACCGTTCTTCGAGCCCGGTCAGAAATCGAATGGTTTGATACATACCGATCCAGCCATTGCACTAGCAATTTGCTACGAGCTAACAGTTCCCCTCCATGCCCATACAGCAGTCGAGTCGGGTGCTACCGTTTACATTGCGAGTGTCGCGAAGAGCGCCCTTGGAACGGAAAACGCCTGTACGCGGATGTCGGAGATTGCAGCACAGTATTCGATCATGGGAATGATGTCGAATTGCCTTGGGCGGCTCAATGGATCCGAATGCGTAGGTCGATCATCGGCTTGGACCCGCAGTGGGAAGCTGCTATTGCAATTAGACACTGAAAACGCGGGACTTATTGTTCTTGATCAGCAAAGCGAGGAGGTGTTTGCGCTAACGCTGTCGTCGAGCAGCCAATAGTACAAGGGCCCGGGTTAGAGTGCTGCCCACGTTTTCTGAAACGATTGCAGCATTCTCTCTGTCAATGCAAGTTGACCCAGCTCTAAGAGAACGCTCGTTTATCGGATGTTGCCGATAGCGAAGAAAACGACAACTGCATTA
Source organism: Pirellulaceae bacterium (assembly GCA_041749395.1). Lineage (GTDB taxonomy): Bacteria > Planctomycetota > Planctomycetia > Pirellulales > Pirellulaceae > Laterigemmans. Next base: position 1,347 of record JBGTBJ010000012.1, read on the forward strand.
GAATTCCCGAGAAATATCATTAACCATAGGCACTGTGTAGTCTGCGGTGATACAATCCATTTGCACTGCAATCGGCTTCTTGGGTGCCCTTCGCCTACGCGCTCAATACACCAATTTCAAGCGCACATCAGGTATTGGCTTGGCTCGAATTTCGACGTGAAGCTGCCGCGACACCTGAACTTGCTACACAAAGCCTGTTCCGAACGATTATGTAATGGGTGCAGCGAAGAAGTTGGTCGCGAATCTTCATCGCCCTGGTTCTGCAGAGTACGATCGTTGTTGTTTTTCCATGACTCGTATTGACGAGAACGCATATTGGGAAGCACTCCAGGCAAAAAATAAAGTAGAGGGAACCATTGTCGATCGTTATCGGGCAGTCCGTAGCGTGCACGATAGTTTGACTAGAAACGCTTTCGCATGTCTGCCCGGGATCTCTCCAAAGATACGCTGTGCTTTCTTACCCGTGCATGTCGGATGCCGGGTCAAATGCACAACCAACCTTCGACCATCAGCGACTTAATGTCCTCTCCGAATAATCCGCACCACTGAATTTGGTTGAAATCAGAATTGATAGGCGATAAATTTGGGTTGAGTTATAGGTTCGCGGGCCACTTCAAAGATAGCTGCACGCGAGCTAAAACGCATAAGGTCAATTCGATGCACTTTAACCTTTGATAATCGTTTTTCGTGAGGTTTATTCGTTGTCTCTGGCACGGTGATCGAATAGTGTTCGGTCGCAAAAACGTTCGACAGCTGGCCGTTCGCGAAGAATCTAGAGGTGAACCATGATTGATAATCGGCAAATTGCTTCGATAGTCCTCACTCTCGTAGTGGGTACCACGTTGTCTCTCACTCTTTCTGCGTCGGCGCAAGACAGTGACAACGTGGCGTCAGTCCCCGTGGAGCACATCACGAAGAAGCCGCAGACAGGCGATGGCACACTGGGAACGAATTTCTATGCGCCTAGCGAAAAGGAAAAACCATTTTTCGACAGACTTGCGTCATCGGAGCAGCGGACGGGTGGCTTCGCTGGCGACTACGACATCTCCAAGAAAGACAAAACGTATGTCGGCTGGTTCGGGATCGTGCGGCAAGTCGAGGTGCGTAAAGACGAGAACGAGACCATTCTGCTCGTCGAACATAAGTACTTCGACGGCTTGACCGATTCGCATATACAAGCGTTGTCCTTTAACGGTTCTGGAGACTTCACAGTCGTACTTTCAGGAATTGGATACAAGATTGAGCCGCTCAGTCTAGTCAAAGTATATGGCGTAGCCTCAATTCCCAACGCCGAATCGAAACCAAAAATCGCTGCAGAGTTCGTTCGAAATTGGCACTGGGGTACATTCACATTCCTTATGGCGTCAGGCAAACAGCGAGGCAGCGAAAATTGGCGAAAATTGAATTCAGTCGATCTGGATGACATTTACGATCCGTATCCTGACGACGAATACTACAAACAACGCCTCGGTAAAAAGTGATTTGCAATTCTCGCGTGATTGGTACTGTCTCGCTGGCACAAGATGATTGATGTCGACCGGGGTTTCCTATGATAAGCGAAATGAAATACGTCAAGGCAAACACTCAACGCTTCTCAATCAGTAGCATCGCCGTCTTGTTATTGGTTGGCGCGATGATTGGCCTGTCTGGGCAAACGGGCCAGTCGATTGTGTTTTATACGAGTATTTTGCTCGCCACGGCTTTTGTTGAACTCTCCATACTATCCAGCGTTTGGCTGCTCAATCGCGTCTGCAGAAGCTGCCGCGAAGCCCTGGTCGAATCACCTACTGGCACAGCCGCCTTTGACGTTGATCCCCGACAGGAGCGACTGAAATCAACGGTTGATTCCATGCGCTGTGAAGAGGCAGCCTGCGCAGAACGCTATGCTCTGCGACGCAGTTCGTCTGATGAACTCATTCGTGCAAAATCACTCCGAATTCAAGCTGAGATCGAATTATTGCGACACGATGCAATGCCGAAGTCTTGGGCTGAAGCTTGCCAACATATTCAAGCGTGAGCGTGATCCACCGATCTAAAAGGTAGACGGAGCGTTAACCAAGAATGACACGAAATTGAATGCTCGCATTCCGATCAGGACGTGCTTTCGAACACCTCTGATAGCTCGCGTAGAGATTTGTGTTAGTCAATCGGTTTGCAACTTTTCTCGTAGAAGGCCGCGCTGGCAAGCAACATGCGGTCTAACGTGTCCTCTTGTCCATGGTGGTCGATACCGTTCGTCAAGCGAGCATTGACTCCCGACGCCACGATATGTTGACGTTCCCTATCGCGGGAATTCATGGTATTCTCTTGGTACTACGTTCAGTACTCACTATCAATGGACTGATGCTATGGCGTTAAGATTTATTGCAATTCTCGCTTTCGTCTTCGTCATCGAAACCTCGATGCAGGCTGAGGAGTCTCGGACAGGCCTCAAGGTCGGTGACTCCGTAGACGTACAACTGGCAGGCGATTTAGCGATTGAATATCGTCGCCGAATTCGCCCAGCCGATAAAACGGAAGATTCTACGAGTGCTGTGGTAAACGTTACGGCAACGATTACTGATCAATTATCTAGTGGGCGATTCACTATTTCACATTATTCGCCTGTCATTGAATACGCAGATTCGACGCGACTGGTGACTCTTTTCACTACCATCGATGGTAAAGATGTCCGAGCTGATTCCGATATACAAATTGGAGCAGCGTATGTTTCTCCCAAACAGTTTCCCAGCGATGTTCTCGTTGCTGGCTACCCAAATCGGACCGGGCGAATACATCCATCAGTCCCAGCCGATCAGGGCATAGTAGAAGAAGGAAAAAGATATCATATATCGTTGTCCGAAATTAAAGATGTCAAGCTTCGTGTTTGGGAGTTATCCGAGTCAGTTGGCAAGTAGTAAGCGGTTTGCGAGTTATTGCCGGAGGTTGCCTTCGGCAATTGGATCCAATGGAGTTTTCTAAGAGACTTCAATCAAACTCCGTACGAGACCAGTCCGCAGCGGCACTACCTCAAGCACCGCTTCGCTGAGTATCAGTTCGAATGGTCGAGTTTTCGTACTCTTGCTCGTGCTCTGCTCGAAAGCCAGCGCTGAGTTCGAGTACGAGTACCGCTTCGCTGAGCACGAGCACCGCTTCGCTGAGTATCAGTTCTATTGGTCGAGTTTTCGTACTCGCACTCTTGCTCGTGCTCGTGCTCGTGCTCGAAAACCAGCGCTGAGTTCGAGTACGAGTACCGCTTCGCTGAGTACGAGTACCGCTTCGCTGAGTACGAGTACCGCTTCGCTGAGTATCAGTTTGATTGGTCGAGTTTTCGTGCTCGTGCTCGAAAACCAGCGCTGAGTTCGAGCACAAGCACCAACCAATGAAGCGCGTGTCGACCTCCACTCTAAGTTGTTTCTTGCCGCGTATGACGGCCATCCTTTGATTCGACCTTTCGCCGGTTCTCGCGGAAGCGATCCCATACTAAAGCCACAACTACTACTTAAGGCACCCGATTTTCAGAACGAAGTTACGTCCATTTGGCAGATGACGATCGGCACGGAGGTTACTACAATCGAGTTGAATGACACTGAACCGTATCTCTCGCAAAACTGGTGAAGGTGTGGCTTTAACGCACGTCGTTGGCGGCACGGAAGGAACCTTTGTGACGCTGCAACCGCTCCACGGCGATAAGATGCGGATTCCCGCCGAATAGACCCGTAGCCATAGGATGCAACCATTGTACTCGTTCACTGCCGAGTTCACTTAGGATCGACTTAATATTCCACACCAACGTTGGTCGACACTATGTATCAAGGCCTCGGTCAAACATATATTAGCGTTTTCTTTTGGCTTACAGGTTGCAGCCTCGTGGCCTCTAGCGTGACAGTGCTGATCGTTCGCCTCTTCAAGCGGATCCGCACGGTGTGGTGCGTCGTTACGACTTTTCTGCTTGGAATCGTTCTTGCCTACTTTGCCAATTCTGCATTTCATCGTGAAATGTTTATCCGCGACCATCAGAAGCACAATACGCTGGTGCCCAAAACTGGCTGCGTATCTTACGAACCTTCATTTGGACATTTGTTCGCCACTTATAGAATGTCGCGAGCAGAATTTGATATTTGGGTTTCCGGGCATCCGTGGACGCTCATTTCATACGATCAGAGCTTCGTTGAGTACGATGGCAAACGACTTGGATTTACTGAACCAGATCTGGCATATGCGACTGAGATGGCATCCAATGGTGGGCAGCTTCGGGTCTACTTCAAGGACGAAATGATGTATCTGTCTTACAATGTGATGTGACCAATGCAATCTTAGCCCCAACGACCAAAATCGGTTTTTGCAAAATCGTAAATTCCAGACTGGCCTGCGGGTGACTCACTGATGTCCGGAACTTGACCAACCATCTATGCACCCGAAATTGCATTGGTCAGACTGGTGGGATGGCGGATTCTTGTGGTGAACTGACACTTGAGTCCGCCGGACACGAGAATGTAAATTGGATGTGAAATCAACGTTATTGGCGCCCGCCTGCTGATTCGTGGCGCTATTGCATAGACCTTTGGAGCACACACGTCATGCCGCTACCCATTCACTGGCAGACCGCAGGTCATATTCGATTTGCTGATATTCGAAAGCGGCTTGAAACCGCAACTCTTATGGAGCGGTACGAACTCTTGACGTTTGTCCGCATGCACCGGGCGCGCATTCGTCCTCGCGTTGCTGATCGTTGGTTAATGTTGGAAATGTTGCGGTACCTTCTCGAGTGCATTGCGGTGGGGAATGACTCAGACAAGGATGCTGACGAAGAGGATTTTGATACGCCCTCTAACGCTGTTTGGCAAATGGTCAAATTTTTTAATTGGTACCGTAGCACGGAGAAAGATGCTCCAAAGGTCCAAAACATCGCGGATATGATTGCAGACTTCTATCGAAACGGAAATAATTTTTGTCGAAGCAGTATTGAAACTGGATTCTTGGGGCGTGTATTGGAGACTCCTGAAAATCGGTCGTTTTTTGAGGGATGGGCCGCTGATCCCGTACTTGCTGATGCTCACCGTGAGTCGCTTCAACGGGGCGTCGCCCACGAGGCCACGGACGAGCCTGAATAAAATCCACTGCAAACGACTTTCGGATGCAGACGCTCCACTCGCCATGATCGACCGATCAGGAAGTTGCTCGGACGAACACTCATGCGCTACCTGCGATTCCAGCTTCGCTCGCTGTTGATTGTCGTGCTTGTGATTGCACTGCCGCTAGGGTGGGCTACCTATCAAAGAAGTTTGCTGATGCGCGATGAGCGATTCCTGACAAAATTCGCCAAGGAATCCTCCATTGAACTGGTAATGGTTGGTCCATTGGAAGGTTCGGTGGGTGTTACGCCTCCTGCAAACGGCGGCGCAATTGTATGGCGTGATACACGCCCAGATGACAAAACTCGAACTCCGCCCTGGCTACCGTGAACGATCGCATTGTTCGTATTGGGACATCTACATGGATGGCAGACGGCTTGCCGACGTGTTCGAAGTACGCGACTTCATTCCTCCACTGGGATGGCTTGACGACGACATTGAGCGCCGCTTTGTGCTTATGCTTCTCCGAAAGACCAATGGAGATTTAGGAGGAGAGCGTGTACCGATTCTTGTTTGCCCAGAATGCGCTGATTACGGATGTGGGGTATTTTCGTGTCTAGTTGAACGTTCGGAATCCGCAATCGTATGGCGTGACTTTGGAATGCAAACAGGCGATAATCCAGAGGTGTGCGTTGATGGTTTGGATTCATCCATCCGTTTTGCGTTCGATCCCACAGACTATTACAATGCCTTTAAGGTACGTTCACTGTGTTAATGCTGCGGCTACAGGAATGACAGTTGTATCCAACAGTTTCATCGAAAGACTCGTGCTCGTCCGCGAGCGTGTTTCGTCCTTTGATGAATACCCGTTCTCCATTCCTTCGATTCGCAATCTCTACGAATTGGCGATACACCCCAAGGTCACTTTCTTCGTGGGTGAGAACGGTGCTGGCAAATCGACACTACTCGAAGCGATTGCGATAGTTCAAGGTTTCAATCCCGAGGGTGGCAGCAGGAACTTCAATTTTTCGACGCATGAGTCGCATTCCCAACTGTGTAACTCACTACGATTGCACCAGGGCAATCGTCGATTGCGCAAAAGCGATGGTTACTTTTTTCGGGCCGAAAGCTTTTTCAATGTCGCAACGGAGATTGACAGAGAGTTCCCTCAATTCCTCGGTGCGTATGGAGGGAGATCGTTGCATAAACAGTCACATGGCGAATCGTTCTTCTCGTTGGTTCTCAATCGATTTCGCGGCAATGGTCTATACATCCTCGACGAACCTGAGGCTGCTCTGTCTCCGTCGCGTCAAATGGCGATGCTCACTGCCATGCATGATCTGATTAGTCGTGGTTCGCAATTCATCATTGCGACGCACTCCCCAATCATCATGGCATATCCAGACGCCACAATTTACCAACTCTCCACCACCGAAATTGCCCAAGTTGCCTACGAAGAAACCGAACATTATCGACTCAGCAAACTGTTCCTGACGCAGAAAGACCAAATGCTGAAGGAACTGCTGGGTGAACTTTAACGATTGAATACCCTATGGCAATGAGAGTTACTAGCGTTCTTGCTGGACTTTGAACGTGGAAAATTTTACACTATTGCCTCACCTAACAAAGCGATAACTGACCATGGACGCACCAAGGATTGCAGCTATGAAGCCAACGAAGCGACGGCCGCGATGGATACGAATCATAAACACAAGCTTGCTGATGGGACTATCCTTCGCACTTGGAGTGACTGTTACTGCAGTCATAGCGATAATGCTATTACTTCCAATCGCGGCCACTGGTTTGACAATGGGAATTGTTGGGCTGGCCTCTGCCAGTGCAATCGCTAGTGTCAACGCATTGTATTCAGCTGATTCAGAAATGCGATTGACCGTCTTGACTCAACTTGAGCAGTCGTTTGATGCCCAACCAGGGCAGAAGTTTGACTCACAAACGGTGTTATGGATATTGCCAGCAATCGAGATATGCAAAACGGACAGCGATCAAGAGGTCGTGGAGCTGGCAAACGAACTTGTCATTTACATCAACAACAATACGTTACCGCCACCGAATTAACTCGCAGAGCAATCCTGTGGATTCGAGTAAGTGAGTCGAGTGAACTCGAAGTTGAAAACATCACGCGTATGTGGTCTCGCTCTGGATTTCAATTCATGAAACTCGTCCGTTTTCTGATTCTTGGTTCTCCTTTTCCGCGTTCAATCTCGATCGATTTGGGAGTGTTGCTAATTCGACTCATTACAGGACTTCTTCTTTGTACGGTTTTCGAAAAATTCTTGCCTCGTGAGGGACGATGGGGACCTCAAGATTGGTTCATCGCCGATGTCGCAAAGATGGGCTTCCCTGTTCCGATTTTCTTCGCATGGTGTGCGGTGCTTTCGGAGTTTTTTGGTGGGATTCTATTAGCGCTCGGTTTGCTGGCTCGCCCAGCGGCATTCTTCAATGCCATTACTACATTCGTTGCGGCATTCATCTTCCACGAAGGAGATGTTTCTGGCAGTGCGTTGCTGGGCACTGTGTTTTTTGCATTGACAATGGGGCTGACTTTGACTGGGCCCGGACGCATCAGCATCGACTACCTGGCTTATCGCTATTGGTTTAGGTTGCCGGTGACTGCCGAGCGTCGCGTTGGACCTGCAGATAGTTGCCTTTCGCTCCGCGAAAGTAGCGTCTGAGATGCGCGGTTTTTCACTACTTTCGCGGATAGGCTGTGAATTTATTAATCGAAGGCAATAATGGTCGCCTTTCGCTCCGCGATAGTTCTGAAAAAGCAGCGAATACCAACGCTACTTTCGCGGAGCGAAAGGCGACTATAGCGTCTGACGAACTTTTAGTTGTCGAAGGATTTTGCCGCCATGCGCCCAATAACGATTCTTTCGATCGTATGTCTATTGTTCTTAATGTGTTGCCCGTTATGTGCGCAAAACACAAAGAAGGCCGGTTCTGCCGGCGACAATAACGCGGAACTCGTGGTCGAAAAGGCAGAGAAATTTGCACGACCCACCAGACTCTATAGTTACATCATCTACGACAAAGCCATTCCTAGCAACTTGGGAATTATGTCGCAAAGAGTCAAACAGCGAATACCTGAATCAGGAGGCAGTGGAGATGAAGCTGTTCCAGTCTCAGAACCAGCTTTTCGGCAAAGTGCTCCAGAGCGCATCCCGCAACCTTACGAGCTTTTTCGGCCCGGGAAAACAATTGTCGTTAAAAGCAACGCGATACTGTTGCATGATGAAATCACCGCGCGGGAAAGTGTGCTAATTGATGGTCCCGATGTTTCCGAATTGCGATGCGCTTCAAAGTTTGCCCGCACCGCGTTGTCACCCAATGGCCGGCAGATTGTAGTCGCCCTGTTAAGAGTAGAAGATTACAACGGCATCAGCGATTTTCCCCTCTACGATATTTATGTCGTCGACCTCTTCATTCCGGTCGTTAGCTTTCCCAGAACCTTAGATCAAATCAAATCGGGAGAGCAGTACAAACCGAAACTTATTCGTGAGGCGATACCGGGAGAATTTGCAATCAGTTCCTCGTTGCTTCCAAATGCGATTGCTCCGCCACTTTTCTGGGCAGATGATGAAACGGTAATTCTCATAACGCCCAAAGAACGACCAGGGGACGGAAAGGAACCCGCAAGCGATGCCGTGGATCATCGAAAGCAGTTCGATTTCAGTGATGCGGGATATCCTGTCATAGTCGTGAAAGAAGATGAGTTTGTATTGCGCACACATGCGCTGGTTGGGATAAAAGTTGAAAGCTGTGTGTCACAAGAGTATTTTGAATTAAAACTGAATGGATTGGGCTGGGGAAATCAATCGGTCGATTTTTGGCGACGGAGCGATGGTGCAATCATGTTGCGAAACAGTGGCAAAGACATTCGGATTGATCTTGAAAAACATGAAGCGATTGAGGACCGAAGATTGTCGCCGAACTATGAATTGCGAGGTGATCGATATCAACCTTCCTTGTGGAGCGGGGAGGAACTGCTCTGCGATTCGGTGTACTTTCGCAACGTTGGTGTATCGCCAGATGGGCAATGTGTCGCATGGTATGCGCGGAGCGCCAAAGTTCTTGACAAAACAAATCTCGGCAATACGTCTCAATACCTTACGACACTGTGGTACCATTCTCCCGACACCGGCATAGTCGAAATGGCTGAAGGTAAGTTTGTCGGTCAGGACCAGCCGTTTCAATTTGATAATCCGCAGCTCAGAAGCCTTTTTCGATGGGAGTCGGCTGTGAGTCCAAGGTAGTAGCGAAGATAGTCGCCTTTCGCTCCGCGAAAGTAGCGTCAGTATGCAGTGTTTTTTTAGAACTTTCGCGGAGCGAAAGGAGACTGATTTTTTTACTTTCGCGGAGCGAAAGGAGACTGATTTTTTTACTTTCGCGGAGCGAAAGGAGACTGATTTTCTTGCTTTCGCGGAGCGAAAGGAGACTTTGTACAAATATAATTGGAGCTTGTAATAGAAATGAGACTTGTATGCGTTTTGGCTATCGCGGCCCTAAGTATTGCTCAGGTTGTCGCCCAAGACGTTGAGTCATCGCGTATTTACGGGAAAATGTTTGTCTCGCCAATTGAGGTGGGTGCATTTCCGCCAGTGTGCGTTACCGAATACGTTGTCGGTCCAAATGTGAAGCAAGGCTTTAAGGTCATGCGTGACCCGGAGCGTCCTTCCATCGTAGTGTTTTGCAAAGATTACGATCCAAGTGCTGCTAAGGGGTGCGATCCGCGTAGTGCGCCCTGATTCAGTTCGATTGATATTTAAAAAAAGAGGCTTCCTCCTAGAGAATGTTGGTTCTCACACTAACAGCCCAGGAAAGGAAGCCTCATGGATGTCCAAGATAACGCCGGAAGC
>JBGTBJ010000013.1:0-123480 GCA_041749395.1 Pirellulaceae bacterium
CCGGTGTCTTCGACCATGCTAGTACGTCCGGTGCCTTCATCATCGGGGATCAGGTTCTGCTGATTAGCAAAGGGACCGAGGGTCTTATGGCACGCGTCAATCTGAGTGACGGTTCCATGGATGCTACATTTGGTAGCGGTGGTTTTGTCGAGTTCACATCCCCGATAGAAGTATATGATGTTGCGCTGCACGAAGGTGGCTTCGTGGTAAGTGGAGGTAGCTCGAATTATACAACATCAGAGATGGTGTTCGCTCGATTTGACATGAGTGGTTCTCTCGATAGCAGTTTTGGAGTCGACGGCGTCGCGACAGTTGGACCCAACTACAATGGCCACCTTCGATCCCTGGCGGTTCAGTCCGATGGATCGATCGTTGGTGCTGGATCGGCATGGATAGATGGGGATGCCTCAAGTGGTCGCATGGTAATCACTCGAGTACTACCGAATGGTACTCCGGATGCAACATTCAACGTGGATGGTGTGTTCGAGATGGCATTGCCTGCGGATAATTCTGGCCATTTGTTTGAAGTCAGTCTTGGACCTTGGGGAACGATTGTTGCTGCGGGTTACATCCAAGATTTAAATACTCATCAAAACTCAATAGCAGTCGTGCGTGTTGGTTCGGACGGAGCCGCTGATTCGAATTTCGGAAGTGGCGGACTTGTAGAACTCTCTTTTGCCAGTGCCGTTTCCGCAAATTCCGTCCTAACCTATGCCAATGGCAAGATCCTAGTGACGGGGATTATGGGAGAAGGCTCAGACAATTCGGACTTCGTGATCGCCAGACTGGATGGTGCTCCCGCTGCTCGCAATCCTGGAGGAAGACGCCCTGGTGAACTATCGGGTGGTTCCAACTCGCAACCACCGACGGCTGGACTTTGGAAGCCCACGATTCTGTTTGGCTCGAACAGCGTCACTGCCCAAATCGACCTGCTCTGGGCCAGCGATTTCTTGGGGCAAGTTGAAAACGGTTTCGAGACGGACTACTTGCAGGAACCGGCTGGAACCGCTTCGGAAAGGCCCGCAACGACCAGGCTTAGCAGTGAAATCGATGACTTTTTCGCGAACCTACGCGACCGCGACTTGGCAAGCGAAAAACAATTTCCCTGGCAAGTCGCCCTGACAGGTCGTTAGTCTACCCGGGGATCACGCGACTAGTCAGTAAGCATGTTAGAAGTGGTCTTTCGGAAAAAAACCGGTGCCAGGGCGAGATCCCTGTGCACCGGTGAAACTTGGTCAAGCATTATTTTTTGCAAGCAGCTATAGTATAAGTGAAAATAAGAGTGAACCACGACCTGCATCGCACAAATCTGATTGACATGTCCGAGCCTACCCAGAGTAGCAATTGCACTGGACCCGATGAAAGCACCGGCAATGCGTTCGGGGCCGAGGCAGCGGATTTCAAATTAGAAGGTCTGGACTTAGGAAAGTACCGCGAGCAATTGCGACCATACGTCGAACGTGTCTCCTCGAAGTACCAAGCCAAGTTCGACGAATCCGATATCATTCAAGAAACTCTAGCCGATGCTCAAAGGCATCTATCGGATTTCCGTGGTAAATCTGAAACAGAATTGACAAATTGGTTACGCCGGATGTTGAATCGCAATCTGATTGATGCGGTTCGGCGACTGCGCTCGCACAAGCGAGACGTTGCCCGAGAAATGCAGATCAACCGGCCCCGACCGTCGTCGGATGGTTCAACGGCAATTCAACTACTTTCCGAGCTGACATCGCCTAGTGGTCAGGTAGTCTGGAACGAACAACTGCAACAGATGAGAATGGCCATTGAAGCGCTGCCTGATGGACAACGGGAAGCTGTCACACTGCATCATCTACAAGGGATGACATTGGCAGAAGTTGCGAAAGTTATGAATCGGTCGACTGCGGCTGTCGCCGGTCTTCTGCATCGTGCGCTTTGCTTTCTTAACTCGAATTTACGAGAATGAGCTTTCGTTGATGATCTCCCGTTCCGATCGACCCGTGAGCCCTGATTGCAGCCTCGACGAAGCTTTAGAGATTATTGTTTCCGCATTGGAAGGGGGCGATGTTTTCGATCGAGCCGCGTTGATCGCTTTGTTTCCTCAATGGACCGCGGACCTTAATCAGTTCGTCGACAATTGGCTAGCCATGGAGCACAAGACATCTCTGTTGGCTTGGCGTTCCCCTAACCCTGACATCTCTTTGCTGGAAGTAGCTGCTGAAGGGAAACGGATCGGTGATTATGAGTTATTAGAATTGATCAGCCATGGAGGAATGGGGGCCGTATACCGTGCGCGACAAATCAGCCTCGATCGGATCGTTGCCCTCAAGATGGTACTGAATACGTCTCGTGACAAGACTCGGTTTCGGATTGAAGCGGAAGCGGCTGCATCCTTGCACCACGCAAATATCGTGTCGATTCACGAAGTAGGTGAATTTGAGGGGCAGCCATTTCTAAGCATGCAATTTGTCAGTGGTGGGAATTTGCAGCAGTGTCTTGAGCAAGGCCCCCTCGATCCGATCGCCGCTGCAGAGATGGTCAGGACGATCGCGTTGGCAGTTCATTACGCGCATCAACGCGGTATCCTTCATCGTGACCTAAAACCTGCCAACGTCTTGATCGATAGCGAGAACCGACCTTTTGTCGCCGATTTTGGACTCGCCAAGCAGTTGGGAAACAGCGTTGAATTGACGCGAAGCGGTGCCATCCTCGGGACCCCGGGTTACATGGCACCCGAACAAGCGATGGGACAGGTTAAGTCGATTACCATTGCGGCGGACGTTTACGGTTTGGGCGCGATCCTGTACGCGACCCTTACTGGAGAGGCCCCTTTCAAGAGTGATAGCGATCTGGTTACCCTTCGCAAAGTCATCGAAGAACCTCCGGTCGGTCCAAGGTATAAGCGGCCTCTGATTGACCGGAACTTGGAGAACATCTGCTTAAAAGCGTTGGAGAAAGCACCAACATCGCGATATTCTTCCGCAAAGCAACTTGCCGATGATTTGAGTCGCTACTTGGATGGTCAACCGGTTTTGGCGCGACCGATTGGATCGTTTGAACGCTCGTGGCGATGGTGTGTCCGCCACCCGGCGATCTCGCTGTTGTCGGCGTTTGCAATCCTCATGTTGATAGCGGTTGTGTGTCTTGTCCTACGATTCGCGTGGGTCGAGTATGTCGCACGGTTAGACTCGGAAAGCGCGCGGGCAAAAGAAGCTTTCATGACGAAGCGATTAGACACCGCTCGCATTAATGCCGAAGCGAAAAGCAGCGAAGCGCAGCGAGCCATCGCTGACTTGTACACGACTAACGGAATGTGGGCCGCTCGAACGCACCTCGATGGCGAGGCGTTGCTCTGGTTTGCTCGCGCTTCCGAGTTTACAGAAGGAGGCAAGTCCAGCGTCGAAGCAAATAAGGTCCGCTGCCAAAGCTGGTTTAGCCAAATCCCGAAACCGATCGCCGCCTTGCAGCTGCCAAACCCGTTGGCTGAACAGTCGTTCCAACAGGATTGGCGAAGCTGGAAATTATCGCCGAGTTTATCGGAGCTGATGTTTAAATCGGGTAACGAGTTCGGTATCTGGAGTTACCGATCCGATGAGATTTGGCGTCCGAAATCAATGGATCAGTCCGTCACGTGCGCAGCATGGAGTCCCGATTGGAAATCATTAGCATTGGGTTTTAACAATGGCGAAGTTCGCCTTCTGGATGCATCAAGTAAGGCGAGTCAGGGGACACAACAGTTCAAAGGGCAGATCGAGGCAATCGAATTTTCACCTTCGGGTTACGAAGTGGCAGTCGGCACTAAAGACGAAGTCGTCATCTTAAGATCGTCTCAGGGGCTACCTATTAAATCTCGCTGGCCGACAACCGCAGCCTGCGTGAGAGTAAGTTATTCCGATGACGGTTCGAAAACATTGGTAACGACGTCGGACCAGAAAGTAGCCATATTCGATATGGCTACCGAACCACCTCAGGAATTACTACAAGTTCCATGCTACGTTTCTTTGGAACCATCGTATTCACTTCCCCTGGATCCTCAAATTTCAAAAGGTGGTAAGAGTCTGTTTGTACGTACTGAACAGTCTGAATTAGCCGTTTTTGATCTCGCGACAGGTCTACCCAGCGGGCAGCCCATCCGAACCGGCATCACGATGTCGATCGCGATCTCGACCGATCTGACTCGTTGCGCTGCGGGAGGCGAAAGCTACGCCCGCCTTCAGTCGATCCGTTATCGCAACGGATCGGTGTTGAATGCCCGTCACGCCTGCCGACTCGTTCACCGTGACGCTGTTACCACATTGGTTTTCGGCGGTAAATCGTTAATCGCTTCTGGAGGAAGGGACCGTATGGTTCAACTCTGGGATATTGGCGAGACAACGCGACCTGGAAGCAACTTGAATGACAATGCCATTCCGCTTGCCACCCTATCGCATACTGAGGAAATTGTCGGAATGCTTTTTCCTGACGGCGGCGTTCATCTTGTGACGGTCCAACGCGACGGACTGATCCGGATTTGGCGCATTCCGTCTTTCGATCCGCCCGGCTACTCCGCCCGTGCGGGAACCAATGGCTTCACGGTTAAACCTGTGGGCAAGGATCGATGGCTGATCGCTGGTTCTACCGCGATTAAGAGCGAGGCAATCAACGCTAGTCTGCGTCGTGTTAAAGATGGAGTCTTGATTGCTGAAACGCATCTCAACGCACTGTGGGAACGCGGGCCGCTTCTGGATGCCGCCATCACCAATGATGAAAAAAAGTTAATCTCGCTGCATGGTAATCCACGACGCAACGAGACAACGATGATTACCGATAATAACACGGCCGGATGTCTGCAAATCTGGGATTTCCCAAACGGCAAACCGCAGAGTCCGCAAATCAAGCTCGACGCCGAGCCTCGCTCGGTCGTCTTGAATTCAGCTCGGGGACAGGCAGCCGTTCTGCTAGCCAACTCGGATATCAAACTGATCGATATGGCGGCTGGCATTGTCTCCGGGGACTTGGTTTCGGGGGACTTGGTCTCAGTTTCCAATCCGAACCTCGGCATCGAGGGGAGTCTGCAAAACTCTTTCGATGGTTCAATGTTGATCGCGTGGGGAATTGGCCCGGGGTTTAAAGTTTGGGATTGGGAAACCAAGCTGCCAAAATATTCGACCGAATTTGCAAATTCCTGGACGGTCAACGATCTGGCCATCTCTCCGACTTCGAATCTAATCGCGGTTGCGATTGGCGAGTCAAATCGGCTCGTACTGATTGATGGCGATAGCGGTAGGGTTGTCCGAGAAGTAGGGCATGGATCGACCATAAGATCGGTCGTTTTTTCGCCTGCCGGCGACGAACTTATTACAGCTTGTGGAGATGGGCGAGCCCGCGTGGTCAAAGCGACCGCCGACGGGCAAAGTCGTGGCGATCTATTTCACGATAAGAGCTTGCTGGATGCTTGTTATTCGCCGGATGGAAGATTCATCGCAACGTTGACTAGCGAGATGCGAGTCTACTTGTGGAGAGTGGACGATCGACAATGGGCGATCAAACCCATTCCAGTTCCCAGGGGAACGACCAAGATCGTATTTAGTGGTAACTCCAGTCATTTGATGACGATGGGAATAGGCAGTCACAGCCGAGTGATGAATTTAGCCGGATACAACCTCCATCAAACGCTTGATTTCTCCAAAATCAAAGTCCTTGGGGAACTTGTGGCGTCTAAATTTATTGGTGACCGGGGCATCGTAAATCTGTCAACTTCCGAATGGATGAAGCGCTGGAATGAGTATCAGTAGTCGTTCGCCCATTGCTAAGCGACAATTAAAATTCCCGTCCTGTCAAAAAACTCAGCGGTGCTCTCAGTCACAAGATTCTGGACTTTTCCACGCGAGTTCTCGCGGAAGTGCATGAACACGTTCCGCGTGTTTACATAGAAGGCCGGATGCACACACTGGTTGCTGCGTAGTGCTTGTTCGAAATTGTAGATTGGCCACAGTTCGCGCAGCGTCAAGTACAACTTGGCTGGCTGAAAAGGAGTATTTCAACTCAGTTTGCGCACGACCGGCATGTGCTCTTGGCATTGGTCGATCGCTTTAAGTAATCACCGTTTATCTTTAGCTTCTTGAATCCGGATTCTAGCAAACGAGAATTGCGAAAGCTTGAAAACAACGAGCAGTAATCTTAAGAGTGCGGTCAGTCGCTTGACCTTCCGCGGCAACGCCAGAACTTCCGATTGGAGCGATGTTGCATCTTGATCAACGACATCGGACGAAACGACTGAAGGAGAATCAAGACGCTCCAGCCAACCGCGAGCTGTAGACCGAGGAATGCCGTGTTCGAGAGCCATCTCGATTCTTCCCGCACTTTTAACCATCGCCATGATCGAACAATCATAATTGCAACTCTTCGGTGGGTCAGTTAAAACGAGTACTCGCACACGAAAGTCCGGGAGGTCGTGAGAATCTGCATGGCTATTTTTCGGCCCCCTGGAAATCCGTTGCGGTAGCCCTGAATATATCTTGACTATTCCCCCTATCAGGATAGACTGCACCCTGTCGATTTGGCAGTAAGAGAAATAAAAGCTGCACTTCGTGCAGCTTTTCGCAATTGATCTTTTTGGGTGTCCATCATGCGTTTTCAGAAACCTGCGGGTCGTGTCAGGGTCTCATTAGCTCGCAGGTTGGAGGGACGCCGGCGGCTGTTGATGGAGCTTCTGGAGGATCGGCGGTTGCTCGCATTTGATTCTCTGAGCGTCGATGAGATGGACGCAAAGTTGTTACAGAGACTAGGGGGGCAATCGGTTTCAAGTGTCACAATTGTCACCCACGGATACCAACCAACACAGGCAGGCGGTGACTCGTTGGCACCGCTCGCCAGTGCGATTCGCGATCGAGTCGATGCGGAGAACGGCCCAAGCCATTACGCTTGGTTGCTTGACTATGACGTAAGCGGCGAAGGGGGCGTCGGTCGCTTTGATGAATCTCTATCGTATTCACCGGACGACGGTAGCGTACGGGGTTCCTATACGATTGGTGCGCCCAACGATGTCGTCATTTTATATGACTGGGCGGCGGAATCGAATGAACCTTCGGCGGGTTGGGGCGAGGCTGCGGGGGACGCACTATTCAATTTGTTGGTTGGCTTGCATTTAGTTGATGTGGCACAGCCTGCCAACTCGCCGTCGCTGCATCTCATTGGGCATAGCTTCGGTACTGCGGTGGTGAGTGAAGCCGTCGAGCGACTGGCTGCGTTTTCGATCCCTGTCGATCAAGTGACTTACCTCGATCCGCATGACTTTGATGAAAACCTCATTGCCATCGATGGTGAGCAGCGACTTTACGATCTTGGTAAACCCGATGGCTACGGTGCGACCGTATGGGACAACGTCGCATTTACTGACGTGTATTACCAGGCATTGCTGACACCAGACCCGGAGGGCCGGCCAATTCCAGGTGCGTACAATCAACGACTCAGTTGGGCGGAACTTGATAATTCAGTGATTCCGCATTCCGCCGTCTGGAACAAGTACTACTTAGATACGGTTATTGATATTACCCAAAATGCGAACACGGGTTATGCGTTTAGCAAGGCAGCACAAGGTAATGATGCGCGACCCAGTGCAACGCGACCCACTACACAAGACTTGGCATATACGACAAATACCTACAGTTTTTACTCCCCCGTTCAAAGTCATGCTAACACGCCCGTGGCATTTAAGCCGAGTGTGATATCAGAGCCAGCCGATCAATCTCGCATTGCCAGTACCAAGCAATCGCCAGCTTGGTCTTCGTTGGAATTTGTCAACGGCAATTTCGTCAATGCTGGTGATCGATACGATGGTGCTCCGACATTTAGTAGCAACCTGATTCCTGGCTGGAGCCAACACGGTGGTTTTGGCGATGGCTATGTGAAACCTACGGGTGATTCACACGGCTATGTTCTGGAGCTTGGACCGACCAGTACTTACCGTTCTCATAATGATACTTATATCTCTTCGCAGGTCGGCGGGATTACATTTGACCTTCGTACCATCGCAATGGGCAGCGCCAACGACAGGCTGGCTGTGCAAGTCGATGACCAGGTCATTGGCACTTTAGCGCTGCCCACGGTCGCATCGCAATGGAACCATTCCATTTTTGTGCCACTTCCTGGCAGCTTTCGGAATTCGTCCAGTTCCCTTAGTTTCAAGTTAATTAATTCAATTGCCAACGTCGCTACGACCTCAACGATTCAAATCGACAATGTTAAGTTTGTTGGCGGCGGTCAAACGGGCGATGTCATTCCCATTGACTTAGGATCCATCACCAGCGACGTAAGCGATACCACCCAGTATCAATTATCTGGGTTCGTGTTTACGAACGCTAGTGGAAACGTTATCGCAACTACGGCACGTGTCAACCAACGCGGCGATTGGGAGATCAAGCAAACGTCAACGGGCCAGGTTATCGGCACTATCGTTTTCGCGACCCAATCTCGTGACAAGACGACCTTTAGCAAATCCGGACGCGCGTACTTCGCTCCAGGTACCTCGCGCGATCTTGCAGACCAACAGCCTGCGGCTGGATTTCAAGGGACCGTAACGTTAACGTACACCGCGTCGACTTTGATCAACGGGTTGACGACTCAATTGACTTCCCAAATTGAACTTCGCATTGTAGACGGGTACTCCAGCGAGGGTCCACTCGCGGTGGATTTCCTTAACCATGCTGGTCAAGTTCTGTCGTTGCAGCAGCGTTTGAATTATTTCGCCATGCGCTCGACGGAATCGATCTTGACCGACGTTGCTCCACTGGACATTGATGGAATTTTTGGACCTTTGACCAAGGACCTGCTGCAACGCTTTCAATCGCTGAGTACGAATTACCCAACAGGCGAGCTCGATCCACTCACCGTTCGTAAGTTGAATGGTTATGAGACCGCGCTAAGTGCAAGTGAGCGCAGTTCATTGAGTGCAGGTTTGCGCGCCGTTAGCGATCGCTTGAAACTCAGTTCGCTCAGTGCGTTGAACACACCGTTGCCCCTGGTGGGAACAACCGCCGTTGAAACAACTTCCTTGCCGGACGAACCGCAGGACGAAGTCACCATCGCGAATGCCATGTCAATCGACACGAATTTACGCGACAACTTGTTCATTCCGCTCGCTGACTACTTGGCCTCAACTAGCCAGCCCGATCAAGCTGGAGCGCGTCAGTTTTTGACGGCAGCGGGCGTGACCGGCATCGACGTAGGGGAGCTAACCTTCACTCCGCAGATCGGCACTTCAGGGCAACAAGCGAATCGTAATGCGTTTACGGTTGGTTTCACAACAACGACCATTACTCCGAGGACATTGCATCTTGGGGAAGAAGCGGCTGTTAAGGGGCTCGCGTTTAGCAAAGCAGTTCGCATCGATCTGTCGACGAGCGTGACTGCTAGTATCGACTTCGGTGTCGACCTTTCCGAACAGAATATCGAAGATGGTTTTTTTCTGAAAATCAATGACTTGACAGCTTCTGCAACAGCAAGCGTGCCTGCAGAAAGTCTCATCAATCTTGATCTCTTAGGACGCTTTCTGAAATTGGATGTTTCGGGGAGTAGTTTATCGCTTGTAGCGTCAGCGACTACCAGTAGTAACGAGTTCTCTCTGCACAGTCTGTACGCTCATCCGCTCAGCGAATTGCTCGTAAGCTTGCCTGCGATCACGGGAGTCGTTACGGGAGGGTTGACCGTCACAGCGACAATTCTCGATTCGTCGTTTTCAGGGACGATCGGGTTGAATGACTTAGATTTGTTCGACACGCAACCAATCGAGATTGGTATCGAGGGATTTTCGTCGGGAATCGAAAACCTACTGACGATAGGCTCATCTGTATTTAAAGAAGCGCTGAGCCAATTCGGGACCGCGATCGACAATTTGCGTGGGACGAGTCTGTTTGATTCGACGATTGGGCTCGCCAAAGGCCTCACTGCTGGCACAGCCTTGAAGATCAAGGAAGCTTGGGACGCGGCAATTTCTGTCCAATTCGATGGTGAGCGAGCCGTTCAAGACTTAGGGACATTATTAGACCGACTGGCAGTTTCCACTGGGTATTACGATGCCAGCACGGGGCAATTGACGATTGATCTCGACATTTCACGGGCGTTAGCAAAGCAGTCTGCGATCGTCGGCTTTGATCAAGATCTGGGGCCACTGGGCTCTTTTACAACAGCTAGTTTAGCGGAGATTCAAGCCGATGCCAGTCTCAAGTTTACGCTGGGTATCGACCTCAACGGAGCAATCGGTAGCGGATTTACGCTCTCTCGTTCGACACTGCTAACGGCGCTCAATGGATCCGATGGCACAACGACCGTTACCTACGACGATGGCGTAAATCCAACCGCCCCACGCTGGCAAATCGCCGATCGTCCAGGAGTCGTAGACGGTGTTCGCATTACTTTTTCGGACGGAACGAGCGTTGATGTAAATCTCGACAACTTCACGGGACCAACGTATTTGTGGAATGTGGGGCACGTCTTGGATGCACTCAACACGGCAGCCGCTACCGCGCTCGGTAGCCGATACACGACGCTCTACGGAACCACGTCAACATTTGCTGCTCTGGATCAGAAGAACAAATCAATCACCTTTCTCGATAAGACACGCGGAGAGCTCAACAAGTTTTCAGTTACGGCTTTGAATGATTCGGCTATTGGCTTGGCTGCTGTCGGTCTAGGTATCTACGGGACCGCTGATTCGCCTAATCAACTAGGTGATTTGCAGATCATCGGCACGCCTCTACATAACGATAGTTTGGCAAAACGACTGTACTTGGTAAGCACTCCTGATAATCGACCATCGCTAGGTGGCTCGATCGTCGTTTCGGCAGCCGACATTGATGCGTCGCTCAAAGTACTGATCGCCGAAGCGAATGTTGTTAATGGAAGTGGAACGGCGCGAGCAGATATAAATGTTTCGCTTGTCGGCTGGACTGGCAAAGATGGCCAACTAACCGACGGCGATGGCAGACTTCAACTGTCTGAAATCTCCGATCTAGTTAATGATACGGCGCTGAATTCCGGAGCCGTTATCAGTGCAACAAGTAGTGGTCTGGTTGAAATAACCAGTGCAAATCCTCACGGCTTGAGAACCGGTGAAAAAATCGAGATCACGGGCGTCAAGACTTTAGAAAATGGTTCGCTTGTTGACAATCCTTCCGTGAACGGTATTTGGACCATTACTGCAACATCCGATCCTAGGAAATTTACACTCGACGGAAGCAACAATAGCTCGCCTTTTGCGACAAGCGCAAATGCTCATTGGGTACAACAAAGTACCCTTGAGATAATTCCCGAATTCAGTGGATCGCTGAATGTGGATTTGCCTGCGATCGCAAGTGTTCCATGGCTCGCACATGGAACAGCGACAGTATCGGGGACGGCCGCTCCTTTTACTGTCACGACTTCTTCTGGTCATGCTTTGCAGACGGGTGATCGCGTACGGATAAAACATATTGGAAGAAATGATAATGATGAGTTAATTGACGTAAACGGCGACTGGACGATCTCCGCATCGAGCGTCGCAAACCAATTCACGCTCGTTTCGCGATTGCGCTCGCTGACCTTTAACAGCGACGAAACAGGCACATGGGAAAAACTAGAGTCGGGCAACTTTGTCGTGTCGTGGCCGGATCTGAAGGATGCAGCCACGTTGTCTGTCACCCACGATGCCAGCCTCGATCAGTTATTTGACTTCTCCCACTTGAAAGCGAGCGACATTTCCAATGCACTTTCGAGTGTCACCGCCTATTTGACTTCGTTTGAGCAATTCGGCTTTCTGAACGACAAGCTTCCGTTGCTCAATCGTAGCCTTGCAGAGCTTGTAGGGATTGGGAATCGGTTTACTTCCCTTGTCGAACAGTTTAGAAAAAAGCCAGCAGAAACGCTGTTGCAATTGCAAACTGCTCTGGAACTGGCACTCGGTGTCCCAGTGACATTTACCGCCGACGACAGCGCCCTCAAAATCGGATTTGATTTTTCAGCAGTCGTGGATCAGCAACTGGGGATCAGCCTGAATCTAGCCTCGTTGGGCATTGAAAATCTGGACGGATTGGTAGACGTTCGTGGCGAGGGCAAAATCCGTGTGCATGCCGACGCGAATTTCCATCTCGATGTAGGAGTCGACCTAACCAACCCGCAGGCTCCCCGACCATTCCTTTATGCAGGTACGACGACGGCTCAGTTGGGCGTCAAAGTCTGGGGGAAGGATTTGCTGTTCTCTGCTTCGGTACTTTCCTTCGGTGTAGCGATCGGTAACGCGACTCAAAAAGGTTATGTCGCCGTCGATAGTGATGGGGCTCCTGAAGGCACGTATGATGCGAGCGACAGAGTTAGCTACGGCGTGACTCTCACCGACACCAATGATGGCACCGCAGATGGTCGTGTTTATTTAGCGACCATCAGTACCGCCAATCTGTACGAGAATCCGCTAGCAGGCCGATTTCATATCAATCTGCCGATGTTCAAGATTAGTGACGGCTCATCGATCGGTGCGTTGGACTGGGATTTTTCGATTACCAATCCGACTTTACCAACGGATTATTTCCAATGGTCCGGAGTTCCTGGCATCAACCAAAGCCCCAATTTCGGAGCGTTATTATCGGGCTTGAATCTGTCTCAAGAACTCGATGGTTTCGCGGGGGGCATCGGCGATTTTTTTACACTGCTTGATAAAGCGATCGACAATCAGGCGCTGATTGCCAAAATCCCGCTGATCGGCGACTCACTCAAGAGCGCTGTACGATTCATTGGCGATATCCGCGACAAAATTTCAGACAATTTACAAGTTTTAGGTCCGAAATCGGCCACGATCGTCCAGCAAAAGATTTACGAAGCGCTTGGCCCCGGCGGACTGAATTGGTTGCGTGACCAAAGCAATCCGAACTGGCGTACGGATCCACTTAATATTGCAGCCATTTCCAAAGATGACGTTGTCATCGTCAAAAACTCTGCCGGAGATGTTCGCTATAGCGTCCGGCTCAAGCAATCGTTATTGCAAGTCAGTGTTCCCATTGATTTTGATCTGTCGTTACCGTTGATCGGACTTGATGTAGATGGTCAGGTCAAGCTCGACGTTGGTTTCGATTGGGAGCTAGGCTTTGGTTTGGACAAGAGCAAAGGCTTCTACGTTACTACAGATGAATCGGATGAATTGCGACTGTCGCTGGAGGCGACGATCCCTGACTTGCAAGCGCAGGGCAAACTGGGCTTCCTGCAACTGGATGTCTCCGACGGCACCGACCTGAATCGCAATGGTATTCTTGAAATCGATGAGAAGACGAAACTTGTCGGTCAGATCAATATCGACATCCGCGATCCTGGTACGGGCAGCAGTCGCGACGGCATGTTGACTCTCTCTGAGCTTACGGCCGCATCCGCATCGCAAATCATTGCCGCGAATTTCCCTGCGACGGCAAATACCAACTCAGCCACAGTTCGATTGCATCTAGTAGCTAGTGTTGCCGGTGATGAAAGCTTTCCACAAATTGAGACTGATTTCACAGTAGATTGGGCGTTCGGTGGATCGAGTACGACTGCGGACGATGATTCATTTGGCAATGCGCCGGAAGTGTGGCTACGCAATGTTGAGATTGATCCAGGCCAGGTCATTCAAAGCTTTGCCAAGCCGATCTTGGACCGTGTGAACGCCATTTTGACTCCGGTTAAGCCTGTCATTGAAGTGCTGACGACACCGCTCCCGATCATTTCTCAACTGGCCGGGCGGAATTTTAACATCCTCGATCTCGCTGAGAAATTTGGTCCAATATTCGGTGGCCAGTTCTCACCGGAAGCGCGCAAATTCGTACAAGCGGCGGCAGATCTGCAAAGCTTGACAACGTTTGCACAACAAGTGACTTCCAGTGGCAAGATCTCATTGGGCAGTTATCGATTGGACACCTTTAGCAGTGGAATCCCGGGTGTCACTGCGCCGGCTGGAGATCTGCGCAAGGCTGCACTGTCCAACATTGATCCCAAAATGCTGATAGATAGTGTGACGGGGAACACGCCTCAGAATATTTCACTCAGTGCGAAACTGGATGCCAAGGCAAAACAGTTTCTCGATCAAGGCGCACAGGTCCCTTCTGCCAATGGGACCGGCGGCGGATTCAGTTTCCCAATCCTTCAGAATCCGCTTGGCATTCTCCAACTGCTAACTGGTCGCGGAGATGTAGATTTATTTCATTACGACATGCCGCAACTGAAAGTGCTGGCACCATTCCAGATTCCCATTCCGATCATCCCGCCCTTTCTAATTGGTTTTTTCGGTGGCTCGATTGGAGCTCAAGCGGACTTTAATTTTGGGTTCGATACTTCGGGCATTCGCGTGGGGAATCCACAGGACGGTTTCTATGTGGAAGATACCGTTGGGGGCGCAAAAGGGGCAGCCGATCCACTGGAGGTGTCCATATTTGGTAATGTCGAAGTGGGTGCCAGTTTCCGGCTGCCTCTGGGACCACTTCAAGTTGTCGCTGGAGCCGCGGGTGGGTTGTTCGCGGAAGTGGGTCTGAACCTTTATGATCCCGATCATGACGGACGGGTTTACTTGCCCGAATTGATAGAAAACATTAGTCGGGGACCAGAATGGTTGTTCGATGCACAGGGCTCTTTTGGCGCCTACCTGCGGGCATTTGTTGATATCGAACTCAGTCTCGGATTTTTCTCGATCACGATCATTGATGCTTCCTTTGAGATTGCTCGTATCACATTACTTGATTTCTCGGCCCCATCACGTGGTGAGATCAGTGTCGATGAGCTGGCAACGATTGATGGTGCGAATCTGAGATTGAATTTGCGGGCCAACCAAGACGACAACTTCAAAGTGAGTCAGGACGCCTCTGGGAGCGTAGTAATCAATGCTCGCGGCCAAGTGCAAACGTACGCTGGCGGATTCACAACGATTGTGGGTGATGCGGGCCAAGGCAACGACACTATCGTGTTTGATGAATCCGTGACGCGTCCAGTGTCAATTAACGGCGGCGATGGTAATGACACGTTGACCTATCGCGGCACATCGACCGCAATGTTCTTTGGGGGCGGCGGCGATGATACCCTCACCGGCTCATCACAAGGCGACACGCTCGATGGGGGAATTGGGAATGATCAATTGTTTGGATTCGCGGGCAACGATACGCTGCGGGGCGGATTAGGAGACGACGAGATTCATGGCGGCGGCGGTGACGATTCCATACAAGGCAATGAGGGAAATGATCTGCTTTATGGAGATGCAGGCTTCGATGTGATTTATGCGGGCGATGGTTTGGATCGCGTCGATGGCGGTTTGGATAACGATCTTATTTACGGTGATGCGGGCGATGATATTCTCAGCGGCGGTGATGGTAGCGATACGATTTACGCTGGTCTTGGTAACGATCGAGTGGATGGTGGTCTCGGCAACGATACGATTTATGGAGACGATGGCGATGACTATCTCGACGGTGGCATCAACAACGACTTTATTTATGGTGGGGCTGGCAATGACCAACTCGTCGGCGGTGCTGGTAGCGATTCGCTTTGGGGCCAAGACGGCAATGACATCTTAATCGCTGGTATCTCCAAAGGCGGAGGAGATACGGGTTCCATTCACACGCTCGATGGCGGCGCGGGTGACGATGAAATCTATGGGGATATTGGACATGATACAATCTATGGACGATCAGGGAATGATCGCATTTTTGCTTTGTCTGGCAGCGACCGCATTGAAGGTAACGAAGGGGATGACTTCATTGTCGGCGGTTTGGGATCGGATTTTATCATCGGTGGTTGGGGCAAAGACACGATTTATGGCGGGAATGTCGAAGTTGCATTGTCCATTGGTGCAGCGGATGTGAACACGATATACGGAGACTACATCGGCGACGCTTCTGGGCTAGATCGAGATTCATTGTCCAACATGCCTGATACGCCAATTGCTCACGCCGATGTTATCTACGGCGATCGTGGCGGCGATTTTATTTATGCAGGTTTTGGTAACGACATTATTTATGGACGCGGTGGCAGCGATTGGATCGAAGGTGGTTGGCAATCGGATCAAATCTTCGCTGGCGATAACGAACTGGGAAGCGACGACTCTACAAGTCAAAATACTATTTATGGTGACACAAGTCTGGTTAGTATCGCACTAAATCCGCCTGGTATGCCCGAAGACCATCAAGATTTTATCTACGGCAACCTTGGTAAAGACATTGTGTTTGCTGGCGAGGGTTCCGACGTGGTCTTCACCTTAGCTGGTGATGATGTGGTCTACGGTGGTGCAGGAAATGATCGCATCGACACTGGCATCGGTAATGACGTAGCCTACGGTGAAGCGGGGGACGACCTGCTCATTATGGGAGTCGTAACGCTTAGCGCTGGTCAAACCGATAATGACTTGGCCTTAGGTGGCCTCGGCAACGACGCAATTCGCGGTATGGCGGGAGATGATTTCCTGGTCGGTGGTCTTGGTGACGACAATATCGATGGCGGCAGCGGCTCCGACATGCTGTGGGGCGGCAGCGAAGTAATATCGTCATCTACATTCGATCGCAGTGTCAGCAGTCAGTTTAGCTACCCTACCAATTTCCCGGGTGCCGAGTGGGCAGCGATATCCGCACAATTTGAGACACGCATCGTTCCCTCAATCTTGTCAGGCCAGTCCGTTGAAGGTCAATTCGAAGACGGCAATGACACGCTACGCGGCGATTCAGGGAATGACTGGTTGTTCGGCGGCGGCGCAGATGACCAACTCTTTGGTGGTGCGGGGGTTGATTATCTCGATGGCGGGGCCGGCAATGACCGCATCGAGGGCGGTGACGACAATGACGTTCTGCGCGGCGGCAGCAATGACGACATTTTGTTAGGCGGCGCAGGAATCGATCAACTGTTCGGTGACGCAGGCTCCGACCAATTGTATGCCGACGGAGGAACCGGGACGGGCGTCACGCAAGTACTCGCAGGACAAAGATTGTTTGGTGGCGATGGGATCGATTATCTCTACGGATATTCGTTCAGTCGAGATCTATCAGAAACGCTGCTCGTTGGCGAAGAGTTTCACGGTGGCGCTGGGGGCGATTGGATTTATGGCGCTATTCGCCAAGATACTTTTTATGGCGACGCTGGTAACGATACGATCCAAGGCGATGCCGTCTTCGGTTCGAACTATGTCGAGAATGACATGCGAGCTATTACTGGGGGCGCTGACTTGTTCTATGGCGGTACTGGCGAAGACCGACTTTATGGCGGTGGCGGCAATGACGTACTCTGGGGTGGTGCTGATTCTGATTGGCTAGAAGGTCAAGATGGCGTTGATGTACTTTATGGTGGCAGCGGCATCGACATGTTATTACTCGATACCAGTCTTACCTATGCTACGATTCCTGCTGGTCAGTTTGAAACCTTCGACGGTCACTATGGGAACACGAGCAGAGGCGACATTCCCGATGACAATGCCACAGACATCTTATTAATCGAAGGAACCGATTTAGCGGATACGATCTCGATTGGTCAAGGCAGTTACAGTATGCCCAATTCTTCACGCATGGGCCATCGTTTATCAGTCGACTACAACACACGCACGCTTGTGGCCGCTTGGCGAGACTTTACCGATGTTAGCGACGCCAATGGTAAGCCCCTGATCGAACAGATTCGCATTTCCGGGCTCGCTGGTGATGACACCATTCGGTTTCTGTCGAACACGGAAGGAGCAATAGATCCGCTCGAAGTATCCGATCTAAGCGCTCATAGTGACGATTGGGTCGGAGTCATTGATGGCGGCCCTGGTAACGATACGCTGCAAGGATCAAATGCACGAGACCGAATAGATGGTGGATACGGCAGCGATACAGTTTATGGATTTGGGGGCGACGATCAACTTTGGGGCGATGGTGGACCAGGACTGGGTAACCCGAACGATCAGGATGTCATTTACAGTGGGCAAGGCAATGATGACGTGCTGGGTGGCCAAGGCACGAACTCGCTTTTTGCCTGGAGTATGAATCCGAGGATCGGCGGGCAGTTTGGCGTCTTTGTTAACAACTTTGGCCAACTTTTTTCCGATGATGGGGATTTGAACGATGACAACATTCTGGATATCGACGAAGGCCCCATTGGTCCGTATCGAGCGCCCTATGAACTCGAGGACACAGGACTCAATCGTATCCTTGGCGGTCCACAATCCGATTTCTTGTATGGCGGCACAGGGTTGGACTTCCTATATGGCAACGGATCCAGTGGCGATCCGGACACGCTGTATGACCGTGCGGGTTCCACGTTCGACACTCGCGGTATCTTGGCGGATGAGGAATGGAAAGCGTACGCCAAAGGGACTAACAGAGTTTGGTACTATGGTGGCACCAATCGTAACGATGTGATTCATGTTGATTACGTGACCGAACCGGGAGTCCTTCAAGGTCATCATCTGATTACGCGGTTGACCAACAATAATGGCAATTACACGTTTGACGCCCAAGTGCAGCTGGACTTTAGCAATTGGAACGCCAATGACACTTTTTATGGACTGGCCTTGACCGGTTCCGATGATGTCCGCAGTTCGGTCAATGTGAATCTCAATGATGGACGTAGTAACGCCACGTTATCAAGCGATGCCGTATTTTCCCTCAGCGTTGACGGGGGCGAGATTGTCACCGTAACGGTTCCTCCATCGATAGCGACATCCGGGCCAAACCAGATACGAGGCATTCGCGATCTGGTTAAAGACATCGACCTCGGACTAGCACGCGCCTACGGCTTAGTCGAGGTGGATGGCACAGTCATCGATTCTAATTTCGGTATGCTTCCCGTGAGAGCTCGTGCTAGCGGCGATAAGATCAGCCTCGTGCGAACATCAAGCGTCGATGCTCAAAACCGCTCGCTAGTTATCACGTTTGCCAACAACATCGCACAGGACGAGCTGTTTCTTTCCAGTAACCAAGTCGCCACGCTCGGCTACTTTGGATCCAATGGCTTGCAGAGTCTATTGCCTCCGGAAGGTGATTTCCTCGCGATCATCATCGATGCACTCGATGGCAACGATCAAATCATTGTCGGGCCAACGGTCATCAAAAGCGTCTGGTCCGACGGCGGCAAAGGCGATGATACGATCACGCATCTCTCCGGCAAGCCAATTCTCGTTGATAAGGCTGACTCTCGTAGTGGCGGAACGATTCGCAACGATGTTGTTGGCAATGCATATCCTTTGAGTCTCAACGCGCAGTCCAATGAACTTGACTCGCTTGCGTCGAGCAGACTCTACAGCGGATTAACGATTGATAGTCCCACGGACATTGACTGGTTCACGTTCAGTTTGAGTGGTGTTTCATTGGGCGATACGCTCAGTATCCCCAGTCTCTCGCCCAATGATCGGCTGTCATTCGAAATCTTCGATAGTACAGCATTCGATGCGGAGCCGATTCAATACGATCACTTTGCAACTCGGAACGATCAAAATGGTGTGGCCTCGGTCGACCTCACGAACCAAGTTACAGGAGATCCATTAGCCAACGGTCAATACTGGTTGAAAGTCTTTACCGATCGTATCCCGACGGTTTATGAGTTAGTGTTTACGCTTGGTTCAGCTAGAGATGCGGAAGGAAATACAGTTGGCACGCAAATCAATCCGATCAAATTGGGTGCCATCTCCGATTTGGCTTCCGTCGACGGTGTTCCGCTAAGACCTCTGGATAATGTCGTCTATTATGAATTTCAATTAACCGAAAATGCCAGGGTGGGAGACTTCATTGGCCTGAATCCATTCCACACATCTGCACCGATTACGTTATCGTTATTAACTGCAAAGAATTCGGATGTTGTCCGAGATGCCTCTACGACGAATGCAGCCGATACACCGGCGACAGTGAGTCTTGAAAACCTACAGGCGGGTACTTATTGGCTAAAGATATCCAGCTCCGCTGCGGCACAATACGAGCTCGTGCCCCACATTCAACGATATCAATTTACGCTGAACCAAATCGCTGGTGCGAATGATTCCATCACCATGACGCTTGCCCAACCGCCGCAATCAACAACGGCGGTATCGATCGTGTCTAGCGATGGTGGCATCAGGCAATCCCAGTTGATCGGTCTCTCCCAGTCATCGATTACCTTCCCATTGGTCGGTTTAGTTCCGGGTGATTATTGGGTGCGTTTAGATTCAAGTGAATCGTTGGCGTTGAGTTTTCAATCTGCGATTACCACCGATAACGTAAGCGAATCCGTTGCTAATTTTGTTGCGGCGACAACGACCGGGCGACGAACTACCAATTCTGAACTCGCTGGACTTGTGGTGGAACCGGTTATGTTTCTTGGCAATCCGCTAGTTGACCCATTCGGGCAATACCATTACGTCCGCAAAGACGTGCTCATTGGCGGCGATGGCAATGATGTGCTGCAAGGCGGCTCGGGCGAAGATTGGATCTTCGGAGGTGCGGGCAACGATGTGCTTTCCGGTGGTTTCGATCGTCAAGCGGCTGACTTGCTGTGGGGAGAGGAAGGGGACGATATCTATCAAATCGTTAGCGATGCATTGCCGCAAACTAAAGCCGCTCAGCGACGTGTTGGCGACGCCGCTAATGAGACCTTCATCCCAACGTACACCGATCGCTTCGATGGTGGTCCAGGCAACGATGTAGTGCTCTATCTCGGCGGTGACCTCGACGCTAACGGTCGCGTTGTGCCAGACAATGTTGCGATCCGCTGGAATACGATCCTTCACCGCTATGAGCTCACCAGCCAAGTCTGGAATTTTCAATTGCAACAATGGGAAATCGAACCCCTCGATGCGGCCGCTCGCGTCTCGGCGGCGACCGCCGGGCCGGCCAATGGGCAATTGGCCCAAGATACTACGATTTACTTCGGCCTAAACGACGACCCAATCATAAAGACTCTGACGGTTACTCGAGCGGCCGCTCAATTTAATGCGACATTGGAGCAACTTGCTTTCAATGTAGAAGACGAGATTCGCAAGCTAGGAGAGCGTGGGAACATTTCCGTTGGGACGCGAGACGGACGGCTTGAATTAACGACGATTTCGACTCTTGCCGGTACCAAGCTCGATGTTTACTCGCCGCTTGGCGGTTTGTTCGCGGATAACTTTGGGACGGCGACGCAACTGACGGCCGCCGATGCGCCTTCTGCGAACGGTCAACTATCGGCCGACGCCACGTTTGCCATCAGCATCGACGGTGGTAAACCGATCACCGTTGTTTTGCCCCAGTCCGCTACGACGACCAACTCCAGTCGATTGGATTTGGTAACCGACATTAACACAGCCCTGGCTGCGGTCGGTCTCAGTACCAAGGCGGTCGTTGATTTGACCACCGACAACAAGTTGCGTTTTACACGCTTAGAGCCAACGTTGCAGCATCGTTCACTGCAAGTGATCGCGGATCCAGCGAACATCGCTTTTTCGGAACTTAAGTTCTACCAGCAACTAACCGCAACTGCGGCCAAGGATAGCGCTGCGCCCGCGCAGAACTACGCCTTCTATACCGTTGTCGACGCCGACAACTCCACCAAAATAGTCATCGATACGCGCGGTGGAAACGACGAAGTTCACGCGGATCCCGGCTATTTGATCCGAGGCAGTGAATGGGGCATCGACCCCGAAGACCGACCGCAGGGCGCGAATGTCGATTTGATCATTCGCGGCGGCGACGGCAACGACCGACTGTTCGGCGGGGCTGGCAGTGATCGTATCGAGGGGGGGAGTGGGGCTGACGTGATTCGCGGTGGTGGCGGCAACGATTCCATCGACGGTGGCTCTGGCGATGATTGGATCTCTGGTGGACCGTCTCAAATCGTACCCGATCGCTACGAGTTCTTGGCAGGGGCTTCGAACAGCAATGTCAGCTTCGCGGCACTGGTCGGAGAAGACACTTCGCTTCTACTGAATTTACAGCCCGTAGCGATCTCCGATTTGAATCTTGGCTACGGCGATTCTGGCGACTGGTTTGTCTTGAAGACTCCTCAAGCCCTGAAGTCGTTTGGCAGTGCCCACGCGGCGCAGGTCGTAAAAGACGCGATTCAATTGCAATTCACTGACGCGGAAGCGCTCAATCCAAACTCGCCCCTCAATCAGCGATTGTCCGCGTTCGGATACGTACCTTCCACGAGTGGTGAGGGGAATTCGGGCCGATTGTTGTATCTCTTTGCCGGTCGCGACACCGACCCCGGTGATGGACTTTCGGCAGTTCCCGTCGAGCAATTCGAAGGCGTTCCCGATCAATACCTCATCCATGTCGTCAATCCCAACAACTTTGCCGTAATCGGTTCGGCGGCAGTTGAGAATCCGCAATTCACTCATGATGTCGACACTTACACGGCAAACTTCACGCTGTCGTTCGATTATCTTAATCAAGACGGATTGTCGAAGACTTTTTCCACGAGGCCAATCTTCGCGAGTGGCGGTGCGACCATGGATGCTTTGGTTGCGAACGTCAATTCCGCGCTTCCACAATCCGTACTGCACAATAGCGTTCGATTCGATCAACTGAGTACGCAAGACAAGCGAGTTGGTTTCTGGATTGCCGACCCGAATGCCTTGAGTCATGCGCCAGCGGTAATTCGCGGTACTGCCAGTCTTCCTTACGACGGTCGATTGACGACATCTCAGTCTATTTCCATCAGCTACAACGGTGGAACAGCGGTTGTCATCAACGTTGCGGTAAGCGATACGACGAGTAATCTGAGTCCTGCCGATCTTGCCGCCGACATTAATGCAAAGATAGCGCTTACAAGTCTATCGTCCACTGTTTACGCGACCGTGGACTACGACAAACTTCATCTCATTACGAACGAGGCGTCCGCAACAACGACGCTTGGTATAACTTCAGCCAACTCGTTCTTTGGACTGACGGTACAAACCCAGTCTGCGGAAGCGATTGCGTCGCTTACGGAAATGTCGGTTAACTCTCTTTTTGGACTCAATGCATTTAGCACAGACTTGTACTTCCAGAGTGGTGCGTCCGTTGCGATTGGGCAACCAGGGATCTCGGAAGCGATTGGAGGCTACACGTTGACGCTGTTGCCCACTAAGCTCGGCGGTACGACAGCAGTCTCGGCAACCACCAATGCCTCGGCACACGTGCAAACGGCGAACTTGGCTGATCGACCTGCGGCAATCGCACTTGGCGACATCAACGGAGACGGATATGGAGATTTCATCGGAGCCGCATATGACAGTGGTAATGAACACGCGGCTCGTATTTTCTTCGGTGGCCCCCAAGAACTGGTCGACCCAGGCAGTCCAGGTTTTGAAAATCAAGTCGCTCGCAACAGTGCCGCGCTAACGCAACACGTTATCTCGCTTAAACTCCCCGCTCCGCTATCGATTACGGGAACGGATACCGGTGCCTCTTCGACCATCACTAGCGGTGACATCAACGCGGACGGCCTTTCCGATATCATTGTGACGGTTGCCAATGCGGGAACCAATACCGGCGTCTATACGTTGCTTGGGCGCCGCGACGCACTTGCCGTTAGTAGCGGATTAGACCTCTCAGCAATCTCGACTGTGGCCAGTCATCGTTTCTCGATTCGAACGGATGGCGGCGTCTGGAGAACGGTTGCCGTGCCGGCGAGTACGCCCAGTAACCTCGTCGCAAATTTGAACGCTTCGCTGCTGGCGGCCGGTGTAACCAATATCATTGCCGCCTCCGAAAATTCGCAGTCCCTGGCCAGTCCGCTGGAGCTGCAATTGACAAGCGGTCGGTCCATCGAACTTTCCGAAGACCTTGCCGTCACGTTGGAATCCGTCAATGGCGGTGGATACCGATTCAGATCTAACGGACATGGTTTTACAGAATCCGATACTGTCCACATGCAAGTATCTGGAATTAATGGAATCGATCCTGAACAAGCCTTGACCGTCACCGTCATTGACGCGGATACCTTTTCACTGAATCTCGCAGCCCAAGCCGTACTAACGGTCCCGCCGGGAGGTGTTCCAACTTATCGCGTCGTCAATAAGAACGGAGAACGACTTTTCCAACGATTGGGGTTACTTGACGGGGCTAGTAATGCCTGGGCAAGCGACCCGATCGTCACCGTAGATACGGACATCGCAATTGCAGGGCTGTTATCCAATTCGCCATTGACCGTGTCTAATACGGGGAAACTTTTTGGAGCCTCGCTCGATGGGTTTGTGGTCGGGAATCCTCAAGGCGATGGAGTCGTATACGCGTTCCCTGGCAGCCCCTACTTCCGCCCCGCTTCCACCATTTGGAACGCGGATTTCACCAATGCACGAAACAGTGTCAATGGTGGAAGCAACGTAGTTACCGAAGGTTTTGTCAAACAATTCGCCAAAGATTCGTCAAACGTCGACGTCAGTCCGGCGACGAACCTATGGCATGTCAGCCCCAGTCGCCAGGTAAGCGCGGCAATCTACTTTGGCCGCGAAGTGGAAGGAAACTACGATGTGGGGCGGGCGGCTGGTCGATTCACGTCGCCGTTGATCCCTCTTCCCATCATTGATGCGAGCCGGCCTGCGCAGATTTCGCTCAATAGTTGGCTCAAGACTGAAGGCAATAGTGCCTACGATCGAGCTCAGATCATCATTCGCGATATCACGAATTCGACCGAGACGATACTTGCAACGAACTACGGAACGGGAGTCGATCTTGGAAATAGCAGTTCATGGAATGAATTCCAATTCGCGATTCCAGCCACATACTCGGGAAAAAATATCGAGTTGATTTTCCAGTTCGATTCGCAAGATAATTTAGCGAACAATTTTGAAGGCTGGTACATCGACGATATTAACATCGTGAGATTGCCAACGCCCATCAATACCGCGCTGTTATCAACAGGTTCGTCAGGTGAAGGTTTTGGCGCCAGCGTCAGCATCGTAAATGGGCAACTGGTGGTTCTGTCACAAACCTCGCTCGCGGCACCCGCCACCATTAGAACCTACGCGCCCGCCAACCCGACGACACTTGGTGCTCCGCTGGCGACTTACAACTTGCAAAGTTTCCCCAATGTCGTTTATTCACTTGGAAACTTAGGGGATATCGATGGCAGCGGTGTGCAAGATTTAGGCCTCTCATCAGCAGCCGGTAGTTCGTTTGTGTTGCTCAATCCCGAGTCGGTGACGCGGACACTGTCCTATCAGGGAGTCACACCGAGCGGAATCATCCGTGGGCCAGTGGGCCGCTTGATCGCACTCGGAAATATCAACCAAGATACCTATGACATCTTCGATGATATTGCGATCAATACCGTCGAATCAACCGATCCGATTCGCGAAACCGGGCCACAACTCCAGCATTCGCTTGGTCACGTCTATTTAGGTGCCGCGAATTTCGCTTCCAACGGATTTGATAGGCCGGACATGGTCATCGAAACGGGCAAGCCGCTATACGATACCGCGACTCCCGATCCCTTGGCACTGGGAGGGCTTGGCGATGTCGACAACGATGGCATCGTGGATTTTGCAATTGGCGATTCCATCGTCGCCAGTCAACTGCATGTGATACGCGGAGCAGCGATTGTCGCTACCGGATACACGGCTCCAGGGTTTACGGAATCGACGGATCTATTCCAGGTCGAGATGGCGGCACCGCTGTTGCCCGGACACACAGCGACACTGCAGCAATTGTCACTGCCTAATCAAGGCACTGTCAGTATCGCGTCGGCAGCAGCTCTGGAAGGGACCTTTAACAACGAGCGACTGGCAGCTGGACGCAGTATCGGCGACATCAACGGTGACCATTTTGAGGATTTTGTCTTTGAGTCGACCAATCCGGCTTCCGGCTACACTTACATTGTGCTTGGGCCGTTTTCACTCACCGGTACGAGAAGTGTCGCTGACCAGGCTGACATCGTCGTTGACCACGGGGCGGGAGACTCGCTTCTTGGTCGCTTTGCCGATCGGTCCGGCGACGTCGATGGCGACGGCATTGATGATCTGGTGTTCTTCTATCAAGTGGGAACCTCGCTCACTCTCACGACTATTTTTGGTACCAAGATATTGCCGCGCGAATTGCACTTCATTCCCAATTTAACCAGCGATTCAGCAGGCGTTCGCTGGAGCCGAACGATGGTGTCTGTTATCACGCCCAGTCCGCTTTCGTCAACACCCGTAACCGTTTCTATGCTTGACTGGAACGGTGATGGATTTTCGGATCTGTTGATCGGCGAAGATGGAAATTTTACGGAAGCGGCACGGGCAAGGATTTTGTCAGGACTGGAAATTACCAAGGGTAGTTCCTCGACCAATCCGCTAGCAACGTACAATTCGCCAGCCTTGATAGTAGGACAAAAACACTCGGTCCTCGGTGATATTAATGGCGATGGTCGTGACAATATTGCCCTCGTTAATACTACCTCAAACTCCATTAGACTTTACTTTGAGGGTGGTCAGAATCTTGTCAGTGCCTTTCAATTTGACGGAAATACCTTGGATTCGCAGGGCATCAATCACGCCACAGCATATGGTGTAACGGGCCAGCCTAATTTCGTTTCCGGGATCGTGGGGCAGTCGTTTGCATTTGACGGAGTCGACGACTACGTGCGAGTCGAACAACCAACACGACTTCCGTTGGGTAGCCAGGCGAGAAGCATGTCACTTTGGTTCAGAACTCCCGATGATCCCGTACTACATCCATGGGGCGCTCTAGCTCAATACGGAACTCGCGCCAATAGCGAGTTATTTAGTTTGAATTTATCCGGTGGTACTGGAAAGCTTTACTTCGGAGGTTATACGAACGACCTAAGTGGAACTACAGTTCTCCAATCGAATACTTGGTATCACGCTGTTGTTACTTACGATGGCTCAACCGGCGTCAAACTGTACCTCAATGGACAACTAGATGCTTCAGGAACCCTTGATAGCCCATTGAACACTGTGCTGGCGTCGACTGGCATAACAAAGGGACTGACCATCGGCTATTTCCCTTCCTCCAACAGCTCCGATAACTATTGGAGAGGGCAAATTGATCAGGTTGAAATATTCGATAAAGTAATCACCCCTGGAGAGATTCAAAGTAGGTACAAGAATGGATTAAACGGGCTCGCTGAACGCTATTACGATGTTACTCTTTCAGTCGAAACCGATGTCGTCGCAGCAAGCCGTATTACGTCATTGGGGGATTTGAATAGCGATGGTTACGATGATTTTGCAGTCGTCAGGGCCGTCGGCAATGCGTCGTTAGATACTCGAGTTGATGTCTACCTGGGGGCACTGCAACCGGCGACGACTCCCAGTTTCACGATTACTCGCGAAGGTGCGACGTCGGGGTTAAAGGTTGGATTAACGCCAACTGCCGGTGATTTCAACGGCGATGGTAAACTCGACATTGCGATCCTAGAATCCACTTCGCTCGCGTCCAACTCGGCCCCGGTTTCCGGGACAGTTTACGTTTTCTACGACGCCTCGTCGCTGATTGGTCAAACTGGTCTTACGCTCGCCAATCGAAGTGCGGTGATTACATCCAGTACGGCGACTGGATTACTAATGGCAATTTCAAGTACCGCTGGAAGCGATGTGAATGCAGATGGGCGAGACGATCTTTTACTTGGATCGTCCATTGCCAGCGGTTCCGTCTCTGGGCTGCTAACTCAAGCTGGCCGCGTTTACGTGGTTCAAGGTGCTCGCCAGCAATTCACCATTCCGACTAGCGGTGTCGATGTCCTGACCAACCGCACGATCACCGGTAGCGGTGACTATCTTGTCGACCGCGCCACTGGCGTTCCAGATACATTTGATAGGATACTTCCTTCTGGACAAAACGATCAGTGGTTTGAGTTTACGACGCTGGGTGATGGCTTGCCAGGAAACTCGGTCAGCATTCCGACGTCCAATACTTCCACGCAAACGATTGCACCCCAATCTGCGGGAGCACCCAGTTTTAATAAAACGGGCGTCGTAGCGGGGCCGTTCCGCTCGGGTGCGAGAGATGTTGTCGCTGGTATTATTGAACAACCTGACGGCAAAGTTCTATTGAGTGGATACTCCTTCCTGAATGGGCAAAGTGATCTTGCGATCGCGCGCTTGAATGCAGATGGAAGCCTTGATACTTCCTTCGGTGATGATGGCGTGCGTGTATGGGATGTTGGTAATGGGTTGGATGATCCATTGTCGAAAATTGCTTTGTTGCCCGATGGGAAGATTGTTGGCGTCAGCGCAGTTCGGCGCAATTCTAGCGACGCTAATATCTATGACATCGTTGTTACTCGGTTCAATACCGATGGGTCTAATGACGAAGGGTTTGGCGTAGGCGGTAGAACCGTCGCTATGAACATGTTTGGTTTAGAGACCGGATTACAGGCTCAAAGCAATGCTCCCACCAGCCTAGCGGTCCAAGCCGATGGGAAGATCATCGTCGGTGCGTATACTCAAGTCGGCAGCACCGGCTACGACGCATTAATCATTCGTGTGGATGCCGATGGTGGAAAAGCTGACGGAGAACCAAAAGACACTTCCTTTGGTGGCGGAAACGGTTATTTCAGAACCAACATTTCCAATGGGTCTGGCAACGATACAGTAACTAATGTTGAAGTGCTTGCGGACGGCAAGATACTCTTTGCTGGGTGGACGGGTTCAGATGGTTCCGCTCAATTTTACGCAGCGAGATTGCAATCGAATGGACAATCGCTGGATTCTAGTTTTAATACAACCGGTAAGGAAATAATTGATGTCGTTGCTGGAAGAGACGATTACACCACTTCGCTGGCAGTTCAACCCGATGGCAAGATATTGCTCGGTGGATCAAGCAATGTTGTTGCGACAGGATACGACTTTTCTGTGATTCGATTGGAATCAAATGGTGGTTTAGATGGATCATTCGGAATAGGGGGCAAGGTTGTGTTCCCAATTTCCACAGGAACGCTCACGGACCGCATTGAGTCGATCGCGCTTCAAACCGATGGAAGCATCCTCCTTGCAGGCGTTACTGGAGCCGTGAGCCAAGGGGCCTACTCTTCCGACCCAAATGCTAACCAAGCGATTGCGCGATTGCTTACGGACGGTCAACTCGATAGCAGTTTTGGTAATTCGGGAAAGGTGGTCCGTAGTCTATCCACTTCTGCCGACTTTCTGAGCGCTGTAACCGTTGGAGCGAACGGAAACATCTACGTTGCTGGCTTGGCGAATACCGATAACTTACTGACGTACAACGTCGTGCGTTTACAGCCAAGTGGCAGATTGGATGCCAACGGCTTTGAGTCACCAGAAATAGGCATTACTGGCTCGGGTGCCGCAGCAATCGAATTCGATATCTCTGGCATTCAACAACTGCTATCCGTTCAGGACGATCCGGCGACGACAGGCGTCATCGAGCGATTGATTGACAATGCTGGAATTAATTTACAGCTTAGCTACGCGTCGGCAAATTTGAATTTTCCGACCACTGTGAGTATCACTCAGCGAGCCGTCATCGGCGACGTCCTCTACTTTGTCGGTGGCTCTGTTGGTGGTCAATCGCTATGGCGAACTGACGGAACGGTTGTAGGTACGTATCAGGTTCGACAGGCGATAGGGAACGCATTGGTTCCCATGACAAATCTCGATGAACTACTTGCGATTGATAGGGATAATGACGGCGCGAATGACAAGATTTACTATTCTTCGCGGAATCAAATCTGGTCGGTTAATTCAGCACAGCAAGTGATTCAACTCACGATATTGTCCGATATATCAGGGATCAAGGATCTTACTTATCTAGGTGAGAAATCAGGCGCGAGTGTTGTTTTCTTCGCAGGAACGGAATTTGCAGGTACCGAAAGTGAATTGAAAACATTGTGGCATTTGGATTCGAGCGTACCAAATATTGCCGCAAGAAGGGTCGTTGCCGAGAGAACTCCAGCGGTTGCCTTTGTACGAAACCCAACGAGTTTGCAAATAACAGAGGTTTTGGGCGAGGAAACTCTGTTCTTCGTCGCGGATCATTCTGCGAACGATTCTACTAAGCGCCTATGGTCCATTCGCCTCAATCAAGTCAATGCGGATGTTGGAGCGGATAGTCTTGCGGGGCGTGTTAACCTCAATTTATCCAACCCGCAGAATGTTACGGCTGTACCTTCGATGCAGTCTTTATTTTTTACAGCGCTGGATGATCAAAATAGCGGTGCTCAAGGTCTGTACCGTGTGAATAACATCAGTACGTCAAATCTTAATGCAATAACTAACTTCAGTGGCAATGCAATTAGCAATCTGACCGGTGTAAATAATCGATTGTTTTATACCGTCACTCCAGGGAACGCAGTTTGGGTCTCAGATGGTACCACGACCGGAACAAGTCCGATGTTGGGCGAGAAGGGACTGCCGATCCTTAATGGCTCGGCTTTGACTCGATTGGGGGAAGCTAATCTTCTGTTCTCTGCTAGCAGTGACTCTCGTATCGGCAAGGAGTTGCTTAAATTCGATACTGCCGCAACGCTCAACAGCGGTACAATCATCTCGTCAATTGGTGCGGGTGGCGCTATCACGATCACCACCTCCTTGCCCCACGGCCTTCAAAACGGCGATGTCTTAAGTATCGCGGGAACAGGGAGTTCATTGGTTAATGGTGTTCGTGCCATTACCAATGTGACCGCATCGTCTTTTCAAATCGATGGCATTTCGGGATCCGTTTCAACCACAGGCGGGTCGTGGGACCAAGTCAATATCGCTCGTTACGTGAAGGATATCGTACCAGGACCGGGTAGTTCATCGCCGAACAATTTGACCGATGTTGGCGGCACACTGTATTTTTCTGTTGATAACCTTGCTACAGGCAAAGAGCTTTGGAAGAGTGACGGAACCTCCTCCGGCACTAATCTCGTGGCAAATATTCGATTGGATTCAGCTGCGCAAATCTTGGGTTCGGATCCAGCTAACTTTGTTAACGTCGGCGGTCTATCTCTTTTCCTCGCCAACGATGGAAGTGGCGTGAAGCTATTTAAATCCGATGGTACGGCCGCGGGCACTGTTCGAGTCGACCAAACGCTGGGTGCACGATTGACCGTCAGCGTACTGCGCGATGAAGGCGATGGACGTGTGACGTCCGACGATTTGGCGGGCAGCGACAATCCGGTTGCCTATAGCGCCACGACCTCTGCAATCGATTCGGCGGCAGGACTGATCGACGACACAGCGGTAAACGCGATGCTCAAGTTAGCGGTTAAAGATGCCGTAGCCGCTGGCCGAACTCGCATCACGGTAAGATTGGAACTGCTTGATCGACCCCATGGCGACAGTCAAGATAACCTTCGTTTGGAAATCGCGACGGACTTGGCTGGTGTCGGTTCGACAAACGGTGTCCCCTCACCAGGCGATTCACCTTTGCCAGGTACGACTCGTCTGCTTGTTACGCCGCAGACTTCAGGCAATGTCACCTTCGATATTTATGACGCTCAAGGTGGACTCACCAGTGAAAACGTCAGTCATGTCGATTTGCGCCATTACGATGCTGGGACGTACTACGTGCGCGTCTACCGGCCTCATGATTCCGGTGCGACGTCTATTTCGCAAACGGAGCGTCGCTTCACCTTCTCGGTGCAGGCACCACCAGCGGGACAAACACGCCCGACGTTCACCGACCCCGATCGTGATATGATTCACGGCGGCGAAGGTAACGATTTCATTATTGGCAACCAAGACATCGACGAGATCTACGGTGATTCCGGCAGCGACGTTTTCACTAGTGATACGATTACGGTCACTAACGGATTCACTCAGTCGCGTTTACGTGGTACCGAGATCCGTGACTACTCGGGCGTGCTCGACGCGATCGGTGAAACCGTTTTCCAGCCTCCAGCGAGAGAGTCGATTGGTCAATTCAAACGAGGGCAACTCGATCGTGACATCACCATTCCCGATCCTGGATTGCGACTGGCAATCGCGGACGCGCTCAAAATCGCCACAACGCTAGGTATCGACCATCAACCGCTATTGGCGCGTTCGATTAAGGCCAGTGAACTAGCGTCGTTAACTCACTTGGAGGCCAGCAATCGCGGCATTCAGGATCTGACCGGCCTTGAGAATGCGATTAATCTTCATAGCCTGAACTTGGCCAACAACTATATCACGTCACTATCGCCACTGGAGCGCCGTACGAGCACCCGCGACGATGATGTTGGTGCACGACTAGGACTTGCCAATCTCGAGTTTCTTTCGCTCGACAACAACTACATCATCGATTTGAGTCCGTTGGAATTGCTGACATTATTACAGACACTCAGCGTGGACCACAATGCAGTCAGTGATTTGGCTCCACTTGCTGCTCTAGGGAATCTGCGGCACCTAAGCGTCGATGCCCAGAATAAGGAATTCATTGATACCCAGTTTAATCGCACTGGACAAATTACGAACGACTTTCAAAACAATGATGTTGCTTACGCTTCGGCGATTCAACCTGATGGAAAGACCATTGTCGTTGGTGCTAGCGGGACGGGTGCAAGCCGGGGCTGGTTAGTGATTCGGTATACGACCGAGGGTCAATTGGATCCTACATTTAATGCGGATGGCACACCCGGATATCGCATCATCCAATTCCCGTCATCGCTCGAGTCCGAAGCACGCGGCGTGGCACTGCAACGCGATGGCAAGATTGTAATCACTGGTTTCACGACCATGGCGGGACAGGGTCGCAATTTTCGAACCTTGCGTTTAAATGTGGATGGTTCAAGCGATACGAGCTTTGGTAACGCCATTGGGATTGAAACTTCGTTTGGACTCAATACCGCAGATTACTCCACAAGTGTTGCCATCCAATTGGATGGAAAAATTATTGTTGGCGGCACAAGTGTTCGATCGAATGGATTCAATGCGTTCGCAACAGTTCGCTATAACGTTGATGGTTCGCTGGACGATGGCGGCGCCTTGGACTCTACACCTTTTGATTCGTTCTCTAGTGGCGATATCGATGGATTGAACGGCAGATCCATTCTGCAACTAAGCGATAACATAGCGCAAGCCGTCGTGGTTCAGCCTGATGGGCGAATCATCTTGGCTGGTTTCGACAAATCTTCGGGAAGCTCACAAATCGCCTTGATGCGGCTAACAAGCGACGGATTTCTCGATAGCTCATTCAATGGGAACGGTGTAAAGACGGACTCGTTCGCGACAGCAAACAGTCATTATGCCAACTGGGTTGGTGTCCAGCCTGATGGCAAAATAGTCGTCGCCGCGACCGTTAACGAAGTGACTGTCAATCAATCTTATTTGGGTGTCACTCGCTACAACATAGATGGGAGTTTGGATACCAGCTTTGGATCGAGCGTAACCCCAGGCCGATGGACCAGTTCTGCTGTTGGGATTGCTTATTCTGGCGGGTTGCAAGCCGATGGAAAAATA
Organism: Pirellulaceae bacterium; assembly: GCA_041749395.1. Classification (GTDB taxonomy): domain Bacteria; phylum Planctomycetota; class Planctomycetia; order Pirellulales; family Pirellulaceae; genus Laterigemmans. The sequence continues at coordinate 33,218 of JBGTBJ010000013.1, forward strand.
GTAATCGCTGGGTCGTTGCTATCTAGCCCCGGCAATCTGGATACCGCAATTATTCGATTGACCAGTACAGGCAGCCTGGATTCCACATTCGACGGCGATGGAATTTATACAACTGCTTTGTCGCCGAGTGTCGATGAGTTTCGCAGTTTGTCCGTCTCTCCGAGCGGACGAGTGATTGCAGCCGGTTATAGCGGTAGTGGACCTGCTAGTGATGTCGCCGTATTTAGTTTCGGTTCCGACGTTGGCATTCGCGACATTGCGCCGATCGGCGACCTGACACAATTACAATCGTTAAGCCTGCAGAACCAGGATGTGAAATCGACGTCGACATCCACCACGACCGCAAGTTCACAAGCCGTGATCGAAGCGGCGTTTACCTCGGCCACGATTCCTAGCAGCGGTAGTGTGGCTTGGTACAAGTCGATTGTGCAACCTGATGGAAAGGTGCTTTACGTTGGTGATTCCTACGCTTCGCCTGGTTACAAATGGGTCGTGACGCGAGTCAATCGTGACGGATCCCTTGATACCAGCTTTGGAAATAACGGTGTTTACGAGTCGCCAGGTCAATTCTCGGGACAGGGACCACTTATTGGGGTTACCGATATTGCGCTGCAGCCCGACGGGAGAATATTGCTGGCTGGCTCAGTTGATATGAATGGATTTTCTAATTTGAAGAACGATGGATTTGTAATCCGTCTTACCAGTGATGGAAGAATTGACAATTCTGCCAATAACCCGATCGATCCCTTTAACAATGTTCACGGATATCAGAGACTTATAGGTGATTTTAATACTGATGATGTTTTTAGAAAAATTGTTATCAAAGATTCCGGAGACATCATTCTTATTGGCGGTTCGGGAAGCAAGTTGGCGATTTGGACGCTCTCAGAAGCAGGTTCAACAATCGGTGCCGTCGTGCTGTTAAGTGTAGGAACAAACGCAGGGGCGGGAGATGCCGTTTTAGATTCTTCGAATCGACTTGTAATCTCCGGCGGCAATATCAGTACCTCGGTGGATCGATTGATTGTGCGGGTAAATGCGAACGGGACGCTCGATACAACATTTGGCATCGGCGGTAAAATCCTCAGTGACTCTCCGCTGGTTGAAGATTCCTCGCCGGCGCTAAAAATCGATTCGCAGGGCCGAATCGTAGTCGTCAGCTATTATCGCACTTTAGCAACCAATGTCGCGGAAACGGTAGTCGAGCGATTCAATCCCAACGGCTCCATTGATTCAACTTTTGGCGTAGGCGGAATGGTACGTCTGCCACAATTGACGCCGAACACCAATGCGGTTCGCCAATTGGTTCTGGGCATTGACGACAGCATCATGGTTGCAGGATTCGCCGCTGGCGTGCCTGCTATTGCGTACTTGAACAGCGACGGCAGTACCAATTATTCCATCGGGCCCGACGGCATGCTCAAACTGCCGCTTTCAGGTGCTGGAACTTTTCCTCGTGTAAGCTTGGAACTAGCAGCCAATGGGAAGCTTTTTGCGGGTGTTTCATCAGTCGGTGGGACGAAAGTCCAAGGTGTCTTCGTTGCCAGCGAACCGACATCGGTTAGTGTTCAATCGGTCCTCCAGACAACACAGAACCTACCCAATGTGGTTTGGGCAAAGTCGGTGGTGCAGCCTGATGGGAAAATTCTTTTCGCTGGACACGCTTCTTCAGCACCATACAAGTGGAATGTCGTTCGCATCAATTTGGATGGCTCGCTCGACACAATGTTTGGAACCGGTGGCCGGTATGAATCATCAGATAGCTTTGCGGGGCTTCCGATTGGCGGCCTATATGGAATGGAGCTTCAGCAGGATGGCAAAATCTTATTAACGGGCGGCATAGGAGACGGCTCAGCACGCGATGGACTGCTATTGCGACTAACTCCAAATGGTATGCTGGATAGCGCGAGTAACAACTCCGTGGATCCTTTTTATGGCGTCTTTGGATATCAGCGATTCATTGGGCTTGATGGCGGTCAACTGGTAAATGATAGCAATTATGGAAAAAACGTAATTGTTCGACCTAACGGCGACATCATTGTTGTTGGCGATACAGCAATTCCATCCGTGAACGGTAATTATACGTTTGGAGTTTGGAGGTTTAACTCGGCCGGAGTTGAACTGGGACAAGTCCAGGTACCTGCAGTAGCGAACTCGCAGATCGTTACCGATGCTATTTTCGATTCTGACGGAAGGTTGTTGATCGCAGGAGCGACTGGCACAGCCTTCAATGGTCGGGCAATTGTCCGCCTCCTCAATGACGGCGCTACGCTCGATCCATCTTTCGGGACCGGTGGCAAAATTCTAAACGATGTTGCCGGAGTACAGGATATACCGCTGGCTGTGCGGATTGACTCGCAGGGACGAATTGTCGTTGTCAACTATTACGGCGGTCAACTTCTTGTCGAGCGTTACGATTCAAATGGAATTCTTGATCCGACATTCCGCGACGGTGGGCGCAGTCTCTATCCACAACTCAATGCTAATGCCTACGCGAATCCGCAGCTCGTAATCGGTGTGGACGATAGTCTTGTCATATCTGGATACTCGTCTGGTATTCCTTCGCTTTTATATCTTGATGCGTCCGGAAACCCACAAGCCAAGATTGGTACCGATGGTGTCTTCCGCTTGCCCTTGTCGGGTGCGGGCGTTCAAGCTCGTGTCAGTTTGTTGAAATATCCTAATGGCAAATTGCTGGCAAGCGTTTCTTCTACGGGCGCAGCTAGCTTGCAAGGTGCCATCATCGTTCCAGACTATACTATCATTACGGCTGCAGATTCACTCAGCAGCGATATTTGGACGCGGCTAGCGAATCTGCAATATCTCAATTTGCGAGGCAATTCGCTGTCGGACCTGCAAGCATTGGCCGGAGTCCAGTTATCTGACGACGATCAGCCAGGCTTCGTCGGTCCACTCTTGGGCACCGATCCGCATACCGAATTTGCGTATTCTTTCTTTACTGAAACGGGCATATGGCACGGCAATCTAAATGCGGTATCGACGACGTTCCATAACGATTACCGATTTGCTGAACCAACCGCTGGAACCATCGCTACAGCGACGGCAAGTTGGACGTTTGAAGATGTCATTCCAGGTGAGTATGAAGTCTGGGTATCCTGGCCAGCAAACGAGAATCGGGCCAGCAACGCGTCTTACGTGGTGTCATCCACTCGCGAAACTTTGGGTGTATTCGATGTAGTGAACTATGGCTCCGTAGCAGTGAATCAGAAGTTCGCACCGGGTTTCTTGCCTGACACAACTTCGACACTTGTCGGCGAAGTCGTCTGGCAAAAGCTACCCAACACTTACAACGTCTCGCGATCTTCTGAAGGGGACATGACGGGAGAGTTAACGTTGACGCTGAGCAATCTCGCCGACGGCATTGTTGCGGCCGACGGGGTGCGAATCGTTCGTGTGGCGGGTGTGCTACCCAACTTGAAAACGCTGGACCTCCGAGGTAATCCGCTCAACAACGATGCTCGCGATACAGTGTTACCGTTGGTGATCAACCAGCCCGGACGAGCTCTACAGGTTTTGGTCGATGCGAACGTTGTCTCTCCCAACCTGTTGCCGATATCGCCATTGGCATTTGTGAGTGGTCAGTCTCGAACGATCACGATTCCAATCCCATCACCCATTTCGTCATCCGATGGAACTTTCGAACCATCGAAGTGGGTCCATTCATTGGCAGAAAGTACCGGTACGTGGTCGATTGAGTCGGGGGTTGCAACCATTGATGGCTTTGCAGGAAATTACCAGCAATTCACGCAATCGACTAATGCGAATCTGCAATGGACGCCAATTCCAAACGTATTTTTGAATGGCGGATATGGCTGGGAGACTTATGCCGTTACCGGCGATGTCAATGGCGACGGTCGTGACGATCTGATTTTGCCTTTCAATAACCCTTATGGTACGGGAGAAGGGTTGGTCATTAGAACAAAGTTTTCTAATGCTGATGGAAGTTGGTCATCGGTGGATCAAACGATCACATCGTCGCCGGTAGATTTGAACCAGCTCCGAGCCGGTGATGTTAACGGTGACGGTTTAGCCGACCTAGTAATGCCATTTAATAATAATGGCGCGGTTCAAATTAAAACCATTTTGCGTCGATCCGATGGAACGTGGGGTGCGCCGGTCGATCAAACCATGATGGATGGGGCCGGCGTCCTTGGATTCAGCCAACTCGGGGACGTCAATGGTGATGGTCTGGCCGATTTAGTACTACCATTTTTTGCTGTTTATGAACCCTATTTAGGAACGCTAAAGGTCCGAACCTTTTTGCGAAATGCGAATGGAAGTTGGTCAGAGTCGGAACAACAGACCTTCTTGGACGGCGGTGACATGGTCCCATTGATGGGTGACGTGAATGGAGATGGGCGGTCGGACCTGGTTTACCTACACTCGAACAATTCGCCGCTGAAGGTCCGCGTAATGTTACGATTGCCCAATGGAAATTGGGCAGACACCACCGCCGATCAAGATTTTTCCTCGGACCCAAGCGGCATGATTTCACGAGCACAGCTTGCCGACGTGAATGGCGATGGTAAAGCGGATTTGGTGTTCCCGTATCAAGACGCCGTGGCGGGACTGATGCTTCGCACTCGCTTTTCGTTAGGAACTGGTTTTTCCAACGTATTCGACGAGCAGGCGATGGGAGATGGTAATCTAACTAAATACCTTACCGGCGACACCGACGGTGATGGTCGAGCCGATTTGGTTTTGCCGTCCAGTGGTATCGACGGACAGAACTTGATTTTACGGGTCAAACGGTCAACAGTGGATCCTGTTGCCATCGAGTCACAGGCCCCGACGATTGTGGCGCATCTTGACATTGGCGGGAAGGCATATTCTGCGGCAGTAAATGGCGTACTTGGTTCTGTCTCAGCAAGCTTTGATATGCAAGTATTTGCTGGTGGACCAGTTACAACTGGTTTGTTGTTGATGCAGGATGGAAATGTTTATCGCCAAACGTCCAATACGCGACACGTGGACAACAAGAACTATTGGAATCATATTGCCTTTGCGAATTTGACTTCCAGCGACTTCACGTTAATTGGTGGTTCGACACACCCTGATTTTTCAGCTTCGGCGGCGACGATCTCGTTTGGCTATTTCACTTCGAATGAATCGGATTTGGGGGTAAGTGCTCAGTTTGGCGTCGACAATTTCACCTATGCGACGTATTCAACAGCGATTGTCTCTCAGGTTGTTTTCGAGGTTGCGCAGGATGTCAGTAGCCATTGGTTATCCACGTCCATCAGCGGAAATCAACTCACGATCACTACCCAAAGCGGGTTTGTAGGCCCAGCACGTGTCACTGTGACAGCACTCGACGCTAACGGACGTTCCAGTGATCAAAGCTTTGATGTTGTTGGACTTGATTTGCCGGTTCCGGAGGCAACTCAAACGCGGTTGCCTAGCCCCACGGCCAATACGACGCAGCGACCAGCCGTTTCTTCTAACGCGTCAGGCATGTCAGTTGTCGTCTGGGAAAGCAACCTTCAGGATGGCAGCGGATTGGGACTATTCGGCATCCGCTATGACGCGAGCGGTGCTCCGCTGCTGAGACCGGTGGGGGTTCCCGCTGGAAGCGGCTTGTATGAATTCAGAATCAACACGTCGACAAGCGGCAATCAAACGGCACCTACTGTCGCGATTGCGGCTGATGGTCGATTCGTTGTAGCGTGGGAGGACGACACAATCGGCACAGGTAAGGAGATCGTAGCTCAACGTTTCCATGCTGATGGCGAACTAAATGGCGCAGAGATTCGAGTGAATTCTTATGTCAGTAATCACCAGTCCCTACCTCGTGTCGCAATCGATGACGCGGGTGATTTTGTGGTCGCTTGGACTTCCGCATTGCAAGATGGAGCGACGCTGGGAGAAGGTGTCTATGCAAAACGCTTCCATTGGAACGGAGTCGCACAGCCCCGGGGTGCAAACGTTCCTCCAGCAACAGCGGGTGCAGATCCACAAAACGCTGAATTCCGTGTCAACGATTTTACAACGGATCATCAAACGGCCCCAAGTGCTGGGATGGATGCTGCAGGCAATTTCATTATCGCGTGGCAAGGTAACGCGCAAGACGGTAGTGGTTATGGAATCTACGGAAAGCGATTTGACTCAAGTGGAAATCAAATTGCACGTCCGCTTGGAGTAGCCGCCGGTTCAGGTAGTTTTGAGTTTCGGCTTAATGAAACTATCTCAGGCACTCAGGTCTCTCCGCGTATTGCAATGAATCAAAGCGGTTTCACGGCCGTTTGGACCGACGCGCGTGATTCCGGAAATCTTGATATTTATGCACGTCACTATGACGCGTCGGGCGTTCCCAGAGACTTCGAGAAGCGAGTGAATTCATTCACAAACGGCGACCAGCAATCACCCAATTTGGCAATCAATGCCGCGAATGAAGCAATCGTTGTTTGGACCAGCCTTGGACAGGACGGCAGTGGTAATGGCATTTATGCTCAGCTATTTGATTCAAACTTTTATCCACTTGGTCAGGAAATCCAAGCCAACATGGTCACACAGGGAGAGCAAAATTCTCCTGTGGTTGCTCTAGGTACAAATCTGCTGGCGTCGATTATTTGGCAAGACGGTGGAAATGCTACCGCACAGGGAATCTACCAACGGCGCACAACGTCGAGTGGTCTAGGTGCAATTTACGGTACGAAATTTAATGATATGAATCGCAATCAAACTCAGGAGGCCAACGAGCCAGGTGTGGAAGGCGTGGAGATATTGTTGCGGCAGAACGACTTGATTGTGGCGAGAACTCTCACCGATTCTAACGGCGATTATTCTTTCCAAGGTCTGGCGTTCGGCAACTATGCTCTAGAAGAATCGCTATCCAACGGAGACGCTCTCACTCGCGTTGCTCCAGTGGACCTAATGTATAATTTCAGCGATTCGAATGGCGACTTTAGCAACGATGGATTCACTGTGGACGGACTTTGGAATCCCGAGTCCAACGGGTTTGCAAATTTGCCTGGCCATAGTGCCCCGCATGTGTTCTATGCGATCGACAGTGGTTTCGGCGATCTCACTTCTCCTGTAATCGACCTGCGTTACCAGACCGGATCCGCAACGTTGTCGTTCAATCAATATATTGAACAACAGTATCAAAACGAGCTCTCCGTCAAAGTTATTGCTGGCACTCAGACTTACGTTCTGGCATCCAATATACCGCCGGTCAATGCTGAAATACTGCCAAATAGTACGGGTGGATTTGTTCCAGTGAATCTGGACATATCGCAGTTCCTTGGTCAGCAAATTCAAGTACAGTTTAGCCATTTCACTCAGAGCATTTTGGATCCTGTGCTCGGTTGGGTGATCGACGATGTTCGAGTTTCTGTCAACTCCTTTGTGAAGGTATCATCCTCCTCGCCAATCGTTCGCGATTATGATTTTGGCAGTTATCGTGTGATTGATGTCGGAAGCGACCGAGTGATTAACGAAGGCAGTAGCCTGACACTTGCGGCGCCACCGACCGAGTTCTCCCAAATCGACAGTTATCAGTGGTATCGCGATGGCGTGGTGATTGTTGGCGCCACGAGTGAAACCTATGTGATTCCCACCGGGTCGCTCGATGGCGGTGCGGTACCGACTCAGTACCACTACCGTGTCGACGTGACTGGAAAGCTCAATGGCCAAAACCAAACTGCAATCTTTAGTGACGCGGTTGACGTTTTTGTTCGCAATGCGGCACCGTCAGGCTCCATTGCCAACACGGGTCCGATCGTCGAAGGTGCCCAGGTGACGGTTTCGATTTTGGCGACCGATCCATCCAGTATCGATCAGGCGAGTTTGAAGTACTTCTTCACAACAAGTTTGACGGATCGCAATGTGGCTACGTACGCGACTAGCCAAATGACCGATTCCGCTCCCTTCACTTTTATTACTGAGGGATCGCATGTCGTCTATGCCCGCGTCATTGACCAAGACGGGTTTTCTAGCGATTACCAGACGACGATTACCGTCAATAATGCTCCGCCGGTGGCATTGGCTGGTGGGCCTTACTCGCTGGTCGCAGGGCAGGGTTCCGTTGCACTTTCGGACGGTGGGTCCAGTGATCCAGGCAATGACCCGCTGAGTTACTTCTGGGAAATCCAAATCAATAGTGTCTACCTGGCCTTGGGGAGTGGCGCAACCTTAAACATTTCTTGGAATGAATTGTATTCACTAGGCGTTACGCAACCGGGGACTTTCCCGCTTCGACTGCGGGTTTCCGATGGACAGGCAACCGCCAGCTCGGTCGATGTGAATTTAAGCATCACCAACACCGCGCCCATTGCACGTGCAGGTGGAACGTATCCTATTCGGGAAGGACAATCGTTAACGCTCGGTGGCGGATTATCCGTGGATGCTGACGGACATGATCTGACATACGAGTGGGATCTGAATGGCGATGGAGAATTCGACGCTGCAGACGGTAACAATCGCCTGGGGTCAACGGTGACTCTGACGTGGGCGGAAATGGTGGCATTGGGATGGAACAATGGTCCGGGTATACGTGACGTTCGCTTGCAAGTTTCTGATGGTTTCGGCGGCGTAGACAGTTTCGACGTAGGTGATGCAGGCGGAGATAATGCAATTGCGCACATTGTTGTCAATAATGTCTCGCCCACCGCAACCTTTGCTGTTCCGAACACGGCGAATGAGGGCGTTGCGTTCCTGGTAGCGTTTACGCAAGTGTTCGATACTGATATGTCGAAACTACGATATAGCTTTGATTTGAATAACGACGATGACTTCGACGATGTGGGTGAGGTGCTCAACGGCACAATATCATCCTTGAGCGTGACAATACCTGACGACGGAGTGTATACGATCCATGGACGAGTCAGCGATCTCGATGGCGGATCCACAGATTATTCAGCCACGATTGCAGTCGCCAATGTCGCTCCGAAGGGAGAACTGCTGTTAGGAACCACGTCGATCAATGAAGGAACGCAATTTACTTTTGGATTGACGAATGTTATCGACGCGGCGGCAGATTTGGGAAGCTTAACGTACGACTTTGATTTGGATGGAGACGGAATCTATGAAATTGTTGATCAAACGTCGGAAACAGTTCCAGTAACTATATATAGCAACGGTGATTACCGACTGAGAGTTCGAGTATCGGATAAGAGCGGTGCCAGTTCGGATTACTCGTCAATCCTGAGAGTGAACAACGTGGCTCCGTCGGTCACCAGCTTTGATGCGTTAACACCAACAGTTATTAATGAAGGAGGCAATGTTCATTTTATTGGTTCGTTCGACGATCCTGGCCTAGTCGACGACGAAGCGAAGTGGACAGGAACGGCGATCATCCGGCAGGGAACGGCCGTAGTTGCTTCCGTGCCCTTAACAATTAACCCAGTCACGCGTGCTTTCTCGCTTAATTACACCTTTTCGAGTACCGGTTCCTACGATGTGACGTCGGTAGTGAGTGATGGTGAGTCGCTAGCCCTGCCGGAAAGCTCTATCCGCACTATACAAGTCGGCAATGTGTTACCGACAATCGATCCACAGTCGTTAACTGCGGTTGCAGGTCGCGAGCTTCGTCGAAGCATCACTTTTGCTGATCCTGGCAGTAACGAATGGACTTGGGAGGCCGAATTTGGCGATGGCGGTTCCTCGAATCCGGCGAGCACAAATCGACTTCATTCGTTTGAGCTGAACCACATCTATGCGACCGCGGGAACTTACAATCTTGTCGTAACGATTCATGACGGCGCTGGAACAAGCTCAGCAACCTTTCCTGTGTTGGTTTCTGCGAACGAAACGCCCATCGTTGTCAATCCTATCCCGGACTTGCTAATTGGCCCCACGACAACGGATCGACTTTTCTACGCTAACTTACGTCAGGTATTTAGCGATCGAGAAGACTTGGGAAGCGAATTGACTTTCACAACTTTGTTGAACACGAACGCCAATTTGCTTACCGCTAGTATTGATGCCAATGCAATGCTGAATCTAACAATCGGTGCGGTCCGTATTGGCTCTGCAACGATTACGATCAGGGCGACGGATACGGCCGGAGCGTTCGCGGATGTGTCGTTCCATGTCGCCTCTTTGATTCCTTCGTTTCAAATCGGCGACATTACGCCAACCGTCAGTGGTGTGCAAATTTCCGTAGGAGCCGCACTCGATCTGTCGGTTTTAAATTTGTATGACGGTGTGGATGCTGCGGAGGATGCCGCCGACTTGACACTAATTGGCGCGACAACTGGGCCTGTACAAGGTTCGCTGCTATGGAACGCAACGAACAATACTGTTGAGTTTGTGAAGACAGGTGGGCCGCTCGTCCCCGACACCTATACGTTGACACTATTTAGCCGCATCGATGGCTGGAAGTTACCTTCGGGCGAACTGTTGGACGGTGATGCTGACGGACAGCCTGGCGGCAATCTAGTTCAAACTTTTGTCGTCGACAATTCATCTGCGCGTGTGGTATCAATTCCTGACTTCGCCAGAGGCGCCACGAGCACGGCTGGACAAACAGTCAATTTAGCGTTTGATAACGAGCTGCCAGGAATACCAGTAACGATCAGCGACGGTAGCGATGTCATCGCGATTGATTTGGACGTGGTGTACAACCCGGAGTTGATCGATTTCTCGAGCGTCTTTGTAAATGAGCTACCGCCAGATTGGTCGACAACGGTAAACCTGGTCTACCAAGGACGCATGCGAATCATGCTTGCAGGCACTACTCCGCTCGGAGCAGGTCCACAAATGATTACGCGACTGTTGGCAGCGATTCCAGCCAATGCACCCTATGGCGCGACAGAGGCGATTCAGATTGAAAACTTAGCCGTCTTCACACAAGCTGGTGGCTCCATGCCGGTGCCGTCAGTCGGTGATATCGGTATACACAAGGTAATTTTTGTTGGGGATACGAATGCGGACGGGCAATATACCGCCCAAGATGCTGCATGGACTGCCGGAGTTCGTCTGGGCATGTATTCGGGCTTTGACGCGTACTCTTTAACCGATCCTTCCATCGTAGCGGATGTCAATCAAAACGGGACGCTCGATGCCTTGGACTCTTCTTGGATTGCCCGCAAGAGTCTGTCTCCTGACTTGCAGCCCGAAATTCCGAACATTCCTGCCGGTAGCCTACCTGTGCCCGTTGGTATCGAGCGAGCGCTTGCGGCCGACCAGTTGATCGCCGCCCATCGCGGAGAAACGGTCCATGTACCGATTCGCATTACCGATTCGGCGCAAGGCATGTGGGGTGTAGATTCAGTTGTCTCGTATGACACTTCCGTGCTGTCGCTTGCGGACGGACTCAACCTCGGTGATGTCAGCTTAGGAGAGATGTTTATGTCAGAAGGTGGTTGGACCATCGAGTCGTACGTGGATAGCGCTTCGGGGGAAGTGCGGGTTGCACTCTACCGCGCAACTGCTTCCACTTCGACAGCGGGAGAAATTGCGGATATCACCTTCGAAGTGAAGCCGGATGCACCGTTTGGCGTCAGCCCCTTAGTAATCGGCGGATTTGAGAATGTTCCCCCATTCACGTTTATCTTCCAGGACGGGTCGATCGAAGTTTTCAACCAAGCGCCAACCAATATCCTCCTCAATCAAAACGCAATTAATGAGAACACCAGTACCGTCGCAGACCTACTGTTTGGATCACTTGCGGCGGTTGATCCGGATCCAGTCGATTCGCATACCTTTCAGCTGATCAGTGGTACTGGTGATGATGACAACAGTCGGTTTGTGATCAATGGCGACGAAATTTATTTGAGGCATGGGGAAGTACTGGATTACGAACTGCGTCCAGTTTTCTCTGTACGTATCCGGGCGATCGACTCTGAGGGAGCGTTCGTTGACAAGCAAATCGATTTAACGATTGAAAATATTCTAGAGATTGGAGGTTCGCCGATTGTTGGCGATGGTTCGGCACAGCGATCGATCGTGAAAACGATTTCAGTGCAATTCGATGCAGCGATCAGCATCGATCCCGGTGCATTTGTGCTGACCAAACGGGGATCGGACGGCCAGGCGGTAGGCGTACAGTTTGTGACGTCTGTCAATGGAAGTGGGCACACGGTGGCCACGTTGACCTTCTCCGGGCCGCTCACTCATGACGAAGCGCTGGTGGATGGAAATTACGACTTGCGAATAGTGGCATCGAAGTTGAGCAGCCCGTTTGACGGCAACCAGGATGGAATCGTAGGGGATGATTACATCATTGGAAGCCAAGCGACCGATCGATTTTTTGCGTATTTTGGCGACACGAATGGAGATCGAGCGATAAGCCTCACCGAATTCAACCAGTTCCGGCAGAGTTTTGGTCGGTCGACTGGTCAATCAGGTTTCCGGTTGGAGTTTGACTACAACAGTGATGGTGCGGTAGGGATCGCCGACTTTAATCAATTCCGTGCGCGATTTGGCAAGACGCTGCCCTGGCAATAACAGAATGCGCGATTTCCACTCAAGTCTTCGTACCGCTGGAGAAATCAAGTTCTGACAAAATGCACTGCAGCTTGTCACGACATTCTGGCGAGTTTATTCACGACGCTTCATAGGCCGCTTTGAGCCAGCCAATGAGCTGTTGATCGACATCTTCTACGACTTCGAGCCGAACTCGATGGCTGACCATAGCATTGAAACTACCAGACGCTTCCAACCGCTGCGTTACCTCAAGCAGCTGGCAATTAATCCCGACGTCCACGCGAGTTTTGGTTGAAGGCTGGATGAGGGCGAACTGTTTGTTACGCCTAAGACTTACATAAGCTTTCTTGGGAGCAAGCTCGACGTCTGCTCCGAACTTGCTGATCCCAGCGACCAGCTTTTCGTAGATCGGCCGTAGCTCTGCTTTGGCACCAGCGTATTGTTTATCCACCAAATTGCCATCGGAATCCGCGGGCTCGACGGCTGCGCGCATTTTCAAAGCGATCAAATTCGCAAAGCCATGGGTGACCTCGTACTTTTGCTTCAGATACTTGACAATCTCACCATGCTTTTCAAATTCCTTAGGCTGAAGAACCTTTTGCCATTCAGCCAATGACCTTCCAGTTTTGGACTTGAGATTGTCAATCATTGTTTGAGCTTGCTGCTCTGGCGATGTTACCATGCTAATTGATCCTCAAAGGGAGTGACGATGTAGCGGATGCACTGGCAGATGAGCGCGAGTGATCCTTCAGTTTCCAAAAGCACAACGGCAACTGTTGCTATTGAATCTTCTTTTCCATTGGCCAGTTTTCGGTAAGGCACTGTTTGGGTGTCATCCAACCAAACATGGATATCATCCCAAGAATTAATCGCGAGGAAACGGGAGCCTTGCCATTTTCCACACATCCTTTTAAGGTCTTCGTAATGAAGTGACCACCTTGCTGCATCTGCTTTTCTGTCTTGGTACCGACAGGTACATTTTCAGAGATGAGCGTGTATTCAACGCCGCCTTCGACTTCCTTCAGTTGATGCGTTACCTTGCAAAGCGGATCGTCGAAGTTGGTGAATTTGAAAGTGGTCACGTAGCGATATGGAGGCTCCAACTCGAGCACTTCACCGACGACTCCAGTGTATTTACCGTTCTTAGAACGCATGCGCATTGGCGCTCCAGGCGCCAGCGTGGTGGTGTGCAGCACCGAGTTGAAGAAGAATGGCAGTACTTCGCCTTCTTTAGTCAATGCATCCCAGACGTCTTGAATAGTCGCGTTGATGATTATGCGATGAATTTGCTTAGTCGTCTCGGGCATGTTTGCGATTCTTATTTTCGGCTTTGAACTTGATATCGGTTAGATGGCTTGCCCAGAACTTGCTGTATTCCGTCGTCCAGCGATCATAGATCAATTGGATTGTGGCAGCATTGAAGTACAATTCCCGTGAACGCCCTGACTTCTCAGAGATGACCAAATTGGCCTCCTCCAAGACCTTCAAGTGCTTCATCACGGCAATGCGAGTCATATCAAAGTACTTGCACACATCATTCACATTGCAGCCCGGCATGGCTTTCAGCACATCTAGCACTTTGCGGCGATGCGAGCTCGCCAAGGCGTGAAAAACGGCATCCATGTCTTCTGGTTTCATATGTAACCAATAAGTTACATGATCTTTGACGGGAGTCAAATCAGATACAGGCGTTTACTAAAGCATCCTACGTCCAACTTGTCTCGGAATCCGGTGGCTAAATTATGTGGCGACGTTTTTGTACCGCGCGTACGTTTCTCTAAAGTGCAGTAAACGAATAGTAAGGCAGATTTCGGGTAGCTACACTATCCCGAGGTACCTTTTTTGAGATTCGTGTTCCATCAGGTTCACAGGTTATTATCTTGCGATTCAACCCAGCGCGTCGTTATCTTGACACTTCGAAACTTCTGAAAAAGCGATACGTGCGAGCACGATTGCATCGAGCTCTTCGGCTGGAGTTCCTTGAGCAACGTCGCGTACTGGCGTCCGAATGGCAAAACACCAATCGACCAATGGATGTGAATGCCAATGGAATTGTCACACCGATCGATGCCATCATTGTCATTAACGAACTGAACAAAAAGAACATCAGTTTTCCCGATGGAACGCTCCCTCCGCCCAACGGAATTCTACCGCCACCTTTTTATGACGTTTCTGGGAATGGGCGTATTGATCCCATTGACGCACTGCGCATTATCAATCTCTTGAATCGTGGTGCGCAAGCGCCCTCGATTCAATCTCTCGGCTTGGCAATGGACACTGCTGCACAGGGAACCTTCAACAATGATGCGGTGTCGAGCATTGCGATTCTCGTCGGACAAGTGACTGACGCCGACACTCCGATACAACTTCTTGAGATCCAGATCGATGAGGGAATTTTTCAAGCGTTGGATTTCGACGCTTCAGGTAACTTTCACTTTGATCCAAATCTCGCACGCGACGGATCTGCCGATGGTCCACATACCGTTCACCTCCGCGCCACGGATACTACCAATCGTCAATCCATAACTGCAGAGTTCGAGTTCGTCCTCGACACAATATCACCCGTTGTTAGCACCAACTTTCCCGATATCATTCGCACTCAGTCCGAAACCATCTCTGTCCACTTTACTGAGTCTCTACCTTCGACAGCGCTCGCCCCAAGTAACTTCGCGTTGACCTTGCTAGAAGGTCCGAATGCAGGAGATACTATTCCAATTAGTTCTGTAACTCAGGAGCCTGGAAATACCGTTCGAATTGCGTTTCGGAGTCTTTTGGCAAATCATTCTTATCGTTTAAGTTTCAATGACGCAGTGGCAGACGTTGCGGGCAATCGCACTAACCCAACCTTGATCGAATTCCAAGTAGCGCAGCCTACGTTACTCATCGACGTTTCACCTGCGCCGGGAGAACAGCTCATAAGTCTAACGAGAGAGACTGTTATTCGGTTTGACCGTCCCGTCGATCCTGACACGATCACTCCTGCTAGTTTCTATCTAACCGCTGCGGGAACACCGGTAACCGGGCAGATTCGAGTCTCGCCAACGGAGCTCTTTGCAACCCTCTTCTATGACGAACCACTTCCTGCGTCCACGAGGGTGAACGTCTTCGTGGATGGGGATCTGATCAAGGGTCGCGATGGAATAGCCTTGGATGCCAACAGTGATTACGATCCAGGTGGAGTTGGCACGTTTGCCTTTGAGACTTTGCCAATGTCATTAGTACCTAACACCAGCGTTTGGGGTTATGTCTATGATTCATATAATCAACTTCCTCAGGAACTCGCGCCCATTTCCGTTCCAGTGGGCGATGCGCAGTTTGATCCATCCAATTCCGGACTAGCTACAATTCCGTTTGCGAGGGCCGAATTTTTTTCTGGGACCGGAGACAGTCCAAGCAATCCTCGCCTACATCCAAATCGAGTCACCAGCTTTCTCGATAGCAGCATGATATATGGTTCCGACGAATCACGCGGGAAGGCACTCCGTACTTTTGATGGCACCGGTCGATTGAAGCTTTCGGAAGGCGGTTTACTACCAATAAATGACCTCCAGACATTTCCTTCTGGGCTACTTGCCGTAGACAACAAAGGATCTTTTGCAAACGATCAGCTCCCCGTGGCAGGAGATATTCGCGCATCGGAGTCTCCTGGATTGACTGCGATGCATACGCTTTTCGTTCGAGAGCACAACCGAAAAGCAGACGAGTTAAGTTCTGAAAATCCAACTTGGAATGACAACCTGATCTATGAGAATGCGCGTCGTTGGGTTTCTGCTTTGCTTCAGCACATTGCTTATCAAGAGTACCTGCCTACATTGCTTGGCCCCAATGCAATTCCAAATTATTCTGGATTCAAACCCGATGTCGATCCAAGTGTATCGACACTTTTTTCCAGCGCTGCGTTTCGGCTTGGGCATTCGCAACAATCAGCCGAGATACTGAGAATCGACGAAAGCGGCATGAGTCTATCAGGAGGATCGATTAACATACGAGATGCATTCTTTAATCCTCTACCAGTGAAAGAAGATGGAATCGATCCTTACCTGAGAGGCCTTTTGGTGCAACCAGCGGAAGAGATTGATACCAAAATCGTGGAAGATTTGCGCAATTTCTTGTTTGGACTTCCAGGGGCGGGAGGGCTCGATCTGGCCGCAATAGGAATCCAGCGAGGGCGTGATATGGGCTTACCGAGTTACGTTCAAACGCGCGAACAATTTGGTTTACCCGCCATTGATCAATTTGCTCAGATCACCAGCAATCCCGTCGTTGCGGCTCAGCTTCAAATGGTCTACGGCACCGTCGATAAAGTGGATATGTGGGTCGGCGGATTTGCCGAGGACCATGTGCCCGACGGAAGCGTCGGTGCATTATTTGCAGAAATTATTGCGGATCAGTTCCTACGTTCGCGCGACGGCGATCGATTTTGGTACGAAAATGGTCAACTCGACCAAACAGAACTGGTTGAGCTCCTCAGTACGACGATGGCAGACGTATTGGAAAGAAACTCAGGACTCACCAACCTACCACTTCAGGTGTTCATTTCCGGAACGGCTCCACAAGGGCCGGATGTGTTCGCAGTTGCAGGAGATCCCAAAGAATATCGGGCGCTCGACGGTTCCGGCAATCACCTTACTGACCGTCGATTAGGTAGCACGCACCAGCCATTACTGCCTGCGGCCACGGTTGGATTCGCTGACGGTCAAGGTGCCATGGCAGGTAATGACCGCCCAAGTCCTCGAGCTATTAGCACGCAAATTTTTGAACAAACTTCTTCCATTCCAAGCGGCATAGGTATTACTTCTTTCGCGGTAGTGTTTGGACAATTTCTTGCCCATGATCTCAGTCTTACGCCAGCTCAAAATGCTAGTGGAACGGACATTCCTGTGATCGGTGCTACGATATCGCTCGATGGATTACCGGATATTTTAGCGACCACTGACAAATTTGGTTTCTTTGAGTTAGAAAGCTCCGAGGGATTACCATCTCCAGAGTTTTTTGTGCACATCGACGGAGGAACTGCAAACAATGCACCGGATGGCACTCGCTACGCCACATTAGGCAAGCCGTTCCATAGCCAACCGGGAAAGAGCGCCCAGCTCAATATGAACGGTAATACTTTTGATATCTACCTCCCGCCCATGGCTATGGAAGATGTTATTCTACTTCACTCCGACCAGCTTACGGAAGTTGGTTTCGGTCCATCTGTGCTGGGAGATCTGAATCGTACGGCCCAGCTCTTTCCACAACTCACCGCATTGCAACGTGAATTGCTCGCTGAGATGCGAGTATTCTATCCGCCGGGGTCCGCGCGGAATTCAGATGGCACTCCTGCAACGCTGGGGATGGTAATTCCAGTAAATCCTGAGCGATTGCCAGCGCCGCTTCCACCGGGCGCAAATCCCAGCCTAGTCATCTCCGTTCAGGCCGGTACGGCCTCTGGTTTCAATTTAGCAGGCGGATCTACTAACTTCACTATTCCCGCTCCCTTCGCGTTTCCGAACCTTGATGGCCTCGCTCCCGGTGAGTCAACAAATGTTATTTCATTTGACCACGATGCGGGTCGCTGGACATTTATCGGTACCGCTACCGCGTCGGCCGATGGACGTTCCGTAATATCGGATCCTGGTGTCGGTATACTCGCACCTGGTTGGCACTTTCTTGGGCTTGCCCAGGTCTTCGGAGGTGGCACTTATAACAATCCTTGTGAGGAGGCCGCGGACAAATTTGCTCAAGATCTAGTAGATGCGGGCATTGAGGTCGCATTGGTAACAAGTGGAGCCGGCGCAATAACCAAAGGACTCATAACCACTGTTCAAGGATTGCGAGATTTCACACATGATTGTCAGGCGGGACCATCCAGCGAGTGCTCTAAGTCATTAACGAAAATTGCTATTGGAGTTGCCAACAAGTACTTTGGCCCGCTCAATCTTGCGGTTGACCTTGTTGATCACTACAACGCTTGGTCCACTTGCCAATTTCCCACCGGTGGTGCACCGAATAATTTTGTGCAAACTCAGCAGCGATATCTCGACATCAACCGCCAAGTTGCGGATGCCGTATGGGGAAGTCCCGAGTGGTCGCGGGCAAGTCGCGACGAGTTTCCTGCGGTCAGCGCTTTCTTGGACTCCATCGCCGATTCAACGGACGAATCGTCAGACGGAGGAAATGGAATAACCGCTGCTGAACGTCAACATATCCTTTCTCTTCCGCTGCCTCTGCGTTTTCAAACAAGAGCGGCTGAACTATTGGACCGAATGCATGGAATCGCAACTCAGCTCACAGTCCCCACCAGTTTTTATGCAATGCTCCAGAGTCAGTCTGAGTCGCTGCTCGCGGTTTTGAATAATCTTGACCAACTAGGCTGGGAAACGACCGTGCAGGGTTTTACTACCAAGCCAAATGATTGGCATGATTTGTCAGCAGCACTACTCTCACTTAATGCTGCATCTCGATCTTTCTCAGTAGGTGGCGGAGCATTTGCATCTGGAAACATGGAACCGGGTGCCATGTTTACCAAATTTGGTGTAGCCGAAAATTCATTGATCACTGTCGACTATGTAAGCGTTGCCCGTGTACCAACAAATGGCGGGTTCTTCTCAGCGTCCGGCAATGAGAATCCCAATGTGGGCGGATTTATATTTGGAGTGGCTCACTCAAGTGTCATGTCGGGGGGGCGAAACTCATGTGTTGCATTGCCAAAAGTTAATCTACGTCTGGCGGACCCAACGGACAGCGATAGCGATGGCCTACCCGATGAAATTGAGGATATCATCGGAACCCACCCAGAACGATTTGATACCAATAGAAATGGAATCTCCGATCTTCAAGAGTATCTTCAAGGTCTTGATCCTGACAACGGACAAAATTTCCCATCGGGCATTGTGGGAGGACTGTCAGTAAATGGTGAAGTGTACGAAGTTAGCTTTGGAACTCCACGCGATCAAGAATTGAAACAATTCATCTACATTGCATCAGGCACTCACGGGTTAGCGATAGCCGATGCAACACGCTTCAATCGGCCCATTTTAATCAGTGAACTTGATCTCGGTGGAATAGCTCAAGATATTGCTATAAATTCCAACGCTTCGATTGCGATCGTCGCGAGCGGTGACGGCGGTCTACAGTTTATAGACGTTTCTAATATAGAGGCTCCCGTTTGGCTTCGAACAATCAATTTTAACGCATCCCAGATTGAAGTTGTCGGCGGGATTGTTTTTGCCTCCAGCACCAATCGTTTGTACGCATTGGACGAAATTTCTGGAGAAGTGCTTTTCTCTTTGGTCGTACCCTCAAGTTCCGATATCGTTGCCTTGACCCACGACGGCAACTACCTCTATGCGATGGATCGTGATGCCAAGCTGCATATTCTGGAAACAAGTGCAGTTCACATACACAAAGTCAGCGATGTGCTATTGCCTCAAGGTGGAGGTAAGATTGCAGTTGACAATGGCATACTTTACGCGGCCGCAATTGGAACCTATTCGCGAGGAGGCTATGTAACAGTCGATATCAACAATCCATTCCTACCGCGAGTCATCAGTGGGTCCGATGTCGTTGCGCCATTCCTGTCCCCCGGAACAGCTATTGTTTCAAATGGATCGGGTAGGGGTTTACTTGCAGGAGCACAGAGTGGACAGTTTCTACTCGACATTATGGATCTTTCTGACACCGAAAATACAAATTTGGTTTTGTCACGAATTTCGCTAAGAGCAGCACCAAGCAATTTAGCAATCGCTGCAGGAATTGCTTATGTCGCCAATGGCACCGGGGATTTGACCATTGTCAACTACCTGCCATTTGATACTCGTGGCCAAGCCCCAGTGGTGAGCATTGTCGGGCCGATTGGTAACTTCATTGACGAAGGTGCTCGTGTTCCTATTCGTGTCCAAGTAACCGATGATGTTCAAGTGCGAGATGTCGAATTGCTCTTGAACGGACAAGTGGTATCGCGTGACACCTCGGCTCCGTGGGATCTATTGGCGATCGCGCCAGCTCTTACCAGCGGCATATCTCATATTGAACTGCAAGTACGCGCAACCGATACCGGAGGCAATATTGGGCTATCACAAATGCTCAGTTACGACTTAAGGACAGACCAATCACCACCAGTCATCTTGAGCTCATCTCCCGCACCTGACGGTACTGGATTTCGTATTCCCGCCATAACCCTTCGATTGAATGAACCAATAAACGCCGACATGCTTAACCTGTCGAGATTCTCACTACTGCATCTCGGCGATGATTTTATTCCCGGAGGCGAGAATGATACGCCGGTGGGCTTGGATCGAATTGAGCTTTTATCACCCACCAGCTTCGTAATCTACCCGCAACAGTCTTTAGTAGCAGGACAATTTCAATTCAGCATCCAAGCTAACACAGTCCGAGATGTCGCTGGCAATTGGATCAGCGAACCTGTTATGATTACGTTCACAAATATAGACATCCGAGATCCAAATACCGTTGCATGGATTTCGGGAACCAGCGGCAATTGGAATGATCCAAACAACTGGAGTAGTGGAAGGGTACCAGGTCCGAGCGATTCTGTCATAATCGACCATATCATCGCAAATCCAACCATTACTTTGAATTCTGGCGCGGTGGTTGTAGCGGAATTATACTCGTCCGAGAACATTGAAATTCTATCGGGCAGCCTACGCGTTTCGCGTCCGAGCTTCATTGATGGCCGCATCACGCTATCTGGTGGTGAAATAACGGCTTCTGGCGTCGAGCTCATTCTCGCCGGTGATATCATCGCCAATGGAGGCCAAGTGGCTGCTCGCAACGGTGGCACAATTATCGTGTCCAATGCCGTATCCATCGAAGCAGCCTCCGGTCTGACGACCATCCTGTCCACTGGCGAAGATAGCGTTATCGAATTTCGATCCCTTAGTCAAATTTCTCCTGGGATTAACCGCGGGAATCGCTTGATGTTTCAAGCGACCTCCGGTGGCCGCATAAGTTTCCCCCAAGTGCAAATTATTAATGATTCGTTCGCTGGTGATTCGCATGGCCGATTTATTACCTTGGAGGCAATTGGAATCGGGTCTGCAATAGAACTTCCACAGCTCACCACCTTCATCGACCGCAATCCAGCCGAAAATCTAATTGACGTTGGGCTTTCACACAGTGGACGCCTGCGTGCAATGAGTGGAGGGGTGATCACTGTACCTGCATTGACAGAAATAAAAGCGGTCAGAATCGAAGTTGATAACGCATCTCTTTTGGACATAGGTGCTGTAGAATCGATGAGTGGAGCGCTGCTTACGGTCTCGGGTAGTACCCATCAATGGCCATTCGCGCATCTCACAAACGCCGATAAGAATAGCTATTACGTATACGACGGCGCGTCCATTACGTTTCCTCGCATAATCAACTTGGACGCCGGTTTTAATCTCGGCTCCACATGGTATGTGAATGGGCAGGATAGCAAAATTGAATTCCCAGAACTCTCATCACTCATACCCGGTGCCAATCGAGGAGAGCGTCTAGATATAATTTCTATTTCGGGAGGCCAAGTCCTTCTACCAAAATTGACTCAGGTCGACAATGCGCCCACCGGTGATTTAGGTGATCAATACATAACTTTCCACGCAAGCGGACAAGGTTCGTCAATTCAACTTCCACTTCTGACAACGTTTATTGATCGCAATGCTAGCTTCAATTTAATTGATACAAGCATTTCGCGTGGCGGACTGCTTCGTGCGTCATCGGGCGGTAGTTTAATTGTTCCGGAGCTTCGTGATATTCAAGGTGTTCGTGTTGAAGTCGATAACCAGTCGTCATTGGATGTATCGTCGCTTGCGTCGGTAACCATTGGACGCTTTACCGTCAGTGGTTCAAACCATCAATGGGTATTGCCAAATCTAACTAGCGCCAACGAAACAAGCTATTTACTCTCGAGCGGTGCTACACTGACTCTTCCAGCGGTATCCACCCTCGATGCGGGTTACAATTTTCTATCGACATGGAGCGTCAGTGGACCTGGAAGTCAGCTGATTTTTCCAGAATTGATGACCATGATTCCGGGCGCCGATCGAGGCGATCAACTGGCGGTCAACGCCTCGCTGGGAGGAGTAGTTCGCCTGCCGAAGCTGATCTCCATTATCGATCCGACTCAGGGGGATTTCGGCGACAGGTTGATTTCGTTTGTTGCAAACGGAGCGGGATCGTTTATTGATCTTCCTTCATTAGAGACTTTTATTGACCGAGATCCAAACAACAACAATATTAGCAATGGCACGCTATCAAGAGGCGGTTTAATTAAAGCCGAAGCGGGCGGCGAAATCTCAATGCCAAGTTTGAATCATATTCAATTCGTGCGTATCGCTGTTGACAATCAATCCATTTTGAACGTTGCTGCGTTACAAAGTGCACTGGGAGGTCATTTTTCTATCGACGGCAATAACCACCAATGGACATTAGCTAGTCTCATCAATGCGGATCAGTCGGGATATACAATTTCTGGAGGCGCGAGCCTAACACTGCCCAGCATTGATAGTCTTGATGCTGGTAATAACTACGTGACAAACTGGTATGTACTTGGGGAGAATAGTCGACTTAGCATGCCGAATCTCGAAACGATGATGCCCGGCACCAATCGATCGGACCGACTTTCAGTTACAGCTTCCGATGGAGCCACAATCGACTTATCAGGCCTTACAACGATTACGGATCTACCTAGTGGTGATCTACATGCTAGGTTCATTTCATTCAGCGCGGATGGGCTCGATACGTTGATCAACTTATCGAGTCTAGTATCATTTGCTGACATCGGCGCGTCTGGAAATCCCAATGCTCATCTGACAGCAAGCGACAACGCTCTTATTTCTTTGGGCCCGATGTCTAATTTAGTGGGAATAGGAATCAGTTTGAACTCGAGCGGAACCATCAGCGGCAATCTGCAGCTTACTGCATCAACTCGTTTGTCAAGCAGTGCTATCATCGGAGGCAGTCTTGTTAACGACTCTACTGTAGCCCTTGGAAATACACCAGGATTATCACGTGTGACGGGAGACTTTACACAAACTCCCGCTGGTATTCTTGAAATTCGAATCGGTGGAAATGTGCCATCAGTGGACTATGGACAATTGATCGTTGGAGGAAATGCGCAACTGGATGGTCACCTAAATATCTCTTTTGCAAATGGCTTTGATCCGGAGATTGGATCCGTATACACGCTGCTCAGAGCCAATGCCTTAGCCGGTACTTTTAGCAATCTCATTGGCCTTGATATTGGCAATGGTAAAGTGATGGTCATAGAATACACTGCGAAAGAAGTGAGACTTATCACAACAGACAATAACTGATTCTTTTTGGGCAATGGGACTGTTTTCCAGAAAGCCTGCTGACGATCGGCTTGCTGACGAGCGTCATCCAACATGCAGGCTATCGAACCTTCAAACTGACAGCTTTTTCTGCGATCACCCGACCGCACCACCACCGGCGTGCTCAGATCCAAGATCCGTCGTTTCAAAGAATCTCGGCCGAGCCGAATTCCACGTTATTTGTTAGCCCTTAATAGCGTCGCCAGTCCTAATCGCCATTTTCTGTACGGATCTTCAGCTTCACGCGACCAGCGGATTAATTAAGAACCGTTGCGTTAGGCGATCAATGCGACCGGTTTTTCGCAAAGCCGGCATGTCTGTGCTCGATTTGACTCTAGCCTTTGCTGTCGATCCGCAAGTCGAGATGCTTGGAGCTGATCAGGGATGTTGCCTCCAGTTCTAAGTACATTTCAGGACGGGTAAAACGAGTACTCGCGAACAAAAGTTCGGAAGGTCTTGAGAATCTGCACCGCAGTTTATTTGTCATAGGAACTGCATACAACTTGGTGCTTGTTCAAAATTGTAGATTGGCCGCAGTTCTCGCAGCAGCGTATGACTCGTAACAACGATCTCAATGGCAACACTGGACGAAACCATTCAAACGAACGCAACAACATGGGTTCTGTTATCTGCATTAAGCCGTCATGAGATGATCGACCAAGAGAACGGCCATCGCAAGTCGCTGGTCGGCGCGGCATTGGTTTTCCATAGTCGGACACGCGAGTCCCTCGATCGCAATCAATTCCTCTAACGAATGAAAATCCAAGGCTCGTTGTCCAAAAATCGCCTTCAGCACTAAGCTCCGTGTTGGCGAAGCTGCAATCTGCTGCAACAGATGGCGTGTCCTCTCGTGATAAACTATCAAGACATCGTCGGGGCGTATGAACTGACTCCAGTTATGGCGGAATTCGTGCGGCGACAAGGCGTTGTCAAAGTCAGCTGCCGAAAGTCTCATGTGTTTCAAAGCAGTGTCAGACAATGGAATTGGCTGGCGTAGGCGACAGGAGAATCGTTCGGACGTCCCGAGGCGTTGCGCGACCCAATTCACCGGCGACGAAACTCTCTGAGGTTGCCCTGGTGTGCCAGGAGTCCCTTCGCCGTACGCGACGACGAGACTCTCTGGGGATCGTCGGAGAGCTAGGGGAAAGTTTCGAGGTCGAGATAATCGCTCTTTTCGCTTTCGCATTGCCACTCGGTTGCCCCGGTGATTCAACTGATTTTCGACCATGCTATTGAAGGCGTCGAGCAATTGATCGAAACCTGCGGTGTCGGGTTCCAAGGCTTGCAGCGCAGCGACGGTGGCCTCCAATGTCGACAGACTATGTTCGTTGGGTTCCAGTCTTATTCGGTATTGACCAGGCGTTGTTGGCGACAATCGAAAGCATGGCAAGCCACTGAGTTGAGCGACATCTCGAACAATCGCTTTTGCTTGATGCCAAGTGCCATCGATGATGACCAACTGACTGGGCCGCTCGTCGGCGGACAAATCGGATAGAGACGGCGCATTCGCTAGCGGATACAACAGGCCGGCGTTAGCGTGAATCGGTAGGTGACGCGATCCCAATCGCAGGGTGTCATCGGCGATCAATTCACAGCGACGCAGCGCTTTCCGTACGATCCGGGCAGTATTAAACGGGTGACAACGCTCGCCAACGTGCTGCAGGATCAAGACTTCGGTGCGATTGTCGATCAGAGGAATCACATGGCAAAAGCATTGCGCGATTGGTCGAAAGCACTGATAGCAACGTTGAAGCACTTTTGTTTTCTTATCCTGGTAAAGTTGCTGAATTGTTGAACAGGCGAATCCTACCATCCAAGGTGCCAAACTCCAACGTCTTGATTGCAGATTGCAAACGTTGCGCCCCTGCGGACGCCCAAGTAGGCTTCCAGGGCAGGTAAGCGTGTGACACTTTCTCGGAATGTTCCGCATCGACGGGGAAATTCTTAAACCAGCAACGATACACAAGTTCCTGGGCTCTTCGAGCATGGGATGGACAAGATAACTCAATTGTGTTGTTTCATATAGGTACAGTCGCAATCACTTGCTCCACTGACTTGGCATCGGCTATAAAAGTGGGTACCGTCGTTGAATTCTAGATACCGGTTTGGATGATTAAATCGCAAGCATTCTTCTTAAAGGTTATAAAAATGCGCCGGATACGACATGGCATTACCTATTCATCTTGCGCTGCGAGTTACTTCCTTAAAATCCAAGGCTTCCCAGCCTTGCCTTTTGTAGTCGCATTTTGTCTGTCGATGGGTTCTACTTCGATATTGCTTGGGCAAGGCCAGGAGGAGGAAGAGCGATATCGGATCACTTATGAAAATACACAGGCTGGCAATACTCTATCAGTTACCAATACTCAACAGGACGACGGCGTCGTCGAAAATGCGGTTAGGCGTCGCAGGAACATTGTAAGTACGCTGCCGTACGGTCGCTCTGAACTCATTCGGATTAAGTATGTACAGGGTGCCCTAGAATTATCCAAGCAGCAAATCGAGCGATTGCCGTTAATTATCAAAGAAATAACTGAGGCCGAGCAAAAATTATCAAAGGCATACTTGAAGAACCAGGCAACTAAAGACGAGCTAATGGCTTTTGTTGTCGCGAAGAGAGATTCGATAGCTACGTTCTTAAGTGACGTGCAAAACGAAAAACTAGATGCAATTGTCCGGACCGTTTTGCTGCACAAGTTTGGCCCCGAAGCGCTGTTGACATCGAGTGAGTTCACAAGTGTCGACCTCAGCGACGCGCAGCGTGATCAATTGAAAGAGAGTATTAAAGAATTTGAGGAGATCGCGAAGGCTAAGTTGCAAGAAATTTACTGGTTGCACACGATGGAGGCATTAGAGTTGACGCTTACTTCAGAGCAAAAAACGACTTTGAAGGAAATAGTACGTCCGCAAGCAATCGACTGGATAATACTGCAAGAACATGAAGGGGAAACATCTACTTTGGTCGAACATTAAATTCATGAAGAGCACCATTGCGACGGCAGACAACCTTCATCAACTACACAAATTGCTTCGTTCTCACGCAAAAAGCCAATACAACTTCCCTATACAAAACGGACTTCTAGTCGTCGCGGGAGCGTTTACGTTTGGACATCTCAGGGTAACACCAGTAAACCTAACCCTACTGCGTCGGTAGATCGGATTCAGCTTTTTCTTTGCAGACTTTCGCCCAATTCAACAGCGTATCACGTTGTTTTTCGGACGTGGCATATCGGGCGGACTCCTCATAACAATCCGCTGATTCCGCGAACTCTCCTAGCTCATATAATCCAATAGCGAGAGAGTGATTTGTGATCTGCAAAAATTCGAATAGGCTATCAACATCCTTGTTTTTAGACTCCACTACTCTGAGCTGATCGAGCGATGCTCGCAACAATGGAATCGCATCGGCTGTATGGCCTGTTAGCCGGAGATATGTTCCAAGGTTTGTGCGGGATCCAGCCGCGCGAACTTGAAAACTCATATCTTTCGGATATCGAGTCATCAAAGACTGCCATTCTTCAAGTGCATCAGTACTGTAGGATATTGAATCCTTGGGGTCGACTGCAAGGGAAGTTAACCCATCCAACGCTTTCGCTTTTGTTGTAGCGAATTTCCAAAATTCAGGGAAATCCGCCTCGCAATTATTACAAATGCGTACGACATTCTTGAAGTGCTCTTCTGCGTGAGTATTGTCACCCGAATCCAATAAGAGATACGCAAGAGAATTTTCACAAACGGTCGTCGAGAATTGGTAGTCGGGTACCTGAGGATAACGCGCAGCTAGATTTGCATTGATCTCCAATGCCAATTGCAGCTGCTGATTTGCCGCATCGGTAGACTCAAGCGTTTCTGTTAGACTGGCTAAATTGCGAAGTGATTCTGCGTAGCTTGCAGCAGCGATTGGTAGACGTGGAAATCGCCCATAGATATTGGCACGGATGTCGAGTGCCTGACGATGAAGGAGATTTGCCCGCTGTAAATCGCCTTGCTCCTCAGCAAACACTGCGGCATTATGTAGCAATTGGGAAGCATTGAATTGTTCGAACCACTCCAGTTGGTTTAGGGGCGGATCCATCGCATTCAGCGTTTCGATGGCAAGCGCATAATAGCTTTCTGATTCATCATTCCGGGTTTGATCACGATACAGAAGTGCGAGTGTGCCATAGCAATTTGCTAACTGCATTTGCAGAATATAATTAGAATCGTTTTCGGTTAGTTTCTTTTCAAACCGTAAGCATTCTAGAAACGCCGCCTCTGCTCCGGCATAATCTTGAAGGTTTTGCCGAATATTTCCTTGAAGAAACCTGAGCGAGTTCAATTCCATGAGTTCCGTTTCGGTCCGCTGCTCCACTAAGCCTTTTTTTCCGAATTTATCCATATAGGCCTCAGCGTCACGATTTGATTCAGCAAAGCGGCCCAGTTCATACTTCAGTTTCGCACTCAAGTAGAGATTCCGTGCTAAAGCGGACTTTTCTTCGAACACGGGAATGGTGTCATCGATCATTGGTCCCAGCACGCGGATTGCTGAACTCAGTAGGGTTTCGCGTATTTTTGCGTATTCGGGTCCCATGAATTCTGGATTAGCCAGAATCTCGGAAATGTGATCTTGTACAAAACCCTGAAACTCTTGAGTCGCACCAACGTATTTCGCAAACGCCACCGTTTCTCTCGTTCTAGCTGCGGACAGGTCACGATTGAAGCGCCGCTCTTGCAGAAAGCCAGCTAGGGACAGGAATGCGACGAACAAGATCGAAACGCTTGTTCCTACCAGTTTTGCTGGATTGCGGCGTCCCCAGCGAGTGGCTCGTTCTATCGCACGCTCACGGTAGACAGAAACTTGATCATCTGCCATGTATCTTTCCAGGTCATCCGTTAGATCGTTAACGGTTGGATACCGATCTTCAGCTTCGACGCTACATGCTTTTCTGCAAATCGCCCAAAGTGCGGGTGAAACATTAGATGGGGAGGGCCCACATAATGCTGTGCGACCAGCCCTGACGTCCGACAGCATCTGTTCAACGCTGTCCGCGGCAACGATGGACTTGCCGGTCAACACATATGCGAGAGTTGCCCCTAAGGCGTATACATCACTTGCACGACCAATCCTTGAGAGCTCTCCGGCAGCTTGTTCGGGCGCCATATAAGCAGGTGTACCAACTGCGCTTCCGTGTTGTGTGTACTGCTGGCCTTCCTGAGGGAGCGAATCCAATTCACCTTGTTCCTCCTTGGATTCACCTTTAGTTGCGGGGCGGATCCATTTGGCGAGTCCCCAGTCGACCACGATTGTTTCACCAAAGTCGCCGAGCATGATGTTGTCCGGTTTTATATCTCGATGAATAATCGACTTATCATGCGCGTAAGCGATTGCATTACAGGACGACATAAACCTCTGCAATAATCGTCGTTCACTGGCCCTCCATTCGGCATTGGACTGAAGGGATCGCGATTCATACCGCTTCTCGACCGATCGTCGTAAACTCTCACCTTGGATCAGCTTCATTGCGTAAAACGGAGAGCCATCTGGTTGCGTACCTACGCTGTAGATCGGTACAACCGAGGGATGCTGCAGGGCCCCAGTCACCAATGCTTCAAACAGAAATCTTGAACGCACGGCATCCGTACGAAGATGCAATGTCTTGATTTCCTTTAGTGCGACTTGACGTGACAAATTCTCATCGAACGCGACGCTTACTTTACCAAGCCCTCCCTCAGCGAGTGGCGAGAGAATCGAGTAGCGAGTATTTGTATCTCGCAATAGAGAGACTTCTACTGAACGATTACCATTTGAATTTTTAGCACCGGGATTTTCAGTCGCCATGATTGGGAGGTTCGAAGTTTCATTCCAGCTACTAAAGTACTCGGTTTTCGCATGGCCGCTCGGCTTCGAAGTATTCAGGTCGGTAGCTTCCGTGTTTTTTGACACGAACTGTACGACAAGATCGACAATTTTGTCTATTGAAATCTGCGCCGAGTCTTGGAATTCGACCTGGTCGACTGTGGAAAGTGAATTGCTCGTTTCTGGACCCTTAACTGTTGATGATTCTGCCGGAACGAACCGTGCACTATCGCTCTGATGGAGCAAATCTTTCAAAACGTTCGTTACTTTTCCCGCGATCTCGTTACGTGACAGACCCATAACTCGCTCATCCACGCGTATATTGAATTTGCTTATTCGTTTTCGTCGCGCAGGCCGCTGCGCAGTAAACAAGCTTAGCCGAGCGATTTTACCACTTTTTCACAAAGTTACATGCCACGGCATCACGGTCCAGTGCCCCGTCGCGTCGATGACCCGGTATTTCCCGGTCCCATGTCGCTTAAATTCGTCCGCATGCTCGTTTTCGAAGAACTGTTCTATTCCCGACTGAGCGAAGGCATCGAAACGAGATCACTAGAGGATTCGCTACTCGGCATTCAACGAATTTGCCTTGGAATATATCCTGGGTTTGACGGAGGAACCAACCCACCATCTTCGCATCGCCGTCAAGAATGATTGTGCCATGCCGAACGCTTACTACCTATCGGGCACCTATTTATCGGAGGTGCTGGCCACCGCCCAAAGTTTGCAAGAAACTCAACATTCACTAGTTCGCGGACATTGGGTATCTTCTCAATCTCCTGCACATTGTCGTTCCCTAGATGCCGCATAAGTTGTGCACTTGGAGCATCTTCGTCGTACGCCAGATCGGGAATTAAAAATCGAATCCCTGTGTCAACAACTTGAAACTGACGTTCTAAATTGAACTTCGAATGTATCTGCTTAATAGAGTAACCACCGTACAAAATCCAATTGTCTGAGTAACACCAATCGATTATTTCGCTCTCGTCAATAATCGAACGGTCGGCAAGAACGTACCGCGAGCTGTCGGTCTCATCGGATTCGTGGGGCGCAATGTTCTTTGTAGGATGGAGCGGCTTCCATTGAAAATCATCTCCTGATTTAACTAGTACCATGAACTGGGATTGCTCTCGCTGCGGCTGACGAGTCGCGTTACGAAACACGCGAAGTTTCTTCTTTACGTTGGTGCAAGCGGCTTTGATCGCGACGTCCTCGAAATCACTGGATTTAAGGCTAAACAGCTTGTTGAACTCGCCGATATCCATCGCCAGGTCACTCAAGTGAGAATTAATAAACAACAAAGCAAAAAATGTTAGTATCAAGCGCATTAAGTTCATTCTGTGCGGTGTGAGCAGCGAAAAGTAATTTGATAAAATCCCACGCAAATCTTCGGTGTCGGAATTTGTGGCGATATTCTTGTACCGCGCGGCCTCACGCAGACCGACTCTACTGACTCGGTTCCCAAATATAACTCGCGTTCATCACCGAATCGAATGTCGGGATGGGGAATCGTCCCAGTCATTTTCTGGGATTTCTTCCAATTTAAACGGCCCATTGTTTGCTGTCGATCACGTGGAGCCTAGTTGCCCGTGTGCTGGGATTAGGCTACCGCCGCTCTGGCAAACACGAAACCATATAAGGAGAATTGATCCGATGTCTACGCACAGCCCTCGACCCACTTTCCGACGGGTAACCGCGACGATCGCGTCGCTTTCCATTGCCCTTGGAACGCTTTCCCAGTCATCGCCTTTATTGGCGCAAGAACGTTCACAAGACAATAAACAGGTAGGAAACGACAAGCAACCTGGTGCGAAATCCACCGCTGCGGTCGATGAACACGCCGCAGACGAGTGCGCAGAACTCGGTGTCATCCTTGGTTCGTGTCCTGGCCAGGGTGTGTGCGTACTGGATACGGTGTGGGGAAGCCCTGCGGATGAAGCCGGCATAGTTCATGGTGACTACATACTCTCGCTGAACGGCACAGACGTCTCGACGCCCAAACAACTAAAAGATGCATTGAAAAAGACCAAGGCGGCGGACACAGCGAAGGTAACTGTATGGCGCCAAGGGCAAACGGTAGAACGAGATATCACGCTGGCGTCCAAAGGCGAAAACCCGCCACCCAGCCACGGAGCTTGGCTCGGTGTTATGCTTTCACCGGCTGACGGGAAAGGACTAATGATTGAACGCGTCATGCAGAGTAGTCCCGCAGCAGATGCCGGTCTACGTAGCGGTGATGTGATCGTCCAGCGTGATGATCAAGCCATCAATGATGCGCGGTCGTTAGCCGAAAGTATCGAAGACATGGGGCCCGGTACGGAGCTGCAACTGACCATCGAGCGCGATGGCCAGCAACAGCAAATGAAGGTCACCCTGGGAGACCGGGAAGAAGCGCCTATGCAGTTCACAAGACAATCTATGCAATTTTCAGATGACAGCGGAATGGACTCTGAAGCAGGGTTCGGCGGTGGGCAAGCCAACTCGCTCCAAATGATGGAGGAGACGATCGATGAGATGCGAAAACGAATCCGTGACTTGGAGAATCAAGTTCGTAAAATGAACAGCAAGGACACAGATGATGTCTCGCAAAATTCAAGCACGATAGGTGAAAATGGCGTAGCTTTGGTTGTTCAGCGCGACGGAAATCGCAATCGCGACTGGAACGGCCGGTGGAATCGTGGCCGTAATTGGAACAACAATTCTTACGACTGGCGAAACCGCTATCGCAATGGCTACCGACAACCACTTTATCGCAGTCCCAGTTACAACAATTATTACTATCGCTACGGTGGCTCGCCTTACTACGGCAATTTTGGTCGTGGATATGGATATGGGTATGGCCAAGGCGGAGTCCGTATTGGCAACCTAGGCATATGGTGGTAATTGAAAAATGAATACCAAACGAGTCTCCGCTGTCGCCTTGCTGCTAGTTGTCGGGCTACCGTATTCTGGGCGTGCCCAAGTACTGGTTGATTCCGCATGTAAGACAGAGCTCGAGAATCCAACACTGACTCCGTTACGAGAAATCTTAACGCAGGCAGCAACGAGCCTGGAGTTCTGTCGACGTGACGTCCGTGATTACACGTGCACGCTCGTCTCTCAGGAGAGAGTCAACGGACAGCTCGGACGTCCAAGGTGTTGTCGCGCTAAAGTGCGACACGAGAGAGGACTTGGCAATGAAACGGAGTCTCGGATAAGTATCTACTTGAATTTTCAATCCCCCGAATCAATGAATGGACGCGAGGTGCTGCTAGTCGGCGGCAAGAACGACGGCAAAATGCTGGTCCGAAAGGGTGGCTCGCATTTGGCGTCGTTGACCGCGCTAATCGAACCGACGAGTCCAATCGCGATGCGGGGAAATCGCTACTCAATTCGCGAATTCGGCATCCAGCGTTTGATCGAAAGAGTGATTGAATTCGGCGAGCAGCAATCGACGGACGGAGATTGCCAGGTAAAGGTTGTCACAGATGTCGAGATAGATGGTCGAAGTTGCACCGAGTATGAAGTCATTCATCCAGTACAGCAGGATGGTTTGCCGTTTCATATTGCCCAAATCTATGTCGATCGAGAATATCAATTGCCGATAGCGTTTGAAGCGTACGACTTTCCGACGGACGGTGGAGATCAGCCAGTCTTAATGGAACGGTATCTGTACCGCGACCTGAAACTAAACGTGGGACTTACCGATGCGGACTTTGATAGAGAAAACGCCGAGTACCATTTTCGCTGATCGGCATTGTCGGAACGGTCACAATCGCTAGCAAACTCCGCCGACCAGAATTAAATTTAACGCTCCGTCAATCAAAATCCATGAATGGCGGAGCGTTGCTAAGTCGGCGGGATGTTTCGTATGGATATTAAAAGGAAGGAAACGAGAAAGAGTTAGCTTCAGCTTCCCGTGTTTCCTTGTTGTGAGTAGATGAGAGCCGAATAGGGCGCAAGAGCGACAGATGCGTTGGCGGGATACCCGTCGCGATTGTTAGGCGACGCTGTCACGTCGCGGCTTGGGTGATCGCCGAAGCTTCTGCTGTAACCTGACCAGTCAGTGCTTAGTCGCAGTCGCCACTCGCCTGCTCGTGGCATACCGATATCGTAGGATTCCCATGCTCGATTCGCAAAGTTGATCACAATCACTACATCGTCACCTGGGCCGCCACTGGCCCAACGGTGAAATGCTAATACTTTTTCGGTGTTGTTGACGTGATAGACGTTGATATGTTGTCCGATCAATCCGCCGGTTTTGCGATCAACATTTTTGCGCAGGGCAATCAAATCTTGGTACAAGCGGACGATGCCCGCGAATTGATCGGCCTGCTCCCAGTCCAAAGGAACTTGATCGTTGAACCAATCGCTTTGCAAGAACTCTTGTCCTTGGAACAGCATTGGAATACCGGGAGCGGTCATGACCAGTACGGCACCGAGTGTCGATCGCTTTTGAGCGAACCAGTCACCTGGGTCATCTGGATTGATCTCTTCGGGCATGCGGGCCTTACCGTTAGCCACCTCGTCATGCGATTCAGTGTAGACGACTCGCTCGAAAGCATCCTGGTTGTACCGATGACAAAGAGCATCGCGCACCGTCCACATCGAGCGATGTTCGTCTTGGGAAGTTGTCAGGACAGCTCGAACGGGATGAACGAATTCGGCGTCCCACTGTGCGCCAAATCCGGCTCCGCCTGCGCTCTCGTCGCGTGTAAGATATTCGTTGTTCTGCAAGTCCTCAGCAATCACAATACGGCCTGGAAAGCGTGTCGCAATCTCGCGGTTGATCCACTGGGTCAAGCTCCAGCCGTCCGGAATTTCGGTGTCACCGTTGGCATCGACCGAACGCATATAAAGCGTCATGTCCATTCTCAACCCGTCCATGTGGTAATCGTCCAACCACATCAGAGCGTTATCAAGAATAAACTGTCGAACCTCGCCACGGCCATAGTCCGGTCGCGTATCTCCCCAAGGCGTACTGGATCGCCAATCGTTATAGAAATAAATGCCACCCTTGCCGGTCTCACTCCAGCCATCGAATTGCCACATGTCAATGTCGCTAGGACCGAAGTGGTTGTAGACGACATCGAGAATGACAGCGAAGCCACTGCTGTGCGCGACCTTTACGAATTCCTTCAACTCGACGGGACCTCCATATGCGCTCTCCACTGCGAAAATGTGTGCAGGGTTGTAGCCCCACGAGATGTCACCTGCGAACTCGGCGGTCGGCATCAATTGGATAGCGTTTATGCCGAGCTTTTGTAGGTGCTGAAATTGCTTTTCGATCCCAGCGAAGTTTGCCGGCCGCCCGCTGCCGTCGCGTCCAAACGTACCGACATGCATTTCATATATCACCAATTCGTTCCAAGGGGGCAACTGTGGACTATCATCGCCCCAATTGAACACTGGATCATGTACCACGGAGTTGCCGACAGAATTCGTTACTTGGCGGGCATAGGGGTCGATTCGTTGTAGACGCTGATGCCCATTTGTAATGAGGAACTTGTACTCGTCTCCAATTTTGGCCCTCCCAATGTCGACGAACCAATAGCCATTGTGTTCCGATTGCATGACATCGGTATCCGCTTGCCAGTCGTTAAACGATCCAATAACCGCAACCGAATCAGCGTGCGGCGCCCATACGCGAAACGACACGCCTTCCTCGTGGGGAATTGCGCCCATACCTTGTCGCACTACCGTCGCAGCAGTCATAGTTCACATCCGGTTCAGTACGGTCTTGTTTTTCGATGGAGACGTAGGAGAGGAAATGTCTGGCTAACTCGCATAGAGTCAACCGCGTGCATAGCTCGATTATCTACCGTCGTCAGCGCGCGCATGGGTGTGTTTTAACAGGGCCAAAAAGACTGGACCACCGATCGCATTGCCAAGAGTGGCCCACAGCAGAAAATGCCCGAAGTCGCTCCAGCTTGTCTCATTAGAGGTAAATACGCCGGCTAGGACTTCAACCGTTCCGACAATGCTGTGGTGAAGGTGTCCAATTCCAATGGTAGTCGTAACAAGCCAGACGATCACTATTTGACTGATTGTGTCGCGACCTGCGGCGACTAGCCATGATAATAAACCCATCAACCATCCTGCCAATATCCCGCTGAGCAAAATTGTTTGCGGTGGATGCCGAACAAGTCCTTGCGCAATCTCCGTGAAGACTTGAGGTTTGATCACGCCAATGGAAGGCCCTATTTGAGTTACTAAACCAGCGAACGCAGCTGCGCCAATAATGTTGGCCACATAGACGATCGCCCAAAGTCTTAGCAACCCCTTTACGGTCGCGCGTCCGCTCAAGACCGGCAATACAGCCAGGCTGGTCTGTTCCGTAAAAAGCTCTGAGCGACCCAAAATCACCAGAATGAAACCGAATGAGTACGTGTTTGCAATCAATAACGTTGAGATCGCATGGGGCAGTTCGTCCTGCACCAGCGTCTGTATCGCGGCCATCAAAAACAAGCTGAACCCAATCTCCAATCCCGCTGACAAACCAGAAAAGAACAGCCGACCCGACGGACGCTCAAGCGCCGTCAACGCCTCTTTCAGTTCGTGACGCATGATCTGCTGAGACGGCTTCTTTGGTTCGTCGCCGCTATTGTCTAAATCCGACTCACTCGATGGTGCTATCTCTGTTTCGAGTTTTGTTTCGGATGACTCACTACGCATCTAGGACCCCTCGGCGTTTCCGCGCGCAACAGCAGACAAAAAGAGAGCAAACAGAAACCGACATCGGGTAAAGCGTTAGGAATCGACTTCAACCAAGTTATCTGGGATGGGGCTGTTGAACAGTGCAAACTGCATTCCACTCTTAGCTCTGGGGGAATTTCTCATTTAAGCTATTTTCCCCCGATCATGTTTTCGCGGATGCGATTGTCCAGGTCTAATTGTGACGCTGCGAACGTGGCCAACCCCGCCAATGTCATTAGGCTGTCGATCGCCAAATCGCCTCGGACGATCCGCGATTGCCAGCGGCTGTGTTGGGGTATTTTTCCATCATCAGCGATCTGCTGCAATTCCGCCGCTGCCATCACTGGAAACAAATCTTCGAGATCATGGTCGGCCGCCAGCTCTCTTAAATCGTCTGCACCGTCTACGGGTGAGAGAATGGCTTTTTGTACAAAGCGTCGCTCCGCTTGACTGACATTCCATAGTTTTTCAATCCGCGTCTTACTGGAATCGCTTTTATCGGTTAGCTCGACACTATGCTGATCGTTGAGCTGCGATTGCCACTCTTCATCCAACATTTCTTTGGCTTGGCGGGCCACCTTGGCAGGCATCGTGATGACATCGACACCAGCTAAATTTGGCAGTTGAGATGCGTCGCGCAGACTCGCTGCAATTTGCTGTGTGTCAGTGGTAGGTAAACCACGTGTGAACGTTGCCACTTCGGTCTGGCTGGCCAGCGTCGTCTTCTCGCCCACCAATGCACCGTCGCCAAGTTTGTTGTCCGCCACATACGAATTCAGTCGGCCCAGAAAAACATTCACGAAGGAAGGTCGAGCCAACGCAGTGGCAACGTAATTTTGCCGAGCACTAAAGCCGAGCGTGCAATTGACGCGTATGTCTTCGTCACGGAGTTGTCGAATCGCAATCAGACCCGCAGGTGTCAGTGGTACCTTCACGATGAAGAACTCGGGACATATTTCGTGACAACGGCGTGCGTATGCGAGCGTCGCATCGGTATCGTCGGCTAAATCGGTGTGCAATTCCACACTGACGCCACAGCGGAACCTCCGCGCCAGTTTCAAGCCATGACAAAGGTTCAGAATAAATGCGATCTCTCGAACCTGCACGTCCTCTGGTAGTTTCTCAACCAACTTGGCTGCTTTGGGAACTAAGTCATCATATGTCCCGTTTTGAACCTCTTTGTTGAGCAGTGTATTGTTCGTCGTCAATCCACTAAACTCAGCATTCCATAGCGAGTCGATGGATTCAATGTCACCGCTATCCAGCCATAATTTCGTCTCGGTGGCATTGATGCGTTGCCAAAAGTCGCTTGCGACTGGCTGTGGGGGTGCTTCTGAGCCAAGTTGATTACGAACAAATTCAGCGATCCGATCGGACTGGTGCGAATTGGGATCAATAGTTTCAAGGGAGGGCTGTGTCGACTGAGTGCTTGGCATATCTGCGTCTCCTCGTAATTCAAATCTGTTGCTACCTTAATTCCGTTGCTAGGAAATTGCTGCAAAGAATGCGCCACTCTCTTTGCGTATGAGTTTATGCTGGCAAGCACTTGCGCTGCTTACCGTGGACGTTGCTTGCTGCCACCTTCCCAGGTATCCTGTAGGACGTGCGCGTCGACTTGTTTGGTATCGAAATCCACAGCACGGCTGCCTACGTTGCCAAGGATCAATATGTCTGTTGAGAGCGACTACGCATCATCTGCTACGAAAACCGCTGTAACTAGCTCCAAGGGGAAACTAGGGCAACTGGCATCGACCGCGATTTGTGGGAACGATATTACTTCGTCATGCTTGTACGTATCCGCTCTGGCGATAGCCTACTCGGGGCGTTGGGCTCCCGTCTGCCTGTTGCTGGTCGCTGCGACTCTATATTTGTTTCGCTCGATCTATGCTGAAGTTGTCGGTGCATTGCCGCTCAATGGCGGTGCCTATAACGCGTTGCTCAACACCACCAGCAAATTTCGGGCGTCAATCGCTGCGTGTCTAACGATCCTTTCGTACATGGCGACCGCAGTGATCTCGTCCAATGAGGCGATGCACTACTTGCATTCGATGTGGAGCGGACTGCCAGTAATCGGAGCGACGATTGGCTTGCTCGCGTTTTTCATGGTGTTATCAATTATCGGCATTACAGAATCGTCCAAAGTCGCTATCGGAATCTTTTTGTTTCATCTCGCGTCGATGGCATTGCTGCTTTCCGTCGGCGTTTACTCGCTCACCTTCATTGGCACTGAAATCCTGTGGCAAAATTTGAGCACACCTGAACCCGCTGGCTTTGGTTACGCTCTCTTCTTTGGATTCGCTGCGGCGATGCTAGGTATCTCTGGATTTGAATCGTCAGCCAACTTTGTCGAAGAGCAGGCCGAAGGCGTATTTCCAAAGACGCTAAGGAATATGTGGATTGCGGTAACCCTTTTGAATCCAGGCATGGCGATGCTCGCCTTGGCGTTGGTCCCGGTCGTAGCAGTTCGTGAGCAATTCCAAAACGATTTGCTCTCACATATGGGGTTCGTGGCGGGCGGCAAATGGTTGTCGTGGTTGGTCGGCATCGACGCCGTTCTTGTACTCAGCGGTGCAACTCTGACCAGCTACGTTGGCGTTACCGGTTTAGTCAAACGCATGACCCTCGATCGCTGTTTGCCGAGTTTCTTGCTTAAGGAAAACCGCCGTGGATCGCCACACAGAATCATTTTTTTGTTCTTTCTGTTGAGCGTGTCCGTGCTGTTTATCACGGGAGGCGAATTGAAGTCTCTGGCGGCTGTTTACACACTTTCGTTCTTGTCGGTCATGGCGTTGTTTGCCATTGGGAACCTGCTACTTAAAGTCAAGCGAGCTCAACTGCCGCGTCCCTCGCGAGCCACATATTTAACCGTTCTGGTGGCAATGGTTGCGGTCGGGATCGCCATCATGGGCAATGCCAAGTTGAATCAGCGATACTTGATCGTATTTTTGGAATATCTCGTGCCGACGATGTTGTTGGTTGCGTTGATGCTAACTCGCGTGCAGATCCTCGAACTATTAGTATTCTTTATTGATGAAGTGCGACGTCGGGCGAAACGCAAAAAACTCACTGCAATCAAGGAAAGAAATCGTCGATCAGCAGCTTGGTGGGGAGTCGCGACGCGCCGAGTGAACCAAATTGACAATCGAGTTCACGACTTACTCGATCACATTCGCAGCCAACGAATTGTGTTCTTTACTCGCGGCGATCACTTGCCAAACTTGAACAAAGTAATTCAGTACATCCAAGAGAACGAACACACGGATCGGGTCAAGTTTGTCTCGCTCTATCGAGTCGAATCTGATATTCCTGCAAAGCTGGCTGAGCACCTTCGTTTTTTGGATGAAACATACCCCGAGATTGATATTGAGCATGTAAAGGTACAGGGCGAGTTCACACCAGAGCAGGTAGCCAAACTGGCGAAAGAATGGAACATTCCCACGAACCTGATGTTCATTGGCTCTCCCAGTGGTGCACGTCTCTCGCACCGACTGGAGGACTTTGGAGGCGTGCGGCTGATTATCTAAGAGTTGTTGTAAGCTACGCGTTGTGTGCGTGGCTCTCTTCCTTGGAAGCATCGCCGAGTCATCGGCTCATCCAACGCTTGACCGCGTCGCTGATTTTGGCGGCTGATATTTCTTCTGCATCGAGCAATTTCTCAGGCGATCCACTGAGAGGACGTTTGCGAACTGCCAAGCAGTTCACTGGCACCGCGTGATCCGACAAGCTCGTCAATACTGCTTCGCCCATCCCACCTTCAGGAAAATGATCTTCAACGGTGAACACCACTACAGTCTCGTCGGCAGCGCGCCGAACCGTGGCATGATCAAGCGGTTTTATCGAGTACAGGTCAATAACGCGCGCCCGGATACCTGAGTCTTTCAACATCTCGTATGCCTTCAAGCACTCATGGAGCGTGATGCCCGCCGCGATCAACGTTACTTGATCTTCGTCGCTTTGTCTCAGCACCTTGCATCCACCGACGACGAATTCCTCGTCAGTATCATAGATTACCGCTGTCTTGCCCCTGGTCGTTCTCAAGTAAGCGACCCCATCGTGCGCGGCCATCAGGTCGACCATCGCTTCCGCCGATACTGCGTCACATGGATACAGCACCAAGCCGTCTTGGATGGTGCGGAACATGGCAATATCTTCCAGACCCATCTGCGACGGTCCGTCTTGCCCGATTGAAACACCACAATGCGAACCGACAAAGTTGACGTGCGCATTGGAGTAGGGTGCCATTCGAACTTGGTCGAACGCACGAGTTAAGAACGCAGCAAATGTGGAAACAAAGGGGGTCTTACCTCGCAGCGCTAATCCAGTCGCCGCACCGACCATGTTCTGCTCAGCGATGAACATCTCGAAAAACCGATTCGGAAACTTATCGCGAAAACGTTGCGACCGAGTCGAATTGCAGACTTCGCCGTCAAGCGCCACTAGCCGTGGATACTTGGCCGCCAGCCGAACGAGCGCATTGCCATAAGCGTCTCGAGTTGCCACTTCATCGCCAAGCGAATAATTAGGCCCGTCCACATCGCGAGAAGCATTCGGATCGGGTTGATAAACGATTGGCTCTGCCAACTCGCCACGAATCGACTCATTCGGCTCTCCCAATTGTGACATGATTCTATCGAATGAATCTTCCTCAACCGGTTTGCCGTGATGCCCACCTTCATCTTCCCACGAAGGGATCCCCTTGCCCTTGATCGTTCGAGCGATAATCATGGTTGGTCGACCGCTATTCTCCGTCGCTTCTAATTCGGCGTAGGCTTGTCTGACTTGAGCGTGGTCATGGCCATCTTCGATCACAACGCATCGCCATCCAAACGGCTCGATACGATCGCGATAGGCCTGCAAATCGTGCCCATACATCGTTTCGCCACGCTGCCCAAGACGATTAACATCAAGGATGCCGATTAGGTTGCTTAGCTTGTAGTGAGCGGCCAATTGGATCGCTTCCCACTGCGACCCTTCCGCCATTTCGCTGTCTCCCAGCAAGACAAAGGTTCGGCTGGGCGATTTGTCGAGATACCTTGACGAGAGAGCCATCCCGAGTCCGATCGACAGACCTTGACCAAGAGATCCGGTAGCCGCTTCGGTGTGTGAAAATCGCGATGTCGGGTGCCCTTCTAGTTTACTACCGAACTGGCGATAGCTCATCAAGTCATCCGGCTTGACTTGACCGGCTGCTGCCCATAACGAATAGAGCAGCGGCGAAGCATGACCTTTCGAGAAGATCAGTCGGTCGTTG
Source organism: Pirellulaceae bacterium (assembly GCA_041749395.1). GTDB lineage: Bacteria > Planctomycetota > Planctomycetia > Pirellulales > Pirellulaceae > Laterigemmans. The sequence goes on from JBGTBJ010000013.1 coordinate 74,688, forward strand.
GCAGGGTTCTGTGGCTGGTCAAGATCGAAACGAAAACAGTCATCAAACATTAGGTCAACCATCAATTCGACGGCCGAAAGTGCAGAGGTCGGATGCCCCGATCCGGCGTTCGAAGTGCAGCGAACGATCCAGCGTCGAATTTGCTGGCACAGCTCATTGAGGTGTTCCGCATGAGCTTCAGTTGCTATGGACATGTTGTTCTCCGTGCGTGTTCGATTTTCGTGCAGCGCTTTCGTGCAGCGCGATCGCAATGGCGTCAACGACGCCCCAAGCTAGACGGAGCCACCTTGGTCGATATCTCAGTTAGCAATTGTTTTCCGGTCGATAGCGAGGTTAATCGCGTAGAAGAGCAAATCACGCGCCGCATTACACGGCGGCAATCGTCCGACTGGAACGTTACTTGCGGTCAAGCAGAGGACAGTAGTCGTCGCGATGCGAGTGAAGCAATTTGTTGCGATGGGACAACCGATTTACACCACATGGAAAATTGCCCGCTATGTTTGTCAAAGAAAAGAAATCTGGCGACTTAATTAAGGTCAGTCAATTTGACCGACTATTTAGCCCTGTGGAAACGGAGATTCTAGGCAGGGGACAAGCCGGCGAAGAGGAACAGGACGAGCGACCCTATTCAAAAGAGGACCTCGTTTTTCCATCTGGCGAACCGCTGCCCCGTTGCTGGCTCGACGAGAAATACAAGCTCCGCGAAAGCTGAGCCGCGGCAAGCGCAGCCAAGTTGGCGACAGTCAATTTTCCTGTTTTTTGAGATTTCGTTGTTTTTTTTGGGCTCACGGGTCAGGGAAAATTGAATTCCAAGAGTAGAAAGCCAAACGAGAAAGACTATTTTTGGTATTTTCTTTGGAAGTTTCCCTGCTGAGGCACTCTATAGCAATGGAGCGGGCCGGGAATCAGCCGATTCGCGTCTCGCAGTTTTACGATAAAGCGCCCGCGCGAAACTCGGTGACCATTTTGAATGCTGTTGCATCCTACCAGCGACGTGTCATGCAGAGATCTCAACCGGTGCCCCTTGCCAACCTGTTAGACGCAGAATCCGATTCCTTGCTCGCGGAATCCCTGGTCGGGGTGTCGCTTGACCAGGCGATCGAGTTTGCGACGGAACTCCATCGGTGGCCGGAGGCGAAGCGCCGCCGAAGCTTGGCAAGATTGTTTGAGTGTGTCCCGCGAGCACAGCGTGGAACAATGCTGATTGCCTTGCTTCGCAGCGATTATCGAGAGAATATCGAATATGCATGCGACCAAGTTTATCGAGTCGAGGTACCCCAATTGCACCAACATTTAGTTGCCAACGGGTTGGAGTCCACGGCCGATGAAGCCATTGATTTCGCGGTTACGCAGATGCTCGATTATGCCCCATCGATCGATCATTTACGTGGCTGGTTGCGCACCATTGCGGTACGAAAGGCGGTTCAGCTAAAGAAGAAGCTCTATAATTCGATGGAGGCAGGGATGGATGAGGAGGTTAGTATCTCAAGTTGGTTGATCAGCAAAGAGACCGATGCCCGATCTTATGCCTCCGAAATGGTTGTTAGCTGCCGCGAGACAGCGATCTCGGCCACAGAGAATCAGATCCTAGAGTATTACTTTTTTCAGGAACGAAGTGGAACTGAGATCGCCAATCAAGTGAATGTATCGAAGAGCTCCGTTTATCTCCAAATTAAATCTGCAGTAGAAAAGCTCCGTCGTTGTCTGGAAGCCAAACTCGGGTAGTGAATCATGAAAGCAACCGAACTAACAGACGATCGAGTCACCTCGCCAAAGCTACTGGAGCAACGACTTTTTGCTGCCGACTTTCCAGCGTTCGTTGCCGCCCTCATCGCCTATCGCGGCAACGGCGATCGCAACCTGGAGTCCATCCTAGGGAACAGCCTGCCTGGTGTCATGGAGCAGGGTCTGAGCGTACTTGCGGCGGGACAGATTCGCAGCCTCCTGGATAATCCTCGCGCCTTGCCTGAGTTGCAAGATCGAGTGTTCGATGACGGTGGCGATTATTGGATTCCCATCATGGCTGCGGCCAAGAACGAAACGGGCGTAGAGTTGGCGTTCACAACACAGCACCATTCCGCTCCCATCGCGAGTCGTTTTTCCGTTTGGAAAGCACTGGCCGCTGGCTTTTTGATTGCCATTGGACTCTACGGTTACGAAATCGTACGCGGCAGAATTGATCCAGCTAGCGCGGACCCGATTGCGTTCGCAACACCAGCGGTAGCCGGGCCTTTGGAAAATGGAGCCTTACTGCGGCATTTGGCGGCAGGGATGGAGAATCTACAGGGGGATGATAGTGACGAAGTAGCCTTTGCAACGCGCGCTTCCGAGTGCAATGCAGCCTGCCTTTTGACGATGAGAACGCCGGGGCGAATGCCTGCCAGCGTGCGTGAGAATATGGAAGTCGCCTGTCAGAAGTGGTTGCTGGAGATGGCTGATATCAGCTCGTCTTCTCAATCTTTAGCGGCCAGGAGCAAGTCTCTTAATGAACTATTAGGAGTGATCGGCTCCAAGCTCCGTGAGATGGGTGACGGACCTATGGAGGAAAGTCATGTTTAACGGCCGAACACGATCGACCCTTGGTATTGCAGTCGTGATAGTCACGGTGACCATTGCAGCGCGTGCTGTGACCGACCCGCGGAATCGCTCTGCGCTAGCCACTTGGTTGCAAGTGGCTAGCGATTCCCTCCAAGACACCGCAGAGCCCTTGTCAAAAGTGGCAACTGTGGCCTCGGCCGATGAGGTGGCAAGCACGGCACAGCAACTTGTGGAACAGCAAGTATCGCATGATCCTAGTCTCGATGATCAAGTTCAGCGATTGCTTACCGATCATTGTGCTCATTGCCATTCCGAAAACTCCGCAGAGGATGCTGGATTTGCTTTTGATGTCAAGTTGCTTGAGAGTTTGTATGACGAAGTGGTTGTTCGCGGGGATCCGGCTGAATCTTTGCTGTACCAGCAGATCGCCTCCGGAACGATGCCGCCGGCCGATCATGTCCATTCGGTTCCGTTGAGTGACAACGAAAAAATCCTGGTCCGTGATTGGATTGCGTCGCTGGCTAGTGAGCGGCTTGTGGTTCAATTGGCGGAGGAGATGAATGCCCTAGTTGGCGATTATCGAGCACAGAAAGAAAACGCATCCATCTTCTATTTCTCATTACGTCATCTTTACAACCATCATCACATATCGGACCGCGAGCTCAATGTCCATCGCTTCGCATTCTTCAAACTGATTAATAGTCTATCCTGGACACCGGAACTGTACATTCCCGAACCTGTCGATACTGCTAGGACCATCTATAGAGTTGACGTCTCAAAACTTGGCTGGCAACCACGAGTGGTGATTCGTTCTGTATCGGAACAAAATCCGTACTCGATGGTCCCCCAGTCACCAGTAGATCAGTTCGAGGTGAATAGTATCATTCGCGATCGGTTGATTCGCATGGACTGGTTTACCGCGACAGTCTCTCAACCAAACCTTTATCATACCCTTTTGTTTGGCGATCGCGCGATTCAGTCCCTCGGCGGTTTGCTGGCAGAGTTAGGGGTCGACTATGAATTGACTTTCAGCCAGCCGAACGGGATTCACCGAGGCTTTATTAACTATGGTGAGAATGGCAGTGGGCCTTCCGACAACTATCGAGTACTCGATGAACTGCAATCACCCTATGGGCCCGTATGGATAAGCTATGACTTTGCTTCCAACGAAGGGCCGCAAAACATCTTGGATCGACCGTGGGGCCCTCCCGCCGAGAATCGCGTCGAACTGGCATTTCAGCAGAACGGCGGGGAAGTCATTTTCCATCTCCCCAATGGCATGTTGGGATTTTTGATTGTCGATTCAACCGGTGCTCGTTTGAATGATGCTCCAGAGTCGATCGTGCAGGATGACAAGAAGTTAAGTCCGTATAAGAGCACCGTCATCTCCAACGGTGGCTCCTGCTTTCGCTGTCATGCTGGCGGTCTTGAAACAGCCTCGCTGTTTCATCATCAGAACTTGGTTTCTTATCCCGGCTTACCCACGGTGATCAAGGATCAAACAGAGTTCGCCCAACGAGTCGCAGCACCGAATCAGAATTACCGTGTGAAGTTAGCAAGTCTTGCTGCGGCAGCAAAAGTGCTAGAATCTCAGCATGCGGATGAGCCCATAACCATGGCGACCATCCGATTCAACGGTGATGTGCCTCTGAGTCGATTGGCGGCTGAGTTCGAGCAGTGGGAGTCCGCTGACAAGCAGGACATCCTGAATAAACTGACGGAGCTGGATTTAACTCTCGAAGCGGCCACCGTGGCCGAAGCAGTAAAACAGTTCCGCCGCAAACTGTCTGCCTCACATGGGCAAATAACAAGGTCCGAACTAGAGTCGTTTATCACGCAACAGGGGTCGAATGTGTTGCCAGTATTTGGGCTGGAGCGACCCTATTAACGACCTGCTTTGCATTTATAAGGCAATACGCGAAAACGTAACCATGAAGCAACAATTATGTCTACGACCACTCCTTCTATTGCTATGTTTGGGTACGTGCTTGTTAGAAACGACCAAAACTTACGGCCAATTGTCGGTAGCTGAGTTTTCTGATGCAATCGCGTCCTCGCTGGCCAGTGAAATTCCTAGCAATGGAAACATTCATTTTTTTATCGATGGCAAAGTATTCAAATCGGATCTTCGCGATCAGGCAGTGAGCATTGCCGACGAGCAATTGGCCCGTTTCATCGCAGCAGCCATGAATAATAAGAAAGCCCTTGGAGGTGGCAACAACAAATACGTACTAGTGGAGGACCGCGAGAAAGCTAGTCTAATCATTCATGGTATTCGCCTGAAGGTCGAAGAACCAGGCGTACCGATTGAATTGAGCGCCAAGTATGAGATTATTGACAAGGCGTTGGGTGGCCAAGGAGTCAGAACTCTGCTTGCCACGATTGCTTTTGAACCGCTGATCGAGTCTACCAAGATTGCATTGGCTACCGAGCCACAACGAATTCAAAGACTCCCGTTGGATGCCGTCGCTGCTCCAGACGGTGGTTTCGGAGTGCAAGTGCTTGTCGAGGGGAAAGTGGTTCCTGCAAAGACCTCATCCGAAAGTCAGATATCAACCATCGCTGTGATGAAGAATGGTGACGTGTTTCAGCTAAAACTCATCAATGATTTTAAGTGTGATGCGGTCGCCTATGTGCGGGTTGACGGAGAACCACAATACAGCATCGCTGACGTGGCGATTCCAGCATTAGTACCTAAGGGCGACTCGATTGTAATTGCCGGATGGAACAATAACACTCAGGAAGGAAACGAATTCAAACTCAGCAAATTAGCGGGACCCAATGCCCATGATCAGCATATCGAGGTCCGCTTTCATTTCGCTTCCATGGATCAACAGGAATTGTTGGCAATGGGCAGTCCTGCTGGACAACGAGGTTATCGTGTTGAGCGGGGAAATCTGATTAGAATGCCAATCCAGATCCGCAACTATTTCCTCCATCCTACGGTTGTGGAGACGGTTCGCATTGTCTTTGAGGATTAATGTCGTTTTTCGCGGACGCTGCGTGTTAAGTTACCTGGCCGTTCCAGACCAAATGAATAGACCCGTATGGTGGGGTGCTTGAAACAGACTTCCCATGGCAACAGTACAACATCCGCACAGAACCTCACGCCTGACTTCACCGGTTGCAGACAGTGCACATGACCATAGTTCTCTAAGTCCACATCATCGAAGTAAGTAGGTTGACTATATAGACCAGATGCGTGCCAGAACACATCATGGGATTGGGGTGACCGCTGATTGGTCAAAAGCTCCGCTTGAGAAGGTTGTTTCACGAAAGTGAGCGAAGAATACTCCACGGAAATGGCGGCTCGGTCACTGAGAGGTTTAACCTGCCAAGCCTTCTCCCATTGCTCAATTTCTGAGCGCGGCCGCGCGTTCGGTAGTACAGAATCGGCCGATTCGGAAAGGGGAGCTGCCGACTCGAGAACGGGAACGACCAGCACTCGTTCTTGATTTGGACGAACCGTTTCCTGAGCTGACGCGACGTTCTGACAGCGGTCATTCCCCAACAAGAAACCAGCGCCAAACACAATTGTGGCCGATATCTTAGTGAGGCGTTTCATTCGGTATCGCGGGGCATGAGGAGTTGCTGGGGAGCTGCACAATCGCAACCTTCAGAATCGCATTTCAGCAATTCCTGCTACTGGATTTCTCAAAGACGAACGAGGAGAGTTCCTTTGCAATTCAGAATCGCAGAGCAAGTCAAACTGCGCTGGGCTGAATTTTAGTTTGATGTGAATATCGGTTTGTTCTGTGGTTGAGCTCCGGCAATTCCAAATGGCCCAGATTCAATAACGGGATTTCCTGTTTGCGGCTAGACCGGCTATGCGGATTAGTTCGGGTGCAAGGCATGTCGGGCGTGTAAGGGTGGGAATGAATTACCTTACCTGGCAGCGCTGAAATGCCGATGCCCCTCAGGTTGTGGTTATGGATCAACGCAAACGACTTGGCAAGAACATGGATGTATCTTGGCGTAGCCGAGTGCCGGTGTGCACGGTGAGCAATCGCGCATGGGCATTATCAATCGCTCTTTTCGGAGGGTCGTTAGGCATCTTCACAGCCCTGTTAGGATGTCAAACCGCAACCACTGCAGGATCGGCCAAGCACGCAGTGTCCTCCCCCGTATATGCGTCTGCCACTCGGCTCGAAAAGCCGTTTCTAGCAAACCAAACTCGACCAGTTGATTCGCTAGAGCCAATGTCAACGCGACGTTCATTGCCGACAGAATTTTGGGATTTGACTTTGGAAGAGGTTGTTCAGATTTCACTGACCAACTCAAACATTCTTCGCGACTTAGGTGGGCAAGTCCTACGCACCCCAGATTCTCTGCCGACTCGATACGAAGTCGGAATTGCCGAGAGTGATCCTCGATATGGTGTGCAGGCAGCACTCAGCGAGTTTGATGCCCAAGTAGATACCAGGCTTTCTTTTCAGAAGAATGACCGTGTGTTCAACAACAATATTTCCGGGTTGGGAGTGAATCAGTTCAAACAGGACATGATTAACTTTCAATCAACACTGACCAAAACAGCCGCGACGGGCACTCGCTTTTCTGTTGGAAATCAGACGATCTATGATGCCAACAATTCGACTACCAATCTGTTTCCGAGCGCGTGGGACAGCCAATTCAGCTTATCGGCCCGACATCCACTGTTGCGTGGAGGAGGAACCGAGTTCAATCGCATCGCTGGTCCTAGCGCCTCTCCAGGATTCTATTTTTCCAACGGTGTACTTCTAGCTCGCGTCAATACAGACATTAGCGTTGCAGACTTCGAAGCGGGTGTGATCAATTTCGTCAATCAGGTCGAGACGGCCTATTGGGAGCTGTACTTCGCCTACCGCAATCTTGATGCTGTCGGGGATGCCAAACAGCGGTCCAATGAAGTCGTTGAATCCCTATCTAGATCAGTAGAGGCAGGTGTTGAGCGCGGCTTCCGGCAGCTTGCAGCCGAGGTTCAGATTCATGCATTGGACAATCAGTATCAATCTGCGCTTAACGGGGTCGTCAGTGCGTCTCAGTCCGTTGGCGTTTATCGGGGCGAGCGACAGCTTCGTTGGTTGATGGGTTTGCCAACAACCGACGGTCGGTTGATTCGGCCCAGCGATTTACCCGTTGATTCAAATATTGTCTTTGACTGGAGCGACATTACTGATGAAGCAATGTCACGACGCGTGGAACTGCGCCGCCAAGGCTGGGTTGTGAAGAAGCGACAGTTGGAGCTATTGGCGTCCAAGAACTTCATCCTACCGCAATTAGATCTATACTCGACTTATCGTTTGCGCGGTTTTGGCGATCAATTGTTAGGTGGTAGTTCTGCACCCTTCAATGATGCGTTTCGCGATATTGCTAGCTTCGACCATCAGGAGTTGGAGGGTGGGGTCGAATTTAGTATGCCCGTAGGCTATCGACAGGGCTGGGCGGCGATCCGCAATGCCAGACTGAAGCTGACGCGAGAAACTTCGGTTCTGGAGGAGCAACAGAATCGGATTGTTCTGGAGTTGAGTGACGCGGTTGCCGAAGTGGACCGGTCTTACGACGCGATTCAGCTCAGCTATCGCCGCCTAGTAACTGCGCAGGCTTACCGCGCCTCGCTCGAACTTGCCGCGCCAAACGAGCCGATTACCACTGAAGCACGGATCGATGCAATCAATCAGATTGCAGAAGCCGAGGTCCAGTACCACCGGTCGATGGCGGACTACATGTTGGCATTGAAGGATTTGCACCGCAACAAAGGATCGTTGTTGCAGCTCAACGGAGTCTTCCTCCAAGAAGGTCCTTGGCCCTGTGAAGCCTACAAGGACGCGATTGCCACATCTCAACAGTGGATACCTCGATCAGTCGAACATCACGGCAAGCAATCGGGTGTCATTGCTGGCGGAGAAGTCGAACAGAGTTCAGTGCTGCCCTACCATTTCGAAGGTCTTCCTGATGCACTGCCCGAGTTGATTGAATAACGCGAATGACTTGCAGGTGTAGATGACTTAGCTCGCGGTGGTAGTTAGCCTCCGTTGCTATTCAGTCGTTCCCTCTTCGATGGTCATCCCTACAGCCGCATTGGTCTGAATGGTAAGTGTTCCTAATACACCGGGACGCAACAGGAATTCTGGATTTTCTACTTCCGCCCAAATTCGCACTTGTCCATTGATAGGCTGGACCATGGGATTTGTGAAAACTACTTTTCCCTGAAAAGCAATCGCTTGGGCTCGACTAGGAACCTGTGCTAGAAAAGTGACGGGACAGCCGTTAAGTGCTTCATCATACAGTTGTCCGTCCACAAATGCTTCGAGACGGATTCGTTGTAGATCAATCAGTCTTAGTACCGCTGCACCTTCCGCCAGCCATTCCCCTTCCTTACTGATGAGTTCAACCACATAGCCATCGAAAGGAGCACGAATGGTATGTCGAGTTAATCGCTCGGAATTCACTTCCAAAGTTACCGCTTTGATGAGTCGATTCAACTCGGCAATATCATGTTGTTCTTTCGCCAGTTGATAGTCGGAATTTGACTCTTTCTCTTGCAGCATGGCTTCATGCAAATCATCCATGCTGATACTTGATGCACTTCGTTTTTGCAGATCAAGTAATCGCTTAAGTCTTTCTTTGACCAGCTCATCGCGTTGTGCAGCCAGTCGCAAGCGAGTATCGCTTCGGCTTTCGAGCTCCGAAATACGTAGCTCATGTTCCGCCAGTTGAACGGCGCGCTGCGCCAGTGTTGCCTGCAAATTAGCCAGTGGTTGTCCAGCAGTCACTCGATCTCCCTCGCGAACATGGAACTGTTCTACCTGTCCTGACAGGGTCACTGGAACTTGAACATCACGGATCAGGACAGCCTGCACATCTGGAATGACCAGCGTTTCACCACCCCCAGCCGTATCGATTGTGACGAAAGGGAAGGCTAGGCAAATCAATGCAGGCAATAAAGGGTTCATCGCCATCAGCAAATACAAGGTAAGAGTGGAACCAAATAGCACTTCGGGTTACTTTGGATCAGAGTATAGTCATTGGTGCGATGGTCGGTACTCGCCGCTTACTAATTCCTCGAGTTTCTGAATTTTTCGTTCCTATGTCGAACCAATTTTCAGCAAACTCTGATGCGGGATCGCCCACCGCGCTGACCGCCCAGGACATCTGCCGGTTTGCGGAGACGGTGCACCGCTCGCTGCAACCTCAACGAGTCGCCCTGTCAATTGCCAATTCTGCACAAGCCCTGACGTCTGTCGATCGAGTGGCAGTTGTCTCTTGCGTGGGGCGTCGCAGCGTAGTGCTAGCAGTCAGTTCCACACATTCGTTGCGAAAACAATCAAAGACCCTTCGTTATCTGCAACGTGCGGTGCAAGCTTGTCGTCCCTGGGACCAACCCCTTCTCTATCCAGCGGAAGATAAAGAGTATCCGCCGCCAATGGAAGAGAGTCTGGCCCGCTATTGTGACGAATCGCTCGTGGCCAGCGCCTTTCTGGTACCGATGTCGATACCGCGAGATCGAGAGCAGGTCCAATCGGACTCGGGGGCAACCTCCATGACTATGGTTGGTTATCTCGTATTGGAGAATTTCTCTGCGCCGATCACTGCAGAGATTCAACGGGAGTGCCAGCCACTGGCGCGCCACGCAGCGTTGGCGCTGGACAATGCAATCCAGTGTCAACAAATTCCTTTGCAATGGTTGACGGGCTTTGTAGCGAGTGTCTCACGCCAACGCCGTCGGTATCTGTTTGGGGCTGCCGTGCTAGTCTCGCTGGCTGTCCTGCTGACCATGGTCCCGGTAGAGTTTACCATTCCTGCGCGGGGAATTTTGGTACCCGAGTCAAGACGGCATGTCTATGCGATTGATGACGGGGTGATCTCTGCGGTGGATGTGGAGGATGGCCAAGAGATTGCCAGCGGCGCGGTATTGGTGACTCTCCACAATCTTGATCTCGATCTACAAATTGAAGAGGTGATGGGGGAGATCCAAGTCAAGCAGGAGACTCTAGCCGCCTTGAAGGCCAGTCGGTCTCGCGTTTCGCAGGACGCGGCAGAGTCCTCCGACAATGCAGCGAAAGAAGCAGAGACCCTTCGTTCTATCGAAAGTCTGATCACTCGGCAGGAACGACTGCAGAGTCGAAGTGCAGCACTGACCATTCGCAGTCCCATCGACGGTCGAGTGATTACTTGGGATACTGTAGAGTCACTGCGCGGGCGCCCGGTACAACGCGGACAACATTTGCTAGATGTAATCGACCCGCACTCTGCATGGCGCGCAGAAGTTCGGATAGCAGAGAAAGATGCCGCTCATGTCCTGTTGGCTTGGCGATCAACGCCGGACCTAAAATCACGCTGTTCGTTGGTCTCCAGCAGCAATGAAGTTTACGAAGGGCTTGTCCTACGAGTCGGTGAACAGGTCTTACGCGTTGACGGAGAAGACTCGAATTATCTACCCGTACTGGTCGATCTTTCGAACGTAGAGCAAGGCAGCTTACATCCTGGCTTAGAGGTCGACGTCGTTATTCGCTGCGGACAGAGACCGATCGGATTTGTCTTGTTTCGAGATTTGGTAGAAGCCCTGCGAAAAGAAGTGCTGTTTCGTTTTCAGTAATCACGAGTAATGGGATCCCATGCTGCAATCGTCTCCCAGTCGCGAGCTTCAACTGCGCACTCGAAGCGATTTGCTATTCTCCCCACGGGAGGATTCAGAGTGTTTCGTTGTTAAAGACCCGCTGTCGCTGCAGTACCATTTATTGTCAGAGGAAGAGCATGCACTATTGATGATGCTTCGTCAGCCAACGACTATCCAGCGGCTCAAGGGAGAGCTTGAGCAGACCTTTTTTCCACAGACGACGAGCGTCGGCGAACTGACACTAGCGTTGGGGCTGCTTCATCGCCGGGGTCTGTTGAGTTCTAGCCACGAGGGCCAAGGAGAGCAGTTTTGGTTGAAAGAGCAACAAGGCCGACGCCGCAAATGGATCGGTCGAATCAACCCTCTCTTCATTCGTTTACCAGGCATTAACCCAGATCCATTTTTAGGGTGGCTTTATCCCAAGTTGCGTTGGCTATTTTCGCCACTGACGGCATTCTGCGGTTGTACGATTGTGTTGCTCAGCGTGCTAGCCATGCTGTCGCAGGCTGATTCTTGGCAGTCCCGAGTACCCGCTGCGAGTTTGACGTTCGATCTCACGCACCTTCCGCTATTGCTGCTCGCAGTCGCTTTTGCAAAAGTGCTTCACGAACTGGCGCATGGCTTGACTTGCAAGCACTTTGGCGGCGAAGTCCACGAAATGGGAATGGCTTTATTCCTGCTTACTCCCTGTCTTTACTGCGATACATCAGATTCTTGGATGTTGCCGCGTCGCCAGCAGCGGATCCTGATTGCAGCCGCAGGGATGATTGTCGAAATCTGTGTAGCCAGTGTTGCCGGCATCGCATGGTGTTTGCTCTCAGAGGGTGTCGTGCGCGATCAGTGCTTCTACATTTTGATTGCCTGTTCGGTGTCCACCTTGGCATTCAATCTGAACCCACTGCTTAGGTACGACGGATACTACATCCTTGCCGACTGGCTCAATACCGCCAACCTGTGGACGCGATCAAGAGCGCTGGTACTTGGGTTGGCGATTCGTCTGACCACAGGCGTCGCTGCCCCCGTGGAGTATGGACTGTCGGCTACGGCAACCGTAGGATTGGTCTGCTATGGTCTGCTGTCGATTGCCTATCGTTGGTTTGTGTTGGGAGTGGCCCTCTGGTTCATCTATCGTCTTGCCAGTGAATATGATGTTCCTGCGGTAGGAGTAGGCTTCGCCTTGGCAGTGGGTATGATCTCGATGGTCGCTGCGGTAAGGCCCCCGCTACAGTTCTTCTCTGTTCCTGGAAAGCTGGCTGCTGTCCGCGGATTACGGCTCGGTTTGAGTGGAATTCTGCTGGGTAGTTTACTGCTGGGAATTTGCTATCTGCCGTTGCCCATTCGAATCAACGCTGCTGCAATCGTCAGCCCGAGCGATGATGCTCCGGTATTTGCTCAAGCGTCAGGCATTCTAGTTAAGAGTCACGTAGTACCAGGGCAATCGGTTACCCAGGGGCAACTGTTGGTGGAGTTGCAAAACGATGCGTTTCAGGAACGGGCTGCGGCAATGGCCAGTCGCATCGCTCTAGTCGAACTTCAACTGCAAAATCTCAAACGCCAGCAATCGCGTAGCGAAGTAGCCGCAGCGCAGCTTGCGACAACGATTCGATTGCTGGAGCAACTTACACAACAGCGTGAGGTAATCGCGCGCGAACTCAGCCTCCTAAAGATTACGTCTCCTGGTACAGGTAAAGTGATGTTCGCAGCGCCGCGTGGACACCAGTCAACAACCGATCCGACCGACATCGCTGACGGCTATCCAACCGACGAACAGAATCAGGGTTGTTTGCTTGAGCCAGGGGACATTGTCTGCCGTATTTTCGATCCCGATAAGCTAGAGATCACCGCCCAGGTTGAGCAGCGGAGTATTGAATTTGTACAAAATGGATTGCCTGCGACGATTCGTCTGGAGGGGCTCGCCGGTCATTTGCTAAGCGGGCGCGTCGTGTCCATTTCTTCATCCCCGGTTGGCGGCAGTTCCGACCTCGCAGCAGAAAACAAGTTTGACGTCTGCATTCTTCTTGACCAAACTGCTGACACGGAACTGCAGCAGATTGCAGTGAAGGAGGGTATGCAAGGATTGGTTCGCATCCACTCGCAGCCCCGATCGATGATGTTTCTCATGAGAAAGTGGATTCGTGAGTTGTTTAAAATTTAGGTACCGCCGGACGTTGGTAATTTGTTTGGCCATTTGCAATAGTAAACAGACAACCGCTCGCTGGTTGATGGCTGTTGGAGTTCTATCGCTTGCTGTTGGCGATGGGAGTTGTGGCAAACCTGCCGTTGCGCAGGACGGGATCGATGGGATCGGCAGTGGAGGTCAGCAGATTCGCCAGCAACCTGGCACGGTCCTTAGCTTGGCAGAGCAAGTGGCCCTGCAGGTTAGCCAATTCAAAAGGGCGAATACCCTTCGTCAGGTGACTGCGGCGGAATGGCATGAGATGTTACGCAAGCTCGACCAATACGAGCATCATCGTAGAGTCAACGGCGATCGTTTGCCGAGGGAGAGCTATTACTCCGTAAGGGCGTTGGTCGAAGGGGCTTGTGGTCAAACGGAGAACGCACTGCGGTATGCCGCGCTCCATCAGCAAGCGGCGGAACTTGGTTCGCTGGCTGACGCGTTGACGGGGCTGGCAAACTGGTTGGCCGATTTAGGCGAGGTCCGATGGAAGGATGCGGCTGTGGTTATCCATCGAGCGGCTGCGAGCATGAATGAAACTGAAGCAGTCCCGTTTTTGAAACGACTGCGATCGCTCCGCCAGATCGCAGTGACCATTCAACGGATCGATGTCGTAAAGAAGCTAGATGCGCAAATGATCGAGCGAGTTGAGTCGTTGTCAGAAGAACAGCGCGCTGTGGTCTTCTTTGAACTGCCAAGTCAAGCAGGTGACGCGAACAAGCTGCAAGAGATCGCTGATCTCTTACTGGCCTCGCCCACGCTCGATCGCAGTTCCAAACTTTTCGTCGGAGCGCGTCTGTTGTTGGAGGCGAAAGACCGAGAGAGCGAGACGCAAGTGTTCGCGGCCGTGGGTAACTCGATCGCGATGTTAGACAGCTTGCAGGAGTTGCCGCTTGAGCGTCGCGAGTTGTTTCAGCGAGCTCTAGCAACCTATCAATTGTTTGAGGGCAGGCATTACTTTCTCCAAGGCGAAAGTGTCGCGGCGATTCAAGCGTTGAGTTCTGCGGCTAGTCTTTTCTCCGCTTCAGCCTCTGCACGACTCGCCACCGACAAACCGCTCGCACTGGCTCCCGATGTATGGAGCACGCGACTCGCAGAGATGAGAACGCGCCAGCACTTGGCCACGGCATACTATTCAACGGGTCGGCGTGATTTGGCCGAGGAGCAGTATCAGTTGTTGGATGTCGGACTGCAGCTGTTACGAACTGCGTTGCCGGGAATGCAGATCGACACGGAACCATTGCGTAGCTCGCTTGATTTATTGGAGTACGAGTATCGAGTAAATCGAGCACAGCATGCGCTCAGCCGTAATCAAACGGCGATTGCGGCAACCATGCTCGATCAACTGAGCGGATTGCAAAATGAAGCGGCCGCATCAGGAATTCGCCTGCAGGATGCAAAAAACCAGCTCTCTTTTTGCCGCATCCTGTTGAATGAAATGCTGCAAGCCCAAGAAGCCAATGCTGCGACAGGAGCCAACACCGAAACTGAGCGTGAGAACAATTTTTTGGTCGCAAAGCTGCAATACGCTCACCGCCTCGCGGACCAGCATATCGTTGCTGCCGGTCAACCTGTCGAAGTAAATCAATCCCGGCAGCTGGCCATGGCCCAAGAGATTCGCGGCATTGCAGCTTACTACTTGAGCGGATTACTTGTCGGTGTCCCGACAACGGGACTGACACCGGTTGAATACTTGCAGCAAGCGAAATCCGATTTGGAAATCGCGGCGACATTCTTTGCTCAGGACGTAGACTTTAAGCTCCGAGCCGTGAGGTCTTTCATCTATGTGGGACAGATCTATGCGGCCCTTGCTTCCCGCGCGGGATCGGACGAGGAGCGCTCTCAATTGCAAAGCCTCGCTGACCATGCAATCGAACTGGCCACAAAGAATGCTGGCGACGACCCGTTCCATCAATACAACATCCTCATGTCGCAGGTCGCCAGCACAATCCGTGAAGCAAATCCAGCGACCAAGTATGAAGCGATAGAGTCCTTGTTGGCTCAAGCGAGAACGGCTGCTGTTCGAGCAGTGACCAGGTATCGTGATCGAGTTTTGGATCTGCAAGAGTTGAATGTTCTGTCTGAAGCATTTGATTTGACCGTGGATGCGTTACTTGATCCGAATCAAGTGTTTCAAAACGCAGAGCAGGATGGTAACCGCACAGCAACACTGGATAAGGCCACACTAGATCTGGTGCTTGCTACAATGCACCAAGCCAGTTCATTGGCGCACTCACTCGATCGGCCCTACACGTCGCGCAACGTAGACAGTATCGGATCACCAGCCACAGTGGATGATCTCGTAGCACTTCAGGCTCGCAATCGGCTGGCATTAGTTTACTACATGACCGATTCGGCTGGGTATGTGTTAGTACCCCAAGGCAATACTCTAGCAGTGGTTCGCTTGGGGATGGGGCGCCGTGAGGTTGAGCAGTGGCTGGCTAAATCGTTGCCTGAGATAACGACCCGTCCAGCAGGTGCACCGGTTTCGTTTAATAAGTTTGCTGCGAACACTTTGGCTCTGGGAGAAAAACTCTTGCCAAGGGAGCTGCGGGAGATGATTGACCGCGAGTCGCGGCAGGTGCTGATAATTCGTTCTGGGGCAATTACACAGGTGCCTTTTGAGGTGTTTTATGGAGATCAATCCGCTGCTGTTCCACAATTCTCTTATGCGACTTCCACGTCAACCGTCCGGTTGTCGCGAGCCTCGGGCGCGGTACCTCAGTTCGCCATCGCGGTCGGCGCCAATGATGATTTGACTTCCAATCGACCACCCATTCTCACGGCGGAGTCAGAGGCGGAGGAGATTGCACTGCTGTTTGGTCAGCATGCTCTGCTCGCCTCGCGAAAGCAAACCGAGGTTGCCGCAATCCTACAAGCTATTTCAGCTCGCAACGAATCTTATCTGTTACACTTCGCGACTCATGGTGTTTTGGATTCCGACCTCGTTCTGCGTCAAGGGACTCGACGACCAACCACGGAATCAGGATTGGACCAAAGTGATGCGGATGCCGTTGGCGCAGATCGGTCCATTGAGCCTGGAGGATCGCCTCGTCTGGATAACGTACAGATTCCAGCATTAGTTTTGCCTGGATCCAATGGCCAAGTCGAACTGCTGCGGACCAGTGATATCGCGAGACTTTCGCTTGGCCTGTGTGATATTGCCGTCATCAGTTCCTGCGATTCGGCTCGTTCCAGCGAGGTATCTCGATTCAATACAGGCGATAGTTTGGCGAACGCGTTTATTGATGCGGGCGCGAAATATGTGCTGGCAACATGCTGGGAAATCGACGATGAAGCCGGGAGTCAGTTTGCAAAAAACTTCGCTCGAAAGGCCTTTGTTGAGAACAAGCCCTATGCGCAGTCAGTCCAAGAAGCGAGAAACGAGCTGCGCCAGGAAGCACGATTTTCGCACCCCTATTTCTGGGCGCCTTATGTCCTAATCGAATCCGACCTTTCACGTCCGGACTGAGTATTTTGTTCAGTAGCAATCATGAACTGATCGGCATTGGAAAAATAATCTCTTTTTTTGGGAATCCGCGGCGAGTGCCTACTCCCTATTAGTGAGTAAGCCTTGCGATGATCTGCGAGACGATCGGCAAGGCTTAAGAATCCACTTCATTCTTAGGATCTCCAAAAATGTCTATCCGCCGAACATTCGCCGCCGTGAGCCTCAGTGGTCTGTCCCTCTTCGTCAGTTCTGTCGCTTCGGCGCAGTGCACCAATCGGGTTATCAAGAGTTCAACCACGACCCAAGGTCATCTGGTCTACGGCCGTGTGATCTCCGAAACGGTAATTCTGAACCAAGTTGTGGTTCAGGCGCCCGCGCCAGCAGCCAAGCCTGCTGCGGCACCCGCTGCTAAACCCGAACCGGCGCCCGCGGCAGCCGTTACTCCCCAAATTGAACCAAATGCGCCTGCTGAATTAGCCAAGAAGCCACTTCCAGCGATCGAAGCGGCCGAAGAGTTGGAAGTGGACGTTCGCTTTGCAGAGGAAAAGGTCGGCCAAGTAGTTATGCGTATGGGTGAATTCGAAACGTCACTAGAAGTGACCCACTGGACCGCCGACCGCATTCGGTTCGTTACTCCGAATATCGGAGTGCTAGATCAGGTTCCTGTGTTCGTTACGATCCACCGTCCCGATGGATTCTTGGTACGGGAATTTGAGGCGGTACTAATTCGCAAGGCCGACATCCGTCGAGTGGAAAAGCTCACATCCAGCACCAATTGATTGCAAATAGATTTGACCTACTCCAACCGGCCACCATCGTGGCCGGTTTTCTTTTTCGCAGATCCGACTTGGGGCAAGCAACTTTTATGTAGTCATGTGGAGCGATTTGCGTGACGACTGCCCCTCCTCCAGTTATCCTGTGAGGCTTAGCGAATTGCTTAGCCCAACTCAGGAGCCGCCGCGGAGATGAATATTCGAATCGCCGCTAGTAAACTTCGATCGTCCTTACGTCGGTTCCTGCCCAGTAATCGCGGTCCGCGTCGCGAACGAATTCAATGGCGATTCATGGCGTTAGAGAATCGCCTTCTCTTTGACGGCGATGGTCTGATTGCCGATCCTGCGGCGACTGGGTTCTTGGATGACCCTACCGGTCCTGCCGCTATCGTGGGCCAGCAAACGCTTCCAGTCAATCAAATCGTGACGCTTTCGACCGCCAGTGGAACGGAGCTTGCCACGAGCGTGTTGGGTGCGGCCTCGCAGACTTTGGAATATACGATCGAAGTAGAACCTGAGGGAATTGAGACTTCGCTCCACTTGAGTTTTCCGAACGATCTTGGCGGTCGCTTGCAGGTGGGCTTCAATTCAACAACAGCGGGGCGGGTTCGACTCTTCGATACCAATGGGCAAGAGCTTCTCACCAGTGTTAGTGACGGTGGTAGTGTGGCCCGATTGGATCTGCACCTGCAGTCGGCGCAATTCGAGATCCGTGTTGTCAATTTCTCTTCCGCTGCTGCTGAACTATCAATTCGATTCACAGAAGCTGCACATCCTATCGATGCGCAGAACACGGTCGGCGGTTTTGATTTGGATGGTCGTCCTTGGGACATTGATCAAGGACATTTTCGCAGCGTCGATCAAACCGATTATGTGGTCTTCACGTCGGGCGATACATCGGCCAGTTTGCTTTATTTCACAACTCTCAGCGATGGTAGCATATCGCTGCTGAGTGAAAGTACGCGATGGGACCTTCAGTCGGATGGTTCACCGCTCGATATTGAGGTCGCCGATTTCGATAATGACCAACGCGATGATGTGGCGGTACTTTTTAAGGATCGTGTTGAGATCTACTCGCTGCTCTCAAGTGCACCACTGCGCGTTATCGACAATCTGGGTATCAACTTACGGGCTTTCGCTGCAGGAGATGTAGGTGCAGATGGTACAACAGAGTTTGTACTGATTGACGAATTCAACAATCGGACATTTGTTGTCGCGGATCCTCTGGGTGCTGCAACCGAACTGGAGCTTCCCAACCCAACTGGTGATCAAGTACTGGCAGTAGGCGTAAACAAAGGAAACATCTATTTGTTGACGACAACCGCAGATTTTAGGAGAGTCCAACTGGCGTCCATTGGTTGGAATAATCAAGCGTTTACGGTACTGGGGGTTAGCCAACGTGAGGATGAATCGTACGTCGAAGCGATGGGTTTTGAATCTGCCGAAGTCCAAGAGATAAGTCGTTACTCCGATCTGCAATTTGTCACTTTACGCTCAGAAACAGATGTGTATGACATTGCCGTCACCCGCAATATTTACACTATGTTTGTCTGGGCAATAGATTCGGCCAATCCAGTCGGCCTGCGGTCGGAGCCTGCCGGAGAGTTCTATGATGTCGACTCCAATGGGCAGTTAGATATTGTTAAAACAAATTTGGGAGTGGCCCTCAGTTATCACGCAGAAAATCGGCAGCGCGAGTTTGGTAACCTGATCGAAGCCGAACCTTTTGGGAGCGGGCTGGCGATCGAAGTAGGTGATTTCAACCTGGACAATCGCGCGGACCTCCTGTTTGGAGTTGAGCGTAACGGGCAGTACCGCATTGAGTCCGTTCTGGGAACGACGATTGGAGGTTATCAATACGAACAAGGGACCAGCGTTTTAACGAAACCCGAAACCATTCATGCGGCAGACTTCAACCGCGATGGAATTAATGACATTTTATCGTTCTCCCAAGGAGGTGCCCGAAACCTGTTGTTGGGTCGAGGTGATGGAACCTTCGACGTCAGTACAAGTCCACAGGGTACGATCCTCAATTTCGGTGCCTATAGCAATGCAATTGTCGCAGATCTCAATGGAGATAGCCGGGAAGACATCGCTGTCGTTCGACGCGAAGATGGAGGACAATTCGCTCTAGTCGCCATGTTAGGACTTGGCAATGGAGCATTCATCGAACTCAACCGCGCCGCAATTTTACCGGCTACAGAGTTATCATCTCAAGCCTATCGACTAGAGGTGACTGATGTTGATGGTGATGGCAAGCTTGATCTAGTCGTTGCGTGCTGGCCAAGTAATGGCAATGAGTTTGGCGTGCAACTCCAGTTTTTCGAAAATGAATCATTCTTTGCTACTGCTCATCCATCGGTAGCGGGACGGGTCATCGTCCCCGCCACGAATCGAATCAACATCGATGCTCTTGTGGGCCTCTCTGGTAACATACAACCAAACCATCTCCTTGCGGGGAGTCTGAACGGAGCGAATGACCCCTATGTCGACTTGTTGCTGGGAGTGGAAACATCGGGACAGCAATTGCTTTTCACTTTAACAGGAACTGGCAATTTCAGCTTCTTGGTTTCGCCGCCGGAACAAGTGGTCGCCGACAGAACGCCGCACTTAGCTGATATAGTTTTTAATACTATCGACAATCAGGTTGGCAAACAAACACTGTTGCTAAAAAACAATTCACTGATTTTTCGAGATGGAAATGTCGACAGAATTGTGCTCACCGCAGAACCGCAAGGGCGGTTCACCGATGTCGCCCTGGCACAGGATGACAGTGGCCGAATCGCAGTGATCGATGCCGAGAATAGGAAAGTATTTGTACTTTCAAGCGATGGCAGCTTACAAAATACCATCGACCTTAGCATCGCGAATGCCAACGCTGTCTTTGATCAACTGCTATTCGAGAAATTCGATTCGTCTGCAGTGGCCGACATCGTGGCAATTAGCCAACAATCGGGAACCTTAGTCGTCTATAAAGAGGGGCTCGAAAGCGGTCGGGTCGTGAAGGCCGAAGCATTGCCTCCGACCAGCGTTATTGCTGACTTCAATGCCGATGGAGTCAACGATTTCGCCACGCTCGATCGAGATCAAATGTTGGTAGTCCGTACGGGAATGAACTCGGCCAGTAGCTCGCGAGTTACCTTGTCGCCACCAAAGGCGCTAAACACGGCTGCGGATCGCATCATTCAACAACTGGATTCGCTACAAGTTGGCGATCGCGCTCGAATTCTAGCGGTCACACAAGCAGCTGACAAACAGCAATTAATCGAAATCCGATATCAGCAAGACCTCGCCGGCATCGAGTCCTTTGATGTCGCCAACACACTCTACGAAAGCGAATCTGGCATCCTAATGGCGACAGGCTATTTGGATGGAGATCATGTCGAGGACCTAATTTGGCTCGATCTAGGCAGCAACGAATTGTTTGTCAACGGAACCGCCTTTCCAATAGTGAACCTCGTGCGTCCCTCCGCGATTGAAATATCAGATGGCAGAATTTTAATTCTCGATAGCGGTTCCTCAATATTAACGGTATACGACGTCGCTGGAGATCTATTGGGTATGCAACAAGCGAATACCGCAATTCAATTGATTGGCGAAGATGGTGTCGTTCGCAGTTTGGGAAGTGCTCGAAGTATGTTTATTGCCGATCTCAATCAGGATGGTCGCGACGATGTAGCAATTCTGAATGCCGGGGACAAAACCATTTCGATCTTGTACGGAACGGCCGACGGTCTTTTCCAAAACCCCGTAGCGATCGCTTTGGATCATCGACCGGATAGTTTAGCTGTTGGCGATTACAACTCGGATGGATGGCTTGACATTGTCGTGCTGCAGACCGACGAAAGAAATTTCTATGAAGATTTCCCAACAGACTTCGTCAATCTGGAGTCCTTTAAAGATTACGGAGTTGCGGAGATAATTTTTAATATCGTCGATGAAGACATTGTGTTTTTATTTGGTCAACAAAACGCTGGATTCACTCGCACGTACTCCAGCGTGGTTGAGCTCGTTGCCCAAGGGGTTCACATTCTGCCAACGTCCATTGATAACGATACGAACTTGGATCTATTTTTGACCAACCAAGATGGGGACGTTCTCTTGTATTCGGGTACTGGTCAGCGAATATTGCCGATCGAGACGTCTGTCACAGAGGTGGAGTCAGGAATTGTTAGTGGCTCGATTCGATTAACCGTCAATTCCCAGACCTTCTTAGTTAATGGCAGTCAAGTTCAGTATGTCAACGCGGCCACATCGAACCCTAATGAAGGGCACGTCAACGTTCGAGATGTCACGACGCTAGAGGATGGAGCCCAATCCATTCGTGACGTGGGTGGCGATATCGAAGACAAGAGTCCAACCGATGTACGGATTGCCGAACTCAGCCCTGGAAATTTGTTTTTGGTCTACACGGTTGGAGCCTCGAATCAACTTGTTACCGTTCCTCTCTTCTACCAGAACGGACAACTACTTGCCGATGCAGAGTTCGAAACGGCGATAGAAGTAGGAACTCAACCTCGAGCTTTCGAGTTAAAAGACCTTAATGGCGATGGCCTGCTTGACGCAATCGTCGCCAATGAAGGTTCGCAAGATGTGACTGTGCTGTTTGGCACGGGTGTGCCCTCGCAGCCTTTTTCTTCTGCCCAGCGGCTTAATTTTGCCGATGGCGTTGGTGCCGGCTTCAGACCCACTGAGATCTCTTTTGTGAATGAAGCGGCGAATGCGGATATGTTGGTGACTTTTACCGATCTCGAGGGAGTCGTTCAGTATGTAAGCGTCCCGAACGTAGGCAATGGTTTTTTTAATGACGCGAACGCCATTGCTGGTCCTGGAAATCTAAGCGATGTGGCATTTGCGGGCGGTCAGGCTTTTGAGCTGGGACTCGATGGATCGCTGCGACGATTCAGCTTCGCCACGGGCATTCGTCAATCAGTGCGATCGTTTGGGAACAATTCAGTGCAAATTCGATCCATCACGGTGGAGGGTATTGAGCGAATCGGTGTCGCGACTGCCAATCAGTTCTTTGCATTCAACCTCAATGGCTCCATCGCGGCACAGGCAGACACGAGCCTGGTAGCAAATCTCAACGATTTCGTGTTTTATGATCCCACCGGACTGCTGTACCTGGTCGACTCGAATGAAGTCATCACCACGCTGGAGTTAAATTTCATTACTGAGAATCTAGACCGTGGTGGGATTCTTTCGCAGTTGGCAAAGAATTTAAGTTTGACTTCGTTTGTTGTCGCAAATCCATTGTTCAGTATTGGCAACGGGACAAACTCCGAGGATGGAGAGTTTTTAATCGGCACAGGCGCTGGGCTCTCGCTTGAGCAAGTATTTGAATTATTGCCGCCCGAGTCGCAAGTGGGCGTTTTTCTCAAGGAGATCTCCAAACTCATTCAACAGACCTCTGACGGTGTTTACCTGATTGTCGATGAATTTTGCCAAACGGTCGTTCTTATACTGCCAGAGGTAACGGAATCACGGCTGTTGGTGGCTGGTCAGGCATTTGCCCGAGATGTGACGCCGCAGTTCTTGGGTGTTCCTACTCAGATTGCGATTTTGGCTGAGCCAGTGATGTGGATGGATTGGTTGAGAGAGCTGCGGGGCCAGCTTGTTCAATGGCGTGATGCATCGATTCTTGAGTTTGATTTCGAGAACAATACGATTCGAATCGGTGATCAGATCGTAGGGCCCGACGATGACGCAATTCGTCAGTTCTTGCTACTAGAAAACGGCTTACCATCGCCAATTCCGTTTGAGAAGCTACGCAATGTCGAGTTGCGGATACAAGATAGTGAGGTCACCGCCGATGAACCGAATTGACCGGCGGGGCTGCGTAACGCAATTTGAAACACCTCCGCCAAAAAAAGAAAAGCGGTTGACTGGTTCAGCCAACCGCTTTTAATAACATTCTAACTACCGGAAAAATTACTCGGCAGGAACAGCGGTTGGAAGCATGCGCACTTCCATGGTATCGGAGGTACGGTTAACAACTCGGATGCTCGACGAGCGAATGAACTTGGCGGGGAACTGACGCACCAGGTAGCCATCGGGCCGGTAAATATGGAGCGAAACGTAGTGTTCCTTCAGCACACCAATCGTTGGCAAGATAAAGCGAATGGTTTTTGCATCCCACTGAGTTACGGTCAGTTCCTGTTCAAAGTCGCCGCTGCGAAGGATCACGGAACCCACCGCTGTCTCGGCGAAATTGACTTTTACTTCGAGTTCCACTGCCGCTTCGACCATTGGAATCTCGATGATCCGTGGAGCTTGTGGAACCAGGGGAGAAGGCACTTTATTGTGCTCGGGCGCCGTTACCGCCACGTTCGTGGTGGAGTTTGACTCCATGGCAGTGGGCTGACCGACGTAGACTACCGGTGGTCGAAAGTGTTCAACACGACCTCCAACACAGTCGCCAGCGTGAGCTGATGAACACAGGCCGGCGGTACCCATTGCTAAACCGATTGCAATTCGTAGTGTCGCGATTTTCATAGCAAAAATTCCTCAAGAGAACTAACCGCGAGCAAAAGTCGCCGAGTTCAACATGAACTCGCGTCTCACTTTCCCTCGTCACTTATAGGGAGCGGGCTACTAATCTGTTTTCCAAGAAATCCACGAAAAAAGTCTCCGAGTACGAGATTTTTATTTAGCGTGATTTGGTAACTGCACCTTTAGCGAAACGGATCAAAGGTTCCTTGCAATCAGACTGCGAGGGCCAAGAGCCTTGCGAATCGGCTTTGGATTATTGATTGACCGGTGGCGACCACTTCAATCCAGACAGCCGGCACACTTGTAAATACACTTCGGCAGTAACTTGGTTAACTGAGTCATTTCCTGGCGCCACTCGAAATTTGAAATCTACGCTTCCCGAGAAGTCGTCGTATTCCATTGTTCTATCCGGGAGACTCTCATGAGAATCAAAATTGTAATGCTTTTGGCGGCCAGTATGCTCTTTTGTGCCGACACAATGAGTGCTGCAGAGATCTCAAGCGGCGAAGAGCTGCAAGGAGCGTGGTATTTGAGCAGTGGCGAATCTAACGGCAAAGCGCTATCACAAGCCGAGCTCAAGGATGGAAAATTGGAAATCAAGGGAGATCAGTACGTTGTCATGCTGGCTGAGATTGGTAAGCTCGAAGGAACTCAAAAGCTAGGCTTTAAGAACGAAGTTAAAACCATTGATGCTGTGGATGAAACCGACGGGGTCAAGCAGAAAAGTTGTCTCGGCATTTACGCGGTCGACGGCGATGAGTTTCGCGTGATTCTTGCCCCCGCTGGAGAAGAACGCCCCAGCAAATTCCAAACGGCTCCGGGTAGCGGACAGTGGATGCATTTATGGAAGCGTGTTAAAGAGTAGTCAGCCGGGCCAATTGAAATCGAGACATCTGTTTTCCGCGGCTGATGTTCAGCTCCGTTGTAGAAGAACACACGATGAGCGCAAAGAGAATTGCCTAGCAGGGCAATCGCAAGTTAAGTCATTGTGAGAGCAGGATTTTGTGCAGGCAGTCCTCACTTAAGGCTGCCGTGGCTTGTCAAATGGCTGCAGCGATCTTGGCAATCGATGCTTCAATTTCGGTACGAACGGCGTCGAACATTACTCGCGCCGCAGGAATATCGTTTTCTGCGGCGGATAGCTCAATTTTTTGTAATCCTGTAACCGCTGCGGAATGTTCGAAAATCATCAACATTCCCTTCAAAGCATGAGCCGACGCCCTCAATTTAGCCGCATCGTCGCTTTGCAGTGCATCAACTATTTGCTCGAGCTCGCGTGGAGCATCTTCCACGACTATCGCCGCAGTGGCGGCCAATAATTCAGCATCACCGTCATAGCGTTTAAACGCTTCGGGGAAATCGGTTGAAATCATCTTCGGTCTCTCAATTCGTGTTGCACTTTCTAACCGCAATTCGCCAATGGATTGAACTGTTTAAACCATCAACTGGCCGTCTCAATATTACTCAAGTTCCGCCGAACTATCTAAACTCAATGTTGCTTTGAGTGCTCGCGATCGTTCCAATCTCGCACGACGCAATTCATCCAAGGGAATCGACTTTGTGTACTTGGCGGCCATGAGGACTAGCTTGCCCTGATCAATTGGTTTTGACAAGTAATCGTCACACCCACCGTTCAGACATTTATCACGATCGCCTTTCATCGCGTCGGCAGTGAGCGCGATAATCGGCCATTCGATCCCCGCCGATCGCAATTGTGCGACGGCTTGCAGTCCATCTACATTCGGCATTTGCATGTCCATCACCACGAGATCAAATGGATCGCCGCTATCACGCGCTGTAAAGGCCGCATCGATTCCCTGTTGGCCGTCCTCGGCAGAGGAAACTCTCGCGCCCGCCTTTTCTAGAAAGTGCTGACTAATGTGCCGTACATCGCGGCGGTCATCAACGACTAAAATGCGGCAATCGAGCATTTCTACTTTCGCATCCACATCCTCATCGTCTCTAGTTCGGGTGATCAAGTCTGGCAACACCAACTTTGAATCGTCGTTAACTACGATTGGTATTGTCACTGTGAACGTGGAGCCAACACCCAGTTCGCTTACTACCGAAATATCACCCCCGAGCATTTTGGCTAATCGCTTGCTGATGGCCAAACCGAGGCCGCTACCCCCGTAGGAACGCGTCACAGACGAATCACCTTGGGAAAATGGTTTGAACAGGCGTTCTAGGTGTGCGTCGCTCATCCCGATGCCGGTGTCACGGACGGAAAACGAGAGGACCCGGTTATCGCGCAAACCGACGGAGAGAAGCACATTGCCCTTTTCAGTGAATTTGATCGCGTTGCCGATCAAATTGATTAGCACTTGGCGCAAACGCGTGGGGTCCGTATCGATTGTTTCAGGGACTGGACTTGCAAACTCAGCGTGAAATTCCAGATTTTTATCATCGGCACGAACGTGCATCAGCGACTCTACATCGCTGACCATATGCACCAGTGAAACCGACTCAACGTCGACATCCAGCTTGCCCGCTTCGATGCGTGATAGATCGAGAATGTCGTTGATCAGCTCCAACAGGTGTTGCCCGTTGCGTTTTATCACTAGGACGCAGCTCCGGTTGTCGGGGTCAACTAAGTGCCCCAATAAGACGTCGGCATAGCCCAAAATCGCCGCCATCGGGGTACGAATTTCGTGCGACATATTTGCCAAAAACTCGCTCTTGGATTGGCTCGCCGCCAAGGCTGCCGCTTCGCTCTGCTTGAGTCGTTGCTCAGTTCTTTTTCGATCTGTGATATCTTGGAAGATCGCATTGACGGCTGTGACCTGGCGGGCGGCTGATAAACCCTGTTCCTTGCTGAGCGGAAAGAAACTCGCAATCCATGTCCGAGTTCGAGCACTAGCTGGAGTCTTGCCGACAATCTCGACGTTGAGCTTCGGTTCTCCTGTCGCGAAAACTTCTTCATAGATTGGGTGTAGCTTGTCATACAGTTCTGGCAACAACTCACTGGCTAGCCTGCCAATATGTTCTTCTTTGGGAAAACCATTAATCATGGCGAGGGTTTCATTGATTCGCAGATACCGATGCTCTCCATCAATCAACGACATCCCTACAGGAGCCGCTTCATAGATCAGTTCCAACTCACGCTTTTGCTCAAGCAAGTCGGCCTGAGCCACACCCAATGCTGCCTCGGCTTGCTGTTGATCTTCGATATCGCTGATCGTGCCGACCCATTCTCGAATTCCTCCATCTTCGTTTTTGACCGGAACCGCTTCGGCAACAAAGGCTCGAAACGATTGACTCTGATTTTGCCAGATTCTTCCTGTTGCATGGTATTTGTTTCCGGTAGCGAGAGACATTTGCCAACGCCGCTGAAGCTCCGGTAAGTCGTCTTCATGAATCGCCTTGCTCCAACCAAATCCTTGGTGCTCACTCCACGCGTGTCCGGTGTACCTTTCCCAGGAGATCTGCGGCGTTGTGAAGTCACCTTCGGGTCCAGTCGTCCAGACGATGCTGCGAGTGCCGGAGAGTAAAACATCATGTCGTTCTTTAATTTCGCGCAGCTTTTGCTCGGTATGTTCGCGCTGTTTTATCTCCAACTTCAGTCGCTCGTTGGTTGCCGCGATGGATGGCAGCTGCAAAATGCCGGGAATATAGCGCACCAGCACGATGACAGTCGTCCAAGAAATGATCGCTGTAATGAACTTCAGCATTCCGGACACCCGATAAATCGGGATCCAAAAAATGATCGCTTCGATCAGATGAACCGTTCCGCAGGCGAGAATGAAACCGCCAAACAACCAAAACAGTTTGGTGAAAGGGAAATCGTCGCGCTTCCGCGCAAAGTAAAACAGGACTGCTGGAATTGCAAAGTAAGCACCGAACGTGGCCACGTCACTAATGACGTGCAACCAGCCTAGAAAGGCTGACCAGTTGCCACAATTCCAGCGTGCAGGAAAGTCGGACGTATCGAAGAATTTAGAAAAATACTCGCCCACCTTAGTTAACCTTTTGCAAAGTAGCCACGCCCTTCCAGCTTATGACATTGAAGACAACAAAGTCATGGCGGTCAATTGTAGAGAATCAAAGAGCATCACAAGTTGATCAATGAACGCCGTGTCCCGGTCGCCGAAAGCCCAGCTTGGTCGACAAACGAGCATCGCCAGCAAGGCCAGACGAGGGGTGAGGCATAAAGCCTTAACAGGTAGGCAATTTATTTTAATTGAGCTTCGCCACCCCCCGGCTTTTGGCACACATTTTGCGACCCTCTACCTCTAATCGAAGGACGAAAGTTGCGATTTCTTACTATTCCAAAAAGGAACAAACGATGAGTCTCGAAACGAAGAGCGATCTCAACGAAAAGACCATTGCAAAGCTTCAGAAACTGATCCGAGCCAACATTGACTCGTTCGATGGATTTCACAAGTCCGCGGAACAAATCGATGACCATAGCTTGGCGGTTCTGTTTAATGAAATGGGTGATCAACGTAGTGCGCTAGCCAGCGAGCTGCAAAAGTACGTCGAGTTTAATGGCGAAGAGGCAGAAGATGATGGAAGCGTTGCCGCCAAAACACATCAAATATGGATTAGCATCCGCAGCAAGATTAACGGCGGTGACCCCTACGTAATCTTGATTGAAGCGGAGCGTGGCGAGGATCACATCAAGGCAGCGTATGAAGAGGTCTTGAAAGAGACGGCCGGTAGCGCAATGAACGATGTGCTGATGGACCAGTATAAGCTGGTCAAAGCGGGGCACGATCGGATTCGCGATTTGCGTGACGCGTATAAGAAGAAATAGCGATCTGCTATCCGCGTTCAATGCTCGTCAAATACGGTCCATGAATTGCTGCGGTAAATTCCACTGAAAACAAATATGGGTCGTTACAAGTTACCCCTTAATCTCACTACTCAGTTGGAGAAGTTAAATGCTTAGGAAGTTAATGTTGGGTTCAGCATGCGTCGCAACCGTTTTGTTTACTGCTAGCGATGCAAGTGCTTTTCGCGGGCGCCACCATCGCGGTAATGCATGTGGTCAGGCCAGTTATGGATATTCGAATTACGGATATTCGAATTACGGATATTCGGCGCCAGCCAGCAGCTACTACCGCGCTCCCAACTATGGTTATGGCTATCCCAGTTACGGATACGGTCGCTCGTCCTCTTACCGTCCGGCTGTGTCAATTGGCATTGGCGGGTCGCCGTTCGGCTACAACTCAGGATACTACAACTCAGGATACGGTGGTTATGGACTAGGCGGCTATCGAGGTTACGGAGTGGGTCGAAGCGGTGTTTCCCTTGGGATCGGTGGCCTTGGATGGTAATCTGAGTTGCTGGCGGTGTTTATAAATCGTCACGACAAGTAAAGTTTGAATAACAAATCGATTGGCCGGACATAGCAATTTTGACTTTTCGAGTCACTTGACTTTTCGAGTCAGTTGTCCGCCAATCGAATTCCACTGAATTGCCAACGCGTTTCGGGTGGAAAAAAGTTGCGGTAGGTGACTCGGATATGATCCGACGACGTGGCGCATGAGCCGCCACGCAGGACGAATTGATTGCACATAAATTTGCCGTTGTACTCCCCCAATGCACCAGACGCGGGCGCATATCTCGGATAAGGAGTATACTGACTCGCAGTCCACTCCCAAACGTTTCCTAAGAAATCGACGCCCTGTTGACACTGCGGATGTATTGGATGACCTCCGTTCATCAATTTATCAGCGAACCTTTCACTTGGCACGGCAGATTTCGCAGAATGCTCCCATTCGAACTCCGTCGGCAAACGCCTTCCGGCCCAACGGGCATACGCATCGGCCTCAAAATAGCTTAGATGACAGACCGGATCATCCATGCTTAGAGGCATCAGTCCTGCCAGCGTAAAGATCAAGAAATTGTCCTCTTTCGGTATCCAATACAACGGCGAGTGCCACTGGTTGCGACATACAGCATCCCAGCCAAGTGACAGCCAGTGTTTTGGTTCGTTATAGCCGCCGGATCGCATGAACTCGAGATACTCACCATTGGTAACACATCGCGCAGCAATTTTGTGAGACTGGATCAACGCGCGATGACGCGGCCCTTCGTTGTCATAGGCGAATTCGCTCTGTTCACGGTGTTGTGTTGGTGTGCCTGCGTCGAACCCGATGTCAGTGACAACTTCGTCAACTATATTCCAGCGCATCGCTTGATTTGAACTGGCGCAAGCTGCTTTAGGTGCTGCTTGATAAGCGGGGCGATCAGGATTGCAGAACAAGACGTGCTTGATATCAGTGAGCATCAGCTCTTGATGTTGTTGTTCATGGTTCATTCCCAGGACGAGCACGCCAAGCTGTTGATCCGACAAATTACCTGCATCCAACCAAGCGAGGATACTGTGATCGACATGACGACGATAGTTGTAGACCTCCTCCAGCCCGGGGCGCGAAATCTGACCCCGTTTTTCGCGAGGGAAAGCTTGACCAACGCTGTTGTAATAGGAATTGAACAGCGACTCATATCGCCCATCAAACGGTTGGAAATTGCTTTGCTGTTTGAGGAGAAAGGTCTCGAAGAACCATGTCGTATGGGCCAGATGCCACTTCGTCGGGCTGACATCCGCCATGCTCTGAATCGCACAGTCTTCGGAGGATAGCGGCGCAGCAATACGCTCGCTGAGCATGCGGACCCTGCGGTACTTTTCTGCGAGAGATTCATTGGCCCTCGCATTCTTTTTAACAGCACTTCTAGAAACGTGGTCTGCGTCAATCGGCACGTTTATTCTCCAGATACATCACGGCAAAGTACTCCCTGTCATCAGTCCAAACCCGCTTCATCGCCAGGCCTGCTTTCTCCGCCATCGCAGCGAATCCAGCTACCGTGTATTTATGTGAGTACTCGGTATGAATTCGCTCGCCAGCAGCGAAGGAAATCGTGCTGTCGCCAATCTGAACATGTTGCTCACGATGACTTTCAATATAGATTTCAATTCGTTCCGCCGGCGAATGATAGAATGCAACGTGCCGGAAATTCTGGAGATGGAAATTTGCAGATGCTTCACGATTCATACGTTGTAGTAGATTTAAGCTAAATGCGGCGGTGACCCCGTCCGCATCGTTATATGCGGCTTCTAATACCGAAACATCTTTTTGCAAATCAAAACCGATCAGCAGCCCGCCCTGGTCGCCACACCAGTCACCAATCTTTCGAAGCAAACGCAACGCTTCGGCGCGTTCAAAATTACCGATCGTTGATCCAGGAAAATAAACACAGACTCGCTCTCCGGAAAACCTTGCGGAATCGAACGATGAGTTGCAAAAATCGTCGACAATGGGTTCGATGTCGATGGCTGGGTATTCGGTGCGAAGCTGCGCAGCGGTTTCCAGCACATGCTCGCGGGAAATGTCAATTGGCATGTAGGCACGAGGGCGATCAAGATGATCCAACAGGAGACGAGTCTTCATACTACTGCCACTACCAAGTTCAACGATCAGCGAATCGGGGCCGATCTCTTGAACGATTTCTATTACATTCGCCCGCATGATCGCGAGTTCGGTGCGAGTGAGATAGTACTCGGGTAACTGACAGATCCGATCGAACAACGCCGAACCTGGTGCATCGTAGAGATATTTGCTGGCGAGACGCTTTGGCCGTTTCATTAGTCCGCCGATAACATCGGCAGTAAAGTCATCTTTTGGAGCTATCGCTTTCCGATTGGTATGGCGATACGGTGCGGGCTGATCGATAAGTGTCCATGTCGATCGCATATCGGATTGGGTCAAGATGTTCTTCCGTCTTGAGAATTGAGGTCCGTGGTCTAGCGAACCTCACGATACAGTCAGGTCACATTGTGGATGAGTGGTACAGCGGTTCAAACGAACACTTCAATAAGACCCACCCTCAGTAGGGTCGAACGCTACTGCAAAAGGCATTCCCGTGATGGTGCAATTAGCAAGCAAAGCCAAATTAAAAACTCGCTATTTCGATCGTTTAAGTAGCACCTGTGTGGACCATCGAACGAATTTTCTGCCTTGGAGCTCGATGACATCTAGTACGGCCGCGATCCAGGGTATTTCTTGTGCAAGTAAAGCCAATCCGAGAATGGCCAAAAAGCCACCAGGGCCTGGTAGCCAACCGATAGCGACCCCGAGCAGCGTCAACGCCAACCCAGAAATGAAACTAACAATACGAGAGACGCTGAATCTCCCGGCACGACGCTTTCGCAATTCAATGGTGTAATCTCGAAAACGGCGACCAGGGCAACCGCCGCAGAGCATCTTGTAGTTGCCTTTAAGTGTTTCAAAACCAGCCAATGGACACACTCCTTCCTATTCGACAGCGCGAAACCGAGCGCACTCCACTACCCTGGTTCTAAACCTCTACAATTGGCGATGTTCAAATCGCGACTGCTACAACCAATACTGTCCGCCACCGTAGTAGTCGTATAAATGCTGTTCATACGCGCGATTGACCGGTTGCAACGGATCATACTCGGGCGAGCCTTTAATGGCTTCTCGAGTTAAGTCGACCTGGACCGCTTTATCCGTCCATGAGACCGATTCGATCCACTGAGTCGAGACGAGTACCTTTTTTGCAGGAAGCCAGTTCTTAGTATCAATAGCGACGTAGCGGACAAGCCAGTCGCGATCGTCAATTATCAGATCCTCAACGTGACCGATCTCACCATCGCTCGCCTGGATGTAATATCCGGTGATCTCGTGCGCACTGCGAAGGTTCGGCAATTTCTGTTCGATTTCGCGCTGCTCATCGTGGGGGGCGTATTCTGATGGCGAAACTGCGCCCACCTCGGGCCCAACACCACCCCAGTAAATCGGGAAATCGTAGTGCTGGGCGAGCTCCAATTCCATTTGCCTGGAAACAGGTCGCATTAAATCGACATCCGGCCCGTCTTCGATTTGTTCTCGAGTGAGCCGCGTGGACGCTCTCTGCACTCCCCAATCGTGTGCGATCAAGGCGTATGGCGAAACCAATACTCTGCGGCCGGGCAGCCAAGTTCCGGTATCCGCGACTAGATAACGAACGCTCCAATCCATTTCGGCGATGAGCGCGTCCTTGAGAGTCCCTACGGTCTCTTCGCGCCCAATCAATTTAGATCCGTCAATTTGTGAGAAGGCAATTAACATTAATGTCTCCTGGATTCATAACAGGTTCTCGAAGTGTATCGAACCTAGTGCAAACCTAGTGCAAACCCCATGCCCAGATGCATTGCATCCCCAGGCGGAGCCACGGGGACGAGGAGTTGATGTGGCGGAACCCGCCATTCTGATTTGGTTGATTGCTCAATGGCTGTGAACGTGCGGCTATGAGAGACTCGCACAGGACCACCAACAGAGTTTCCGCTTGGGCAACGGCATCTCTCAATGGCGCCAAATCACGTTCAGGAACATTCGAATGGATCGACAAGCTCAAAACGATTCACGCATTCTGACAATCAATAGCGGCTCGTCGAGCATTAAGTTTGCGCTTTTTCAAGATGCTGCAATGCTCTGTCTAGCTCTAGAGGGCTCAATTCAGCGAATTGGGCTGAAAGACGCGACTTTTGCTTTTCGCGACACGTTGCATGATCAGCACGGAACTCGATCAATTGATGCGATGAGCTTTCGTTCGGCGGTTGCATTCGTCATTCCATGGCTTGCCTGCGACCGTCAGCAGGGAATCAGTTCTTTCGCTGCCGCGCTGGGTGGACTCGACACGCTCGTGTTCGCAGGCGGCATAGGCGAAAACGCTTCAGTGATTCGTAGTCGCATATGTGACGAACTGCGATTCTTAAAACTCGAAATAGATGAGAATAGCAAATCTGCGAATGCTGACTTGATATCAACAACGTCAAGTGGAGTTAAGGTGCGCGTCATTCGTACTAACGAACAACTCATGATTGCACGCCACGTGCACGACTTGATAGGAACAAAGTGCGTTGTCTGACGGGCTTCATCTGCGTACCAGTAACATCGACACGCTTGAAACATTCATCAGTAAGGAAATGACAATGAGTACGATTACGGAACACCAATCGCCACAGCAAATTCCAAAGAACATCCTGAGCAAAATAGATGAATACTGGCGAGCGGCAAACTATCTTTCCGTTGGACAGATCTATTTATACGATAACCCGTTGCTCAAAGAACCGCTGTTGCGCTCGCATGTAAAGCCGAAGTTGCTTGGCCATTGGGGTACAACTCCAGGGCAGAACTTCATCTATGTGCATTTGAATCGAGCGATTCGAGCACACGATCTAAACATGATTTACATATCTGGTCCAGGTCATGGTGGACCTGCGATCGTTGGCAATACCTATCTAGAAGGGACCTACAGCGAGGTCTACCCGGAAATCACACAGGATGAGAGTGGTCTAAAAAAACTGTTCAAACAGTTCTCGTTTCCGGGTGGCATCCCAAGTCACGTTTCGCCCGAATGCCCAGGATCAATCCATGAAGGTGGCGAACTGGGCTATTCGCTCAGTCATGCATTTGGAGCCGTATTTGATAATCCGGATTTGATCGTTGCTTGTGTGATCGGTGATGGTGAAGCTGAGACAGGACCACTCGCGACCGCGTGGCATTCAAACAAATTCTTGAATCCGATCACCGATGGAGCGGTTCTTCCGATTCTGCATTTGAACGGATACAAGATCGCCAATCCGACGGTCTTCGCACGCATCACGCACAATGAGCTGAAACAGTTTCTCGAAGGTTGCGGTTGGAATCCCTATTTCGTCGAAGGGGACGATCCTACAAAGATGCACAAGCGGATGGCTGATGTCATGGAGTTAGTCGTTGAAGAGATCCAAAAGATCCAAAGTAACGCTCGCGAGAACAACGATGCGGCGCGACCACGATGGCCAGTGATTGTGCTGAATTCCCCAAAAGGCTGGACGGGACCAAAGCTCGTTGATGGCCTTCAAATTGAAGGCACATTCCGCGCGCATCAGGTACCACTATCAATCGATGACGAACATCCCGGCCATCTTCAAATGCTTGAAGCGTGGATGAAGAGTTACCGACCAGAAGAACTGTTCGACGAGCGAGGGCGATTACGTGAAGAACTTGCCGAATTGGCGCCAATTGGTGAGCGGCGGATGGGAGCGAATCCACATGCCAATGGCGGGCTGTTGCTTCATGACCTTATTATGCCGGACTTCAAAAA
Organism: Pirellulaceae bacterium; assembly: GCA_041749395.1. Lineage (GTDB taxonomy): Bacteria > Planctomycetota > Planctomycetia > Pirellulales > Pirellulaceae > Laterigemmans. The sequence continues at coordinate 109,811 of JBGTBJ010000013.1, forward strand.
ACATGCGGTTGAAGTTGCGGAGCACGGTACGGTGGAGGCGGCTGATACGCATGTTCTAGGAGAGTTCTTTCGCGACATCGCCAAGCTGAATAGAGAGCAGCGAAACTTCCGAATATTCGGGCCAGACGAGACTCTTTCCAATCGACTCAACGCCGTCTTCGAAGTAACGAATCGGCAATGGGAAGCTCGCACACAAAACAACGACGAGTTTCTTGCCAGCGATGGCCAAGTGATGGAGATGCTCAGCGAGCATCAGTGCGAGGGCTGGTTGGAAGGATATCTACTCACGGGAAGGCACGGACTCTTCAATAGCTATGAAGCGTTCATTCACATCATCGACTCGATGGTCAATCAACATGCCAAATGGCTGAAAGTCACCGCAGATATCCCCTGGCGGAAAAAGATCGCGTCGCTTAACTATCTGCTCGCCTCGCACGTTTGGCAGCAGGCTCACAATGGTTTCACGCATCAAGATCCAGGCTTTCTCGATCATGTTGTGAACAAGAAGGCATCAATCGTCCGGGTTTATTTGCCGCCCGATGCAAACTGTCTATTGTCAGTCTGGGATCACTGCTTGCGAAGTCGTCACTATGTGAACGTCGTAGTTGCGGGCAAGTATAATGCGCCTCAGTGGTTGTCGATGGATGATGCAGTCAAGCACTGTACGGAGGGTATTGGCAAATGGCATTGGGCCAGCAACGATGGCGACGCAGAACCGGATGTGGTCATGGCTTGCTGTGGTGACGTACCAACTCTCGAGACTCTGGCTGCAGTTTCTATCCTGCGAGAACATTTGCCGGCTGTAAAAGTACGTGTGATAAACGTTGTTGACCTAATGAAATTGCAATCGGCGTCAGAGCATCCACACGGGTTGAGTGATATAGAGTTCGACGCATTGTTCACACGAGACAAGCCGATCATTTTTGCATTCCACGGCTATCCTTCGTTGGTTCATCAACTGACCTATCGACGAACCAATCACTCCAATTTGCATGTAAGAGGCTACAAGGAAGAGGGAACCATAACAACAACTTTTGATATGACTGTTTTGAACGATCTCGATCGATTTCACCTTGTGATGGACACCATCGATCGCTTGCCTCAGACCGGTGACAAGGGAGCTCGTTTGAAACAGCAGCTAATCGACAAACTACAAGACCACTATCTGTATATCCGCAAGTATGGACTCGACATGCCCGAGATCCGAAATTGGAAATGGGCAGCAAAATGTTAAGGCAAAATTCAATATGCTGCACATCGCGGCGATTAAAAGAGCAGCATACAGAGGAATTTGTCATGAGCAACTCAATCACCCTAAGGTCCGTGAGTTTGAAAGTTGTCGGCATCGCAGCTGACCACGAAGGTTATGAACTAAAGGAGTATCTAGCTGGGATGTTGCATGAGCATGGTGTCGAGGTGTTTGATTTCGGTGATTTGCAACGGGATTCTAACGACGACTATCCCGATTTTGTAATACCGCTGGCTCGTGCGGTCGCAGCCGGAGACGTGGAACGCGGCATAGCAATTTGTGGCAGCGGCGTCGGTGCGTCGGTTGCCGCAAACAAAGTGGTGGGCGTCCGCGCGTGTTTGATTCATGAAATATTTTCTGCACATCAAGGTGTCGAGGACGACAATCTTAATGTCATGTGTCTGGGTGGTCTCGTAGTCGGTCATGCAATGGCCTGGGAACTTGTGCAGACCTTTCTCAGTGCATCCTTTTCCGGTGCGAAGCGTCATCGTCGTCGCCTAGAGAAAGTAGCAGAACTAGAAGAGTGCTTGGAAGATTTAGGGAAATCAGAAATTCTCTTGCCGGACGGCAAGCATTCATGAAAAAATTGATCGTTTTCGATCTCGATGGAACGCTTGCCGAAAGCAAATCGCCTTTGGATCACGAAATGGCAGCACTGCTCAGCTCTCTCCTAGAAACAATTCAGGTGGCAGTTATTTCCGGCGGTGACTGGCCGCAGTTTGAAACTCAGATCTTGTCAAATCTCTGGCACGACGAGCATCTCAACAACCTATCACTGCTACCAACCTGCGGAACTAAGTTCTATCGATTCGAAACCGAGTGGAAAAAAATCTATTCAGAAGATTTCAACAAACATGAAAAATCCAAAATCATCAGTTCGATTCGGCAGTCCATTGAATCATCAGGATACGAGGTTGGACAAATCTGGGGCGAGCAGATTGAAGATCGCGACAGCCAGATTACCTTCTCAGCTCTAGGGCAAAATGCACCCATCGAACAGAAAAATACTTGGGATCCCGACTTCGTCAAGCGCCGGAAAATTAAAGCGATCCTTGACGAACTCATCCCCGAGTTTTCCGTTCGACTCGGCGGCACAACATCGGTAGATATCACCAAGCCCGGCATCGACAAAGCCTATGGAATTCGCAAACTCCGAGACATGCTAGGGATTGCGATTGATGAAATGATATTTGTTGGTGACGCGTTGTTCCCAGGTGGTAACGACTACCCCGCAAAGCAGGCCGGTGTCGTATCCATTCGTGTGCGAGATCCCAATGAATCGAAGCGAGTTATCGAAGCCATCACTGCCTGTCTGACGGATCGCCAGCCAGCAAATCAACTTCAAAGAGTTCATCCATAAGCACAGCGAATTCCCTGACACCAGCATTGATCGATGAACTTTGTGTAAACACACTTCGTTTCTTGGCAGTCGATAAGGTACAAAAAGCCAATTCGGGACACCCCGGGCTGCCCCTCGGTTCGGCGGCGATGGCTTATGCACTCTGGGACCAAGTTCTCCAGTTTAGCGAAAAATGTGATTTATACAGACGCAACTTTTGCGAATAGGCAGTGAAGTTATTAATCGAAGGCAATCATAGTCGCCTTTCGCTCCGCGAAAGTTCTGAAAAAGCAGCGAATACCAACGCTACTTTCGCGGAGCGAAAGGCGACTATCCGCATGGCGGATCCAACCAGGCAATTTAGGTAATCCACTCGATGTTCCAAATGAGTTCCTCGAGAGATAATCCCGCTGTTGAGACGTGGTACAGCTAACAACACCATGATCTCAATTGCGAGCTGGCTAAATCCTAAACGGATGGAGCAGCCATAGACTGGGCAGGAACAAATCACAATGTTTGGACTAAAGAAGAGACAGAAAAAGTTAGCATTCAATGCTCGGATTCTCACGACTTTCGGAAAACTCGATCAACTAGACATCGCGAACATCAATGGTTGCTCCCAGCGATTGGCCACGCAATTGATGGACAGGTATGGCTGGAGTCCGACTGACGCACAGATTAAGGCCGAGCGTTTCAGTTCCAATCTTTCCAAGATGCCACACGCTCTGACTTTGGGAAAATGCAATGATTAAGTCGTCCGGCATTGTCCGTCCCATCTATCTCTCGACCTACCCGCCGGAAGAATGCGGCCTGGCCACCTTCACCAAAGACACTGCAGATGCTGTCGACTATGCCGCCGGTCGCCCGGTGTCATCCATCATCGCAATCGAGAAAATTCGCTCGATGAAAAAGATCGATGGGCGGGTCGTTCATGTCATCGACAACGAGCAGCAGGATTCCTATCAAAGGGCCGCGAGATTCGTCAACAATGGGGAATGGAACGTGGTGAGCTTGCAACACGAGTTCGGCCTCTATCCGGGTGAGTGGGGCGATGGGATCTTGCAGTTCGTTCGACATTGCAAAAAACCGATCGCAACTACCCTTCATACACTTCCCACCGAACCGACACTCAAGCCCTATCAGTTGATTCGCGAACTGGCCAACCGTAGCGACGCCCTAATTGTGATGACGAAAACAGCGGCGAACCTCCTGCAATCAGTTTATGGTGTTTCCAAAGCATCCGTGCGTGTAATTCCTCACGGAGTACCCGTGGTGCCATTTGAGCGAGATCGCAGTCATCGTCACTCTCTGGGCCTAGCAGATCGTCAAGTGATTTGTACGTTCGGTCTGATCAATCCCGGCAAGGGACTTGAACTGATGATTCGTGCGATGCCGCAGATCGTAGCGAAATTCCCTGAGGCAATCTATTCGATCGTCGGTGTAACACACCCACTGGTCAAACGTCAAACGGGCGAAGTGTACCGCGAACAACTTGTCGCGCTCGCTGCCTCGCTGGGCGTTAGTCGAAACGTTCAGTTCGTAAACCAATACCTTAGCTTGCCAGCGCTGATTACCTACCTGCAATCGAGTGATGTTTTCGTCACTCCGTATCCGGGAAAAGATCAGATTGCGAGCGGCACGATGGCCTATGCAATGGCTACTGTTGGTGCAATCGTCAGCACACCATATTTATACGCGCAAGAAGTCCTTGCAGGTGAACGGGGACTACTCGTTCCGTTCTCCAGCAGCAGTGCACTTGCCGAGGCCACCATACGTTTCTTGACAGAACCGGCATTGTCCGCCGAAACGCGCCATCGCGCTTATCAATACGCTCAATCGATGTTTTGGCCCCATGTCGGGCGACAATATCTCAACACCTTTTCGCAGACTGCCGAAATCACCCGATCGCGTTCAGTGCCCATGTCTCGATTGCCAACGCCTGTTGGCAGTGTTGCATCGCCAAAATCACTATTGAAGAAGTAAAGCGTATGTCCAGTATCCAAGTCCCATCTCTGATTCATCTCGATCGCATGAGCGATTCAACGGGGATGATTCAACATGGTATCTATAGCCTTCCACGCCGCGAAAGTGGATACACCACAGACGACAATGCGCGAGCCCTACGACTGTGCGTGCGTATCTGGAGAACCAATCCTGACGCGAATTTGTTGTCACGCATTGCTTGCTACCTGGGTTTTCTGGAACACGCGCGGTCGCCAACGCGTGGCTTTCATAACTTTATGGGATACCAGCGAGATTGGCTCGACTCGGGGGGAACTGAGGATTGCCAAGGTCAAGCCGTATTGGCATTAGCCGAAGTGCTAGCCAGTCGTTTGCCCGATGGCTTTCACGCAGTCGCATTCGAATTGCTATCCGACGCACTTCCTGCTGCTACGGAGCTGAGAAGTTTACGTGCGCAAGCTTACTTGGTTCAAGCGTGGCATGTACTCGCTCAAGGGAACGTCGAACGATTCGAAAAACTGGAAGCAATCGCCCTCACCGCAGCTGACCGATTGGTTGAATGCTATCGGCGTTCGATGCGTAACGATTGGTTCTGGTTCGAATCTCGCATGACCTATGCCAACGCCGTCTTACCTCACGCATTATTTGATGCCGCTGAGTTATGGGCGGACCCATGCTATCTAAAAACCGCAGAGGCGACCTTTGGCTTCTTAGATCTGTCGACAACGTCGAACGAAGTCTTTTGGCCTATTGGGAATCATGATTGGCTCTCACATGGCGAGGAAAAATCGTTGTATGACCAACAACCGGTCGAGGCCTCTACCATGGCCGCAGCATCGCTGGCAGCTTGGCGGATGACCTCAAATCCAAAATACTTAAGAGCATTCAATCGTTGCAGTGATTGGTTTGTGGGAAAAAATTCTCTCAACTTACAACTAGCTGACTCTCGAGACGGGTCCTGCTGTGACGGATTGATGACGGACGGCATGAACAAAAATCGAGGTGCTGAGTCGACGCTTGCCTATCTATGGACAGCGGTACTTCGCGAAAGCTTGCTACAAAATCAAAGGCCAAGCTCACTCAGCATCAGCCAAGATGCACATGCCACTTGTTGATTTAGCTGGAGGCTGAGCGTTTTTCCCCAATGCTCACTTACTTACCAATCACTTTTCTCGCCAAGACAACCCCTTGAACAATACATCATCACGAGCTCAAGACTGGGTATCGCTCTTCAAACGCTCTCCCAAGAATCCCATCTTGACCGCAAAGGACTGGCCCTATCCAGCCCATACGGTTTTCAATGCTGGAGCATGTCAGTGCGGCGATGAGACTATCTTGTTGGTGCGAGTCGAAGATCGAAAAGGACAGTCGCATTTAACTGTCGCTCGTAGCAAGGACGGAGTTTCGGACTGGATCATCGACAAAACCCCAAGTTTTGTACCGGAACCGAAATCTTTCCCCGAGGAGATTTGGGGAATCGAGGATCCGCGATTGACTTGGGTCGATGAACGACAGGAATGGGTGATTGCTTACACAGCATATTCACCGAGCGGACCGATGGTCTCGCTAGCTTCTACCAAGGACTTCAAGAGCTTTGAGAGGATTGGCCCGGTAATGCCGCCGGAAGACAAAGATGCCGCCGTGTTTCCTCGTCGCTTTGACGGGCGGTACGCGATGATCCACCGCCCAGTTTCAGCAGGTGCAAGTGGCGCCCACATTTGGCTTTCCTTTTCGCCTGATCTTAAGCACTGGGGTGATCATCATGTCTTGCTCCACGCCCGCCGAGGTTCCTGGTGGGACGCCAACAAAATTGGCCTGAGTCCGCCTCCCATAGAAACAAGCGAAGGATGGCTGTTGCTCTACCATGGTGTACGAAACACAGCGGGCGGCTGCATCTATCGTTTGGGGTTAGCACTACTAGATTTAGATAAACCTTGGCAAGTTCTCAGGCGAAGTGACGAATGGATCTTCGCTCCGGAAACACCTTACGAGCTAAACGGCGATGTGAACAACGTCGTATTTCCATGCGGTTGGATTCTTGATGAACCTACTGGCATTATACGCATGTATTATGGATGCGCGGATTCATGTATCGGACTAGCCACTGCAAACCTCTCGGAAATGTTAGACTACATCAAGTCGTGTCCGGCTCCCGACATCAATGAGAAGCTTGGAATTGCCGCCCCCGATGCATGAAAGTCTGCCACAAACTCAGAGCATCAAATGACACTTCGTCTTTACTTAATGAGGCACGGGGAAACTGCCTGGTCGTTATCCGGACAGCATACAGGTCGAGCCGATATTCCACTGACCGAAAACGGCGAAGCGGAAGCTCGGCAATTGGGCGAACGCATTCAATCGCTTGCATTCACTCAAGTGTTTAGTAGCCCGCTGCTTCGCGCACGACAAACTTGCCAACTTGCGGGGATATCGCAGCCACCATTGATCGATGATGACTTGGCCGAGTGGGACAATGGCGACTACGAAGGCAAACGACACGAAGACATTTTTGCCCTGCGTCCGAACTGGAACCTCTTCCGCGATGGCTGTCCCAACGGTGAAATGCCTGCGGACATCGCAGCACGAGCCGATCGTTTGGTGGCTCGCTTCAGTAAGCTTGATGGCAACATCGCCGTGTTTGCACACAGCCACCTTGGTCGCGTGCTGGGAGCCCGCTGGATCGAACTCGAGGTTGGACACGCAGAGCATTTCTTGCTAGACACTGCCTCTGTCAGCATTCTTAGCAACGATTGTGAAGGGAGTAAGCCACGAGCTATCATGCTCTGGAATTCAACACCACAAAATTCACTCTTTGGTTCGTCGGATCAAATTAGTGAATCTGAGCTGTCTCGCAAACAGCGAGCACTAGAACGCTGGGAAAACGAAGGTGGCGATGTCCAGTAGCTTGGGGTTGTATGTTGGGCAAGCACTACGATCGTAGTGGCAGAAGGAAAATTTACGAGTACCTATTAGGATCAATAATGAAAGCTGACGCAAAAATAGAGACAGAGGTTTTAGATGAATTGCGTAGTGAGCCAAGCTTACACTTCCACGGCATCAAAGTGCAAACGCATCGTGGAACAGTGACGCTTAGCGGAACGGTCCAGCACTTTGCGGACAAATACACTGCAGAGCGAGCAACACAACGAGTTTCAGGAGTCCGAGCCATCGCGCAGCACTTGGTTGTCGCGCCAGCAGGCAGTTATGCATTAACTGATACGCAAATCGCTGAGGCTGTCGTTCGCTCACTAAAATCGCATGTTCAGGTTCCTGTCGGTGTGCAGGCCGTCATTGAAGATGGCTGGATCACTCTCTCGGGTAACGCCGATTGGGCCTATCAACGCGACGCCGCCGAAGCGTCGCTCCGCTACTTGGCTGGAGTCAAAGGATGCACTAACAATATCGTGCTTACTCCACAGCTCCACGAAAATGAAGTTTGCGGCGAAGTCATCAAGTCCTTGAATCGCAACGCTGAAGTTAACGCTTCACACATCACTGTCACAAGCGACCAAAATACCATCTTCCTAAAAGGGACCGTCAGCACCTGGGCGGAGCGAAGAGAAGCCTGCACGGTAGCTTGGCAATCGCCTGGCGTAAGAATGGTTCAGAACGAAATAGAAGTACTCAACTGACTTGCAATGAGAACCAAGTGACTGCGATCGAAGTATTTCGTTGTGGCCAGTAACTGATCTCCTATCTCGGCATTCAATGAAAAACCCGGCTTGGTGCACAAGCCGGGTTTGACTGTCGCCGCCTGACAGACGTGACGTGAGCATCGCCTCGCCAAGTAGCAATGCGATTTTAAGTTAGGACAATACCGCAGGAGTGGCTTCAGGGAAATCGGCTCCTCGTGAGACCGATTCCCAGCTGGTGAACTCTTCGCGCAGTTCGTCGAGCTTTGCCATTGCACCTTCAAAGGCATCATTGCCAAGCAGTAGCCGATGAGGTGGGTCCGACGACTCGACGGCTTTCACAATTGCTTCGGCCGCACGGACAGGATCACCAGCTTGATTCCCGGAAATGGCTCTCAATTGGCGAGTGCTCTTGTCAGCCGTTCGTGCATAGTCTGCAATCTGATGGTCCGTCTCGTTGGCAGAGCGTCCAGCCCAATCCGTTCTGAAGCCGCTCGGTTCAATCAGCATGACTTTAACGCCCAGGGGTTCTACTTCTTGCCAAAGTGCTTCTGACAAACCCTCGACCGCAAACTTCGTTGAATTGTAATATCCCAAGGCTGGGAACGAACGCAGACCGCCAATCGAAGAGAGATTCACGATGAATCCTTTGCGGCGTTTGCGCATACCTGGCAGAACCACGTGAATCATGCGACATAGTCCAAAGACATTCACTTCGAACATCTTTCTGACTTCGTCCTCGTCACTTTCCTCAACAGCGGCAAAGTAGCCAATACCGGCGTTGTTGACGAGCACATCAATACCGCCGTAATGATCTTCCGCGGCTTTGACTGCTGCTTCCGCTTGGGACCTATCAGTCACATCAAGCTTCAGTACCAAAGCGTCCCCTAGTTGGGCTAAGTCACGAACATCTTCCGGGTCGCGAGACGTAACAACGACTCGATAGCCGAGCTCAAGAACATGCTTCGCGATCTGCCGCCCAAATCCTGTGGAGCAACCCGTGATGAACCATACGGGCTGCTGTGATTTCATGGATGACGTAGTATGCTTTTTTGTAGTCATTTCGTTTTTTCCTCAATTGTGAACCTTGGAACTGCCCTCAGGCTATTTGCAGTGCCATTTACATTGCCAATGACTGTGCAATTTACAGGCCACAAAGGAGCAATAATTGAAACTACTTTTCTGACTGTCACTTGGCTGCTTGAGAATGGGCTTCGACGAACCACAGCATCTTATCAATTCCGCGTGAAATCTCCGTGAAGATATCGACGGTACCTGCGTCCTCCAAGTCATTCGCTTCGACGATCATGTTGCGGGCCTCGCTGCCGAAAGTGGAGAGGGCGCGCGCGACAGCTTCGACGTGGGCGCTTCCATCGGCGATGGCTGCGGGATATTCCGTCAACTCCGTCGAGGCGGCGCTGCAACGGACTGTGCCTCGTGCGATCCCTCCGAACTGAACAATCCGTTCGGCGATTAGATCAACGTAGCCCTCGACCTCTTCGTATGCTTGGTCAAACAACTCGTGCAACGCAATGAAGCTCGGCCCTTTAACGTTCCAATGCGCCTGCTTCATTTGCATCTGCAGATCAATGGCTGACGCCAGTCTTTGGTTCATTAGACGATTCAAGTTCGTACGACGATCAAGTGAAACATCATTCTCGGTCATGTACATATCGGTTGCTTCGTCAATAATCGCTTCGGTCTTTCTCATGGCCTTGTCCTTTAAGTCTGTGGTTGCTTCTTATGCAGGCTGAGACACCAACTCTGCATCAATAGTTTCCAACAAGATGACGTCTTGTTGAATCGAGTTGCCCACTAAACCAACCTGGCGGATTCTCTGACGACAGAATGCATGGTGGCTTGCTACGGGGCACGACTCTCGACGAACATGATTTTAACATTTGAAGACCCTCGTCTAGCTTTGGATAAGTCGTCCCTCAGTGTCTTGAAACAAATGATTCATTCTTTCGCGATGAGTAACATCCAATTCATCGAATAGGGCTCGAAGACTTTGAAAATCAACCGGCTTTGTGAGATGGCGATCAAACCCAGCTTCGAAGGCCATTTCTCGATCAGACGATTGTCCATGACCTGTCAAAGCTACCAAGCAAACTCGCTCCAGGTCGGTTCGCTCTCGAATTCGACGAGCCAACTCGTGGCCGCTCATTACGGGCATCGAGATATCAGAAAAAACGATATCGGGCTTAAAGCAATTCAGCTTTTCTAACGCCGCTTCACCATTCTCTGCAACTTGGACTTCATGCCCTAGCTTTTGCAGCAACTGTTCGGTAACGACGCGCATCGCGCGCATGTCGTCCACAACTAGGACTCGGAACGATCGATGGGCGGAATTGGAGACGGGCTTGTCCGGTGTATTTACTCCAACGATTCCTGCCGTGAGGGGTAACTTTACTGTGAAAATGCTTCCGCAATTACGGCCATCACTTTCCACCGACACCGATCCGCCATGAAGTTCTACAAGGGTCCGCACTAAGCTCAGACCAATTCCCAGCCCTGCAATTCCACGACCATGTGCGCTTTCAATTTGTGTGTACATTCTAAAAATGTCGTGCAATTGATCCGCTTCAATACCTACTCCATCATCCTTTACTCGAATGAGTACAGAATCATTGCATACATCCATCTCCAACTGTATCTTGCCTTCGCTCTTTCCAAATTTAGCTGCATTATTGAGCAGATTGCAAACCACTTGAGTCAATCGACATGGGTCGCCACAAACACACGCTGCTTGGCTTTTGTCGATTACCTCCAATGTCATGGAGTTTTCGGAAATCAAAATCGCCGATTCTTCGATCGCTGCTTCAACAACTGCACTTACTGTGCAAATCTGCTTATCCAACAATAATTTGCCAGACCCGATCCGGGCAACATCGAGAATGTCGTCAACCAAGCGAACGATCTGCTCTACTTGACGAACCATCATGGTGCGTACTCCTTCAGCCTCCTCGCTCAGCTTCATTAACGCAAGGAGTTGCAGTCCGTTCTTGATTGGGGCAAGTGGGTTGCGAAGTTCATGGGCCAGCGTGGCAAGAAACGCATTCTTGCGTTGATCCATTTCGAAGAACACGTCCGATCGATCCGAAACGTGCTGGCTAGCCGCATCGTGCTCGACATTTTGATTCGTAGGAATTTTCACTTGCTATTGCTCCTCGAATGTCATGGTAAGTCGGATCCGTCGGTTGTGTTGCAACATTCTCTGCGAACCCGAAATTGCTTGAATCGAGAATTCCAATCAAAACAAGATGGCGGATTCCACCACAAGTCAACCACTTGGCCAATGCCAGTAGTGGAAACCGCCATGTCATTCTCGTGTTCCACCTGATTGCGGGCATGGTTCAGCATTAAAGAAACTATTGTGTCTGCATCGCGACTCACCGCCATGGCTGAACACGAGCTGTAGACAGTTTTGCGATTCAAAGGAAGATCGAGCAATGAAGACAAGTACTCTGGAAGTACCAAGACTGGGCGAGCCCGATGCGCACGTGATGATGCGGAATATGAAATGGCTACTACGCACCTTGCTAATCTTCGCACTCATTGCAACCGTTGTGCTTTTCCTATCGTTTCGCTCTGCAGCGTATTTAGCTGCTTTACCCGTGCCCGTGCTGTTTCTCGCATTCGTATTCGTAAGTTATCTTGAGCGGCAGTCCCGACTCGGGAGGGTGTATTGCTTCACTCTCCCGTCTTCGGGAGGGTCGGGGCGAGGAACGAGCCCCGGGGAGGGTTTGAGCAATCTGTGGCGCGTAAGTGCCCTCCCCGGGCTTTAGCGCCCGACCCTCCCGCTCGCCGCAGACGGCGACTCGGGAGGGTGCACTGCTTCACTCTCCCGTCTTGAGGTCGTGCAGTTTTAAGTTGCGTGTTTTGCCGTCTTTTTGGATTTCTGCTGGAGGTTGTCCAGCCTTAGCAGGTTTTCAGCGACGGTCAGCATGCCCATCTCGGCACGCGCTCTCGCTAAACCGCGACCGTGAAAGCGATCGTGTCTCCGATTGCCTTTTAGGTCGGCGAAGACTAACTCGATCGTTTGTCCACGTCGCTTGTATTGGGCTTTTGCTTCCGCTGTCTCCATCATTGCTCGCTGTGCCTCAAGTAATTCTTCGCCATCGGTGCGTTTGATGATTCGTCCACCTTTCCCACTAAGACATTGGCTGGCCAACTCGCATGCAAGGCAAGTCGCCGTGGTGCACTGATAACGCGACTGGTACAACTCGCCGCCATTGTCGCGATGTTGTTTCTGGCGACCCTTATAAACGAGTATCTCAGCTTGTGGGCAAGTGTAATGATTCGCTTTGGAATCATAAGCGAATTGAGAGCGTGGAATTTGCGCCTCGCCGCTGGGCGTCTTGCTTTGGCGACCAGTTCCGCCTTCCGATACAGGAGCAATTAGAACAATCTTATGAGTCTGTGAATCGATGAGATCCCGGATTGTGCAGTAACCGCCATCGGCCAGCACCCATTTTAGAACGCCTCCTACGATCGACTGTGTCAACAAAATCATTGGCTTGAGCATCCCAGCATCATTGGTGCGTGCCTCGACCATGTAACTGAGCGTCAAGTGGCTGACCGGGTCGACCATCTTCTGAACCGTGTAGAGCGGTCGATACGTCTTGCGTTTATCGAGACCTAATGGGGCATCTGGATCCGATAAACTAACGACCACTTTATCAGGAGCTTTGCGTTTCCCACTTGGACGCGATTCATTCTTATGTAGTCGTTCGGCCAGTACCTTCGCAGCACGATCCATCCGCAGAACCAAGTCATTTCGTCCCGTTTCGCTCTTGGGCATCCATTGGGGCCAAGCTGGCTCGTTGATGGATTGCTCAGGGGTTTGGCCAGCGATAGCATCTCCGATTATTCTGCGGCGTTTCTTCAAGGTCTTCTCATTAACCATCCGGTGCCGTGATGCACAGGCGGCGACGCTACTGCCATCGAGCGCTGCGGTATCCGTCTTGGTATGCCCTTGTTCGACCGCCACTAAAACCAACTCTTTGTGCAGTACTTCGATAAATTTACCGGCCCGGTCTCGGAAGTCATACCAGGTTCTCCTGGATGGCACATACCCGTGCCCGAGCCACCGCATGCCGAGATTTCGTGAGGCTTCGAGGTACCACTGCGCAGGACTGTGTCGCCCGAGCAAGATTTGGTAGAGAGCCATTTTGAGCATCAAAATGGGATCATAAGCCAGTTTTCCGGCACCCTTGTAGAGGCGATCCACTGTGCTTCGCGAGAGCTGATCAACTTGTCTTTCGACGATTCTGGCTTTGTCATCGTCCGCCAACTCAGCGTCGATATCTATCCACTTGTGGCAATCTTCAGGCATGGGGAGCGGAAGATAGGATTTTTAATTGTCTCTAAATCGGTTAACATGCCTACGACCTCTGGTGAAGTTCTGGAATTCAAAGCAACGCACATTGTGCGCGAAGTGCCAAATTTCACCGAGGTCATTTTTTTTGCCCAAATCGTGGCCCCA
>JBGTBJ010000014.1:0-58665 GCA_041749395.1 Pirellulaceae bacterium
CGAGCCTCAGGAGCAGTGCTCGTCCCCGAGGGCTCTGCCCGGGGACGCACTGCTCCTGAGGCTCCGCCTCCGAAAAACAGTCGCCTCGCTGACGCTTCGGGTTGTGATTGAATGCGAAGCGGTGCTCGTGCTCGAAACGCGCGCCATTGCGGTGTTTTACAACTTCCACGTTCGTCCCAGAGTCAGGGACGCTCAACCTCGGCAGTGTCGGCTGGTTCGCGTTCCTCATCAGTCTCTTCGCCCGTTTGACGCTGCAATAGTCGAGCTCGGATGCGATTGCCGTGTTCTTGGGGATCGCCATTGGTTTTATACAACTCGATTGCTCGCTTAACATCCTTGAGCTGCTCCAAGGTGCGGGCCAAATTGTATCGTGCGGCCGGCTTCCACATCGAATCACGCTCTTCATTCAAGGCTCGCTTATCGAACCATTTTTCGGCGGTGTCGAATGCCGAGGTATCGTAATGAATCAGGCTAATCCAATAGGTGGCCGTTCGCTTGCTGGTGCGCATAAACTGCTGAACTTGTTGAATGCGCTGATCAAATTCCGCTTGGCTCGAACCTAATTCGCGGCGAAAACTATAGGCATTTTGCAAATCCACATCGGTTCGTAGTCGATTGATATCATCCTCAGGGGAAAGCAACTGCATATACAGCACTCGCGCGCCTTGTTGATCGTCTACATCATTAAACTTCCCCTCCAGATGTTTCCAGCGCGCCCGAGGAAGAGGAAAACTGCCGTTCAGCATGCCCCACTGGGACGCTTCGAATGCAGCGAGCATGGCATTACTTTGCATTTCGAATTGCAAAGCGGCTTCATAGGCCTGACTCTGGACGCTTAATTTCCAAAGCCTTGCTCCAGCGACCCCGGATACCGCATCCCAAGCCTCTGCGATCGCGTCAGCGTCGTAATACAGCACCATTCGATTATCACCCACTAGGCTCCCTTCCAAGTGTTGCATGCGGCGCGCGAGAGATTCAGGCGGAGCGTCCAACAGAGCAATCGTTTGTTGCACTTGCTTGCTGTCGGTCCCATATTCGAACCATCCGGGTACGTTTAATCGGCGCAGCACGGTGCTGTCCTTGCGAGCTTCTTCCAACGTAGCAATTCCTATTTGCCCCGGCCCCGGAATGGGAATTCCCAATTCGGAATCAAACAAAAATATCTCTTTGCCAAGCAATACTCCGACGGCCCATTCCTCAGGATCTTTGGACTCATCACTTAGCACTCCCAGCATGCAAGCTTCAATACCTGCTTGGCGACAGAGCTGTATAAAGACTCGCGCACGCTGTCGACTGTCACCCGATCCTCGGAACAGTGTTTGAAAGGGAGTTTGACGGTATCCAGGACCTCGATAGATCAATCCCACTGGTAAATCGGGTGCAGGTGGCGCGGGCCCTTCAGCAGCGAGCCTCTCTAAGGAAATGTTGCGCATCGTCCAATCGAATAGGCGGGTCGCACGAATAAGTGTGTCACGACCGTCAGGTCCTAATCGCTCGCCCTGCATTTCGAGCCAGTCAACGAACAGCGGGTCTTGCCATGCCGACTCACCGATCCATGTTACCAATTTCTTCAACAAGAAATTGAGCCGCAAGTATTCGGTATCCCGTTCATCATAGCGAGTGCTATCCATTGTCTTGACAGTGGGAAAACTTGCCAAGTCACTATCGAGCGTGCTCAGAATTTGTGGTTTTGACCACGCACCTTCCATTGGTCGTGAATCCACCCAGGCATTGAGCAAACCCCGAATGCGTTGTTGTGCGGATACTTGATCCAACTCTGAAGATGAGGCGACAAATTCGATGGCTTCGCGGACTTGATCCGTGTCGACGGCATCCGCTTTTTCTAAGCGCCGCTGCCGGATTTGTGCGACTTCATCGATCCCGCGATTGCATCCTGCAAACCACAGTATGCCAACGGTCACGCCCACAGCAGAGAAAAAAAGCCGGTACCTGTTCATGCTGAAACCTCCACTGCGGCACGCACGCGCGCCAACTGACGAAAGAGCGATCCGATACCGGCGAGCGGAACCATGTTGGGACCATCGCTGGGCGACTTGTCAGGATCGGGGTGTGTCTCCAAAAAGATCGCATCCACCCCAACCGCAATGGCTGCCCTTGCCAACGGTGGCACCATCGCCCGATTGCCACCGGTCGTTCCACCGAGCCCACCTGGCTGTTGAACGCTGTGGGTTGCATCAAAAACAACGGGCACCCCTAACGATCGCATATAAGTTAGACCGGTCATATCATTGACCAGTCTACCGTATCCAAAAAACGTGCCTCGTTCACATAACATCACGCCGCCCGCTCCCCCGGCTTGCAGTTTGTCGACCACATATTTCATGTCGGAGGGGGCCATGAATTGTCCCTTCTTCACATTGATTGCCTGCCCAGTTTGGGCGGCAGCCAGCAATAGGTCTGTCTGTCGAGCCAAGAAGGCGGGAATCTGCAAAAGCTTACATACTTTTGATACTTGGGCCGCTTGTTCGGGCAAATGCACATCGGTTGTAACAGGAACCCCCACTCGTGCAGACACCTCTGCCAAAATCGCTAATCCCTGCTCCACACCGGGCCCGCGTTGACTCGTCAGACTCGTGCGATTCGCTTTATCGAACGACGCTTTGAAAATGAACTGGAAGCCAGCTTCCAAAGCGGCTTCCTGCAATCGCAAAGCAATCTCGATTGCCCCGGCCGCGGTCTCCAAAACACAGGGCCCGGCAATGATCGTCAATGGCATACCAGGGCCAACGGTAATCGGGCCGACAGACACGGAGGCAATCTCCACCGCCATGCGGCTCGCATCGGGCAACTCGCTCGTCTCAGTGTTCAAGGGCGCTCTCGCTTCTTTCTAAATCTAGTATGTTTGGCAACCGCAACAGGACGCGCTGCGGTTCCAAGCTCAGCTCCACGGGCAAGCGAGCCACGAAATCTCCATCCAATTGCACGGCCAAGGGGCGATCACTCGACAAGCGAAATTCCACGCCGCGACACGTCTGTACATCGGACCAGCCGTGATGCCGCCCCGTCAAGACTCCTGTTAGATAACGAAGCGATTGATAATGCGAGCCCATTTCTAATCCGCAAAAGTCTAACAAACCATCCGACTCAATCGCGCGCGGCTCTATTTTCAGTCCCGCCGCGTAGCGCGGAAGGTTGAACACAAAGGCCCAGGCGACTGTCAACGGATTCGAATGGCCTTTGGTTTCTACCTCTACCGCTTCCCAACCAGTCGTCGTGGCACGCTCCACTCGAATGCGTGGATAATGATAAGTACGCAGCGCATGCCAAATCGGTTTTGCATAGCTCCATCGGTTAATATGACCTGTACGCGTCAAATGCATTCGCCGGACGACTTCAGCATCAAAACCGACGGAAGCCATGACTAAAAATACTTGTTCCCGCGGATGTTGGCGACCAGGACGCGAGAAACGAGCGCGACCCGCATCAATCCAAACCGAGCGTCCTCGCAAAACCGTCTCAACCCCTTGAACCACGGCCTGTTGAGCGGACACAGCAATCCCATAATGCCTAGCCGCAAGATTTTCCGTTCCTAAGGGAAAGGGCATGATAGCAGTCCCCTTCGGCATGCGACCAGCGACCAAGTTCAAAGTGCCATCCCCACCGGCCGCCACTACCAGCGTGGTTTGGCCCACCTGTAAAGAGCGCTGCACCTGAGCAATGCCAGTCATCAAATTCGTTTCAATCGTTACGGTAAAGCCCATTTCCGCCAGCCGTTCCTGCAGCAACCTCAGCCTTACACCGCTGCCCCCGGCGCCAGCTTTAGGGCTGGAAATCACCAAAATCTGGTCCCACATCGTGATCCCCATTTTTCTGTTCCTTCGTCACCTGGCATCATTGCGTGACCTACGATTCCCTCGGGAGCGAACTCAATCCCTGAAATAGCACTGTATGAATACTCTTTATCCCTAACCTCTGATTGCATCGTGAACTTTTTTCGCCGCTACTGGGTCGCCGGTCTAGTCCTGATGATGGTGGGACTTCACGCCGTCATTATTGGATACGTCCGCAGTCAAGTCGCGCGTCTCAAGAATGCCCAATCAACGGCCGTCACAATGGGCACCTTTCGTATTCAACCCGTTCGCGACCCGGCCAGCATCTACACGTTCAAAGTACACGCTGTGCTTGATCCTACCCGCCGCAGTCGGGGCGAAGAACGGCTCGAACAAGTGCGTCTGGAAATTATGGAGTCGGCGGAGCAATTGCTACGGCAAGTTGAAGCAGACTGGCTCAATGATCCCGCCCAAACAGAAATCCGCGCACGACTGCTCGAGGTCGTACTGCGCCATATCAACGAACCATTAGTTCAGAAACTGTTAATTACCGATTGGGTGCAAGCGCCGATCACCACGATCTCGGTGAATTTCTCGTCTCAAGACGATATGGTTCAACATCGCGCCACGATTCTACCCTAAGCCACGCTCAACTACCCAATGCCACAATGGCAACGGAATCATCGCATTCCCGTTTCTCAGGATGCCTTGGGTTCTTGCGGCCGAGATGGCACTACTTGCAATTCTTTCGTCGGTTCTGATTTAGTCGTTCGAACGGCAACTGGTTTATCTGTGCGCATCAATTGCAGCGTGTTGATCTGTGTAGGCTCCGCTTCAAACATGACTCGGTTAGTCAGCCATACGTCCGCTGCAACATCGGTTCCAACGGGCATTCTTTTCAATTCAAAGTAGACCCAGACATAGCGAACTTCGTCCTGAACTCCTACCCATTTGAACCGTTCTCGACGCTCTTTTTTCACGTCGACTTCAGTACTTTTGGAATCTTTCAACGACGAACTGAGATAAATTGCATCACGGAGATACTCACTCAGCAATTGTTCCTGAAGCTCATCCGGTTCTCGCTCCAGGTCCACGCGCCGTCCGTGAAATTCGGATAGGGCTAAATCCAAATCGGCAGGGGTCAAGCGAAGGGAAACCTGAAGCGTATTCCCGTCCGCAGTCCACTGAGCCTCAGCAACACTGGTATGAAACGGATGCCAGGCTACCGAGGCGGCTAGTAGACTGAGGACGGCAAGGAACATAGACTACGGCCTTCGATTCAAAGAGGACGACACAAACATGCGAAGCGCAATTAAGGGCTCTCGGTGGGGACCTCGGCCGGCGTAGCTGCTTCTTCGCTAGGCTTCGACTCTTCCTGCTTAGGGGCTTCTTCTTTGACTTCTGCTTTGGCTTCTGCTTTGGCTTCTTCTTTGACTTCTTCTTTGACTTCTTCTTTGGCCTCTACTTTGACTTCTTCCTTGACCTCTTCTTTGGCTTTCTCATTAGCTTCTTTTTTGGCCTCTTCTTTAGCCTTTTCCGCACGATCGGCAGCCGCCTTCATGGGATTGCTACCACCCCGTTCCATACCTTTAAACAATTCAAAGCGGGTCGGTTCCAATTTAGCGGGCCAGTGGTTGTTGGCATAATCCGTATCGGCAGTTTGACGACGTGGATCCAGCTCGATTCGTTGCAGCTCTTTGTCGGTAATCACCAGCTTGCTTACTTTGCTGCTGTTGCGTCGCCAGATCTCTACGGGCACATTCAACATCTCGTTCGTGCCATCGGTGTAGTGCATTCTCAAAATGATGGGCATCACCAACCCGCCCTGATTGGAAAGGTCGATGACGTAGAAATTTGTGTTTCTTTTCAGCAGCGACTTTTGCTCATCGTCGAGCGATTCGACAAAGCGAGTGAACGCCTTACGATCATCTTCGTGAACCTCCAATTCATCGTAGTCATTGTAGAAATCTTTCAGACCAGGATGCTGATCAACCAACTTGGGAAGTGGCTTGTTGCGTTCCTTCGAAAGACTTGGTTCTTTTTGTTCGCGTTCCACTCGCTTGCGATCGGCTTGCTCATCGGGATCGCCATTATCGATTTTGTAATAGCGAACGGTATCGATCGACAAATCGACGTGCTCAGTGCTGTAGAACCAGCCACGCCAGAACCAATCGAGATCGACGCCCGACGCATCTTCCATAGTGCGGAAAAAATCGGCCGGGGTGGGACGTTTAAATTTCCAGCGTCGCGAGTATTCACGGAATGCGTAATCAAACAGTTCGCGACCTAGAATGGTCTCTCGCAGGATATTCAGCGCGGTCGCTGGCTTGGCATAAGCGTTGGGGCCTAATTGTAAAACCGACTCGCTGTTGGTCATTACGGGCATCTGGCCGTCGCCTCGCATGTATCCAACTATCGCAGAGGGCTCACCCCGTTGGCTGGGATAATCTTCCTCCCACTCTTGCTCGGCTAAGTATTGCAAGAACGTATTGAGCCCTTCATCCATCCATGTCCATTGGCGTTCGTCACTGTTCACGATCATGGGGAAAAAGTTGTGTCCTACTTCGTGAATCACAACCGAAATCAATCCGTATTTTGTACGCGCCGAATAGGTACCGTCCTCTTGAGGTCGAGGACCGTTGAAACAAATCATGGGATACTCCATCCCTCCCACTGGTCCATTGACGCTGATTGCAATCGGATAGGGATATTCAAACGTATAACGACCATAAACATTGAGCGTGTGAACAATCGCGGCGGTGGAGTATTTGCTCCACAGCGGTTCTGCCTCGTTGGGATAATAGGACATCGCGAAGACTCGCTGCCCACCGATGGGATGTCCGATCGCATCCCAAATGAACTTCCGACTAGACGCAAAAGCGAAATCGCGAACATTCTCGGCGTGAAACACCCAAGTCTTGGTCGCATCGCTCCCTTCGGCTTCATTCTGTTTGGCTTCTTCAGGTGTCACAATAAACACCGGCTGCTCCGCAGTTGCGGCACTTTCCAATCGTTGCCGCTGCGTTTCGCTCAGAACCTCTTGCGGATTCTGCAGTACTCCCGTCGAGGCGACCACGTGATCCGCTGGCACGGTGATGCGAACTTTATAATCGCCCAGCTCCAGAGTGAACTCTCCAGCACCTAGGAATTGCTTGTGTTGCCAACCTGTGTAATCGGTATAACAAACGACGCGCGGAAACCACTGAGCCATTTCGTAGATGTAGTTTCCATCCTTCTCAAAAAATTCGTATCCGCCCCGCGCACGAATGAGATCCGCGTCGACGATGTTAAACGAATAATCGATCTTCAATTTTGTCGTTTGCCCCGCCTCAAGCGTTTCGGGGAGATCGACGCGCATCATCGTATCGACGATCGTATGAGGCAATTCACGACCCTGGCCATCCAACACCTTTTTAATTTTGTAACCACCGTCGAACGCACTGCGAACCAACAAACCCTGCAACGCTTCGAATGGCACCCGACCGTCGATTGCCGGCGCAGTCGCAGATCGATTGGAGATCGAATCGGGATGAAAAATGTTTTGATCTAATTGCAGCCAGATATACCGCAAAGGCATCGGCGACAGATTGTGATAATCAATCGCCACTGTACCGCGAATTTGCTGCAGCTTGTCATCCAACACCACATCGATTTCGTAGTCGGCTTTCTGTTGCCAATAGCCAGGCCCTGGCTCGCCCGAGGCAGTCCTATACAGATTCGGTGTAGGAAGCCATTCTTCCAATTGGCGAAAGACATCGGGTAAGCCATCGTGCTTGGTATTGGGTAACGGCTGTGCTTCACCCCGCCGAGCCCCTAAGGTGGCAAGCATTACCCCTACTATTAAAAAAACCGGCAGTCTCCAGCTCAACATTCGAAGCATGTCAATCAGTCGCCCATCACGAGGAAGTTTGTACGAGAGAATTTGGGGGTTGCCCTGAGTTTAACTGCTCGTCAATCGATTACAGCTAGGGATTTGGCACGCAAAATTCAATTTCTAACCCACTGTTGCCAGATTTCCACCAAATCTCCATCCTTTACGGAGATCAATCGCACATTCCTTCCGACATTTTCCCGCGAGCCATTTCCTTGTCTGCCATCCGATGGACCACCGGCTACTGCACGAACATTCACCCGGGACCCGATTTGCCCACCCTGCGAAGCAACTTGGTTGAATTCGTGTCGAAAGTTCGCAACAAGGCTTTCCCCGACTCGGACATGGGCGTGGGGCTATGGATTGCCAATCCTGCCTCGCAAGACCTACTCGAGTCTCCTCAGGCCCTCGAAGAGCTGCGTGGTCTGCTCTCCGAGCTGTGCCTCACTCCCTACACCTTGAACGGCTTCCCATTTGGTAATTTTCATCAGCCGGTCGTAAAACATCTCGTTTACCAACCGACTTGGTGTGAACCCGACCGCTTGGCGTACACTCGTAATCTCGTTGGCATTCTGGGCGCACTCCTGCCATCGACGGCAATCGGTTCCATTAGTACTCTGCCGATCGCTTGGGGTTCACTTAATGAAGAGCAATTCGCACAAGCGGCCCGCAATCTCATGATTTTGGCGCACGATCTCCATGAACACGAACAGAAAACCGGCCAGCGAATTGTCGTAGCGATTGAGCCCGAACCGGGATGCGCGCTCGACACGAGTCACGACATGGTCGAATTTTTTCAACGATACTTATCATCCCCGTTGTTTCGCAGATACCTCACCGTCTGTCACGACGTGTGCCACTCGGCGGTCATGTTTGAAACTCAAACAGAAGTGTTAGCGCGCTATGCGGCAAACGAAATTACCGTTGGCAAAATACAAGTCAGCAGTGCCATTCAGGTGAATTGGTCGGAAATGGACAGTGAAACAAAAACACTGGCTCACCAACATTTGAGTTCGTTTGCAGAAGATCGCTATTTGCACCAAACAGGCCGGATGGATGAGCTGGGCCATTTCGAACTAGCTGAAGATTTACCTCAACTGCTGCGTACCGACGCACACCTTCGCGACCATGCGTGGTGCATCCATTTTCATGTTCCCATTTTCTTGGATCGCTTTGATTACTTCTCCGGAACGCGGGGAGCCATCATAGAGTGCTTGCAAGCAATCGAGCAAACGCCGTCAACACTCTGCGTCGATCATTTGGAAGTAGAAACTTATGCTTGGGGCGTACTTCCTCCTGCCATGCGACAACAGTCATTAGCCGATTCGATCGCCATGGAAATGAGCTGGTTGAATCAAACACTTTCACGTTCCGGCAGCGAAACTTGCCGAGAGGATACAGGGCCATGATCGAATTAGGCGTCAATATCGACCACGTAGCGACGATTCGACAAGCGCGACGAACCTATGAACCGGATCCAGTCATCGCGGCTGCAATGGCAGAGCAGGGTGGGGCAGATGGGATTACCTTCCATCTCCGTGAAGATCGGCGCCACATTCAAGAACGGGATGTGGAACTCTTAATGAAAACCGTTACGGTCAAAACGAATTTCGAGATCGCTTGTGAAGAAGAGGTGCTCGCAATCGCTTGTCGTGTTCGACCAACCTGGGCATTGCTAGTTCCTGAAAAACGAGCCGAAGTCACAACCGAAGGAGGCCTCGATGTCGTTAGCCAACGGTCGCGAATTCAGGAGGCCGTAACGCGCCTGCGCCAAGCGGGCATTCTAGTGAGCTTGTTCTTGGATCCCGATCCGCAGGCCATCGATGCGGCGGCCGAATTGGCTGTGGATGCAGTGGAGCTGCACACGGGCCCCTACGCATTAGCCCGCGGCGCCGACGTTCCCACTGAGCTCAATCGACTGCGACGAGTTTCGCAAATGGCTGCGACAGCCGGGATGCGAGTTCATGCTGGCCATGGACTGAACTACACCAATGTGCGAGCGGTTGCCAAAATTGCTCCAATCGTCGAACTGAATATCGGCCACGCGATCGTGTCACGCGCCGTCTTCGTCGGACTTCGCGACGCCGTTGCCGAGATGCGTCGCATCCTTGATTTGGTGACCCAGCAAGATTAGCTCATCCCTTCCTGCGCAAATCACACCCACAAAGCCGCAATTCTATGCCCATCCGCGAGTCATTCGCACCGATCGTTACCAGCAAGACGCTCAGCACGGTTTTTATTGCGGCCATAGCTGTGGGTGGATACAGCGTTCTCGCTGTGCTGAAAGAGAATTCTCAATACAGTGGCTATGGAGATACGCCATCGGAATTTCATGCTGTCCTGTCTTTAGTTCTTGGCTGGATGTTGGTCTTTCGCACCAACACAGCCTACAGCCGGTGGTGGGAGGCGCGAACCTTGTGGGGCGCGCTGGTCAATGCCAGTCGCAACCTGTCAGTAAAACTTAACACTTACGGGCATGTGGAAAGCGACCAACTGGAACAAGCGCGACAATTAATCGTTGCGTTTCCACTTGCACTTCGCGCCCACTTGCGCGACGAAGTCAAAACGAAACTGCCAACACAAGTTCATCCGCTCTGTTCTTCCTGGAATCACAAGCCTCTAGGCGTCGCCAACAACCTTTTTCGACTCGTCGGAAACTGGCGTAAAGCGGATTTGATCAGTGGAGATGATCAACGCGTTATCGACGCGGAACTTTTACGGCTGATGGATATCTGTGGTGGATGTGAGCGGATTCAGCGCACCCCGATCGTGCGGTCGTACCGACTCTTCGCTCGGCAGTGCGTCATTTTGTTCCTTGCCACACTCCCCTGGGGTATCGTTCAAGACTTCGGCTGGTGGACTATTTTGCTCACCATCATCATGTCCTATTTCATGATCGGATTGGAGATTGTCGCCGAACACGTGGAAGAACCCTTTGGCTATGACGAAGACGACCTTGACTTGGACGGCTTGTGTATCACAATCGAACGCAGCACTAATGAAGTTTTCCTGTCTCATCCTTCTCCTGAATTTGAGATATAACGTTCCTTCTTGGAAGTAAGATTTACTTCGATCGACGTTGTCTCCTACCACGATGCTATAATCTTCGCAGAACTTTTACCTGCAGGTGCGGAAATGTGGTGGTTTCAGCTTAGACCCAGTTTTCGATATTCGATTCATGGTTCGCGCGATGAAGCCATTGGGCGATTACAACGAGTATTTGAACGAGTTGGTGAACCGTCGATCTTTTTCATGCATGGCGAATATGGTGAGTTGCACTTGCCGATTAACGAGCATCGGCTCTGGTCTCCCCATCTTTCGTTCTACCTAATCGAATCGCCCACGCCCGAAAGTCAGAGTCTCGAAAATCCCAGTCCCGAAAACGGGACGCCGTGCTGTGATCTTCGTGGGCTCTTTGCCCCGCGTCCCGATGTTTGGACCTTTGTCTGGATTCTCTACCTGGTATTTACCTTCACGGCCTTTTTTGCACTTATTTTTGCCTACGTGCAATGGATGTTGGCCCACTCGCTTTCGGGTCTGTGGGTAGCCCTTTTCTCATGCGTTATAGTGCTGAGCATCTATGTTGTTGCAAATGTGGGCCAACAGTGGAGTGCCGATCAGATGCGAGAACTCAAGGGCCGTTTAGATCAAACGCTGGAACAAGCGGGAATTATGAAGGTCGATCGGTGACTAAGGCGAATTATTCGTAAAGGGACCTCTTGAGGTGGTTGCTAATTTCGGTCCTCCGATACACGCTGCTTGCTTGGCACACCCCGCCAAATTTCATTCCCATATATTCCTCAATGCGTTCTGGAGATGATCATGTCGCGTCCATCCCTTCCTCGTCGACATTTCCTGTTGGGCTCGGCAGCGCTTGCATCGGCCGCCTATCTTTCAGGTAAATCCTCTGGAGCAGTGTTGCGACGGGCAGCGGTAACCGACACACCGTTTCAACTGGGAGTTGCATCGGGGGATCCCGATGAACACGGCTTTGTGATTTGGACGCGTCTGGCCCCTCAACCTCTCGAAGGTGGTGGGATGCCCGATGCGAACGTTGCAGTCGATTGGGAAATTAGTGATGACGAGAACTTTTCCAAGGTCGTTCAAAAGGGAGTCTTTCACGCAACTCCTGCACTTGGACACGCAGTCCATGTTGAAGTGGTCGGACTGCTCCCCGACCGCTGGTATTTCTATCGCTTTCATGCGCTGGGAGAATCGAGCCCCGTTGGTCGTGCACGAACATTTCCCTCGCGAAACACCATGCCACAACAGCTTCGTTTCGCCTTTGCTTCATGCCAGAACTATGAACAGGGCTTGTTCACCGCACTCTACCACATGTCGCAAGAGGGACTCGACCTGGGGATCCACTTGGGCGATTACATCTACGAAAGTCAAGGCCGCGATGGCCGGGTTCGCAAGCATCATGGTAACGAAATCGTCGCGCTGACAGACTATCGCAATCGATTGGCACAGTACAAGTCGGACCTAGATCTGCAAGCCGCTCATGCAGCCATGCCTTGGCTGGTCACATGGGACGATCACGAACTGGACAATAACTGCGCGGGTGATATATCGGAGGAGCCAGGCGTTGCAGTGGCCGATTTCCTCAAACGACGAGAAGCCTCCTACCAAGCCTACTTTGAACACATGCCGCTTCGCGCTAGCGCTCTGCCACAGGGCGCTAACATGCGACTTTTTCGCGCCAGTACATTTGGCCGACTCGCCAACTTTGCTGTACTCGACACTCGTCAATATCGTACCGACCAACCCAATGGCGATAAACGCAGCCCTTTAGTTGGAGATGTATTTAGCGCTAACGCGGATATGCTCGGCCCCCAACAGGAACAGTGGTTACGAACAGAACTCGCCGAATCCAATTCCCTTTGGAATGTGCTGGCACAACAGGTCATGATGGCCCGCGTGGATCGAGTGCCGGGCGGAGTACGCGAATACAGTATGGATCAATGGTCCGGCTACGAAGTTCCCCGCCGCAGATTGCTTTCGTACCTTGCCGAGAATCAAATCAGCAACCCCGTGGTGCTCACCGGTGATATTCACTGCAATTGGGTAAACGATTTGAAGGTCGACTTTGATAGTGAATCGGATCCAATCGTCGCAACAGAATTTGTCGGTACGTCAATCAGTTCCGGTGGCGACGGCCAGGATCAGCTCAAAGAGACGCCTCATGTGCTGGAAGAAAACCCGTTTGTCAAATTCTTCAATGCCCAGCGCGGCTATGTTCGCTGCACGGTAACACCAGAAAAGTGGGTCTCCGATTACCAGATCGTGCCTTATGTCACTCGCCCTGGTGCACCGCTAGAAACACGGGCGACTTTCGAAGTGACCCAGGGTCGCCCCGGTGCACAGCAAATTAGCTAGCTGGAAATTGGCTAGCTGTAAGTTAGCTAGATGGCCGTTGCAGGGCATCTTCCCGTGAAATTGGGGGCGTTTGGAATCGATTCTGACCACAAATTTCCCCCGTAACGCGGTAGGTGGGTTGTTGAACTGGGCGCCAATATGTCAGTATTTGGCGGCGGTCGCACGTCGTTAGCGATCGTCTGTCCAGCCGTCCTACTTGCATTAGAAACCAAACCCATGCGCCAGCGTAAAGGCTCCGATTTCGCCGGACTGTCCGTCGCCATAGTAACTCCTTTCCGCGATGGCGAAGTGGACTACGATCGGATGCGGGAGCAAATCGAATTTCAACTCGCAGCCGGGACTCGGTGCCTTGTACCTGTCGGGACAACGGGCGAGTCTCCCACGTTGACGCATGACGAACACGAACGCGTTATTGCGGAGACCATCGCTTGTGTGGCGGGACGCTGCAAAGTGATGGCGGGAACTGGCAGTAATAGTACCGCCGAGGCACTGCGTTTAACCAAGCGTGCCGCGAAAGAGGGTGCTGACGCCACTCTGCAGGTTGCCCCCTACTACAACAAGCCAACACAAGAAGGTTTTTACCAACATTTCAAGCATGTCGCCGAAGCCGTTGATATTCCAGTCTGTGTGTACAACATTCCTGGTCGTACGGGCAAAAACATCGAACCAGAAACCATTGCTCGGCTGGCCGAAATCACCAACATCACAATGGTCAAAGAGGCCACCGGCTCACTCGATCAGTGCTCGCAAATCTTAACAACCACCAACCTCACGGTACTCAGCGGCGATGATAGTTTGACCCTGCCCATGATGTCCGTGGGCGCAGAGGGAGTGATTTCCGTTGTCGGAAATATTGTTCCCGAAGACATGATTGAGATGGTGCGACGGTATTCGGCTGGTGATGCGACGGGATCAATGGAATTGCACTACAAGTTGTTCGGATTGTGCCGAGAAATGCTTGGCCTGGCTACCAACCCCATTCCACTCAAAGCGGCAATGAGGATTTTAGGACGTGATACCGGAGAACTACGCCTGCCGATGACCCCTCTGGAGCGTGCAGCAGAGCAGCAACTCGCTCGCACCCTGGCCAACTACGGGTTGATCGGCCAACCCGTCGGGGCCTGACAATCTCCGTTCGTGCTGCCAATAACTTTCGGTAAACCCTGATTTCGCAAGAAAATCCGGACCTTCCCCAGAGTGCGGGCTAGTGTTGTGTATTGAGACTCCTGTCACACGCAACTCTGCTACGACGCACGAATCGAAATGCAATGTCATCAGCTAGCTGAACAAATTAGTGCCCTCGACCCCGAGTTGGCTCCGGTCGAGGTAGCACGTCTTTGCTTGCTGATTCTTAATGGGAATCCAGCGACCGACGGCACCGTGGACATCGCCCAGATCAAGCGACTCTGCAAGGCGGCCGGATTTCGATTAAAAGCCGCCTCCGACCAACACGCCGCCATGACCGACGAGCTGAACTCGCTCTGTACCGACGGCCCGCTTCGCTTTGATCCCGATCAAATCTGGATTCTCGTGCGGGCCATCAAAGTGCAAAGCCAAGTCTTGGACCTCTACACCGATCAACCCGCCTGGGTCTAATTGTCCCCCTGCGGCGGTTTGGGTCCAAATTGAACCAACAAGGCCGGCAAGAAAAACAGATCAGCAAATAGTGCGGAAAGAAACGTGGATATTCCCATCCACGCGAATATCAAATGCTCTCGGGAATCGCTCCACAACACCGTGGCGAAACCAGCAACAAGCACCACGGTCGTTGTGATCAGCGCTGTGCCAACACTCACAAACGCGCGATGTACCGCCCGCTCCAAGTGCTTTGTCTCGCTAGTGCATTCTAAATGTCGCGTCATGAAGTGAATCGTATCGTCAACCGCAATGCCTAAGCAAATGGTAAATGCACAGACGCTGACCATCTCCAGCGATTGGCCCAGATAGACCATGATCGCTCCGGTAATGGCTAAGGGAAAAACATTGGGGACGATGGATATCAGGCCAATACGCAGCGAGCGATAAGCAATAGTCAAGACAATAAAAATGATCACACTGGCGGTCCCCAGACTGGTCGCTAAGTCTGTGACAATGCGGAAGAGATCGCGCCAACGTCTTACAGCACTTCCACTCATTTCCAAAGTGAAACCTGGATGCTTCGCAGCGATCTCCGCTAGGGATGTTTCCAACCGCTCGAACACCGGGGCATACTTCGCAATACCAATGTCCTGAACACGAAAGGACACATTCGCATAAGCCTCTTCTGGATTGTAAAAAGCGAATTTCAAAGGAGGAGGCAACAGGTCGGCCATTGCTAGTCGCCCTCCATCAGCACCACTCCCCGGCAATGCCGCAACCAAAGTGGCCAGCGACAAAGGGTGCCCGATAAGTTGCTCGCGGCGAAGCGCTTCGTCGACCTCCTGAAGGACTCGTAAAATCGTCTCACTGCCATCCGGTACATCCGCGTTCCAGCGAATATCCACTGCTCCACGTTCCAATCCCCCAAAGGCCACATCCATAGCGCGAATTGCTTGGACCGACGCACTTCCCTCTGGCAATCCGGTCTGATTGCGTTCATCCGGTTGTAAGCGAAGGGCAATTGCGCCGAACAACAGAGTCGATCCAATCGCCAAGGCCGATACACTCTTTTTCCAGCGGACCGACCAATCCACGATGACTCCAATTTTGGTCAGGTGCTTTTGTATCATGCCGGTATGATGACCGCGATGAATACCTCTCCCCAGGAACGTGCTGCAGGCAAGCGGAATCACAATCAACACAGAGATCAAAGTCATTCCAACTCCGATGACACAGCACCAACCAAACTCTTTCACAATTTCATGTCGGGCCAAGCCCAGGGAACCCAGACCAATGGCAGTGGTCAGCGATGTCAAAAAGCACGCTACTCCCACTTCGCGTGCTCCTAATCTTGCCGCGTCCTTAGGCGCCATCCCGGCAGCCCGGTGATGCCGAATTTGTATCATCATATGCACACCGTCGGTCAAGCCAACCAACGACAACAGAGTGGGCAGAATGACATCGTTGAAGGGATTGTCCTGAAGATCAAAAAATCTCAGTATCCCCAAGGTCCAAAAGACGCCAAGCGCAGGAGCCAAAGCCACGATCAGTACGGCCGATGGCCCTCGAAACAGTACTAATGCAGTGATAAAGATGACACCGTAACCGACCAATTGGTAACGCAATTGATTGTCATCATGTGACGCCCTGGCATCCAAGTACAAGGGAACGCGGCCAGTCACTTGGACCTCGGCCTGAAACTTTGGTTCCTCCGCGATCGCTTGCCGGGCTACGTCGATCAGCCGAGTGGTCACATCGCTATCTTCGGTCACGAACAACCATTCCACGCGCACCAATAACAACTGGCTCTTTGCATCGGCCGAAAGAAACTGCCCCAACACCAATGGATGTGCCAATGCTTTTCGCTTTGATGCCTGTAGCAGAGCGTTAGACCCATCTCCGCGTGGCAAAATCGGTTCTGGCAAACCGAAGATATTCATGATGGGAACACGATCCATCCACATCACGCTTTGGACATAATCCAACGCCTCCAATCGCTCGACTATCCGCCGCATCGCCCGCACGCCCGACGTCGTGAAGAAGTTGTCGGATTGAATCAGCAACATGCTGTCGGCATCCATCAAGCGAATGGGATCCACCGTGACGGCTGCCCTGCGACGCTGTTGCGTAGGAGCCGCATTGCTTGTTTGCTCATCCTCGGTCAGGACCGCGTTATCTGTGCTAATCCACTTTTCAAAAAAGTGGGGATCGCGGTAACCCAAAGTCGACAGTCCCGTCAATGCGACAACGAACAGAATGGCCACCCAGGGATGATCCACGACGCTGCCCAACCAACGACTCCAGCGGCTTAACAACTTTTGGGTCCCTTAGTCTCGAATATGTTGCCGCGAAGCCTCTAACAATTCATCACGATCCAATACCCGGTCCGAATTGTTATCAAATCGCCAAAATCCGAATGCGGAAAAGGCTTGCGATACGTCGCCAGGGCGCACTTTACCATCACCATCGACGTCAAACCGTGTGAAGAACTGATTCACAAAATCCTCTCGTCGTTGCTGCAAACTAGCAGGTACTTCTGCTACGACAAACGACTGCGAAGGTTGAGTCTCTTCCGCAACGACTTCCAAAGGTTCTGCGATATCGAAAAAGGCCACCGCCATTTCTTCCCATGTCTGTTCGCCCCACGTGACGACTTGATTCGGATCCGGATTCCACGGGTTGTTGGCTGAATTATCAAACCAGGCAGTGAATTCGAGTCGTGTGATGTCATCCAACTCCACGGGTTCCCTCAAACGGTAATCATGCTGCCAATTGAAGTCGTAATGCGGAACGCTGAGCAATTCAGCTCGCTGCTCGCCAATGAGAGTTTGCAATTGAAACGCTGAACCGCGGTAGTGCATGTGAGGCGTTATCGACAACAAACGACCATGGCGGGGAAAGCGGTTCAGTGACGCAGTCACAGCATGGTGCTTTGCACCTACGGGGATTTCAAATGATTGCTCCATAGAGAGCAACGTAACAACCTCGTGCGTCACGTCCTCTCGCTCGGTAAACACGATGCCAAGCCGTGTCGTATCTGTCTCGGGTTTTCCAGTCGGAGTGTAATGCATCTGAAAAACGAGCTTTGAGCCTGCGGGGACCAGCCTCGCATGTCCGGGCGGCAAGACTGCAGGTCGCTGCCCAGGAACGTAGGCGCCCAACCAACCGACTCCTTTAAATTCAGATCCATCGGGCGGTCGCACAAAACAAATCGCATGATGCACAACGGCTGCATTCCCCGGCACCACCTGCGATTCGCTAACCCATTGGTCGCTTTCAAAACCAGGATCGATCACAAAGTACTGATAATCAACGGTCCCTTGGGCTGGAATCTCCATGCTCTGGCTCGCCATCTCCAATACCATATCGGGCGTGCGGGAAAGTGCCCAACCATCGACAAATGGAGGAGGCATGGGCGTCTCGTCTAAATTGCCTGCTGGCATCCCCTGATCAACCCAACGACGTACCAATGATTTTTCCGTTTCGTCCATAATCCGCGAACCCAAAAAGCGATCATGCGGCGGAGCTGCGTGCCATGGCGGCATCCTTTCTTGATCGATCGTCTCGCGCATCATTTCCGCCCAACCAACGATTTCGTCAAAATCGTCCATTGCGAATGGTCCAATCTGACCCTTGCGGTGACACTCCAAACAATGCTTGTGAAGAATAGGCGCAATGTGCTCTGCATAAGTAACGATGCTGTCCGTTGCTGCAACATCGACCTTTCTCACCCGACCAATAATGCAGCCCACGGCCCCCGTGTCTCGCTCATCGGGCTCGTTACCTTGCAGCAACGCATGCAATGCCGCTTCAAGCAATTTGTGCTTCGGCTCAAGTCGCATAACCCCGGGTTCGTATTGATCATCGATTCGTCCCTGGTAACGAATCCGCTCTTGACCATCGATGACGAGAACTTCAGGGGTGCGCGTCGCTCCCCAGCGATCGGCGAGCTTGTTTCCAATATCCTGAATCGTCGGAAAGGTGATCCCGTGCTGCGCGACATAGCGTTCAATCTCAGCAGGCGAATCCTGTCGATTACTGAAAACACCAGTAAACTCGACCCCCTTGCCAGCAAACTGGTCTGCCAGACTTTGCAATCGCGGTCCATAGAGTTTGGCCAGCGGACACTCTGTTCCCAAAAAACAGAGCACCTGCCAATTCGTCTTTGCGTCCTGACCAATCTCAGCCGGTTGTGTTACCACCTTGGGTGTTTGAGCGTGGGCGGTAGCAGCCAAAGCTACCGACACCAAACACAAAGTTAAGAAGCGAGTCAAATACGAACTCTTCATCCCTAAGTAACCTCGAAAGTAGACAAGCATCGTCAGCACCTTCTTCGCAAGAACCGGGATGAATAGAACCACGTCTGCTTCAGGCTTATTCGCTGACGTTGACGAACACCTTCAGCGCCGCATCATCTTCAACGAGCAATCGCATCATCTCCGCATAGTTCTCCAAGCCATTTACAGGGCTCGTAAGAATTCGCTCGATAACGCCGGGAAACATCATATCGCCCAGGGCCAAATCGCGAATTCCCATTTCAAAGTGTTCACGATTCGCATTCACGCTGCCCAACAATAACTTATTTCCCAACACCCATTCGATATTCACTTTATCGCTGGGAACTTCGATCTTCTTCGCACCACCAGTGATGCTGGTCCAAACAACGACGCCATTATGTCCCACATATTGCATCGCATCAAAGGCCAATTTGCTGCTTCCCGTTGCATCGACGATTAAATCGGGACGCCCTGTTTCGGCAACGAGCGCCTCCAAGGGCAATTCCTTGGTGCTCACATAGCGTGCCTCAAATCCCGTTACAATTTCCGACTTCAGGTTGGGAGCTTCCCCTCGTGCAATCGTGCATACCTGCAAACCGCGGAGCTTCAAAATCAAGGTCGTCAGTAGGCCAATCTGCCCACTCCCCAAAACATACGCAAGCTTGGGACGCCAGACTCGCATGCGACGCTGAGCTTCGTAGGCTTGATGCACAGCCTTCGCCGCACAACTCATCGGCTCCATCAACACATGTAAATGCTTGAGACCTTGAGGTACGCGCACGATGTACTCTTCATCGTCGACAAAATACTCCGTCAGATAACCATGTAAGAGATTGATACCACGTTCGTAGTAAGTCTCTTCGCTGGTCATGTCGTAGGTTCCAATCTGATCGTAGATGGACCCCCCTGGTCGCCGCACCGTCGCCGTAACATAGTCGCCCGGTTTGACTCGACGCACATTGGGCCCCACCTCTTCCACGATGCCAAAGGACTCGTGGCCCAAGACCAAGTAGTTAAAGCCGGGAGGTGAATTCCCATACAGCGCGTCATTGATTTCGCGGTCGGTGGCATCCACCCCCACCTTCAATACGCGGACCAATACACCGGTGCCACCTGCCACATCGCTCAATTTCGGAGCCGGGATGTCTTGCAAATGTACACTATTCGGTTTGCCGGGAGTGACGGCGACCGCTTTCATATCGGAAGTCCAATGCTAAGGGCGATTCTGTGGAAAACGAGCCCAGCGGCTCGCGGCAAAAATGTAACAATTTATCCCGAAATTCGTTAGGGGTAGCCCCCCTCGACCGTTTCGGCAAATCCCAGCGATTACCCCAATCGGGACCGATCTCGTAGGCAAAAACGGACTATGCCTGACTGCACTGATCCACATATCGATCAACATGTCACCCAGAATTCTTTTTAACAACGCTGGTTGTCAAAAATACCTCAGCCCTATAAAGTTCATTAGTCGATCAGTGTTCTTTCGGGAATAAACCAGCGAACAGGCTGCTTTTCGACGAAACACAGAAGACACTACCGCACACAAGTTCACTATACGCTAATTTTTCGCTAAACATTGTCGGCCCCACTTATTATGTCCCAAGCCCTTCACGACCAACCGTCGAGCGATGTACGCAGCGTAGACCGCGAATTGCTCAATGCGTTACGAAGTGGCGAGTCGTTGGGTATTGCAGAGCTGACAGATCAATTAAACGTGACGGCTACGGCGGTGCGTCAGCGTCTGGAACGACTACTGGAGAGCGGCTTGGTAGAGCGTGAGAAAGTGGTAGCCGGGCGGGGGCGTCCCACGTTCAATTATCGCTTAACACTCTTGGGCCACCGCAAAGCGGGTGCTGATCATGCTGAGCTCGCCGACGCAATGTGGCATGAAGTCTTAGCGATTGAAGATGCACAGCTTCGCAATCAGTTGTTGTCGAGAATCGCCAAGCGTTTAGGACAGAGGTACCGTCAGCAAGCCACGCGTCATTTCGCGGGAGATTCTCTCGAGTCGAGGATGCAGTCTTTGACACAGGTGTTATCGGGACATCGCATTTTGGCTGATGTGGTGACGACGGGCAGTCTGCCCGTGATCGGTTTTTCCGCTTGTCCACATCCCGACTTGGCGACCGAAGTGGAGCGTCGTGCGATGTGTCATTTAGAAGAGGAGATGCTGAGCGAAGCGCTTGGCAGCACAGTCCACCTAAGAAGTTGTCGATTGGACGGCGATCTTTGTTGCCAGTTTGCTCCCGTAGTGGAACAGAAGTAGGCATCGTCTATTCCAATTTAGTTTTATTAATTACATCTCATTTGTCTTGAATTTGGCTTCGAGGAACTTTGAATGACCCACGTCCTGCGAATCGAAAACTTACATGTCTCAGTTGGCGAGAAACCGATTCTGCGCGGTGTCAACCTTACGATGACCCATGGTGAGACCCATGCCTTGATGGGCCCCAACGGAAGTGGCAAAAGCACGTTGGGTCTGGCCATTATGGGTCACCCTGGTTACGAAGTTACCGCGGGCTCCATCACCTTGGATGATCAAGATGTTCTGGAGATGGAGCCGAATGTGCGAGCCCGGGCAGGGCTCTTCATGGCGTTCCAACGTCCTGTAGCGATTCCTGGCGTTAAGATGGCTGATTTTCTTCGCCATGCCACGACCAACGTTCGCCGTCCCGACCGCAAGGAAGGCGAAGAATTGATTCCGATGCGTGAATTCCGCGCTGAATTAAAAGAGAAAATGGCTCACCTGCGAATGGATCCCGAATTTGCCCGGCGTTATGTCAACGATGGTTTTTCCGGTGGCGAAATGAAGCGTGCCGAAATCCTTCAGTTGGCCATGCTGCAACCCAAGTTCGCTATTTTGGACGAGACGGACAGCGGTCTCGATGCTGACGCAGTCCGCTTGGCAAGCGAGTCGATTGCTGACATCGGACGCGCTAAAATGGGACTACTGATTATCACTCACCATGACAAGCTTCTAGAACACAACCCTCCCCAGTACACGCATGTGATGCTGGGTGGACGTATTGTCGAGACGGGAGGCCATGAGTTGGCTGAAGAACTCCACCGATCGGGATACGATCGCATTCGCAAAACCTATCCCGATGCTGACGCAACG
Source organism: Pirellulaceae bacterium (assembly GCA_041749395.1). Taxonomy (GTDB): domain Bacteria; phylum Planctomycetota; class Planctomycetia; order Pirellulales; family Pirellulaceae; genus Laterigemmans. The sequence continues at coordinate 22,015 of JBGTBJ010000014.1, forward strand.
AATCAAGAAATGCTGGCCGTAGAAGCCTCTGCGTAAACGCCTACCCAGCCCCTTTTTGCACCTTACACAATCGCCCGCCTGACCAGCGGTTCTTCGATAACGGATAAATCAAATGGCTACGGACATCAGCGAAAACGAATCCATCGGCGAAATCAACAAATACAATTTCCGCACCGAAACCCACGACGTCTTCAAGGCGCAGAAGGGGATCAATAAGGAAATCGTATGTCAGATATCGGAAATCAAACGTGAACCAGCCTGGATGCGAGATTTTCGTCTATCTTCGCTAGAGCTATTTGAACAACGCCCTATGCCGACTTGGGGCGGTGCCATCGATATCGATTTTCAAGATATTTTCTATTATCTCAAGCCGACCGATCATCAAGGCAAAACCTGGGATGACGTCCCTGCAGAGATCAAAGAAACCTTCGAGAAACTGGGCATTCCCGAGGCCGAGAAAAAGTACTTGGCTGGTGTGAAAGCACAGTTCGAAAGCGAAGTCGTTTATGGATCGCTCAAGGAAGAATTGGTCAACCAAGGTGTGATCTTTACCGATACCGACACGGCGGTTCGCGAGCATACGGATCTAGTGCGAGAGTATTTCGGCAAGATCATTCCGCCCAATGACAACAAATTTGCAGCGCTCAATAGCGCCGTATGGTCAGGCGGCTCATTCATCTATGTACCGAAAGGGGTGCATATTGAATTTCCACTCCAAGCATATTTCCGCATCAATGCGGAGAGCATGGGGCAATTCGAACGGACGTTGATCATTGTGGACGAAGGGGCCAGTGTTCATTACGTCGAAGGCTGTACCGCCCCGATGTATACGACCGAAAGCTTGCACAGCGCCGTAGTGGAAGTGATCGTTAAGAAGGGCGCTCGCTGCCGTTATACGACGATTCAAAACTGGGCCAACAACATCTACAACTTGGTCACCAAACGCGCTTATGCGTATCAAGACGCCACCATGGAATGGGTCGATGGCAACTTGGGTAGCAAACTGACGATGAAGTACCCGGCGGTTCATATGATGGAGCCAGGCGCTCGAGGCGAGATCCTGTCGATTGCCTTCTCTAGCGCTGGCCAACACCAAGACGCAGGTGCCAAACTCGTTCATGCTGCTCCCAATACAACCGGGCAGATCATCAGCAAGAGCATCAGCAAGAATGGTGGCCGCAGTAGCTATCGCGGACTGGTTCGAGTAGAACCCGGAGCAACGGGCAGCAAGAACAATGTCGTTTGCGACGCGTTGATCTTAGACGCCGATAGCCGCAGCGACACCTATCCCTACATCGAAATCATGGAACAAGATGTTCAAGTGGGTCACGAGGCAAGCGTCTCGCGGATCGGTGAAGAACAAATGTTTTACCTGCTCAGCCGAGGACTCAGTGAATCGGAGGCGAGCACAATGATCGTCAATGGCTTTATCGAGCCATTGGTCAAAGAACTGCCGATGGAATATGCCGTAGAAATGAATCGACTGATTCAATTGCAAATGGAAGGAAGCGTCGGCTAACGCCACCCTTCCGTCCTGCCTTTGTCATTCGTTCACCCGACTCCTTATTTGATTCTCACCCCTATCTGATTATGACCGTTTCGGCAGCAACCTATAAGTTTGATGCAGCAGGCTTTGATGCCTTTGTTTCTAACCGTAAAGATCCGCAGTGGCTGGCCAACTTGCGACAAGAGGCATTCGATCATTTTGAGAAAATGGAATGGCCTAATCGCCGCCATGAAGAATGGTTACGAAGCGATCTACGGCTCTTCAACATCAACAAATTCGACGTTCCCGTTGCGGACTCCGATACGCCGCTCTACGTGGGCGCATTGTGCGCAGGAGTCGAATTGGGTGGTCAAGTTGTTACCGTAGATAGCCACGTGCGTCAGCAATCCTTGCTGCCCGAACTGGCTGCCAAAGGTGTGATTTGCTGCAGTCTTGATAGTGCAGCGAGCGAGCACGCTGACTTGGTTCGCAAATATCTCTTCACGGCAGTCGACTACGACTACGATCGTTTCGCAGCACTCCACGCAGCCTTTTGGTCGGGTGGGCAATTTGTCTACATCCCGCGTGGAACTGTCGTGCGCGAGCCATTGCACCTGTCCACACTGCTGGGCGAGGGGCGAGTCGACCTGGCGCATACGTTGATCGTGCTGGAGGAAGGAGCGGAGGCAACGGTATTGCACGAGGCCAATAGCGTGCATCGCGATTCGTCAGGGCTTTCCCTAGGTGCCATCGAAATTATTCAAAAACCCAGTTCACATCTGCGCTACGTTAATCTTCAAGAGCAGGGCTATAAGACTTTCCAATTCGCTCATCAAAACGCCATCATTGATCGCGATGCGACCATTCAATGGACCCTGGGCGCGATCGGTAATGGTTTTGCCAAAGTCAATCAGTCAGTCTCTTTAATCGGTCCCGGTGCTGATAGCCAGGTCAATGGTGTCCTCTTCACCGAAGGCCGACAACATATTGCCTATCACACGCTGCAACATCACATGGCGCCTAATTGCCACAGCGACTTCCTTTACAAATCGGCCCAACAGGATCAAAGCCGCACAATCTGGCGTGGCATGATCAAGGTCGATAAGGACGCGCAGAAAACGGACGGTTACCAACGCAATGACAATCTGGTGCTCTCCAATCGTGCCCGCGCGGATTCGATTCCTGGATTGGAAATCGAAGCCGATGATGTTCGCTGTACGCATGGCAGCACCACGTCGCGCGTTGATGAAGAGCAAATCTTCTACGCTCGATGCCGCGGTTTCACTCGCAATGAAGCAGTGCGTTTGATCGTCACAGGGTTCTTTCAACAAATCTTCGATCGCATTAGCATTGAAAGTGTTCGCGACTCGCTTGGCCAAACGATTGCCCGGCAAGTTCGCGAGTATGCGTGATGCTGCGTTTCCTGATTTTGCGATCCGCTGTACGATCCGCTGTACAACGAATCTCGCATTTCCGATTGTCCACACCACACTACTTTTTCTAGAAGCAACGAAACTATCATGTCACTGACCGAAGACCACGTACGCGAGCAGCTAAAAAAAGTCATTGATCCAGAGCTGTTTGTGAACATCGTGGATCTGGGCTTGATCTATGTTGTCGATGTCTCGGAAGCAAAAGAAGACGGGCGATACGATGTAAAAATCGAAATGACCATGACCAGCCCCATGTGTCCGGCAGGCCCTCAATTGGTTGCCAACTCTAAACAAGTGGTCTCCGACCTTGAGCAGGTCGACGGAGTGGAAGTCAAAGTGGTCATGGACCCACCTTGGACGCAAGAGAAAATGTCCGAAGACGCGCGGGATCAACTAGGTATCTTCTAGGTGGATATTTTCATCGGCGAATATGTCTGTGGGGGCGGTTTTTCTCGGACTCCATTAGAGCTGGTCCCTCGGTCCTTGCGCACCGAGGGTCAAGCGATGCTGACGGCCATTACTGAAGACTTTGCCGACTTCGCTTCATGCGTCCACGTTCCGATTGATGCGAGATTCCAGATTCAGGTCGCTGGCAATGTGGTGCTTCATCCCGTTGATGTACAGCAACCACTATGGCCGCAGTGGATCGCGGCGGCTCAGGGATGCGACAGGTCATTGATCATTGCTCCCGAGACCGATGGTTTGTTGGCGCAGAGCGTCGCCATGCTTACTGCCGCAGGGTTATCGCTCTGCAATGGCTACGGCGACTTCTTGCGATGCGCCAGCGACAAAGGGGAAACAGCCAGGATCTTCGCAGTTGCGGGAGTTCCTCACCCACCTACGTGGACGTACTCGACAGTTCCTCTGGATAATCTACCCACTTCTTCTCGTTGGGTAGTCAAGCCACGCAATGGCTGCGGTACCGATGGAGTTGTCGTTCACTCGTCCATCGAGTCCGCGCAGGAAGCGAGCCGAGTCAATGGACATCTGATCCAGCCCTGGATCGAAGGTCGGCCCGCTTCGATCGCGGCGATCGTGGAAGGACATGAAACCACTCTTTTTCCAGCGGTGGGTCAGCGTATTTCGGCTGAGGATATAGCCTATGGCGGTGGCTTTGGTCCCTTGGACGACTCGGACCAACAACGCGCCTTTCGGCTGGCAAAATTGGCCATTGACGCGTTCCCGCGAACGCCTCGTGGTTTCATTGGTCTGGACTTGGTGTTAGCGAATGACCCCTTGGCCGATTGCGTCATTGAAATCAATCCACGATTGACAACATCCTATGTTGGTCTGAGAAAAATCGTGGAAGGCAACATTGCCGCACGAATTGTCGGCCTGGATCGTTCTCCTGTCCGCTGTGCTGTGGATGTAGGGCAGGTAACCTGGAATAGCGCAGGCGAAGTGTGGTCTAATTGAGCTAGTCCCCGTTTCACCGGGCGATCTACTCTCTTCCATCCCACCTTCTCCCTACCACCATCGCGCATCCCCCATGGCCCTCTCGACTCCCCAGATTGTTGGCTTTGATATCGGCGGCGCAAATATCAAAGCTGCTTCATCTTGTGGTCTTTCCATTTGCAAATCGTTTCCCCTTTGGAAAACGCCAATGGAATTAGGTACAGTCCTTGGCGGTATGAAACGCGAGCTGGCAGGACAACTTGACTCGATCGATCGCATCGTTGTGACCATGACGGGCGAGCTTGCCGATTGTTTTCTAGATCGGCGAGAAGGAGTAAACACCATAGTTCAACAATCCGTTCATGGGCTCGACGATAACGTCCTTTTCTATGCTATGGATGGTCGCTTTGTCTCATCTTCAGAAGCGGTGGAGCAAGAAGACCTCATCGCTGCATCCAATTGGCATGCGCTCGCTTCTTTTGCGGCTCACTGGTGCCAAAAAGATGGACTGCTGATCGACATTGGTTCCACAACTTCCGACTTTATTCCATTTCAAGATGGCCGCGTTTCCACCCCCAGTCGTTCGGACCACGATCGATTATTGAGGGGCGAACTGGATTATTCAGGCATTGGCCGTACACCGATTTGCGCCATTGTTGATGCGCTTCCCTTTTTGGGACAACTGGCGCCCGTGATGAATGAGGTGTTCGCAACAACAGATGATTGCGCCCTGGTTGCAGGATTTGCACGGGAGGACTTGACCGACTGCAATACTTGTGACGGTCGGCCAAGGTCGATTCCAATGGCGACCAACCGAATGGCTCGCATGATTGGACTGGATCATCGCCAAGTGACCTTAGACGACGCAAAAACCATGTCCGCCTATGTACTCGAACGTTTGAAAGCACGCTGGATGGTTGCTGCACAAGTCCTTTCTAGTCCCACCGCCACCTGGGTCCTATCGGGACATGGCTGCGGGCTACTGAACGTACCGAAGGACCGCACCTGTCTCGATTTGTCAACTGTTTTGGGGCATGACTTGTGCCGAGTCGCACCTGCCTATGCGATTGCGAGATTGGCGTATGCACAAACAACATCCATGGATGTCATCCCCGTCCTCTCCTGAGCAAAGCATGGAAGTGTGTCGTCGTGTTATCAAGATCGGGGGAAGCTGTCTTTCCCGTGCATCTTTTCCAAATCGCTTCCGCGAGTGGCTGGTCCATGAACCGGCTGCCGAGAACTGGATTATTGTTGGGGGTGGCGATTGCATTGACGCGATGCGTGATTTGGCTGAGCGATTTCCACTCAATGCGGCTGCCATGCATTGGCGATGCGTGCGGATGCTCCGCGCGACATACGAAATACTAGGAGAGCTGTTTCCAGAATGGGATGAGATCGATGGAGCCCACACGTTCGCAGCACGCAGAGTCAGCAAGTCGCGCGCGTCTACAATGCGCGTAGCGGTCGATTCATTCTACTTCCCACCCGCTGACACGTCGACGCGAGCTCCACTTCCGCTCGGCTGGGAAACCACAACCGATTCCATCGCGGCCTATTTGGCAAGAGAAATTTCTGCGAGCGAACTCGTATTAATCAAGTCATGTCTCGCTAGTTCAAGTGACCCTGTGTATCTAGCAGAGCAAGGCGTTGTCGACGGAGCGTTCCCTGTGGCTCTGCCCCAACATCTGCCCTGGCGCATCACAACCCTAAGCTAATAAAGATAGTCTCCTTTCGCTCCGCGAAAGTATTAAAAAAATAGTCTCCTTTCGCTCCGCGAAAGTAAAAAAAGATAGTCTCCTTTCGCTCCGCGAAAGTATAAAAAAAACCAATACCAACGCTACTTTCGCGGAGCGAAAGGCGACTATGACCAATCGCAAAGCTGATCGATATAAGCTGCCGAGCCATCGCGTCGCCAGCCGTCCAGTTGAGCTTGATGCTTCAGTTGTTGCCCCCGCGCAATGGATGTCACAAAGTATCCGCTGGTGATATCAGGCAGCGCCGACATGTCGCCCCATAGTTTTTCAAACTGTGCAACTGGATAGACATCTTCTTGACCGTGGCCCCAGCGTTTTTTGACTTCTTTCAAAGTAATATAGGTTGGTACCCGCAAGGCCATCCGACGGACTGCCGCGTCAATTTGATTCTTGTCAGCCAGTTGACTTCGTTTCAATCCAAAAGCATTCAACAATGCATCAAGATCAATCCAGGTGGTCATCGTATTATAGAAGCGAAGTGAAAATTCTCGTTCCTCGTCGGGCATAGCTAAACCCTCGACGAGTCTCGCTTGTCCGTTGACTCGGGCGAGACCACCTCCGCGATCTTCCAAGCGACGGCTAATCACTTCGAAATTCAACGTGCACGCACTATCAATATGCAAACCTAACAATCCGGGATCAACATTTGCTCCCAGCGTGTCGATGTTATGCAACAAAATATGGCGCACCGCAGGAAATCTCTGGACTAGCTTGGCCAAGGTTCCATTGCGAAGCATATTGGGAAATTCGTACCAGTGGCCGACTGGATGCATACATTGCGCGGGCACATTATCGATATAGTCGTTGGCTTCCCCTGAACGTTTGGCCCAATCAAGCAACGCGGCCCTTAGACTTTCTCGAACCTTTTGTTGCTGCTCGTCCAACATTTGCTGAGGGACCGACTCCCAAGCAAAACGAAGATCGTTGATGGTCGGAATAGTTCGCAGTCCAACCGATCGCCCTGGAGAAACAAGTAATCCGTCCCCCATCCCGAATGCGTCTTGCTGCTCAATGAAGTTAGTAATGGGGCCGTCGGTCAAGTAACCGGTTGTGAAAACATGAGGAATGATCCCGCCATTTGATTTGGCCGACAACCTATTCTTCGCAAGATGCACCTCCAAAAAACTGCGATGTCGCCCGGCAAACCGATAGAAAGGATGGAGTGCCTTACAGACGCCCGCCCCTTGCGTCCAGCGACTGCCTACGCCCGCCGCGAGGGTCATCACAGCGACTTCCCCTCGCGCGATCGCATCCTTACCAAGTTCGGCATAGCGTGGCTCAATGGTGCTGCGGGCGTCGATAAAATCCTCGTCGCGCACATCTTCAATCGCGGTGGAGTGAGGCAAGCGGTTCTGGGCTAAACCGATACGCCCCGCTCGTAAGTCATTGCGAATTTGATCATGTTGCATTCGATCAAATCCGTTTCGAACCAGCAGTTCCTCGAGCGATTGTTCGCTTTCGTTGGATCGGTTTGGACGTGGTAAAAGTGCGTCTACTAAGCCTCTCGATAGCTCTCCTTGTCCATCGCTATCGCGGCAACGAATTCCTAAGTGTTCCAGTTCGGAACGCGTTTGCAGGGCTAGATTTCGTGTCCCTGCACCCAACCATAAAGGCAACATTTGAATGTAATATCGATCGGGCAGCCTGGCCTCAGCACCGGTTAATAATGTGCTCGACGTTCCTGCATCGTTGATGGAAAATCGGTACACGACCGGATCCATTGCGAAGGGTAGGGCGGTCTCTAAATTGCGTTTGGTGGCGATCATCGTTTGAGCCAACCACTGACTGGCTTGCGGTTTGATCAATGGATCAAATATGAAACCCATTCCACCACCCGACATTCCTCCCAACATCCAGAAACCCCAGAATTGCTCTCCATAACGTTCGCGACACTGCTCGATTAACGAATCGGTGAAGCGGTTGGTTGCCCAGGGAATGATCTTTTGCAATGGCCCTTCAAAATTCTTGGTGGTTACTTCTCCCACACGCTTTACATCACCTTGCCGAAGCGCTTCCACGACTTCGTCGAGGATTTGAATGGCTTCTTGGCGTGCATCCCATTCTTGTTGATTGCGCAACAAATAATGTTCAGTAACCATTTCAAGAATCGGTCCGACATTTTGAGCCATTCCACCATGGACCATCACCAGGCTATTTTGCAAAGCTTGGCGAGTCTCTGAGGTAACTTCCGTTTCATCAAATACTTTATGGACGGGCATCAATCGACCACGACTTACGCCATATTCGGGATCTGCTTCACCAGCCGTTGTCCCTTCAATCAATTTAATTCCCGGCCAAACGCCTCCTGAGTCCTGCCAGCCTCCCCCAGATCCACCCAGCCATTCACCCAGAATCGCTCGCGCGGCAACGGTGCGACGATCGTTCTCTTGTAAAGGACCCGCAAGCGCAGCCACCTGCCCTGTGGCCCGCATGCAAACGGAGATCAACGAACCAAGCAAGTTCGTGGAAACAGCCAAACGGCTCCCTTTCGGAATATCATTGATCTTACTGACCAACTCGATTCCTCGGCCCGCTCCTACCAATTGCTTGAGGAGGGGTTCCAAGGGTTGGCGGCATCCTTCTAGACCGGGCGGCACGATACCCGCAGCAATGATTGCCCCCTTGAGCAACCCTAGGTAGTCACGAGCGAAATCAAATACGTCGGCGATATCAACCAGCTCCGTACTGGCTCCCAGGTCGACGCTGACCAATCGAATGATAGGCTGGTCAATCACTCGCAGATACGTTTCGATCGGCGGCTGCGTCCCCTCGTCGCGACCTTCCACACCTAGATCAACGGAAACATTCAGCACTCGTGCTGCTTCTGGGTAATCCATCCCCAAAAAGAAAATGTCGCTCCAGGCACTATGCGAAAAATCCATTCGCACAGCGGTTTGTTCGCGCAGGACTGGCAGATTTCCGCTGCGAACATCTACCTGCAATAACTCAGGCACAATCCGCAATGGATAGTCCAATGGATGTCCCATTCGAAACATCCATTGGTTCCCGCGAAAAGACCGAACGCTACGGCGAACTTGATCAGCCAGCGTCTGAAATCCCAGTCGATGGTAGGACTCGGCCAACGCGCTGGCCAATCCATCTGTGATTCCATTCCGCTGCTGTTCATCGAGAAACGCATCGATCGCTTCATAAAATCGACGTTGCAGTAAGTGTTGGTATCCTGCAAAAGGAATCAACCCAGAGTCGTTTTTGGGTAAACGACTCGGAATGTGATAACGGTAAATGGAAGCGAGAAAGAAAAATGCGCGAACTTGCTGGTACAGGTTCTCAGCCGTCCGTCGAAATTCATCCAAATGCCGACAATCTTCAAGCAGCTGTTGAAGAGTCGCTTCTCGACATAGTACGTCCAACGACTGATTGCGAACGGCATCGTCGTCGCTTTGTATGACTTCCAACAATCGATTCATGATTGCGCTCCGCCCGCTTGGCGTGGAGTCATAACGTCGAGCAATTCCATCAGAATTTGATCGCGGTCACTTCCCGAGAGACCAAAAGCAAGTTGCGCAATCAACAACCCATACTTCATTCCAATGTTGTATCGACTGCCGTCTACTGACAGGGCCAGATATCGTTGGCGTTTGGAGAGCCGCGCAACGGCATCCGACAACGTGGGTCGCTGGCCTTCAGACTCGCGTTCCAACTGCTCCAAGATCTCCATGATTAACGGGGTCATGACATGCATACCGAAGAACGCCAGATAGTATCCAGAACGGAGACCCGCGGTGATTAATTCTTGCTCGGCTAAGGTGGGGGTAGGCTTTTCGCGAACTTCGGAGACTTCATAGAGTCCATCGCGGCGGGGTAGATTGGTCCCACTGACTACGCCAAATAAATGCAAGCGATTTTCACGAGTTGGCTGAACGGCAGAGACGGAACAAGAAAACTCGCTAGCGACTTCGATCAATTGTTGAGCACAGCGTCGTGTACCACTACTCAAATACAAGTGATCGCCTACTAAATGCAGGAAAGGCTGATCTCCCACAAACGACTTTGCTTGCAATAATGCGTCGCCATAACCACGGGGCGAAGGTTGTTCGATAAATCGCAGCAAACCCAGATAGGGTTCTGCGGCTCGACGATAGGCGGCAGCATCGCCCGGCTGAATGATGACGGCAATTTCCTCTACACCCGCCGCTTCGACCTCCTCCACGATCATCTGCAGCGCCGTCTTCTCGCATCCATCGCGGTCCACCAACCGTTGCAGGGGCAATGTGTTCTGATTCGGAGCTGCCGAAGTAACGACCGCGCGTTTGATTTGCATCGTGAGTTTTGGGATAGAGACGATTCAGTGACGAGACGCTTCAGAGACGGGAACTGACACTGCTGCCTGTCCCAACCGTAGATTAATAGGACAGTGCTCTTTCCACTAACGGTCAACGAATGAAAGCCCCGCATGAGTGATGCGCCAGCGTACGAATGCAATCGGTTTTAGCGGTTGTAACGATCGCAGCGACGGCCAAAAGGCTTTATGGAATTGACTGAAACAGTGAGCTACATCCGGCAATGTTCCAATATTTTCGCGGGTGACATTTGGTACCCGACGTAGAACGGACCGAATTCCCCAAAGCGCGCGCTCGCTTCATCGAATCGCATCTTATAGACGATGTCCTTGAGAAACTGAGGATTGCGTGCCCAGAGTGTTACCATCCACTCCCAATCATCTAACCCCACACCGACCGTGACCAATTGTGTGACTCTGCCGGCAAATTGAATTCCACTCTGTGCATGCTCGCCCATCATACTGACACGTCGCGAGAGAGGCTCAGTAAACCAATTGGCACCGACCAAACGACTTTTATTCATTGGGTAAAAACAAGCGGCTGGCCATTCAGGAAAATCGGGACTGAGGCGTTGCTGAGCCATCATCGGCAGGCGACGCTCGTACGCATTGACCTTCGCATCCAACTCAGGCGAACCTTCAGGTGTGCCACTAGCAATCAGTTTGTTTCGGTAGTTTTCTACGGTGGGAACATACTCGCTCAATTCACTCATCGAAACAAATGACCAGACCGGGTCAATCTGCACGCCCAAGGGTCCCGAGAGGAGCGATTGATGAACCGCATCTATTTTGATGGGATCAGGGTCCATCATCGTAAGGGCAAAGTCTGCCTTGTGACCGCTGATTGCAAACGTCTGCATCCGCTCTGGCCTATCAGCGGCTGTGGGCGTGAGGGCCTCAATGAATGCCTTGCGGCCTGCCACAGCGCGATGTCCCAAAGATCCATCACGCAGAAAACGATAGAAATAGTGGGAACAGTGCCAGCCACTTTCTGGGATGACCGAAGGTTCTGGTTGGGGCTGCCGTTGCCCATGTCCGCCTGGTGGTACATTCATTTCCGACTCTCTCGTTCGCCTGGATGTTGGTGTGATTACCCCATGATCCTAGAGCGAGTGAAGTCGATGCGGAACCCTGCCCCTGATTACTTCAAGGTCCATTGAGTGTAGGCACGGTGATACCCAAAATGTCGCTGCCAGTGGCCAGTCGGTGTCGCCCCAAAGTAACCGTATGCATAGGGCTGTTTCCATACCGGTTCGACCAATGCCGCGTCGATTGTGGCCGGATGTCCATGATATAGGCCTCGATCATCCTTGCTACGCTGCTGATCAGGCGTTAGTAATTGTGGCGATCGAATCACCCTATGTGGGGTTTGCGGAGGCAGTGCCCACAATCCGATGCCGTAGAGCGGCTGTTTCGGATCTTCGGCCCTCACATCCGATGGACCATTTGTTGTGCAAAACAGCAGTCCACAGAAAAACACGCCGTTCAAAAAAAAGAAGGGACTGCGTCTGGGGGTCGCAGAAGCCATTGGTACAGCCTTGGGTGAAGCGGTTGCGAAAATCTTAAAGAGCCGCTTATTCCTTTTCGGAAATCTGGGCAACCTGCGTTAAGAATTCCGATAAAAGTGTTTCCAGAGGGTAGTCTGCGGGCCCTCGATTACTCGAACTGGAAATATCCCTAGCGACCACGTTCGCTTTTTTTGTATAGGAGATGCGATTAAACGGGTTAACTCGAGCCTGCCGCTGAGTCGTATTCCGCAAGGAAGTAGGGCATCGATCAAGAATATCATGCTAGGCCCGGAGGCAGTTCGATAAAGAGAAATGCCTGTTGATCACCCCAAGGATGGGAGAGGAATTTAAAGTCATGGAAACGAACAGAAGAAAATTCTTGACCGGTTTCGGCGCATTGGCTGCAGGACTGCTGGCCGGCCCGATGATTAGCCATGCTCAGGACGATGGGCTCAAAGAACCTGTTTTCCGCGTCTCGCTCAACAATAATTTGCCTCACCCAGCAGGTCATTCGCTCGACGAGGGGCTGAACCTCGCGCGACAGGCCCTGCAACATAGCCACGCCAATTACAACGACTACACAGCGATTCTCGTTAAACGAGAGCGAGTTGATGGTCAACTTGGTGAGCAAGAAAATATGTTTTTGAAGGTGCGAAACCGCAAGGTTGAAAATGGAGTCGTGATCACCCCACTCAGTGTTTACGTGACATTCCTCAGCCCTGCAGCCTCCAAGGGTCGCGAAGTCATTTATGTGGAAAACCGCAACAACGGTGCGATCATCGCGCATGAGGGTGGCTTCAAGGGTCGATTGTTGCCGACTGTCGAAATCCAACCCACTGGTATGTTAGCGATGCGTGGGCAACGATATCCGCTGACCGAAATTGGCGTGGAGAACTTAATCGTCAAACTCATCGAACGCGGTGAAACAGCGCGTCAATACAGCGACGTACAAGCTAAGTTCATGAAGAATGCACGCGTTAAAGACCGTACCTGCACCGTGCTGCAAGTAACGCAACCAACCAAGCGGCCTGATCTCGAGTTCTACTTGGCTCAAGTATTCATCGACGACCAATTGCAAATTCCTATTCGCTACGTCGCATACGACTGGCCAAAACTGGAATCTCAGAAACCTGAAGTCATCGAGGAATACACCTACATCGATCTCAAGGTGAATGTCGGTTTGACCGACCTCGACTTTAGCCGCGATAACCCCGCCTACGCGTTCTAGTACAGCCAAGTATTCTGCACAACTAAGAAACCTGCACAGCTAAGAAACCTGCAGCGTGTGATAGCGAACATAGGCTAGCGGCGCCAGTACAATAAGCGGGATCCAAGCCGCAGTGGCCGGATCCAACAGGTAGCCGTTCCCGCCTAGTGTGTGAAATAAAGTTCGCATGCCAAAAAACAGGCCCACCAACGCAGTTGCGTAGCCTGTGACGACGAACATGTTGCGATTCTTGCGTCCTACAACCAAAGACAGACTAAGCACGATCAAACTAAAGTCTAAGGCTGGTCTCAGCCAGCGATCGTGTAACGTGACGCGAACGTCGGAAGAGCAGTAGACCGCGGGATTGCTGACTCGTCGAATCAGGTCTGAAGTTGCCGCCATCCGCATCCAACCCGTGCCCGGCTGCAGAAAATCAAATTCGACTTGGCTCTCAACAAAACACTCGTTTGGATTTAGCCACGGCGTGTCGAAAGAGGTTCGCAGTAGCGCGTGTTCCGTCAGCGATTGTGAAGCCATTTGGTCGATGCCTTTGGGAAGATCCACATCCATCATTAAGAAGCCGGCCGGGTGTTCGTCCGTTTGAGACAACCACTTGGCTCGGGCGGCGTGTACTTGTCCGCCCACCTCTGGAATTCGATGGTGCAATTTGAAAGTGGGAGCCACTATTTCCTGCTCCATGACTTTCATTCCCTTGCCCTTGATCAACACACCCGATATGCGATCGTAAACGGGTAACATCGGCTGCTCTGTGCTCGACGATAGATCTTGGGCTCTCATCCCCAATTGCTCTTGCCAGTGGGGCAGTACCAATTCGCGATTGAGCGCAGCAGCTATTAATAGCACCGCAGCGGCAATTAACATCGGTCGCACGATCCGACCGTGGCTGATTCCTGCAGAGAGAAGGGCTGTCAATTCTCCAGTCCGCCTCAATAGCCCAATGGTAAAGAGCAGTGCCAAGAGGGCCACGATAGTCCCAGTCAATTCAAATAGGAGAAATGAATAGGGACCATAAAATCTTGCCAAAGCCACCGTCATTCCGCCCACGCGGTCCGCGTAAATGCTCAGCTCATCCATGTTGGTGAAGGCATGAAAGACAATAAATATGCCTGCAAACGAGACAAAGCAAACGAGCAACGTTCGCAGATAGACTCGCAGGATATAGCGATCGATACAGGTCACGGCGAACAGACGCAATTCAGCGGAACGAAAGAGCCAAAGCGACACAAACGAGTGCGAAGTGTCTCAAAAAAGGCCCTACCGCGACAAGACAGACTTTCCGCCAGTCAAAAGGAGTAAGGAGTAAGGAGTAAGGAGTAAGCCTGAAGCCTGAAGCCTGAACCCTTACTCCAGTTTTGCATCGGCAGGGGGAAGATTCAGTTGCAAGCGCGAGATGGGTGATTGTTGCTGCGGCGGAACAACTACGCCGCAACTAACGACAAATTGGATGGCTTGATCTAAGGTAATATTCAAATCGATTGCTTCGCTTTTTTTCACGGTCACCGTGAAACCGGTCATGGGCATCGGCGATGTTGGCATCAAAACACTCAAGACTGGTTCGTTCGCCGCAGCAGCAATATCCTGCATACTTTGGCTCGTCACAAATCCGATCGACCAGATTCCTTTGCGTGGATATTCGATAGCGACGACGCGATTGAATTCGATTTCGCGGTCGCTAAAAGCAAAATCGGTTACTTGCTTCACCGATCCGTAAACGTTGCTAATGATGGGAATTCGATTGATAAACCGATCGAATGCATTGAGAAACCATCGACCGATACCATGGGCAAAAATCCGCCCCATGAAATAGAGAGTACCTAAAAACAGAATCAGAAATATCGGCACAACCAACGAACGAGGCATGTATCGAAGTTGGACGTAACGGTGCCAAAACGCGATCGCTGTTTCGGGTAACGGCTGAAAGGGGTCTAGTCGATCTAAATTCTCATTGACATACAACACAACGGATTGCGGTAGAAAACGTAAGCCGGTGGAATCCGACACATAGACTTTACCGTCTAATGTGAACCGCGTGGTGACGGGTGCTCCCTCGACTTGAATGGCGTTGACAGGCACCGACGATTCGATGTCCTTCACCCCCCAAACAACTGCGTATCGAATGCCAGATTCCAGTGGTCCAAGGATGTAGCTTTCAATAAGGGTCCATGCCCAAATAAACAACACCAGAGTCAATAGGGGTGGCATGACGACGCCGAGTCCGCGAAGGATGGCGCGTCGAAAAGTGCCTCGAACTGCGGGTGCTGATGGACCAGGAACACTGGGAGCAGGGGCCATAGGTTTCCTAAAACTTACCAACTGTGATTCAGAATTCGGGCGAAATCATGCTAACGCGCCGATCTTTGATGAACTCCAACGGCCCGCGCCACAACAGCCGCATACACTTCGACCTCGAAACTCTGCTGCAGCACGCGCGCGGCCTCTTGGATAGTCGAGCCCGTCGTCCAAACATCATCGACCACCAGCACACGACCGCCTTGAAGAGCATAACCTTTTCTCGCCCCGAACGCACCAAGGACATTCGTCTGCCGATCCTGATCGTTCAACATTCCTTGCTTGGCGGTTCGCCGCGTCACTCGCAACATAGAATACGCAGGTACACCCAGATGCCAGGCAACTCGCCGAGCCAGCGATTGAGTAGGCCAACCTCCTCGTCTTAAACGTCGACTCCAATGGGATGGAATGTAGGTCACCCCATCGATGGCCAGTCCCTCGAATTCTCGACGAATACGGTATGCGAGTAAATCGCCCAGCGCTAACGTTAATGGCATAAAGGACACTCTCTTGGCCGCGACTACCGCCTCTCGAAGACAATCTCGATAGAGACCCAAAGTGACTACTCGCTCGATCACCCCAGGCTTGGTCGCGCAAGGCGTGCAAATTCGTTCCCCTCCGCTTCCACCACTCGGGCTTTCACAATTGGAACTGGCGACTCGAAAAGAATTGATGTCCGGAATGAAACTTCCACATCGCTGACAGCCGATTCCAAAGGAGGCTGAAAGCAATTGGCAACACTCGTAACATAGCGTTTGTGCACACCCCTCCTGCACAGCCGGACCGTTCGCCGCACTAGCACCCACGGGACTGGAATCTGGGCTAAGGCGTACTTGCGACAGCAAATCTCCTTGGCAAAAAACACAGGTAGGCGGGTAACATAGATCGAGAATTCCCAACCGGACCCGCTGCCCCATTGCGGCCAATCTGCGACGAAGCGCCGTCACGTTCACCTTTGAATCGATGTTTTGATCTGGTTTTCCATTCCCAATCGACATCATTCATCCACCCTATCCATGTAACCGTCTGAGCGAACTTCCTGGGACTCGCGTTGTCAAATAGCTGTAGTACGCCTAAGTTTTCTTTGTATTGCTACCAGTTTACCTGATTCATTCCACCTCTGTAGGCCAGTA
Source organism: Pirellulaceae bacterium (assembly GCA_041749395.1). Taxonomy (GTDB): domain Bacteria; phylum Planctomycetota; class Planctomycetia; order Pirellulales; family Pirellulaceae; genus Laterigemmans. The sequence goes on from JBGTBJ010000014.1 coordinate 38,541, forward strand.
TGTCGACCTCCTCCCAAACCGCAAACGGCTCCGTATCGCTCAGCAGTAGAGGGCGTCACGCACCAGAACAGCCCATTAGCAAACTAATGAGCCTTGCGTTGGCCAATCCCGCAGCGATTTCACTTGCCGCCGGATTCGTGGACGCTGCGACGCTGCCGGTGGACGAAGTGGCACAAGCATGTCAGACCTTGCTGGACGAAGCGGGTAGCAATCGAGCTGCTTTGCAATACGGTACCAATGTTGGTGATGGCGAATTGCGACAATGGATCGCCGAACGATTCTTTGAGTCCGATGCGGTCAATCGCGCGCACCAAATGATCTTGACCGCTGGCAGTAATCAATTCTTGCAGCTCGCGTCCGAATGCCTCCTCGACCCAGGGGACATCGTGCTGTGCGCCGCACCAACTTATTTTGTCTATCTCTATGTCCTGAAAGATCTTGGTGCGCGCGCGTATGGAATCGGTACCGATCATCAAGGGATGATTCCAGCGGAATTGCATGCAGCACTGCATCGCCTCGACGAAGCGGGCGATTTAGAACGCGTCAAAGTTCTGTACTTGGTCCCCTACTCAGACAATCCAGCGGCGACCACGATGTCGGCCGCTCGACGCCAGGAAATTCTCGATGTAATCGATCGATGGTCGCACCGGCTCACCATCACGCTGTTGGTCGATAATGCCTATCGCGACTTGCTGTATGAAGGTGAGGACGTACCCAGCTTCACCGATTTGGGAGCCAAGCTCGAATCCACGGTGGAGACAGGCACTTTTTCGAAAAACCTCTCGCCCGGGTTACGCGTCGGCTGGGGCGTGGCTCCCGAACCGCTGCACACGGCGATGGATCGACGCAAAGCGCTAATCGATTTTGGCTCGCCGCACTTCAATCAACGCGTCGTTCGCACACTACTAAAGTCCGGTAAGTTCGATCAACATTTGAATTTGTTAAGAGACGCCTATCGCATCAAACGAGATGCGATGATTGCCGCTTGCGATGAATTCTTGCGACCCATTGCGGGCGTATCCTATCAGGTTCCCAATGGCGGCCTTTACGTTTGGCTGACGTTACCGCAAGGCTGCGACGCAGGGCCCAAGGGAACGCTCTGGGAGGCAGCAATCAAAGCGGGTGTCCTCTATGTGCCCGGCGGATTTTTCTACCCAGCAGAAGGTTATCCAGCCCAACAGAATACGATCCGCTTGACATTTGGCGTGCAGACAGTCGACCGCATTGCCGCCGGGATTGAAATTCTCGCCTCGGTATTGCCTCACCATCATGCCTAGGAATTCGCACCTATCCGGCTGACTTTGCTGCCAATTTTAAAGGTCCTCTTTAAAATTGGTTTACAATTCTATCCAAACGTTTCGCTCGCACCCGCATTTCGATTTTCATTGGCAACATGACTGAACCATTGCACCAAGACTTCCGCGTTCCCAAGGGTAAGCGACTGCGTCTCAAAACAACTCCGACTTCAGCAACGGGTCCCTTTGCTGACAAGGATGAGGCCAAGCTGTTCACTGCAGAATGCATCAAGAAGATCCAGAATCTTCAATACAAGCTGTTCGTGGAACAAAAGCAATCCTTGCTGATCGTCTTGCAAGCGCCCGATGCTGCGGGTAAGGACGGAGTGATTCGCAAAGTACTCGGGCGCGTGAATCCACAAGGTAGCACGGTACATTCCTTTAAAGTACCCACCGAAATCGAACGCAGTCATGACTTCCTGTGGCGCATTCACTCTTGCGCACCGCCGGCAGGTCAAATCTCGATCTTTAATCGTTCCCATTATGAAGATGTGCTTGTTGTTCGAGTCAACAATCTCGTCCCCAAAGAAACCTGGCAACGCCGTTACGAACACATCAACGCGTTCGAAGCCAACCTAGCCGATGCACAAACTAAGATCATCAAAATCTATTTGCACATCAGCCGCACAGAACAACTTCAGCGATTTAAGTCGCGGCTCGATATGCCGGAAAAACACTGGAAACTAAACGTCAGTGACTACTCCGCTAGAGATCAGTACGAAGACTATCGAAAGGCCTATGAAGAAGTCTTTGCGCGCTGCAATCCAGACCATGCGCCTTGGTATGTGATCCCAGCGGATAACAAGTGGTTTCGCGATTGTGCGGTGGCATCTCTGATGCTGGAAACTCTTCAATCCATGAACCCTCAACTTCCAGAACCCCAGGTGGAGGTTGAAGAAATCCGCAAACTCTATGATGCAGAATTGGCTGAATCGACTCAGCAATAGCATCGCTGTTTTTGTCGCGGCCTTGGCAATCTAACGATCCACACAACGATGACTACTACCGCACAAGAAAAAAATCCATTCACCCTGCGAGGCCGCACAGCATTCGTAACAGGTGGCACTCAAGGTGTCGGAGCGGCAATTGCTGTTTCACTTGCGCGAGCAGGCGCAGATCTAGTTATTCAAGGATTGCTTGCCGATCAACGTGCAACTGAAACACTCGACCAGTGCCAAGCTTATGGGGTGAAGGCATCCTTGTTGACAGAAAATTTGCTTCCCGATCCGATCGATTCCAGTGTCGCCACACACGTCGGCAAAATCGCTGCGCAAGCCCTGACAATAAACCCCAATATCGACACGCTTGTCAATAATGCAGGTACCTACCTGGAAGGAAACTTTGTCGACCTAAGTCCTGAGATCTACTACCGCACCATGCAATTGAATGTTTCCGTTGGATTGTTCCTGACCCAAACTTTTGCCCGCCATTGGATCGAAGCAGGGCAGGGGGGGCGGGTACTCTTTACAGGCTCGATTAATGGACTCTTATCCGAACCACAACATGTTTCTTACGATGCCAGCAAAGGGGCGGTCGCTGCCATGGTCCGCTCGCTTTGCACAGAACTGGCACCATTCAACATCCGCGTGAATTCGATCGCTCCAGGCCTAGTGATTACACCCATGACCAGCATTGTCGAAACGAACCCCAGCTTCAATGCTTGGATGCGACTCCATACTCCCAACGGCACGGTCCCGCGGGCAGATGTCTGTGGACCACCCGCCGTTTTTCTACTCAGTGATGCCGCCGAGCATATCCACGGTCAAACGCTTTACGTCGACGGTGGCATGTCGGCGTGGCAACAACCCAATCCGCCTAACTAATTCACCCTCCGGCGATGATGCCGATCCCTGTCGATTGAGCGCATTGATAATCACCAATGCATCGATGGGGGCCGCCACCCCATTCCCGTCCACATCATAGAATCGACTGGTCGGTAATTGCGAATCGTCCAATTGACCACCTGTCGAACCATTCGACTGCCGGCGATTGAGTTCATTGATGACCACCAGCGCATCAATCGGGCTCACTACTCCATCGCCATTGACGTCCAACCGGTTCAATGGGTTTGTCCAGTTATGTAATTCCGACAATCGAATCACGGGGACGCCGGCGATCTGGATCAATTGCTGCCCGGCAAACAACAATCCACCTTCTACAACTTCTGCAACGCTACCGTTTGCGTCCACCACCAACGTATCGCCCGTCAAAGTCAGACCAGGATCTAAGTTCGCTTCTCGAACCCCGATGGCCAGCGGAGACATTCGGACTTGGTCTTTATAATCGGTGCCGACGATTGCTTCGAAAATACCTTGCAACATCAAGAGTTTCCCAGTATTTAACTCCTGCGATGAATCTAAGTCCATATCCAGATTGATTGGACTACTGGAAGACGAAAAATCTAACTCGTCATTTCCCCCTTCGTCGATGACGGCAACGTTCGACATCGTCCCCAACATGTAACGATCGTCACCACTCCCCGCTGCCACAAAGTTCAATGCAGAACCTGCGTAGACGGAATTGTTGCCACGCCCCAGCCAAGCAGCAATCGACTTGTCGGCAGCCAAGGTATCCAACAAATCATCTCCCTCGTGCAAACGAACTTCCAGGTCGAGAACGGTCGCTGCATCCAAACGAAACGTCTGCGAATTGAGTTCAACTTCAGTACTCCCTGCGCGAACGACTACGTTGTCCCCCGCACTCGTACCATGCACCATTACAGGACCACCAGGAATTTGGTAGATGCCACTTAGAGGTGCGGAACCATCATTGAGCTTGGCAATGATGTGATAATCTCCGCTCACTCGGTCCATCCCTGCACCCGGCAAACCAATTGCCTGTGGTCCAGAGCCAATTTCGAATTCGATAACGTGCGACCCGCTCGCGAGCATGTCAGGGTCGCTGATCTGAATTCGATCCAACTCTATTGATAGCGGCGAATAACCGTCGAATGGTGAACGATAGAAAACCAAGTCCTGCGGTGACAAGGGACCGTCTTCAATCGTGTATTCCAAAGTCAATCGATTGGCCAGTGCACGAACCTGTGTCATCGCAGCATTCGGATTAAGCTTTCGACCAAACAGCAATCCCTGCGAACCATCATCGTAGGCTGCTTGCAGCACAACGCCACCAGAGTCCGCTCCACCACGATTGAGACTTAGATAGAAAAGCGTTTTTGCGACAGGAGATTGATCAACCTTGATAAAAGGAATGATGACGCCCTCCGTCGACGCATAGATGCCTTGCGTCGCTCCATTACCTCCGCCAAAGTAAACGGTCCCATTGTTCAGCGACACTTCCTCGAAATATTCAAATGCGCCGACACCTTCTGGGATTGCGTGTTGATAGTCGGCAATGGTGCGAAGCTGTTGCCCGTCGAACCAATAGACTCCCACGCCTTGATCGTCCCTCGCTACGAAGGCCAACTGATCTCCGTCCAAGACGACATGCCCCGGAGCGCTGAAACTAGTAAATTTTCGGTTCGTTCCAGGTACAAGCGTATTAGTGTCGGCGATCACTTGCACGCCTGCAGGAGTATAGAGATAGATTCCTTCGTTGAAACCAATGCTGGATACACCACGGAAAGCAATTCTATCTCCATCGGCGGATGGCGAAGTGATCGAACTAAACCCTTGCGACACCCCGGAAATGATGCTATTCGGTCCGACCAGGACGTTCAATTGCCCATCACGCGACTGCAACAAGTGGGTTTCGAATTCCTGATTGTAAGCAACAAAAGTCACCGCTCCTCCGCCCATAACAGGAAACGCAAGATCACTGATCAAGTCGTTATTCGCAGCACCAGGAAAAACTGTCGCCTGATCGGCGATCCGACTTAGAACACCATTTTTGGAAAGATAGATTCCTTTATTCAATTGCGCATCGGTAGCAAAAAATGCTGTGCCGTCTTGAGTGCTGGAGAAAAAATCTCCACCATAGAATGAGAATCCTCCAATCATTCCGACCCCACCAGGAACAGCGGTCGATGTGTCGGCCAATACAGTGAGGCTGCCACTGGAAGAATCGTATTGATAAAGACCCTCTCCACGATTCGTGGTTGCCACAAAGGTAGACTTTGTGCCAGCTAATTGCGGCGGCCAAAACTGAGTAAACGGCGTCCCACCGGCAGGCGCAATCGTGGTGGTGCTAACGAATTCACTGATTTGAAATTGAGGTGGCAGGGGCTGGGTGCGTTCTATGACGATTGAATTTACATACTTACCTTCCTCGGTTCCTGCATTGTTTACTTCATTGATTTCGACCACCTCGTTGTCAACATCAACACGAAGAAAGATCTGGTAAGCGCCATCGGCCTCGTATAGGTCATCACCGGCGGCGGGAAGAAAAACTGAAGTTGTTAGATTTCTTTCTTCCAAGACATCGTCGGCCACTATGCGTTGGCTTGCCAAAAACTTTTCCGTACCTGTAGCATTCCGCAAATAAATTGACGCGCTGAACTCATTGGGTATAGCTGTCCGACTAAGTATTGTACCATTTCGTTTTACAGAAGGATCAGCGATGTTGGCAATCGAGTACTCAACGAAGACACTCTGCCCGGCTTGAAAGACGCGTGATGCATCCGTGGGTGCTACTGAAGAATGAAGGCCTTTAGAGACAAGATCAATGGGCGATTGATAGCGGCGCACCCAAACTCGTCCATCCGTACTGTCTGTGTAAGCGATCACGTATCCACTGTGGTTCATTGCCAGTGCTGGATCCGATTGGTCATTCTCCTTACGCACATTAACTCGCCCCCAACGATACTGAGCACTCGGAGCACCGCTCGCTTCTCCCTCCGTAAAATTGACTGACATACCATTGTTTAGATTGGTAAACTCTTTGAAATAGGTATCCTGGGCTACAGCCGGAGAACCTGTCAGCCCTGTATAGATTCCACTCCAACTGTAGACGAGATTGCCGCTGGAATCGGGCACCACATCAAGCGCGGGCCGTCGAATATCCTGTCCAGGAGCCGTTAATGCCGCATTGTTGAATGGTTGCAATGATGCTGGGGAAAACCCAAGTTCATGACTCTCGCAGAAACTACCGCAGTCATCTTTTTCTTGGCCATCTTTGTATCGCTGAATGTAAATTTCATCTTGGACTTTACCCCCCGCCGAGTAGACTCGCCGCCTTACCGCAGCTACGACAAATTCGCTTTGGCTTTCCACCGCAATCGCTGGTGCAACTACAGGCTGGAACGTCGTTCCTTCAATTTCACCAAATCTGCTCAGCGATTCGGGAACCAATTGATTGGTTGTGGGTGCAAAGAATGCCCATTGCACATTAACGCGTTCGTCCTCCCAAGCAACGGCCCATGCCTTCCCATTTGGCAACATATCAAGGCTGGGACGCCGCTGTCGATTCTCAAGGTTCTCACTATCATAGGCGAGCGAATCAGGCCCCTGATAATGTCCATCACGATCGAAACTGCGGACGCGAATCAAACTGTTGAAGTCGGTCGAATCCTCATAGGTCCGACTTTCCCAAGCAACAAGAAAACGTCCATCCTCCGTCATGGCGACATCTGGATCAAAATTGCCAGCGGCAGCGGTGGTCGTATTGACGAGTTCTGTAAGCAACGGAGTCGAGCTTCCAAAAGCGAACAGCTTGAACCAAATGTTTCGGTCCGACGCAATGGACGGTGATTCCTGCCACTCATAGACAACTGCGAATCGACCCGTGCTCTGATCCATTGCCACCGCTGCATTCTCAATCGATCGACCGAAGTTGGATGCGATGACGATCTCTTCGCCGGCAGGGCGATCCTGCGCGTCATAAGCTTGTACATGCACGCTGCCGATTCCACTGGCATCCCTGTCTGTCCAAGAAATCAGGTATTTGCCTTGAGCGTTGAATGAAACATCAACATGTTGCTGCATATGATCGCTGAGGGGTGCTGCCACCGACGCAGGAAAGGGATCGGAAACGGGCAGGGTGGCGAGCAGTTGACGACTCTCCAGCGACTCAAATGTCCCCACACGATGAGCCCTAGCAGTCCGACCGGTTCGTTTATTCAAAACCATTCCCGCAATCCAAATGAAATCCAACACACTTCTTCACAGCTCATAAAACCCTAACCTGGAGAGTGTAACCAAGATTCGTTTTCCCGTCACGCCAAAATCGAAAAGGTGTCAGGTACCTTTTACGGCGTTCATCGCAAAAAGGTACCTGACACCTTTGTTTGACCTTTGTTTGATTAAGGGAAGCACTTGCCAAACTTAACTAGCAGCGACGGTTTTCCACGCAGCCGAACGCGAAATGTCATGAGCAGCCAGACAATACTGATTTCCTTGCGCAAGAATCTGATCCATCGGATCGAATCCGCAGTCACCTTCAGATCACACTTACCAACTAAACCTCGCTTCACTTCGATCTTCTGATCGCGGATTGTCACCGTACACTCGGCAGGCTGTTTGCCGGTAAAGCGAAAGTGGTAAATCGCATGCAGGCCCTTCGACTGACCGGGCTGGAAGACGATATGCATTCCGTTTAAGAAGTTGTCGATCGATGTCGGACGCAGTGTCGAGCCCACTCTCTTTATTCGCTTGTGCGGAAAGCGTTTCTTAGCGTAGGACTCCGCGTCGGTGTTTGGCTGAACGTAGATCGTTTCAATTTTCCGCTGCAAGGGCTTCACCGTCGATTCCACAAACGCACTGCGTTCCTGCAGAAACGGACCAATCACGTCCTCGCCAGCCGGACAAACGGATAGACAGTACGCGGCTTTGTAATTCGGACCAAATGCCAGCGACTGCCACATCGAAGCCGATTCTTCGTCGGTCACTTTCATGCGATAGGCGTGGGCCGATTTGCTGTCAGCCACCCCCTCCACCCAGTCTGTGAAGCCGCCCATAAACTCGCGATAGTTGTGCGTGTAGCACGACAGAAAGTTGAAGCTGCCATCCGGCGAAATCGCTCCCACGGGGCAAGCGGCAACACACAGTCGGCAATCAAGACAGGGATTGTAATTGATCGGCTGGTTTTGCTCAGAGATCTCCGCGTCCACAAGTACTGTGCCGAGAATGATGAAATTACCAAACTTCGGATGAATCACGTTTCGATGAACGCCCATCTGCCCAAGTCCCGCTGCGACGGCAACAGGCTTGTGCGATACGACCCAGATCTTGCCTGGAAAATCCGTCATCTCCATCGGAAACCCTGCGCTGGGGTTGATGGCTCGATGCCCGCGATTTTCGAGCGTTTTGACAATATCTCGCGCCACATCATTGGTTCGATCCGTTGTCGAATGAAACTCCAGATTTGCAGAGCTTCGCAGCGGATTCCGAACCGGTTCGCGATTCATCCGACAGACGATACTAATCAGCGTCCGAGTTGACGGAAAGAACGTGAGAATGTCCTCACGCTGATCATCCAGTTCCGGTCGATCCAGTGAGACAAGACCGACATCATCGGCACCCAGTTCCAGACAAATCCGCCGGATCTCATCGGCCGCCAGCATTTTCGGTTGCACGCTTTGACTCGTTGAATCTACTTTCGAACGAATGGCAACAACGGTTGGATGCGAATCTAACTTACTCATTAAGTCGCCCAATCCTGCAAAGGTCCGCCGTCTCAATACTTGCGTTTTGCAAGCACCATGGCACTTGCATTATGCAAGTATTGCAACTATAGTCAAGCAGACTTTTAGGCCGAAAGGGGATGAAATTGGTAGCAGGAGCAAGCGGATCGTGAAAACGAAAAAACGTTCACCATGTCCAATCGCCTGTACGTTGGACATCATTGGCGACAAATGGACACTGCTGGTAATCCGCGACATGTCGCTAGGGCGATCGCACTTCAGAGACTTCAGTGCGTCGCCGGAAGGTATCGCCACGAACATCCTTTCTGACCGGCTCACCAAGCTGGTCGATTGGGGACTGGCTCAGAAATACCCTTCCGCCGAAAGTTCCGGCCGCGATGCTTATCGCCTCACGAAAAAAGGCGAATCGTTGCTTCCGATCCTCAAGGCCATTGCGAATTGGGGGCTTGAGAACATCGAGGGAACTGAAAAAAAGATGCAAGCCAAACGGATCGCGCATCATCTGCAGCAATGACTGCTGGCATCAAGATTTCGCCAGCGTCGTTCGTTAGATTCGGTTACGGCGTCACATTGAGCCAGTCGGCAGCCACTTTGATTATGCTTATGGCGACTCAGAAGCGGGTGATACAGGAGCGAGCGGTGCCTCAACGGGCTGAGGTGCTGGTGCAAATGGTGCTGGTGCAAATGGTGCCGGTGCAGCATGCTCAGGCTCAATTCCTGGCTCTGGCGCGTCGGTACGAGGACGCATGACTTGGCTTTGGATCTCGCTCAATCGATCCAAGTTGACCTCATTCGTGCGAATTGCTTTAGCCTGAAGCAATGGGAACTCTAGTACTGCCGACTCTAACCAAACGCGCGAGTTGCCCTGTTGACGAATTAACCTGGTTCGCTCGATCGGATCCGGAGTCAATTCTAACGCTATCCCAACGAGTGTCATTGCCGAGTCTTCCATGCCTTGGAAGTGTAAGCCATAAGCAACTTTACACAGCATGGTCGCATCAAGTAATTCTGGTATAGAGATTTCGGACAACCACTGAAGTGCCGTCACAGCATCACCACGTTGAATGGCTTCCCTTGCCAAAATTGACGCTTCACACTCACGTCGAAGCTGTGAATCGCTGGGCAATTCCGTCCGCCCCCAACCTGCGGAGCGATAGACCGGTACCTGATCCTGAAACACTCCAGTCCAATCGGAGAGGTTTGCATCATTTTCTGAAATCAGGAACTGTCCACCGGAACTAAGTACCTGTTCAACATGAATCAGCGATGCGTACTGTTGATCGGTTCGATTCCAATTTGCAACATCATGTACGATTTGAAACGCCCAGGTGGAATCTTCCCACGTCGAGGCCTTACTATCACCAGATAGCTCGCTAGTTAGCCACTCGGACGCCGGAACCGGGCGTATAGGTAACTCCATGGGACGAGCGGTCGTTATTTCGATGAATGGACTGAAAGCATATTGAAGCTCAGGCTGCTGCGATCGCATTGCACGAACCGGCAAGGGAAGCATTCGCTGCTTGGCCAATTTGGCAACTGCTTGAGGATTCGCTACCACTGGCTTTGGTTGAACGGATTCCATAACCACGACAAATGCGTCGGCACTTAACAGGCTATCCCATTCTGCACTCCAGGTGGTCATCGAATCGAAGAAGACAACATTGCGAACCTCACCCTTGGGCACTTCGCGAATAAAGTCGCTCCACAGGGCAGGGCGACGATCACCGCGAAACAGAGGCACTTTGCTTGCATCCACTTGCTTTACATCTGCGGTAAAGCAATTGAATGTTCGGGTATACGTTTCAGTGGTTGGCGTCGGTATTTTCACCTCGTAGGTCTGCGTCACGACTTCGGAATAAGGAACCATCACGGTGTAAGTCTGCTCACGTTGCTCCGTTACGGGTACCTGCACTTGATAAGCTTTTTCTTCAGTACGAGTTCTCGCATTGCCTTGCTCGTCAGTGAAAGGAACCTCCACGGTCTTAATTTTGGTCTCCGGTACGTATATTGTCACGTTCACCGTTTGGGACCGAGTTTCAGCTCTACATTTAGTCACCGCAACTTCGCGTGTTCGCTCCTCGGTTCTAACGACATACTGTGTTCTGGCATATTCTTCAGTGCATACACTAGAAACAGGCCACAGCGCAAAAACCTCATTGCCATCTCCAATAGTAACGGGAACTAACAACCCATTTTCGAGCGTTAATTTGGGCATGCCTAAGTGTGGCTGCCAGTCGACCGCAACCTTCGGTTCGAGCGCCGCAAATTCACTGATTAATTCTAAGTCTTCTGCCTCATCTGCAATTCGCGCATCGTCCGCCTCGTCGAGTATTCGATCGTTGCCGCCTGCTGCGGGAGTAGGTTTTGCGTCCCCGGAATCCTGTGGTATTGCAGCGCATGCAACGCCGCTAGACGATGAATTATGCGAACTCAACCAGGCTGAATTAACAGCCAGCAAGAGGGCTAAAGTTGTTAGCAATTTTCTCATGATGGATACTTAAAAAATAACCGCGTGCGGCGGCAGGCCGACTATTAAACAGGAACGCCCCCCAATTTAACGAGAGAATTTCCAACTGCAAGAATAAAGTGCCAAAACGAGCTATCACTGGATGATCAGCTTGACCCGCCGCCGCTCGCTCCATTTTTTCAACGTTGCAGAATCGCCTGCGTCAATCTGACAATCCAGAATAGTGATCGCGCGTACCTGATCGAGAGCCTGCAACGCCTGTATTTCGGCAGCGCCTAATGGTATTCCGCGCAAGGACAAATGATTCAGTTGGCTCATCGCGGCGAGCCTTCGAAAATCCGCCGCAGCAAAATTAATGTCCTGCAAGGTGAGCAGCGAAATGAATTTAAGGCCAGCGATTTGCGCTCGCGCGCGATCACTCAGGCGACAATTTCTCAATGTGATATGACGCAAATTGCGCATCCGACCAAGCAGTGCAAGGTCCTCTTCGCTCAATTCGTTGCACTCAGTAATCACCAAGTGCTCCAACGATTTCATCTGCGACAACGGGCGTGCGTGGTCTTTGACCGGAAAACTAATATCCAGCTTTGCTAGATTTGTCAGCCCTACAAGTGCCTCGAGCGATGCTCCGGTTAGTCCACTATGATTAAGCTGTAAGTACTGGAGTTGCGCCAAATCGCGAATCAATGCAGCCGAATCGTCAGTCAGTTTGGCGTTCGCGATTCGCAAAGTTGTTAGATTCGGACAGGCAAGCAAATAGCGTGCGCCACGATCGGTCATGTCTATATGATCGATTGTTAACGAGCGAAGGCTTGGCATCTCCTGCAGTTGCGCCAGAGCGGCGTCGGTACATGCGGGTCCATAAATCGCAAGCTCGTCCAGTTCATTGAACTGAGCTATTTTTCGCATTCCCTCGTTATCCACCCCAGAGGGTGAATTGAGCAGATTGACACCAATCACACGAAAGCTGCTTATTGGCAGCTCGCTAGTGTCCCTAATTGCTTTCACACTATTATCGGGCAAGCGAACGGCCACCTCGCCCTGTTGTTCGAGCATCCACTCAACGAGTTCTTTCTGTGGACCGTTCGCAATCGTATCATTCGGTAGTAAATCACATTGCGGAAGAAGCGATCGAAATGCAGTACGCCCCGCCTTGGTTGTCCAGGCATCGACAACATTGAGCGACTTTAAATTGGGCAGTTCGGCGAGCGCTTTTAGGCTCGCATTGTCTACGGCCGTGCCGACGAGTTCCAGACGTTCTAAGCGTGCAAACTGACTGAGTTGAACAACTGCCTGCGCAGTAAGGGGCAAATAGCTAAGGTCTATCTCTAATAATGGCAGGCGACGCAGCGATTCAATGCTATCCCCATCAATCTGAGTTCGACTGAGATCCAATCTCTTTAGACGCCCCAGTGACGCAAGCTCGGATAGCGAGCGACCAGTTAATGATGTTCCCGAGAAATTGAGCGATTCAAGATTGCTCCATTTTGCCAGAAGGACAAGATCCTCGTCCGTGGCAAGCGATGATTGTAATTCGCGCAGATTTGAAAGTGGCTGCGGAAATGCGTCGCAGAACTCGCTCAAGGGGATATCGATCAAATGTAATCGAGTTAATGTTGGCAATTTCTCTAACCAAGGAAGTGCTGATCGGATATTGGCTTGATTCCGCTGCAATACCAGCTTGTCCAAAGGCCAAACGTGAATGCCCACAACCAACGATTCACTTAGTAGTGAGTCATCCATTTCGAGGTGTTTTACTTGCTGAAGATCCTTCAAGCCAAGTAAGCCAACCTCGGTAATGGATGTGCGATGAACGGCCAGATGCTCCAAAGCATCGGCAACTCGCAATGCCATAAGATCCTGATCGCGGACCGGTAGTTCGGATAGCAACAGAACACGCAGCGACGGCAATCGTCCAATTAACGAAAGGTAACGCAAAATCGATTCGTTCGCACCGCTTAGGGTCAATCCTTTAATCTCTAAGGTCTGATCCTTACTCCCATTCCTCGCAGCTTCTGCGTCGTTCGATAATCGGCTGACTGTTCCCCAATCAACCGTACCTCCAGCCGCCTCTACAGCGTTGGCAACGAACGCATCGAGGGAACGATATCGAGTTTCATCAAAGACAACTTCGCCTCCTTTAATGCGTTGCCTAACCTTACTGACTGCGGGCGCGGATACAAATGTTCCAGACAAGTTTATTTTTCTCAAATTCTGCAGCGGCTCTAGCAAATTTAAATCGCGATCAGTCACCATGGAATCCGAAAGATCGAGTGACTCCAGTCGCGTACAACCACGCAATGCCGTCAGGAGGTCGCCAGTGATCAATGTGTTAGAAAGGTCCATTTCTAATAACTGGCTGCGATCGGCAATCCAATCTGCACTCGCATCACTGGTAGGCGTGTGATTGGCAATCAGTCGCTGCAACGAAGCACTGAAGGTGGCTGGTAGATGTTCAATTGCGATATTACTGCGAGCAATATTCAGCTCCTTCAGACCCACCAAGGACTGCCAAAAGATCGGATCCGCTTCGGTCGATACAAGCTTGCCACCAGCGAAGCTCAGTGATTTCAATCGTGGTAATGACGCCCAGTTCTGAAGAGCTGCGAAAGAACCCTGGATTGAATTCAATGCTAAGATCTCAAGTTGTGGCAATGCAGCAAGACTTTTTAACGCAGCGTCATCAAAGGTTCTTGCATCTTCAACAATCAGAGTTTGGAGGTACTGCACGCGACCAATCTGCTGCCATAACGTGAGTGAAATCAAATCTGCCTGCGATACAGAAACTCCCAATAGTCGAATTTCGCCCTCTTTCAACTCGGAAGCGCCCGCATATTCTTGAGGTTGCCCTTGATCGATTACAAGCCGCAGTTTCGCGCCGGCCATTAGAAGCGATTGGGCAACGTTTCGATCATCGACGATAGGCTTATCAACTTTGGCCGCCTGCAATCGCTCAATCGTTGTACCGCCAGCAATCACTTGAAATGCATATCGCTGGATCTCATTGCCGTTGCGACGCACAACCAATTCATGCGGACCTGCGGGCAATTCTAGCTCTTGCGATAGTGATTCAATCGCTACCTCCGTTTCATCTATAAAAACCGTCAATGCGGGGTCCGACGTATCCAGATTGAGCTGCAACCGCACTTTGCCATAATCGCTTTGAAACAGTGCAAAAAAGCCTATCAAAACAATGGCGGCAGTGAGTGCTGAACCACCTAACCACATCGACGCCGGAACGATTCGAGATTTTGGTACCGACCCAAGACTGGCCAACGAGGCGACGAGACTGTCCAGGCGCGGATCGCTGACGGCTCCCGACTCACGGGCCAATTGACTGGTTGCCGAGATCGTTTTGACAATATCCCGCAGTTCTGTAACGAGTTCCTGCATGCTGCCGATTCGCATGCGAGGATCTTTACTAAGACAGCGCATCACAATCGCCGAAACCGTGGGCGAGATACTGGGCCGGTGTTTTTCTGGCGGCAGTGGTTGCCAAGATTGATTGGCAATTTTCGCTATCACCTCCTGCTGAGTGCCGCTGAATGGCCGACAGCCGCACAGCAATTCGTAAAATATCACTCCCAAACTAAAAATATCGCACGCGGCGGTTTCTTCATCACCGCGCACCTGCTCAGGGGACATGTAAGCCGGAGTCCCGACCACGACTCCCTGCTGAGTTAACGAAACCTGATCACGCCGCATCATTTTGGCCAATCCGAAATCGGCAATGACTGGTTGCTTTTGATCGTCGATTAGAATGTTTTCTGGTTTCAGATCGCGATGAATAACGCCCGCTTGATGTGCGGCTGCCAATGCGGCCGCTAATTTGCGAATCAGATTAATCACCTGGCGCTCCGACCAATGAGGCTGTCGCTCCATGACTTGTCGCAGCGAACCTCCTTTCAATAACGACATCGTATAGAACGGTGTTCCCGCATGCTCACCCACTTCGAAGACAGGGCAGATATTGGGATGTTGGATTGACGCCGCAGCCTTGGCTTCGCGTAAAAAACGCGCGCGGTTCACAGGCACCGCGATAAATGCCTTGGCGGGAATTTTCAACGCCACTTCACGATCTAAACGCTTGTCATGAGCAAGATAAACCGTTCCGAACGCTCCACTTCCCAATTTGGACCGCAATTGAAAGTGGGCAAAATTCACAATCTTCTGCGTTGGCAATGATTGATCCTCAAACGCTTCAGTAGGAATATCGCTATCTGCCATTACGCCACCAGAATTAGAACTGAATCGCCTCAAAACGAACGCTTCCATCTCGGACCACGCTCAACGGCGAGGAAGCCTGTCTTGTAACACTGTAATAATAACGATTTCGAAGTAGAGATTGTCGGAGGTAAAAAAAACCTGAGTTCCATGTTATGTGAACCGAAACAGTTACTTCCATGCAGCTTAGGCTTATGCCCGTGCCAGTCATGTCAGGTAACTTTATGAGTGATCGGAGACAGTTTGCAAAACCAAGGCTGTGTTAGTCTCCTTTCGCTCCGCGAAAGTTCTTAAAAAGAGCGAATACCAACGCTACTTTCGCGGATAGGCTATGAATTTATTAATCGAAGGCAATAATAGTTGCCTTTCGCTCCGCGAAAGTTCTTAAAAAGCAGCGAATACCAACGCTACTTTCGCGGATAGGCTGTGAATTTATTAATCGAAGGCAATAATAGTTGCCTTTCGCTCCGCGAAAGTTCTTAAAAAGCAGCGAATACCAACGCTACTTTCGCGGAGCGAAAGGCGACTATGCGAAGACCGAGGGGTGTACAAGGAGGCAACACCATGTGATACGATGGGCTTCGTATCAAATCGAAGAGAAGAGTGTAGATATACGCTAAAAATATTGCTGGCAAAGCAACCAACGCAAACGTTAAACGAAGGAGTGGGGACTATGCGAGTGGCCGAAAAAAAACAAGTTTCGGGTTCGGCAAAAAAGACGAAGTCTAACAAAACGAAAACGAATCCGTTCCACCAGCGACTTGCCAGATTAACGGTTCACCAAGCTACTCAAATGCTGGGCGAAGATGGTCAGAATTTATTAGCTCGGGGCAGCCAGGTCGAACTAGATCCTTACAACAACGTTTTCCTGGGTGGCGACCTCTATCGTGTACGCATAACGGATGCTGTGCCTCAGGCGATCGTCACGATAACTTTGCAGAGTGCACGCGACAAGCAATTGCAAATCAACTGCGACCAGTGCGATTGCCTGTGTGTCCATATGGGTGCTGCACTGTCATACCTCTTGGAAGCCAAAGCCGACTTGGGACTTTCCGCGCCTCCAGATGAATCGGTGCCACTGGAGAACTTGACGGAGAAAGAATTGCTTCACCGCGCGCTCGCCGAACGTGAGCAGCGGGCCAGAGAAGAAAAAATGACGGTTCGCGCCACCGATCCGTCTCTACCCTGGACTGACTATATCGTCACTAGCACCAAATCGGGCAAGACGTACCGCGTTGCTTTGCGAGGAACTGAATTAGGACAGTCCTATTGCAGTTGTCCTGACTTTCGCACCAACCGACTAGGAACCTGCAAGCACATTCTGCAGACGCTCGACAAAGCAAAACGCAAATTTTCAAACGCTAAGTTGAAGCAGAAATATGTCCGCAAGACTATCTCGGTACGTGTCAGTTACCAACAGCCAATCGGACTATTGTTCAACGTGCCTAACAAGCTCGACACTGCGATTGCACATCTGATCGAGGAAGCGGATCGAGTCAGCGTAGACGGACTGACGATGATGAATCTCATTCAATCAATTGAACAGGCAGGCCATGGCGTCAACGTATATCCTGATGCCGAGGAGATGATTCAACGAGCGCTAGTCCAAAAGCACTTATCGCAATTGGCTAAAGAGATTCGCCGGTCTCCGGCTACTCACCCGCTTCGGAAAAATTTACTATCCGCCGAATTACTGCCGTATCAGCTAGACGGAATTGCGTTTGTCGCTGGAGCGGGCCGAGCGATTTTAGCTGACGATATGGGGCTGGGTAAGACGATCCAAGGCATTGGTGTCGCGGAATTGCTTGCTCGGGAGGCCGATATCCAACGCGTACTAATCGTCTGCCCCGCTTCACTGAAGAGCCAGTGGCAAGCTGAGATTCGTAAATTCTCCAATCGCTCATCGCAACTTGTCATCGGTAGTGGCCAGGAAAGAGCCGAGCAATACCGCAATGATGCCTTCTTCACGATCTGCAATTACGAGCAAGTCAACCGCGATTTGCAACTCATCGAGAATATCCAGTGGGACTTGATCCTACTCGACGAAGGTCAACGAATTAAAAACTGGGAGTCAAAAACAAGTCAATTTATACGCAGCCTTCGCAGTAACTTTGCCTTGGTGCTGTCCGGCACACCGCTAGAAAACCGACTGGACGAATTGTATACCGTGGTCCAATTTGTAGACGACACAAGACTAGGACCTGCCTATCGCTTTTTCCACCAGCACCGCCAAGTCGATGATCGTGGTAAGCCGATCGGCTATAAAAATTTAGATAAATTACGAACAGCATTACAGCCCATTTTGCTGCGCCGCACGCGCGACGGAGTCGCCAAGCAATTGCCCGAACGGACCGACGAAATTGTGCGCATTCGACCGACCGCAGAACAGCTAGCGATGAGCAACGATAACCTCACCGCAGCGGCTAGGATTGCAGCAAAGAAGTTCCTGACGGAGATGGATATTCTGCGGCTCCAGAAAGCACTGTTGTTAGCCCGCATGGCTGCCAACAGCTCTTTCCTGATTGACAAACAAGAGCCTGAATTCAGCAGCAAACTTGAACGCCTAGGCGAACTGCTGGACGAACTGATCAGCGACCCCACGCGAAAGATAGTGGTGTTTAGCGAATGGAAGCGAATGCTCGATCGTATTGAACTTAAACTCGATACCATTGGCTGCGATTATGTTCGCTTGGATGGCTCGGTACCGCAAAAGCTGAGACCTGCGATCGTCAGCAAGTTTCAAGACGATCCTCAATGTCGCATCATTTTAATGACCAATGCTGGCAGTACCGGTTTAAATCTGCAAAGCGCAAATACCGTGATCAATGTTGATCTGCCTTGGAACCCAGCTGTCCTGGAGCAACGCATCGCACGCGCACATCGCATGGGACAACAAAATCCAGTGCACGTCTATAAATTGGTGACGGAAGATACGATCGAGGAACGTCTGCTGGAGACGCTCGCGTCCAAACAAGATCTTGCAGATGCGGCACTCGATTTCACGTCCGACACCGATGCGGTTACGATGAAAAGCAGCATCACCAACATTCGCGAGAAGCTCGAAAAAATCCTCTTGCCCGAGCGCACCGCGCCAGTCGACGAGAGTCAATTGCGATTCGTCGCATCCCAAACTCAAGAAATCCAGCAACGGCGAGAAAGGGTTTCGGCTGCGGGAGGACAACTACTAGGCGCAGCAATGCAATTGATCGGCGAACTAATCAAGAAACCGAATCAACCCGAACCCGATGCTGCCATCGTCGACCAACTAACCGCCAGCCTCAACAGCTGTGTCCAACGTGACACAGAAGGTCGACCGCAACTAACGATTAGCTTGGCAAACGAGCAAGCCCTCAGCGATCTGGTCGCAAATTTTGCTCGATTGCTAGCAGCACCCAAAATTGAATGATCGATGTTGTGAACATCATCGATGACCTTGCCCGAACAGATAAGTTCTCCCAGTTATAAACCGATTACCCAGGGCTAAGGTGAATTGCCCCAGGATTGAAAGTGTTCTCGAGAAGTGAACCACGAATGACACGAACAACACGACTGGGAGAGAACCTGAGTTAACGCGAAGCATGCATACGGCTAGTGCAGGCATTCATAAGAACGCGTCGGATTGCAGGCGAGCGTTTGAATTCGTGACATTCCGACGCGGTTTTTGTTGGGGCCAATAAGAAATGGATAGGGACAAAAAGAACGAAGCACTCCAACGGGCACGTCCTTCCAATTTCTTCCGAAGAATACCTTCTTCGCTTCTTCCTCCTCTGGACCTGTTGAATAGGAACGCACCTCAATATCGACGGTACGATAGTATTCGGTCTGTGGAAAACTCTCGTAGACCAGGCGAATAAGTTGATCTGCAGCCTTTGCTGGAGCGCGGCGATTATCCATCTGAAAACAACTGATACAGGCGAAGAGTAAATAACCCACCATTGGATTGTACTCGGTCACGCCAAAATGGCATCCACCTGGAATCTACCATCGGTCCAAGCACATTTTCAGTGCATTTAGTGCATATGATGATTCGGCTCTTTGCAATCGATGCGGATCGAGCAATGAGCTCATCGGCGGTTAACTGTGGCTACGGATCAGGTTGTTGATGATTTCTCACAACGCAGCCGTGTCGAGCGTGATACCAGAGGCGTATCTCGCACATACAGATATAGAAAAGTGGATTGGCTATAAAAACGAAAAAACCCATGAAAGCTGGCGAAGGCCTTCATGGGTTTTCGTTGGTTATACTGATGGTCGTTCCGATTTAACTCGGAACACTTCTGATGATACAAGTAAGGTCGACTCCACGGATGGATTGCTTGAGTTACCCCAAGACAATCATGATATCCTTAGAAAGGAGGTGATCCAGCCGCAGGTTCCCCTACGGCTACCTTGTTACGACTTAGTCCCAATTGTCGAGCTGACCTTCGGCACCTGCCTCCCTTGCGGGTTAGCTCAGTGACTTCGGGCCCTCCCAACTTTCGTGGCTTGACGGGCGGTGTGTACAAGGCTCAGGAACACATTCACCGCGGTATGCTGACCCGCGATTACTAGCGATTCCAGCTTCATGCAGGCGAGTTGCAGCCTGCAATCCGAACTGAG
>JBGTBJ010000015.1:0-113347 GCA_041749395.1 Pirellulaceae bacterium
TTTCTCTTTCATTCGTGTCATTCGTGTCATTCGTGGTTGTCTCCTCTCACCACAATCGCCAGCACGACTCTACTGCGGATGACGGATTTAAACGGGAAGCGTATTCACCGCAGGGGAACAGAAATGGTCAACCACGAATTACACGAATAACACGAATGTTAAGGCATCGAACCAGCGCGTACGCGGGTCCTTGCCTATGTGATCATTGCCCAATCAACTACCCCGCCGTCTATTTCTCTTTCATTCGTGTCATTCGTGTCATTCGTGGTTGTCTCCTCTCACCACAATCGCCAGCACGACACTACCGCGGATGACGGATTTGAACGGGAAGCGTATTCACCGCAGGGGAACAGAGATGATCAACCACGAATAACAACAATCGCTGAGTGTCAATGAAAAAAGGCCAGTCGCATCCTGCGGGTAGTGGATGCGACTGGCCGATCGTTGAAAATCCGTCTTCCTAACTTGATTTTAAGAAGGCCGATCCATCAGCCCTCACTGCTAGCTCCGTCCTCATCGAATGCAATCCGTTGCATTGCTCCACCGGTACGACACGCCATCCATAGCGTCCCTTTATGACATCGTGAATGCGATAGTCGAGAAGGGGGCAGTTCCATTACACGTCGACCGGCGGAAAAACCGGGCGCATCATGCGCCCTTCGGAACCAGACATCCATGCCTGGCTACATTTCACAGCGGTCAAATTTTGTCTAGGCGACCAATCGCAGGTCACCTTGCATCCGTGCCATTACCCCTTCGACGAATTCTTCAAACAAACGACAATCGAGCGCAGAAGCTGCTTCGGATTCGGGGTGGAATTGAGTACCGATGGCGAACCAATCCATCATTTCACTCTCAATTGCTTCGATCACACCGTCAGGGCATCGAGCGGTCACGCGGAATCCTGCTGCCACCTCGTCGATGGCCATATGATGCCGACTATTGACTCGAATTTCTCCCTCACCGTAGACGCGTCCAACAAGTGAATCTCGCTCGATTTCCAAGGTATGACGATGGCTGGGATCTTGGCTGTCGCGATGAGGAACCGATCCAGGTAGATCTTCTCTCAGATCGAAGAACAAATTTCCACCCTCGTTGATATTCATCAACTGCATACCAGCACCGATTCCAAACAATGGCATGCGTCGTTCGGAAATCTCTGCCATCAACATGCGATCAAATTTTTCCCGGAAGGGATCCATTGGACGCACACTCGGATGCAACATGAATCCATCATTACGAGGATCCAAATCGCCTCCGCCAATCAATACAAATCCATGCAGCGCATCCAGCGCTCCCTGGATTGATTCCAAATCGTGCGTCGGTGGCAACACCATTGGGATTGCTCCAGCAGCTTGCACGGCTCGGTAATATCCAGCCGCTTGATACAAGTATGCAGGTGTTTGTCCGTTCGCCGCACGGAAGTCTGCGTTCAGGCCAATCAGTGGCTTGCACGTCATTCGAATGTCCCTCTAGGAATGATCGCAAAAATTTCTCTCGATCGCGAACGATCGGCCAAGTAGAGTGTCTTACAAAGTAGGTATCGAAGTGCAGCCCGTTTGCTCGCAAATTTCTCGGACTGATCGACGAAATCACTACCCCACGCGTCTACTCAGACAAGGTCTTTCGTTTGGCTCGACGCAAGCCAAACATCTCATGGCCGAAACAATACAGACACTGGTGAAACATTCAATGATTACCGGCTAAGTTCGGGGGCGCCGCTTTTGCTAGCACTACAGGCGATGCTAGCTAAACCTTTACCCCTGTACCAAACGGCTTGTTGAGCCCGAAATGGAGTCCAAAAGGGAGCTCACTGCGGTGCAATGGATTTCTATCTAACCTTATTTAGACACCTTGAACCCACCCTCACGGTGCAGACCAAGCAGCCCGACTACTGCCGGCGCAATAAAATGCAATGGGAAAAAAAAATTTCAGTCGTTTCAACAACCATTGAAACAAAATTAAGGTGGACCCGATTCACATTAATCGATTCGAAATCACAACCGACTACCGGTTTGCCCCTTGGTTGGTTAACTTGGATCCGCGTGGGCCCAGTCGCATTGATACTCAAACTCCTGCTAACCGGTTGATTTCCCTTGCGGTTCCAGAACGTCTGCCTCGAATCCATCAGTGTTTCACTCCCTGAGGAAATTTGGACAAGCCAGGACATTGAGCTGCGTCTTGGGCCGCTCTATGAACGACTCAAATTGCCCGAAGGTCGTTTGGAGCTGATGAGCGGAATTGCGGAGCGAAGGGTTTGGCCCGCGGGCACGCTACCGAGCGGACCGAGTGTTGAGAGTGGTAATCTGGCACTGGCGGCGGCTGGGGTAGATCGTGATCGCATCGGATGCCTCATCCACGCCAGCGTGTGCAGGGATTTTCTTGAACCGGCGACCGCGTCGCGAGTCCATCATCGCTTATCATTGCCCAATGACTGCTGGGTCTATGATGTGTCCAATGCTTGCTTGGGCATGATGAATGGTGCGGTTCAGATTGCAGCCTTGATCGAAGCGGGGATCATCGAAGCGGGACTGGTGGTCGGAACAGAAAATAGCCGTCCACTGCTGGCACAAACGATCCGGCACCTCAATGAAAATTCGGCCCTGACCCGGCAAACGGTTAAACCTGCGTTTGCTTCGCTGACCATTGGATCGGGTAGCTGCGCCTGGCTGTTAGTCCATCGGCGTTTATCACAAACAGGAAATGCTTTCTGTGTTGCCACTGCAACGGCCAGAACGGCGTTTCATGATTTATGCTTGAGCGGCACCGACACTGCCGGCAGCGACATGGCGCCCTTGATGGATACCGATTCCGAGAAATTAATGGCGGAAGGGGTGGCCACTGGAGTAGAAAATTTCGAATCGTTTTTGGCCGAGTCGGGATGGACGCGTGGATCGCTGGATCGCTCAGTATGCCATCAAGTAGGCGCGCGTCATCGGACCACAATGTTGCAAGCTATGGGGTTGCCGGAAGAGCGTGACTCCGTGACCTTTCCGTGGCTCGGAAATACCGGATCGGTCGCCTTGCCCATGACCTTGGCCGCTGCGGCACATTATGGCGAAATCCCAACCGGTTCACGGGTGGGATTGTTTGGTATTGGTTCGGGCATCAATAGCGTGATGATTGGCTGCGAATGGGGACGACCCTTCGTCTCCGGTAATTTTCCCAGTAAATAGTCGCCTTTCGCTCCGCGAAAGTAGCGAAGAAAGTTGCCTTTCGCTCCGCGAAAGTAGCGGAGAAAGCAATAAATTCAGACGCTACTTTCGCGGAGCGAAAGGCAACTATTTACTCGTGTCGCGGGGTGAAATCATCTTCCGGCGTCAGACTCGCTGCAAACAGCGCGAGCAATTCGGCAGCATGATCGATATCATCAAGTGAAACGGCTTCCACGGCGCTATGCATGTAGCGATTGGGAATGGCCACAAGCCCCGTTGCCACTCCACCCCCATGCAATTGCAGCACATTGGCGTCGTTTGAAGCCGCGCGACCGTTAGCAGCGATCTGGTAAGGCAAATTGTTGGCAACTGCTAAGTCAACCAGGCGACGAACCACCAGCGGGTTCATGTTGGGACCACGAAAGATCACTGGTCCAGCGCCTAAGCGAATATCACCTTGCTGAGACTTATCTATCGTTGGGCAATCCGAGGCATGAGTCACATCGACAGCGATCGCGACATGGGGATCGATCGATCCCGCGGCTGTCTTGGCGCCTCGCAATCCGATTTCCTCTTGAACCGTAGTAACGGCATGGACGCTGCACTGAAGTTTCTTATCGCTGACTCTTCGCAGAGCCTCCACAACCGTCCACATTCCCGTTTTGTTATCCATACCGGGTCCACTGACAATCTTCCCCAGCAGGGGCTCAAAGCGCAATCGCAGAGTGATGGGATCACCTACCATTACGGTCTCGGCAGCATCGGCACGATTCTGCGCTCCGATATCCAGCCATAACTGATCAAGCTCCACGACTTGGCTTCGTTCTTTCTGTTTCAGCAAGTGGATTGGCTTACGGCTAATCACCGCGGCTACGGGCCCCTTGGTGGTCCAAATGGTCATCGCCTGGCCAATCAACTGCTGGGGGTCCCAGCCACCGATCGTTTGTGCGTAGACAAAGCCCTGATCGTCCATGTGGGTAACAATCATGCCGATTTGATCACAGTGACCAGCCAACATGAGGCGGCAAGTGGAGCCTGGGTTCTTCGTTGCGATTACATTACCGTGCAAATCCGTTCGCATCTGATCGGCATACGGATGAAGGTATTTTCGCACCAACGCTTGGACGGGTTCTTCGTATCCAGAGGGGCTAGGCGTTTCGATTGCAGAACGAAGAAATTGGAGTGCTGTTTCAAGCATCTTTCAGGATTCACGGTTGGAAAATTCGGAAAACTCAGGAGCAACGCTAGCGAGAATCTAAGTTCTTTCCCACGAAATCACGATGGGTCCTACGACATAAGCTAGCCAGCGTTTAGAGTCTGGGATGAAAACAACTTTTCGCAATCCTTCGATGACTGAGCGGAGCCGGCGGGGAAACATGGAAAAAACGAAAGTCGCCGTGGTGGGCATGGGGACCGTCGGTACAGGAGTGGCCAAGCTATTGCTGGACCATGGCGATCGAACCGCGCGCCACGCTGGACGCACATTGTGGCTGCAAAAAGCTGTCGTCCGTGATCTCAGCAAACCGCGCGATCCGTCGATCCCTACCAACGTCCTCACTGACGATGTACAGGAGGTAATCAATGACGCTGATATTACAGTCGTTGCTCTGCTCATCGGTGGCCTGGAACCAGCGCGAACCATCATGTTGCAATTGCTGGAGGCGGGTAAGGATATCGTGACCGCGAACAAAGCGTTGCTCGCTGAATACGGCCCGGAGTTATTCGACACAGCCAGACGCTTGGGGCGCAGTATCGCTTTCGAAGCCTCCGTGGCCGGTGGTATTCCGATCATCACCAATATCAGTCAGTGCCTATCAGCAAACCAAATTTTATCGCTAGAAGGAATTCTCAACGGTACCAGCAACTTCATTGTTTCGCAGATGGATCGCCACGATTTGCCCTTTGATGAGGCGGTAAAGTTGGCACAAACCAACGGTTATGCCGAGGCTGATCCGACGATGGATATTGATGGTTCCGATGCTGCGCAAAAGCTGGCCATCCTAGCGCATTTAGCTTTTGGCGCGAGGGTTCATTGGCGAGACATTCCCCGTGTCGGCATCGATGGTTTGGATCGCATTGATCTAGCCTATGCGAAACAACTTGGCTATCGCATCAAACTTCTGGCTGTCGCCCGGCTCAGCGATGCAGGTTTGGAATTGCATGTTTCACCGACACTAGTGAAAATCGGCACCCCACTGGCAGAAGTTCAAGACGCTTACAATGCAGTGCGTGTCGTTGGGGATGCGGTGGGTCCAGTCTTTTATCACGGCCAAGGTGCAGGGCAAATGCCTACTGCTAGTGCTGTCGTGGCGGATTTGATTGACACGGCCGTCGGTCGCACTCGACTGACCTTTCAAACATTGGAACTCTTCTCTATCGCTGAACCACCGCGAGTGGAGCAGCGTTCGTTCGATCAATTGCCCGGCCGTTATTACCTTCGCATGCATGTGTTGGATCACCCGGGAGTATTGGCCGAGGTTACCGGTGCACTGGGCAGAAACATGGTATCGATTGCATCGGTCATTCAGCATGAGCCGAGAATAACGCTTGGCGCTAACAGAGTGCCTTTGGTGGTGATGACGCACGAAGCGCCAGAGGGAGCAGCGCGGCGTGCCGCCGATGAGATCCAAGCACTTTCCTCGGTCCATGGCACGGTGCTCAAGTTGCGAGTTAAACAAGACGCATAGGATTTTGCGATAATTCTCTGGTTGCGCCCCTGCGATGAGCTAGGTTTCTGCGGAGACCGGAGCATCGCATGATTGAAGTAACCAATCTAACGAAAACTTACGACGACCTGCAACGAGGCCTATTCGTTGCTGTGGATAACGTTTCGTTTCGAGTCGGCCCTGGCGAGATCTTCGGCTTACTGGGCGCCAACGGTGCGGTAAAAACGACCGTGCTGCGGATACTCAGCACAGTGCTAAAACCGTCGAGTGGACGAGCACGCGTGCTTGGCTATGACGTTGTGCAACAAGCCGAGGCTGTTCGCAGCAGCATTGGCTTTGTTAGTAATAACACGGCCATTTATGATCGAATGACTGCCTGGGAAATGGTAGAGTACTTTGGTCGACTCAATGCGATCCCCAGCGACATTTTGCGTCCCCGTTTGGAAACACTATTTGACCAGCTAAGAATGAACGACTTTCGTGATTGTCCATGCGCGAAAATGTCGACCGGCATGAAACAAAAGGTGTCCATCGGCCGCGCATTAATCCACGACCCACCCGTATTGGTTTTCGACGAAGCAACACTCGGCTTAGACGTATTGGTGGCACGCAATTTATTGGAAGTCATCAAAACACTTCGAGACGCTGGTAAATGCCTCATCTTTTCCACGCACATCATGCGAGAAGTGGAACGTCTTTGCGACTCCATTGCCATCATGCACCAGGGCAGGATTCTCGACATCGGAACCCTCGAGGAACTTCGCGATCGACACTCCGAGCATGATTTTGAAGAGCTCTTCTTTGACTTGCTCTCACAACATGATTCGAAAATCGATGCCGATCGGGCCGGCCAGTGGTCGCAGGCGTGGGCCAACAACGCTCAACCTACGGAGCCAGCATGAGTACTTCTTCTCCCTGGCGGGCACGACCGAGTATCGTTTGGCTGGTTTACTTGCGAGAAATGCGAGACCAGCTACGAGATCGCCGCACTATCTTCACGATTCTTATTCTGCCACTAGTGCTGTATCCGCTGCTCGGATCGCTGCTCTTGCAAGTGGCCCAATTTTCGCAAGGCCATCGCTCGAGCGTGGGCATTATCGGTGCTGAGAATCTCCCCGATTCACCATCTCTGCTCAATGACCAGGGTCAATTTCAAGACGAACTGATTGATTCTAAAAGCCCAATGCAAGTGGTTCTGCATCCCACGATGCCCACCATCGATATTGAGAAGTCCAGCGTGGAAGCGAGTCGTTGGGTGCAGGAGGGAATGTTCGATTGTGTGTTGATCGTTCCCAAAGGCTTTGTTGCCGAAAAACCCGATAGTATGCAGCTGCTCTACAACTTTACATCCGACCCATCGCGTGCGGCCAACGATCGCTTGCTACAGGTCTTGGTGCGGTGGCGAGACGCTTGGGTTCAGCAGAATCTGGCCATTGCAGGTGTTGATCAACAAATTCTCAAACCATTTCAGGTTACCTCTGTCGATATTGCACCATCGGGAAATCGGGACAATGCATTTTGGTCAAAAATGCTCCCGTTTGTGATGCTAGTGTGGGCAATGACAGGTGCATTTTATCCGGCGATCGATCTTGTCGCGGGTGAAAAAGAGCGGGGCACACTTGAGACACTCCTTTGCAGCCCAGCCCTGCGCTCCGAGATTGTCATGGGCAAGCTAGCAGCCGTGACGACGTTTAGTATGGCGACAGCGATTCTCAACGTCGTGAGCATGCTGTTCACTGGGATGTTTGTTGCCAAACAAGTTTTTCCAGGCGGCTTAGCCGGAGGCGCTATGGGCACGCCACCTCTAGCACCAATGCTGTGGCTGCTGGTCGCGTTACTCCCACTGTCAATGCTGTTCAGTTCCTTGGCCTTAGCAGTTGCCGCACTCGCCCGCAGCAGCAAAGAAGGTCAGTATTATCTGATGCCCTTAATGATGATGGCGTTACCGTTGGTGATGCTACCGATGCTACCCGGTATCGGCCTCAATGCGGGCACCAGCATGATTCCCGTCACTGGCATGTTCCTGATGGCTCGATCCTTAATGGACGGCCAATATGCGTTTGCCCTCGCTCACTTGCCCATTGTGGCAAGCATCACCATGATTTGTCTATGGTTGGCAACTCGCTGGGCCGGCCGACAGTTCGAAGACGAATCCGTATTGTTCCGCAGTGGAGAGCAGTGGAGCGTCTCTGCGTGGATGAAACACTTGTGGCGTGACCGGCAGGGTGATCCAACTGTGGGAACGGCGTTTGGCTGTGCCGCAGCGATTCTGATTGGGTTGTTCTTTGCTAAACTAGCAGTTACATCAGTACCCGCGGACTTTCCTGGCATCGCCAAGTTGATTCTAGTGCCGCAAATTGGCATCGTACTGGCCCCAACATTGCTCATGGCCTGCATGCTGACGCGCAGTCTAAGTCAGTCGTTGCAAGTGCGACGTCCACCTTTATTGTCAATTCCGGTCGCGATACTACTGGGAATCTCTCTCCACCCCGCCTACATGGCCTTGGGGCAATTGATTCAATATGTCTATCCACTCAGCGACCAAGCAGTCGCCGCCCTGAGTCCTTTCGAAGCAACGATCAACAACACGCCGA
The DNA here is from genome assembly GCA_041749395.1 of Pirellulaceae bacterium. GTDB lineage: Bacteria > Planctomycetota > Planctomycetia > Pirellulales > Pirellulaceae > Laterigemmans. The sequence continues at coordinate 8,416 of JBGTBJ010000015.1, forward strand.
TTTGGCACGTCATTCTGGTACTCGCGTTAGTCCCGGCTATCTGTGAAGAACTCGCCTTTCGCGGCTTTATTTTTGCCGGCTTGTTACACAACAATGGACGATTGCGAGCCGTGGTCGTTACTGCAGTTCTCTTTGGTCTCTCGCACGGCATCCTACAGCAAAGCTTAGCAGCGATGGTGATGGGTTTGCTGCTCGGCTGGGTTACGCTTCGAACAGGTAGTATCTTCCCAAGCCTGATTATCCATTTGCTGAACAATTCCTTGGGAGTCTCCCTCGGTCGAATCGCTCAGTATGACGGTGAATGGGTGCAGTATGTTATCGACAATTCGGATGGTTCACCCCATTATCGAGTCGCCTGGATATTGATGGCGGCATGCGTCTCGGTAACTTGCTTAATCTATTTTTCGGTGCTTCAGCCTCAAGCACTTTCCCAGCGTAAAGCGAGCAGACGCGAGACGACTAAAAATGCTGCACCACTCAGCATGAGCACGCACATCTGAGGCCACAATTCAGCGACAGGCAGCTCGCGCCAAAAGACTTTGTCGAACCCGTCGAGCGCCCAAGCATTGAAGGTAAACAGGCCCGCTTCTCGCAGCGTTTCACTCATCAGGTAACGTGGCACCATCGACCCGCCCAGTGCACTCATGGTCAAGATGAGTATCACTGAAATACCATTGAGCTGCCCACGCGTTCGACAGAGTGTAGCGAGGAACAAACCAAAGCTTGCTGCAGCCCCAGCAGTGACCAAGGTCATCAATAGGAAACCATCGAAATGCCTCCAAAGATCAATGCCAAAAACAAGCCAACCCCACAAGAACATGACGCCAACTTGGACTACGCCCAACATCGTCTGATAGCTCCATTTACCCAATAACAATTGGTCCATGGTGATGCGCGTTGTCAACAATCTTTCCAGCGTATGATTCTCTTGCTCTTCCAACAAGGATCCGCCACCAGACGAGGCGCCAAACAACAAGAACATGACAGCGATTCCAGCAGCGTACATGGAAATCACCGGGTTCGCTTTGTCCGCAGCCAGGACATCCACGACATGGACCAGAGGTGCTGAAATCGGTTCCATCGAACTCGCCTGTCGAACTCCGTCTGGAACCATAAGGGGATTGGGGTCAACGCGACCAAGATCAATGTGGTTAGGCATGAGCGCCTGCGTGACCAGTCCCGTGACGACTTGACTGGCCACTTGGTCAGATGCGTCACTGAGCAATTCGGCAGTCAGTACTCCCGGCATGGAACGCGCTTCCGCGCCAGCAGGCAATACGGGCGCAACGACACGCTGATGCACCACGATAGCCAAAGTCACCATCCCTCTTCGCACTAAGTCGGTTGCCTGTTGTTCGTTGATCGGCCGTGTCTTGTCGTGTTCATCCAACATTCGCAAGCACGGAATTTCTCGAATTCGCTCAACTGCTTGTTGGCTTTCCGCAGTTTGTACTGAATCAATGACAACCGCTTTGATTTTTGGCGTCTGAGTGGAACCCATTCCCTTGCCAAAGATCATGGCAAAGATGCTGAAGAACGCTATCGGCACAACAAACGCCAGCAATAACTCCACGCGATTGTGAAGCAAGCGACTCAGCGAGACACGAAAGACAGTCCAGATCATGCCTAAGTGTCTCGCAATTGATGACCGGTAAGGTGCAAAAAGACGTGGTGCAGCGAAGGCGCGTGGACTTCGACTTCTGCAACGCTATACCCGGCCGCTGTCACTTTCTGTAACAGTAGCGGTAATTGCCGTGCAACGTCATCCACGCGCGTTGTCAATTGCTCGCTGCCCACTCCAGGGGACGTAGCATCAAATTGCCAACCTTCGATTGGCAATTCCAGTGGCTCCGTGACCCTCATTCGCACATGCCGTTCATTTCCAACTGTCTGCTGGACTAATTCGGCAATCGTCCCTTGAGCGGCTACCGAACCCCGATCCATGATCACAATACGATCACATTGAGACTCGGCCTCATCTAAGTGATGTGTGGTTAATAGAATGGATGTTCCTTCCTCACGCAGCGCTGACAACATCGTGAAAATCCGCTGACGACTCTGGGGATCTACTCCCACGGTAGGTTCATCAAGTAACAGAACGGAAGGGCGATGAAGTACCCCACACGCAATATTTACACGTCGTTTCATTCCGCCAGAAAAACTCTGCACTCGTAACTTGCGTTGCTCTTCTAACCCGGTCCATGCCAGCGCCCACTCCACCCTTTGTTTTAATTCACTTCCCCGCAATCCATGAAAACGACCAAAGGCAGATAAATTCTCTTCGGCAGACAAATCTTGGTACAAAGCAATTTCCTGCGGTACCAACCCGATGGCGTCTCGGCCACCATGCGAAGCAATCGCTTTGCCCTGCAAGAGAATCTCGCCGGAATTCGGTCGAGTCAAACCACAAATGCAGCGAACGAGCGTCGTTTTGCCAGCGCCATTCGGGCCAAGTAAGGCAATCTGCTCGCCTATCAATAGCTCAAACGAAACTCCGCGCAGTACCTCAAGTGTCCCAAAACTCTTCCGCAAGTCTTCAATTCGAAGCGCTGCCGTGTTAGGAGTCATTGCGGTTTGGATCTTTTCGAAAATTGCCAAGTCTTTAACGCGGAAAGGACTCGCTAGCGATGCTCTACAAGAGTCCACGGGATTGTTGCAAGGCTAAGATGTTAGATCAAGCGCGACTTACTCGCGAAAATCGGCTATCATTTGAAAAAATGCAGTTCATCATTCCCCTTCGCATGATCGAATCGCCCCAATGGCAGTTGGCCCCAGCTCTTCCGATCCAATGAAATTCTCCGTCCTCTGGCGCGAGAACCACGGTAATTTTTTGCTGTTTGTTGCGATACTCATCATCGTGGGGGGCGGAATTGCCATGGCACTCCCGCGATCACCCGTGCCAAACCCTTTGCTGTTTCCCGACGCATCGCGCGACCGCATGCAAGATTTAACGGAAAATAGTGGAGAAAATGGCTCCAGTGAGTCATCCACCGATGATGGTCAGGCCAACGCTGACGATGCTTTCTCGTCACAGTCAGGCCCCATCAATGTGCTGGACCAAAAATATTCAGTGTTAAGAATTCGCATCGATGGACTAGACGACGACCGCGGCAAGGTTCGTGTCGCCCTCTATTCCAATAAGCGCTTTTTCAATCAACCTGAAATGGCCGACGCTAAAATGACCTTGGCCATCGATAATGCCGTGGCCAACTGGGAAGTCAAAGTCCCAGCGGGAGTTCCCGTCGCCGTGAACGCCTATCATGATCGCAATGAAAATGGCGAACTCGATCGTAACTTACTGGGAATTCCCATTGAAAAGTACGGATTCTCTAGGGGGGCTCGCTCCCAACGTGGACCACCTCCCTTCGAAGACGCCGCGTTTACTCCTGACGCAGGGATTATTGAAATCCCGTTAACTATTTGGTAGCCATCAAGCCACGTAGTAATTCTACCGCTGCACCAATTTCCTGGAGCTGCCGCTGCGGGTCTTGAGGAATCTCACGTTCAATAGTGAGCGGACCCTGATAGCCGATTTTATCCAGAGTCTCCAAGTAACGCTGCATTCCAACATCACCTGAACCAAGCGGTACTTCGGCACCCCAAGTTACTCCAGGCGAATCACTCCAAGTACCATCCTTGCAGTGAACGCTGCGGACGTGTGCGGCAACCGCTTCCAACGCTGGAATGGGTTCGCCAGTCCCATACAGAATCATATTCGCGGGATCGAAATTAACTTTCAGGTTCTCACGTTCCACTGCGTCAATGAAATGCAGCAAACCTGCTGCTGTTTCCTGTCCCGTTTCCAAGTGCAGAAATTGCCCGTTCTTAGCTACGTAGTCGCACAGTTCTCGAGTCACATCGACAATTCCGGAAAACAGCGGATTGCTGTCCTCTTCCGGCACGAAACCGAGGTGCAGAGCAACCGCGTCGCAATCCAACGCTTTCGCAAAATCAGAAATCTGTTTCATTTCCTCCAGTCGGCTCTCCCGAGTTGCCAGAGGGACCAAGCCAATGGTCTTCACAACAGTCGGAATATCCGCATAGCTCTCCCCCTCAAAGCCACCAAAAACAGCTGTTAATCGCACGTTCATGGCGTCCAGTTGACGGCGCAGTTCCGCGGCCTTCACCGGGTTCCTGGATTCCGGATGAGGGGCATGCAATTGGATTGTCGGAACTTGCAAGTCCCGGATCACTTCCCAGCGGACCCCCAAACCGGCATCAACACTGGCAAACACACCTATCGGCCAATTCTTCATCGCTTCGTCTCCACTGAGGGGGCACAACTTCCACTGTTAAGCTAGCAAAGCAAGAATCTAACGCATTCCCAATCGTTCGACTAGCATTCTGAGATTGCCTGGCAAATCGCGAGTGATAGCAGCAGGAAGGGGTCGTCCCGGGCAATACAATTAACCATTTCTCCACAGACTTACCTGGTCGATTTGAAGTTGGAATTTGTATTGCCGTGAATCGCTGACGTCGATTTCGAAAGCTCAGCAGTTGTGAAGCGAAGGGAAAAACGCGACGATGTCAGCAGGGCCGAAAACGAGGCCCCCCTTTTCGGTCTTTCTCGTCGAATCGAATGGTCTATTAGAAACGGAGTGCGCAGAAGTTGATCGTTGAAAACACCGAAGGCAAAGGGAAAGGCCGCAAACGGACCGATCGCCCTCAACGCAGCAGCACAGCCGATATTCTCAAGCGGCATCCACCCTTTGATTTGGATGCGGAGATGGGGGTTTTGGGTAGTGTGTTAATTTTGCCGGAAGTTCTTGATGACGTAGCGACGTTGTTGAGAGCCGACGACTTTTATGATGATGCCAATCGCAAACTGTTTACTGCGCTGCGGGAAATGTATGACGAAGGCGAGAAGATTGACATCACCTTGTTGGTCTCTCGACTCAGAAAAAAAGAAGACTTTGATGCCATTGGCGGTGCCGCCTATTTGGGCCGTTTGAGCCAAGCGGTTCCCAATGCGGCTCACGCGGTCTACTACGGTCGAATTGTGGCTGAGAAAGCCACATATCGAAAGCTCATCGAGTCGAGCACGGAAATTCTCGCGGATGCATACGAACAGACGCACGAAGCTCGAGACTTGGTGGCGCAAGCGGAACAGAAAATTTTTGCCATCATGGATGGCAGATCATCGAATTCCGTATCGGCCTTATGCGATGTACTTCATTCTGCGATGGACCGCATCGATGCGCGTCTAGCGGGTGAGCATGTTGAGGGTGGTGTCGAAACCGGCTTTCGTGATTTCGATGATATGACCGGCGGGCTGCACAACAGTGAAATGATCATCTTGGCTGCCCGTCCTAGTATGGGAAAAACAGCTCTGGCAATGAACATTGGCCAGCACGTGGCGATTGAAGCACGAGCGCCCGTGTTGTTTGTCAGTTTGGAAATGGCGGCGATCGAGTTGGCTGACCGCATGCTCTGCTCGCTTTCCAAGGTCAATGGTCACCGCTTGCGGAACGGTACAATTAGTAATGAAGACCGGATTCGATTGAGTGAAAAAGCGACCGAGATCAGCCAAGCGCCCCTTTACGTCGACGATTCCCCTAGCCGCACGGTGAGCGAAATTTCCGCGGCAGCGCGACGCATTAAGCGACGCCACGAGAACATTGGCTTAATCATCATTGACTATTTGCAGTTGATTGAACCCGACAACCCCAGAGATCCACGGCAGGAGCAAGTTGCCAAAATTGCCCGACGGCTCAAAGGTATGGCGCGCGAATTGGATGTTCCCGTATTGTGTCTTTCGCAGCTCAATCGCCAAGCGGAAGATAGCAAGGACCATCGTCCCCGCCTCAGCCATTTGCGAGAATCGGGTGCCATCGAGCAGGACGCCGACGTGGTGATGTTTGTTCACCGTGAAGAGTACTATCACCGTGGTGAAGATCGCGAGCAGTATGCGGGCCAAGCTGAAATTATTATCGCCAAACAACGAAATGGCCCGGTTGGCGAAGTCGAACTCGTCTGGGAAAAGGACTTCACTCGCTTCTACAACAAGGCTGCCGATCGCCATAGCGAATTCGACGAATATGCAGATTTTGCGTGATCGGCACGTATAGAATGTCCATAGCCTCCTCAAGGCACTGCTTGCGGAGGCTTTGGTAAGTGAAACGTATCCAATGGCACTGCAACCACCGGCAATCATCATTGACAGTAAGTTGTCAGACCACAGTTTGGTCACCATTCAGGATCAACCTCAACCCTGTCCCTATCTATTCGACCGACAGGCGCGAATGCCGTTGCAGTGGCCTACGCAGCCATTGACAGCCATTCAAGTTGATCAGTTCATGGATGCTGGCTACCGCCGTAGTGGTTCCTTCTTGTACCAAACCCATTGTGAGCCCTGCTTTGAATGTGAACCGACGCGCGTCGATGTGCGTCGTTTTCTGTTGTCCCGTTCGTTGCGTCGCGTGCTGGCACGTGGGGACAGCGAGCTCCGTGTAGAATGCCATCCCCCTAGCGTAACGAGCCGGAAACTTGAGTTGCTCAATCAACATCGTTTGCAGCGAGATTTGGCCCTCAACGGAGTCGCACTTGACGAAAGTGATTATCGATCCTTCCTTGTCGATACGTGTTGTCCCACTCAAGAAATTCATTATTACGGTGCAGATAATTTGCTGGCCGTAGCGGTTGTCGACGTCGGCCAAAATTGTCTCTCGGCGGTCTACTGTTATTTTTCTCCCGCCCACAGTCGGTTGAGTTTGGGAACTTACTCAATCCTCAAACAAATCCAGTTCGCTCAAGAGTCGGGCCGTCAATATCTTTATTTGGGAATGCACGTCGCCGCTAACGAGCACCTCAATTACAAATCGCGATTTGTCCCTCAGGAGCGACTCGTTCGAGGTATTTGGCAGGCTTTTGACGAAAAATCTTGACAGCCACCCTGTAAACCCGTCAATCTATTGGGGAACTCGTCCGTCTTGGAACAACGCGACGAGGGGAACAGAGGCACCGAGTACAGCCTATGTACAACCTATTCTTTTAGAGGCACCCACACATGACCAGACAATGTCGGATCCAATGGGTCCGGGCAGCGGTTCTTGCTGCGACAGGATTAACCTTGGGGATGAGCCCATTTGCACCGGTAACAAATGCATGGTCTCATGAAGATTCGCAATTTGACTCGTTTCTTGCCGCTGGCGAATTTGGCCCAGCCAAGAATCATATCAATCAATTGCCTGTAGCAGATCAAGACGAAGCTCGGCAACGCTTGGCGATTGCTTTGTCCCAAAGCGGCTTGCGGAGCCATGCAGTTACCACGACGTCGCAAATGAGCCCCGGTCCAGTTCGTCAAGCAACCGTTAGTCGCTTGATGCAACAACGACACTCCTTCAGTGGCTCAAACGTATCCTTTGATCGATCCTCGGGCGGTACAGCGCCCGCATTTGGAAATGGAGATCGACCGGGTGCCGGTATTTCCGGTGGCGCGGGTGGCGGCGCTATTGCCGATTTCGATTCCCTCATGGATCTCATTGAAACCACCATCGCACCCGACACGTGGGAGGCGCTCGGCGGTCCGAGCACCATGTCCCCCTATCGCTCGGGAATTTATGTGGATCCCCAGGGACTCGTGCGCGATATCGAATTGGAAACAGCCGATCGCCTCACGAATTTACGTGCGCGCTCCTTGCCAACCAATAGTTCCCTTCCCAACAGCCAAGGGTCCGCAGCGCAAAACAATACCGACTGGACGCAAGCCAGCAAACTTCGAGTCATATCGCTCGCAGCTTTGCGAGCCAATTTGTTACGCTTGCTCATTGATGGCAATAAACTACCTGCCGAAATGGAAAACCTAGCCGGGCTCAGCGACGTCCAATTTGTCATTATCCTCGATGACGATGTGCTTTTTGCAGGCACCGTTGGAGGTCTGGATCCTGCTGCCGTACCATGGCCAAGAGATTTGCAATCGGGACGCACGGCTCTTGGACTCGACCTCTTGATGGCTGCAGCGGAAACCGTAGATGAGCAATCTAACTTCGGATGTTCCATCGATCCAACGGAGCAGGGGATTCTAGCCGCTGCTGCCGTATCGAAAAATATTACCGACCGAAAGCAAGCACCGGCTACGGCTTCCGATGCTTTAGCATCCGCTTTGGGTCGGCAGAAAGTATCTTTGTTCAATGTTGCTGGTGACCAAACGCTTGCCTGGCTGTTGGTCGATGCCGATCGTCATATGAAACAGCTTGCCTTGGGCGTTCATGAGATGCCCAATGGGATTTCCAATTACTTAGACTGTATTGATCAATTTGTTGAACGCAGTCCACAAGCGACCATGCCAAGTGGGCAGCTCCTACGAATGTGGTTTGCCTCCCAAGCGAAGGTCGTTCGCAAATCTCCCGAATCGTTAACTTTTGAAATGGAAGGTCAGCCGATCCAATTACTCAGCGCGAAAGAATTTGCGGATCAAGTGGGACAGCGACAACAAGCCGGCCAAGACCCACTTGGCCAACAGTTCGCAGAGCACTTCACTTCCAACTTTTCTGCGATCGCCAGCAAGTATCCCGTGTACGATCGCTTGCGGGGCGCTTTCGAGTTAACCGCTGCATTGCAATTGGTTCGAGAATCGGTGGGTGATGAACGTTACGATGTGCTGCTGGGTGAACTAAGCCAGCCTGACATCGTTCCTCATGATGTCGTGTCCATTCCTCAAGAATGCGATTCGATCGCCGTCCGACACACCATTCGAACACCACGGCAACGCCACGAAATTTACATGGCTAGCGGCGGTATTCATATCACTCCGGCTGATTCGCTCGTTTCCACTCGCGTCCCGTATCCAACTCTGGAGTCAACTCGCGATTCGGTCGGTGATCGTCCCGCAGCGAATACTCGCTGGTGGTGGGACCGCAATTAGAGATTGGTCAGGATATCTAGCATCTCGCTGGCCACGGATATCACGCGCGACGAAGCTTGAAACGCGCGTTGATATCCGATCATTTTAATCGCCTCCTCGTCGATATTGACTCCCGTGATTGCCATGTTTTCGCTTTGCAGAGTCGAATAGTATTGCTGTAAGCCCTGCGTTGAAGCCTTCTGATTGGCTGCGCTTTGCGACAAATGACTAATGACACTGCTATAGGACTCGCGAATCGATTCCCCTCCATTACGCGTTATTGGCTGATCGATCAAATCGACTAGACTGGTAATGGTATTGGTATCGGCACCAATTCCTCCAGCGCTTATGGCCAGCATTTCGGGCTGCGTTTTTAGCAAGGAGTTGATCGCTATGGTTTCAGCGCTGGAGCCAGCAAACATCGTATTGAGCCCAGCAGCGGCAACAAATCCACTGGTATCTTCACCAAACGTGAACCGCACTCCGGGAACATCACTGGAGATTTGGATTTCACCGGATGGCAACACTTCCGCTCTGATTCCATCAATTGCGTCAATATCAGAAACAATGCTGGAAACGTTGCTGGCTGTTTGTGGATTCCCTTTGCGTACATCAATGCGATGCCTCGATATATGAGCGCCGGATTCGTCCACTAGCGATATATCAAAGGATCCTCCTTCGACAGGCCACGTTAACCCTGCTTGGTCCAGCGCGGCTCGATCGTCCAATGCCACTGTTCCCGTAAGGCTCTCGAATCCAAACTTGCCTTGACCTTGCGAATGCACCGTGTTGAACTCACGAATCAGATCCGCCGCCAATTGATCCAGGCCATCCAAGACACCTCCCAGCAGCGAATCGCGTCCTTCCGTCATCGCCTTCAATTCGCCTCCAAGTATTTGTACTTCCGCTTCATTGTCGACGAACAGAACTTTCCCACTATTCACCTCGCGTTCATGGCTGACATACAATTCGCGAACATTGTTTTCCGCCACTAAATAATCGCCGCCAACTAACACCGTGACCGAACCCGAAGCTTGTTCTTCCACATTCAATTTGATCAACTGAGACAATTCGTCGAGTGTCCGATAACGCTCGTCACGCAATCCAGTGGCGTCGCTGGCGAGGGCTCGCCCACCTTCAATGGTCATAATTCTGACGTTTAAATCCCCCAGCTTTGTTGTCAGCGAATTGATTCGGTCTACGGTGTCTCCGAGAGAAGCGTCCAGATCCGTTTGGTAACTACGAGCGGTCGCATAGGTCCGTTTAATTTCACTGCTCAGTGATTCAGCCGACTGAATCACGTTCGTCCGTAGCGATGGATCGTTCGGCTCGGTAGCCAGATCATGCAACGATTCATTGAATGAGATCAAGTCGTCGCTGAGGCCAGCGCCATTGAGATCATTTAGAAGCGACTCCACATCGCCGAGGGTCTTTTGACGCAGCGTTGCAGCTGCTAGGTCGCTCGTTGCTCCCCACAACCGCTCCAATACCGCTTGATCAACCTTCTGAACGACGGCCGCCGCGCGCACTCCCTGACCGAGCACGAGATTGCCGATACGCGAGGGTGCCGGAGTCGTCTGGATCAGCTCCTGACGGATGTACCCTTCCGTATTTGCATTGGCAATATTATTGCCAATGACTTGCAAACCGATCTGCGCTGTCTGCAGCGCTCCGGCAGAATTATTGATGGTTCCGAACAGCGACATCGCTTTCACCTCACCGCAAGCAGGGTTACCCACATCACGGTATCGGCACGATTAAGCCGCTTTATCGATACAATTCAACACAAACTCAAAATCAGGACGACGAAATACTCTATTTCGACTCAAGCTCTCACGCGGCTTCATCCATTAAACCGCCGCCGGATGACTTGGGGGTGAGCATCCGCATCCCGGCACCATAAGTTCCCGGATCGGGTCCCGAACGCGTTAGAATACGCACCAAGTCCTTACCAGTCTCTGCGAGATGAAATTGGGCAACGAATTGGACAACCGCCCGCAGCCGCTCTTCTCCAATGCGGGTGGACAACTCTTCGGCTCGCAAAAGCCGAACACCATCGTCGAGCGATTTCAATACACCCCGGATAGTTCGGGGACGTGACCCTTCCGAAGCAACCTGTCCCAAAAGATGGGTGCGATGATCCAGCGATGATTCCAGTTCAACGACCAATTGTTGCATGACTGCGGTTGGTCGAGCGAAGTCTGCAAAACGCCCCGCCACCATCAACGCACGATAGTCGTCAACGGACTCATTCAGCGCGTTAAGCGTGTTTTCAAGATTGTCGAAATATCGATCGACGAGTTCCAACCAGCCTTCTGGCAGGTCGATAGAAACCGAGTTATCGCCAGCCATTCGTTTTACGACCTTCGCAATTGAAACAATTCAAACATCGGATCTGCAATGGAACCGGCAGACGCTTTCGTAATGTCCTGCACTAGAATTTGGTCCATTTGATCCTGAAAAATCTCTTCGGCTCGTCCGCCATGGAAATAGGCAGGCTTACCTACGGTTTCTCGCATCGACGACAGCATTTGGCCGAAAAGTGTATCGCCGACAAACTCTCGAAATGCCTCCTGCAATGGCTCAGTCGGTGGCTTAGGAGCCCCCAATCCCGAGAAGTCATTCAGTGCCGGCGATTGAGGGAATGCGGTCGTTCTTTGAATATCCATAACGAACCTCTATTGGAAAATAACTTCGCCGTACAAATCGCCCTTTGCTTTCAACGCCTTGATAATTGCGATGAGGTCCGAGGTGGGCACATCCAACGCATTGAGCGCGTCAGCTAAGGATTTCAGTTTTGCATTTCCACCCTGAGGCGCAAGCGGATCCACCTCAACAAAATTCCCCAGCCCTTTGGCCTCAATTCGCAACTTTTGATGAGTAACCAGAGCAGGTGCAATCTCAACGTTCTCACCAATGATCACTACTTGCTCGCGCTCATTGATCACCACGCGATTCGACTTCGTTGGCAGAGCAATCGGAGCTGACATCAAATCGGAAATGAACGCGATGGGATTCTCACGATATAACTCAGGAATCATTACCTCGACATGCAATTGATCGATGGCGCGAGCGCTCAGCCCTGTGGGCGAGCCACCACCACGAGCAGAGGAAAGCGAAAATTCAGGCAGTTCATTGATGGATTGTTCCAAGCGTTGACTGGTGTCAAAATCAGCGTAATCGCGGTCAATAATGAGGGTCAGCATCCCATCCTTTTCGAAAGGGACTCGGACTGTTGTTTCCATCTTTCCGCCCAAATGCACGGTTGCCGTAGTAGGTGGACCGCCAGTATTAATTCGCAGCGGCCCTTGTGCCAGCGCATAAACCTCAATTTTATCGGCGCGCGGTCCCAACAAGGGCGTTAGCATCAGATAGCCACCCTCGATACTTTTTGCGCTAATGGCATTGACCACTAGATCGAGCCGATCACCCTGCTGTGCACCGACATCTGGGACCTGAGCCGAGACGAATACTTGTGCGACATTCTTGGCATTCTCAATGTCTTCTGTCATCAAGTTGCCGCGTATGTCAGTGGAGAGCTGGCCTCCCATTTTTTGCATCATCCGCGCCAGCGCTTTCATCGTGGCGGGATCATTGTCTCCGGTTCCCTTCAACCCAACGACTAACCCCATACCCTGTAAGGTATTAACCTCTTGCCCTTTGACCCGGCAGATGTCACGCAACTTCAGACCTTGCGCATCGACCACGGTTGTCGACAAAGCGAAGCCAGCGAGCAACGCCAAACTGAAATGCTTCCATGCAATCATTGTTTGCAATTCCTGGCGAGCTAGAAAGGGTTAAAGGTATCAAACCATCGAGAAAACCAACCACGACTGTAGCTGTCTCGTAATCGCCCTTGATCAGTTTTGTTGATCTGCAGATCCAACAGATCGCGGCTCAACACAACATTATCCGCAGCGATATCGGTGGGACGACAAACCCCAGATAGCGCAGTATCCCAAACATTGTCATTAATTCGTATCGACTTGCGTGCTTCCAGCACAAGATCTCCACTGGGACGGATATCTACGATTCTCGCGGCGATGTTAAACGTCAGCGATTCACGCGTTTCGGTTGACGCATTCGCTCGATAAAGCTGATTGGTGGTTCCCTGCACTCGGGGATCACCATCCGCTTGACCCGTCGGACCAACGCCGCGCCATCCGTCCAATTTAATCCAATCCTTCAACAATGCATCGTACAGAGTATTACGACGCGATTGCGCAATGCCTTCAGCCTGAGTTCGCGAGACTTCATCCACGCGAATGGTGACAATATCGTTGCGCTGATAGATGCGTGATGTCGTTGGCGGAATATAAGTCCAACTGACATCACTCAGCGGTACACCCCGCTGATCGCCGTCGCGCGAGTCGAACGGTTGCAGCGGAAGCGATTGTCCATTGGGTACTGGCGCTGGTGTGTTTGGCGAGCTCGTATTCGACCTATTGGCTAACATGGCAGCGGTCTCGGTCAAGCGTGGCTCGCGACCTCTCAACAACGAACCATCTTGACCGAAACAGGACGCGGGAAGCATACTGAGCATGACGACTATCCAGGCCGATCTTGCCCGCAATCGAACTCCCAAACGCCGGTCAGATGGTCGTGTCTGCTTGTCTTTTAGGTTCATCGATTGACTCCTCGAAATAACGAAGGTGACACTCGCGATTCATCGCCAATGCTAGGCGGACGGGTGACTATCTCCACAACTCCCGCCCGAACAGCTCGACCAGCTATTTTCTTTCTTGGCGATTCTGTCTCTACCAATACGGACTCACCTGCTGCGGCCGGTGCCAAGGCTCTGGCATTTGTGGAAACTGTGACTCCCGCCCCAACCACTCTTAGCTCCACTTGATCTCCACGCTGAATGATCAATGGCACACTGACATCACTCGACACGACTGGGCGTCCTGGTGTTAGCCCACGAATCACTTCGAGTCCCACAAGGGATTCGATATCCTGCAGGTATTCCGGACGAAATGAAGAACGAGGCCAGGGTTTCAACTGCAAGTCTCGAGCGGTGAGTATGTCACCTCGATTCAACGGACTGCGAACTACAACCACGGTTGGTAATTTCGCTAGCTCGATTTTCAATTGGCCGGCAACATCACCTTCATCACTCTTACCACTGATTTCAATCATCACAATCCCGTCTGCCGGCTCTTGCATTAGCCGGACATACTGTGCCGTCCGAAGGCCCTTCAAAGGATCGATACCAGACTGATCCGCATCCATCACTACTTCATAGGATGTAAACAGTTCTTGGTGTGTTTTTTCAAAGGCACTCAATGCGATGCGCTGCAACCGATTGCGTTCAGCTGGAAGCAGAGTAGATACCAATGGTTCATCACTAACGGCAATTTTTTTCGCTTGACCTGGAACTTGCAGTTCTGGCAAAGGCTGCGAAACGGCGGTTAATGGCGTAACGTCCCCTGACATTCCCACTGTTTGCACTTGCAACTGCACGTCAGCACGACCGTCGGTCGCGCTTGCTGGAGCCGGAGCAACATATTGGACGGCCGTAAACTCGGGTCCAGTCCAGCGAACAGGTTCCTGCAATATTCTCGAACGATGCAGAGCTTCGACTAATCGCTGCCTTTCGATACGCAATCGTCTTCCATCGGACGGCAGCAAGGCAATCGTTGCGCCTGAAATTCGTTCCCAACCTTCGGGCGCTCGTCCCGCCGGTCGCACAACATCGCGTACGCGAACAACGATGGAAGAGATCTCAGCCCCTTCCATCATTTGCAAGACAACGCTCGACGAAGGCGTGACGGGTTCGATACCTTCAGCGCCAGTAGCGCTGTCCGCCTGCGTTGTATCAGCAGCTCGTCTGTCGTCTGCAGACAAACCAACGGACGCGGTGCCACTCGCGAAAGCCCAAGCGAATAGTAGGATACGATACATATTAGAAGCCATTAGAATCGACGCAGATTAGAAATAGTTTGCATCATCTGATCGCCGGCCTGCACCGCTTGACTGTTCAATTCAAAAGCGCGTTGAGTCGTGATCAGATCGATCAACTCTTGAACGGGCTCCACATTCGATGCTTCTAGGTTACCCTGCCTCATGACGCCCAAGCCATTCTGACCTGGATTGCCAGACGTTTCCGCACCAGAAGCATCCGTTTGCCGATACATGTTTTCGCCCACCTTCAACAATCCATCTGGATTGACGAACTGGGCCATTTGCAATTGCCCTTGACTCGACAACTCCACTGTCCCAGGCTGACGAACCATGACTTGCCCGTCGGCATTAATGACAATCTTGATCGCGTCATTTGGAATAGTGATAGGCGGATCCAGCAGTCGACCGGTTTGCGCAGAACCAATCACCAGCTGACCGTTGGCATTGATGTCCAAATTGCCGGCACGCGTATACATCGTAGATTGCGTACTCGGGTCCAACACACGTAAATACCCAGACCCTTCGATGGCGATATCCAGGTCTCGCCCCGTTTGTTGCAAAGTCCCTTGTCGCTGGTCGGTTTGAGTACTGGTGACGCGAACTCCTAACCCTACCTGTGTTCCCACTGCCGTCGGCGTTTGATTGGCGTCCTGCACACCCGGGTAAACCTCCGTACGATAGAGCAAGTCCTCAAAGTTCGCGCGATCCTTCTTGAAAGCAGTAGTATTGATGTTTGCCAAATTATTAGCGATCACATCGAGCTTGGTTTCCATCGCGTCCATGCCAGTGGCCGCGGTATAGAGTGTTTGTACGCTCATGCTTGATTCAACTCCTTAAATTGCCGCTTGGGAAAAATCCAGTTCCGGGCCAACACTAGCTCTGCAGTACACGCGAAATCAACGATCCCATCACGCTGTCATGGTTTTGAATCATGCGAGCATTTGCCTCGTACGCTCGACTCGATTCAATTAACTCCATCATCGCCCCCGTTGGACTCACTCCAGATTGCTCGACAAATCCACTAACGACGGGACGCTCTTCGCTACGAACGAGCTCTGTGCCTGATGGCGGCTCGAAGAGATTTCCTCCCAAGTGTTTGAGGCTTCCCAACTCTTGTGGCTTAACCAACATCAATGGAAAGACTGCGTCACCTTGTTGAATCCTGCCACCATCCAGCACGCTGTGTGGAAGCGTAGGATCGATCGTGATAGACCGGCCTTGAGAATCCAATACAGGATCTCCCGTCTGCGTTACGAGTCGACCACTGTTGTCAAAAAGGAAATCTCCGGCGCGAGTCAGAAGTTGCTTATCTCCTTGTCGCACCACAAAAAAGGATTGTGCATCGTTGATGGCAAAGTCAGTCTTGTTTCCCGTTGGTCGAAGGCTTCCCTCACCAAATTCGGTGACGGTAGGCTGCACAGTAACGCCCCCACCAAGGTCATTGACGCCACCCACACCTGGTGCGGCTTCCCCACGCTCAATCAATTCGGCGAAACGTGCCTGCATGATGGCTTGCTGCGGTTTGTATCCCGCCGTTTGAACGTTAGCTAAGTTGTTGCTCAAGACCTGCAAGCGATGATTCTGGGCCGTTGCACCAGCCGCCGACATGTACATTCCATAGGTCATGATCGATCCAATTGTGTCTCAGGTGGTTCCCCCCACTCCGAAACTTCCGCGTCACAACTGACTATCAAACCAATCGCCCAAGCCGCAACCCCAGCGGGCATAATTGACTCAAACTTGAGAAATTCTTCCCCTCTAGGCCCAAATTTGCCCTTTCCTCAGACATTCACCCCTGGGCGATTTTTGACAACCAGCGTAGACTTAAATCAGTTACTGACACCTCAGACACCTGTACAAAACAAATCCGCATGTCGACCAACGAACGCGACATCTACGAAGAGCATGTGCTGCCGCACTACGAAGACCCCTACCATTGCGGACATTGCCCCAGCGCGACGCATGTCCATCAAGGCGATAACCCTTTGTGCGGCGATGTGATCCAAATTGAAATTCAACTTGATGCCAACGGGCGGGTATGCCAAGCGTGGTTCAACGGCGATGGCTGTACCGTAAGTCAAGCCTCAGCATCGATGCTGATGGAACAGATCGAAGGAAAGACGGTGGAAGAACTAAAGCAGTTCTCGGCGGAAGACATGCTTGCACTGTTTCAAGCATCTTTGACTCCCAACCGACAGAAGTGTTGCTTGCTCTCTTGGCGTGTCCTGCAGGCGGCCTTGCATTCTCCCGTGACTGTTCAGTAACGCTCACTCACCCGCTGCCATTGCGGAGTCGCTTTGGCATCCCGCATCCAAGGCATGTGAATTTCGCCTGCCGACTCGTCTAAAATCGATTACAGAATGACTATGTCAGTTACCGATGCGAACATTCACAATGCTGAGCGTTTTCGGGCAGATTTTCCCATCCTCGCTACGAAGACTGCCGCCGGAGTACCCCTTACTTACTTGGATAATGCTGCCAGTACTCAGCGTCCCCAAGAAGTCCTTGACGCCATGGACGATTGCTATCGGCACTACTACGCCAATGTGCATCGTGGAATTCATACGCTCAGCGAACTCTCTACAGAGCGGTATGAACATGCTCGTCAAACGGTTGCCGACTTCCTCAATACCGAAACCTTACGCGAAGTCATCTTCACATCCGGCACGACGGCAGCCATCAATCTCGTGGCTCGCTCCTGGGGCGATCTAAATATTGATCAAGGCGACAACCTGCTGATTACCATGGCGGAACATCACGCCAACATTGTTCCCTGGCAGCAATTGGCTGCTCGGCAACAAGCCAACCTTCACTTTCATCCGCTCACACCTGATGGACGACTAGGTTTAGAACAGGTTGAATCTACCATCGCTGCGCTAAGGCCCAAGATCTTTGCATTCACGGCCGTCAGCAATGTTTTAGGTACGGTAAATCCGGTAGCGGAACTGGTCGCCATTGCTCGCAAATACGGGGTCACAACTTTGGTGGATGCGGCCCAAGCAGCCCCTCATGGTCCGATCGATGTGCGACTCTGGAATGCAGATTTCGTTGTTTTCAGTGGTCATAAAATTTGTGGTCCCACGGGTATCGGTGTGCTCTACGGTCGCGAAGAGATGCTTGAGGAAATGCCTCCATTCCTCGGTGGCGGCGCCATGATACATCGTGTCACCACAAGTGGTTTCGAGCCCGCCGCATTGCCTGAAAAATTCGAAGCGGGAACTCCGCCGATTGTCGAAGCGATAGGTCTTGATGCGGCGATCCAATATCTTCGTCGCGTAGGACTTAACGGTATTCGTGATTACGAACGAGTGCTAACGGAACGCGCAGAGCAGGGACTTCGACAAATTCCGGGCATCCGCATTCTTGGACCATCTATCGAGCACAAAGCGGGAATCGTTAGTTTCGTCATTGATGGTGTTCATGCGCACGACGTCGCGCAATGGCTCGATGGTTACGGTGTAGCCATTCGCGCCGGTCATCACTGTGCCATGCCGCTCCATCAATCCTTGGATATTGCAGCCAGCTCACGCGCGAGTTTCTATTTTTATAACACTACCACTGAAGTGGATATTTTTATTCATGCCGTAGCGGAAACTGTGGAGAAATTTTCGCGAAAAGGCCGCAAGCGATCTCCAGCCAAGTAATTACATGCCACGCTTCATTCACGCTGCCGACATTCATCTCGACAGTCCGCTTCAAAAACTCAGCGCCTACCAGGGTGCGCCAGTAGAGGAAATTCGCGGCGCCACGCGTCGCGCACTGGCAAGGCTCGCCGATTTAGCCATTACAGAATCGGTTGATTTTGTGTTGATTGCTGGTGACCTTTACGATGGCGATTGGCGCGATCAACAAACGGGTTTGTTCTTCGTCTCCCAAGCTACCAAGCTGGTCAAACAGGGAATCCCACTCTATATCATTCGCGGGAACCATGATGCGGCTAATGTAATGACCCAGAGTCTACCCTTACCTAAGAATCCGGACGGCTCGGATATTTTGTTATCC
The DNA here is from genome assembly GCA_041749395.1 of Pirellulaceae bacterium. Classification (GTDB taxonomy): domain Bacteria; phylum Planctomycetota; class Planctomycetia; order Pirellulales; family Pirellulaceae; genus Laterigemmans. Next base: position 27,164 of record JBGTBJ010000015.1, read on the forward strand.
GATAAACAGGCCGAAACTATCCGGCTGGAACATCTGGGAATTTCTATCCACGGCCGGTCCTTTGGACAGCGCGCAGAAACGGAGAATCTCGCTGCCACTTACCCGGCGCCCGATCATGGTCTGTTTAATATTGGGATGCTTCATACGAGTTTACAGGGTCTTGAGGGACATGACTCTTACGCGCCTTGCTCCCCGATGATGCTGGCTGACAAGAATTATGACTACTGGGCACTAGGTCACATTCACACTCGAGGCGACCATACGGTACCCGGGGGAGCACCGATCGTCTTCCCTGGCAATATTCAGGGTCGCCACACGCGTGAGACCGGACCTAAAGGATGCTACGTAGTCGATACAGGATCGGGACATCGATCTGCGCAAATGTCAAAGACTTTTTTTCCTCTCGATGTTGTTCGCTGGGAAACTATCGCGGTCGATACCCGTGGACACGAAAATATTGAAGCGATACTGGATATCGCAAGATCCGCCATCGAAGATTTGCACGCTTTGCTGCAGCACCAATCTTTGGTCGTTCGCATACGGCTTAGTGGTGAAACACCACTACATGGTGAACTACTTCAGAATCGCAGCAAGTACGAAGCCTATCTACAAGCTATTTCTCTTGATATCGCGGATGGTTCCACTTGGATCGAAAGCCTCCGGGTTCGTACTCAATTTCCTCAGCAGTCGATTCAATGGACCGATGATGGTCCGCTGAGTTGTGTTATAAAAGTACTCGATGACGTCGACGCACTCGCCTCATCGAATCCGAACCTCCTTGAGTCACTCTCCGCGCTCACCAAGAAGCTCCCTGATGCAATTCCATCGCCACCTTTGGAATCTCTCATTGAAGAAGCACGCGCTGCCCTGATCAACCGTTTGAAATAGTTGTAGAACCGAGATGATCGCCCAGCCTTTGTTCTTTCAGCGCTCTGGAGCTTAACCTATTTTGCGAATTGAACGCCTTGATTTGCTCGCCTTCGGCAAGTTCACTCAGTCGACAATCACGTTAACCAGTGAGCACAATCACTTTCACATTGTTTATGGCCCGAACGAGTCGGGAAAGTCGACAACTCTGCGAGCATTAACGGCGTGGCTTTTCGGTATTCCCGCGCGCAGTAGCGATAACTATCTTCATCACTACAACCAGCTCCGAGTAGGGGGCAAATTGCGGCGCGGCGACGCAGACGTATTAGAATGTGTGCGGCGCAAGGGAAACGCTAAGACTCTGCTCTCGCTTGACGAGACAACAGAGATCGAAGCATCGGAACTAGACCGTTTTTTAGGTGGCATGAGCGAAGAAACGTTTTTGAATTCTTTTGGCTTGGACCATGATCGACTTGTCGCAGGCGGACGTAGCATTCTTGAAGGTGGCGGAGATGTAGGCGAAATTCTATTTTCTGCCGGTGCAGGGCTCGCTCAACTCAGCGAACTCAAAAAGCAATTAGAGAATGAAGCTCGCACTCTCTTTCTTCCCTCGGGTGCCAAACCAGCACTCAATCAAACCCTAGCTGAAATCAAACAAGTTCGTCAGCAATTAAAAGACTCCATTCTTACCACCGGTCAGTATCGATCCTTTCGACAAGAACAAACTGAAAAACAACTTTCTGCCGATGAGCATACTGCGGAACTCAAGAAGATTTCGGAAACACTGGATTTCTGCAAACGCGACCTCGAAGCCATCCCTCTTTGCCAAGAACTTTTGCAATGTCAAAGTCAATGGGTTGAACTTTCGAGTGTGCCGATCCTGGACGAACATTTCACACAGCAACGTCGCGACGCCGAGTCAGATTTGCTGGTTCAAACCACGCAATGCGATCTTTGTCGAAATCAGATGGATTCGATCTCGATGAAGCTAGATCGACTCCATGTGAATGATGCGATTCTAGAATTGGTGCCTCGAGTCGACTCGCTCAGCCGTCGCGGCGCTGTTATTGATGACGAAAATCAAAAACGCGGCCAATTGCAATTGCAAGTATCCAATATCCAGTTAGAAATCAAAAATCTGCTACTCCGTCTGGGAAACGTAGGTGACTCAGCCAGTCCCGCCTTGCTGCTGACGGAAACGATGCGCGATGCAATTTGGCAATTGGCTGACAAAGGACTTCAGATTGAACAGTCGCTAACGTTAGCAACCAGCTCTTGCGACCGCTGCAAGAGTGAATTGGCGAAACTTGGTTCGCATACTGATTTGCAGTCGGAACCGCTCGACATTCGCGAGCTCGATCGGGTACTTCGCCTGATCGAGGGTCCGAAACGATTGGTGGAAGAGCTCGGTCGTGCGCGATCGGCGGCCAAGCGGGCAAAGAAGCATGTGGATATCGCTTTAAGCAAACTCAATGGATTCACTGGATCGGCGAGTGAGGCACGCCTCCTGTCGCTACCAAGTGAGTCGGCCATCGATCATGTTCGGCGAAAGTACGAAGAGGCGGAAAGTAGAAAGGACTTGTTGCAGCAAGACCTGAGAGACTTGCGCTATCAGCAAGTCGAGCTCGATGCCCTACTGGTGGGACTCAAACAAAATGGTGATGTTCCAAGTGAAGCGGATCTTGCTCGCGATAGACGGCACCGTGACTCCTTGCTCGATCGACTAGAAGAGGCGCTAGCGCTCCCGCTCGCGGCTGCAAATGCTGAGTCAGCAATTAAAGAATTGCGAGAAATGATCCAGCGAGTTGACCACGGAGGCGATCAAATGCGGCAAGCATCCGAACTGGTCGCCAAGCGGTCACAAGCCCAACAAAAACTGGCCGAACTAAACCACAAACAAGTTTGGTTCGCGAGCGAGCTTCGAGACGCGGAACAGAACTTAGAGCTTGCACAAACCGACTGGCTGGCCCTGTGGAAGAAAATGGGTGTCACCGCTTCGCCTCCCGCCGAAATGAACCACTGGCTGAATCGCTATCAGACTTTCTTGGAAGCGGCCGAAGCAAGCGATGTCGCAACGGATGACGAGCAAAGCAAAGAGCGAGAGATAGAAAAATTTAGTCACGGTATTAGGACTTCGCTCTCCCAACTCGGCATTCAAATCAACACACCGCTCGATGATTTGGTGGGATTAGCTGAGTTCGCTACAGAAATTCGAGACATGGAGACCACCAAAGTAAGTGCCCGGCAATCCGCACTAGCCGAAGCAACTCATCTGGAGGCTGAATTTGATCGCCTATCACGCGAATTGGACGAAGCACGCCAACAGCAGGTTCTCTGGGCAGAAGAGTGGCAACAGCTCAACCAGCAATGGAGAGAGGGGCCCGCGGTCTCGCCAAAGGAAATTCGCCCCCTCTTGAAATGGATCGACGAACTTCAAAATAAGCAGCAAGAACTGCAATCCTGCCAAGCTGCATTGCTGGGGATGGAAAAAAATAGTGAACTTTTTGCAAATGATACCCGTCTCCTGGTAGACGCGGCCAGCACGGTGCTGGAGGATATGGACTTTGATTTGCTCGAACCAATCGCTGCGGCCACGCAATTGGCCCTGCGGATGGAAAAAGCGAAGTCGGAAGCGCAGCAACGTAGCACCCTTCTCAAACAGCGAGATGAACATGAGCGACAGTTGCAAAGAGCCGAATCGACGATCCTGCAATGCCATGCCCGCTTGCAGACCCTCTGCAATGAAGTCGGGGGGGCGTCGCCTGATCAATTGCCGGAAATCGAACGTCGGTCGGCGCAACGCCAACGACTCGAAACGCAAGTCCGACAAACCGAACTCCAGCTCCAACGACTCGCCAACGGAAAACCTATAGACGAGTTTGTGCAACGACTCACATCGTTGGAACGACCCGCGTTGGAATCAGAAATTGATCGACTCGAAGTACGGATATCCGAGCTTCAACAATTGTTGGTCCTACTGAATCAAGATATCGGCGCACTCCGTCAGCGGGGTGACGCCATGAACGGAGATAGCCAAGCGGCGGACCTCAATCAAACCTTGCTTGCCCTCTATGCGCGAGCCGAACAGCAGGCGCGGGATTACGCCCTGCTGACAGTGCAGTCCGCCGCGCTGCACAACGCGATTGAACTCTACCGCCAAGAAAACCAGGGCCCCATATTGTGTCGTGCGGAACAACTTTTTTCGCAGCTAACCTGCGGCGACTATGTTGGTCTAAAGGCTCAATTCGATGAACGTGGTAATCCCATACTTGTCGGACTACGTGGGCCAGCATCAATCATCGTACCTGCGAATTGCATGAGCGAGGGGACCGCTGACGCACTCTATATGGCATTGAGGTTAGCCACCTATTTGGAACATGTCGAGCGACATGGCTCGATGCCGCTGGTAATCGATGATTGCCTAATTCAATTCGACGATGATCGCTCTAGCGCAGCCTTAAAATTGCTGAGCTTCATCGGGGAAAGTAATCAGGTGATCTTTTTTACTCATCATCGTCATTTGATCGATTTAGCGAACGCCCATCTTTCGCCAGATCAATTTCATTTCCATTGCCTTTAGGAACGAAACGTGGATGCAGCCGATAATTTCCCTTTGATCCAACCCATTCAAAATCGCTGGAGTCCTTACCACTATGAACCTCGCGGTGTGGAACGGACAAGCTAATTCGTTGCCTGCAGGCGGCTCAGTGGGCACCTAGCAGCTACAATGATCAACCCTGGTCGTTCATCGTCGCCGCACGAGAAGACGAGGCAGCTTTCAAGAAAGCGATCAATTGCTTATTAGACGCAAATCAAACTTGGGCCAGCCAAGTCGGTGTGCTCATCCTGACCGTCATTCGTACCACGTTTCGACAAAGCGGCAAACCCAATCGTGTCGCCCTTCATGACTTAGGTGCAGCAGCGGCACTCCTCTCACTGCAAGCCACCGCCGAAGGATTGCAAGCGCATCAAATGGCGGGAGTGAATCTTAGCCAAGTGCGCCTTGCCTATGAAATTCCCGATGGATATGAACCTCAAACGGCCATTGCTTTAGGGTACGCGAACAAAACTCCCACGGACCCCAATCATCCGCTCGCCAGTCGAGATCGCCAGCCACGAGTTCGCATGGATCTTGATGAAGTTGTTTTCAGTGATCGCTTCGGCCACCCTGCGAACCTCAAACAATAGTCTGCGACCGCGCCAGACGCAGATAGTTGCCTTTCGCAGATAGTTGCCTTTCGCAGATAGTTGCCTTTCGCAGATAGTTGCCTTTCGCAGATAGTTGCCTTTCGCTCCGCGAAAGTAGCGTCAGTATTCGCTGCGTTTTCCGCTACTTTCGCGGAGCGAAAGGCGACTATTTTCGACCATAATGGCAGGCAGAGCACCGAAATGCTTGACACTGCCCATTGCGAGGCGATATCTTAATGTTCTGGTCGCTGCGGGTTGGGAGCCTATTTGCTCAACTGCAGATCGAAGGGACGAGCCCTTCCAAACAGCGACTCCCTGCCTTTGGAAAATCCCTCCCCCGTTTCCCGCCGTAAAAAGTGAGGCCCACCATGTTGACCGTGTTAGGTGGCGCGCGACGTTTGTGCGATGGTGTGTCGCGCCGCGATTTCCTTACCATTGGTGGCCTGAGCTTCGGCTTTGGTGGATTATCCCTTGCGGGAGTCCTTCGGGCGCAAGATGCAGCGCCTCGCGATCCCAGTCGCAGTAGCCAACACAAAGGCCTCATCAATATTTTCTTGGCGGGCGGACCACCGCACCAGGATATGTGGGATATCAAAACGGATGCGCCCAGCGAAATTCGCGGTGAATTCCGTGCGATCCCCACAAATGTTTCGGGAATAGAAATCTGTGAAGTCTTTCCGCAGCTGGCTGCGCGAATGGACAAGGCGGCCATCATCCGATCCATCGTTGGTTGTAAAGATCGACATGAATCCTATCAGTGCTTAAGCGGTTGGATTCCAACCGATCTGAGCAACGTAGGTGGCCGACCTTCAATCGGCTCAGCAGTTGCAAAGCTAAAAGGGCCCGTCGATCCGTCGGTTCCACCCTATGTGGGATTAGCCAACAATACTCAGCATCGTCCTTGGTCCGATCCAGGCAATGCAGGATTCCTCGGAGCAGCGTATGCCCCTTTCCGACCCGATGGTCCGGGGATGGAGAATATGACTTTGCAAGGAATCACACTTGATCGCTTGGCAGATCGTCGTCGAATGCTAACCAGCATTGATTCGATGCGGCGCGATATTGACGTCTCAGGCGCGATGCAAGGAATGGATGCTTTCGGACAGCGCGCCCTCGATGTGCTCACCAGCAGTAAATTGCTCGATGCGTTGGACCTGAGCAAGGAAGATCCTGCGACGGTGGCCCGATATGGCGATGGCAAACCCTACAAGTACCAATATGACGGTGCACCAACCTGTAATGATCACTTGTTGATCGCGCGACGGCTCATCGAAGCAGGTGCGAGATGCGTCAGCCTTAGCTACGGAAGATGGGACAGTCATGGCCAAAACTTTGATCTCGTTCGCGATCATGGCAGCAAATTGGATCAATGCCTGAGCGCGCTGATTGATGACTTAGCCGATCGAAACATGTTGGACGATGTAACTGTCATTGTTTGGGGCGAGTTTGGTCGCACTCCGAAAATCAATCCTCAAGCGGGCCGCGACCATTGGTCTCAAGTCAACGCTGCCTACATGGTTGGTGGAGGTATGAAACTAGGCCAAGTAATCGGTGCGACGAATCGCCTCGGCGAATATGCAGCACAACGCCCTGTCGAAGTACAGGAAGTCATCGCAACGCTTTATCACAACATGGGAATCAATATCACTTCAGATCTCTTGCAAGATCCCACAGGCCGACCTCAGTTTTTGGTCGACAAACCGCCGGTCTCCGAACTGATTTGATGCACTCGCGTTTACATTCTCAGGAGTTTAGGTCTGATGCAATATCTGCATTCAACTTTATCTATATTGCTGTGCGGATCGCTGGCAACGAATGCCTTATGTTCCGACTCCGAAACCGGTCCCAACCCGCCCGCGGCAATCGAGCCTACGTCTAGTTTGCAATTTCAGACGGGACTCGAACCGCAACAGGCTGTCGTATTGCGTGGACGGGATGCTCGCTGGCAGTTGTTGGTGGGTAAAACCCAAAGCAATGACCGCATCAAAGATGTAACGCGAGAGGTCGCATACACTGTTGAGCCAGCCAATATTGCCAGCATCAGTCCCACTGGCTTTATCACTCCGCTTCTACCTGGAATCGCAACCATTTCTGTTGTCTCGGATTCGGGCGAACAAGCGAACCACCAGCTTGAAGTCACTCCTTTTGACATCGACGAACCAGTCAATTTCCCTAACCAAGTAGCGCCAGTCTTTACCAAGTTGTCATGCAACGGGGGCGGATGCCATGGTAAAGCTGCCGGGCAAAACGGCTTTCGATTATCTCTATTAGGATTCGAGCCCAAAGAAGACTATGAGTTCCTGGTTAATGAATCGAGAGGTAGGCGGTTGTTCCCAGCTCTGCCAGAAAAGTCGCTGTTGCTGACCAAAGCCACTGCGCAAGTACCGCATGGCGGTGGGCGACGCATGGAGGAAGACAGCTATGAATATCGCTTGCTCCGCCGTTGGATCTCGCAGGGAATGCCCTATGGAAACGAGAATGACTCACGTGTCACCTCCATTTCTGTGCATCCACAACAACGCGTCATGGACCGCAGCGCCACACAACAGTTGATGATACTGGCCCATTATTCCGATGGACGCATCGAAGATGTAACACGCGTAGCCCAATACGAATCGAACGATGCCGAGATGGCGTCAGTCGATGTGCAAGGCTTTGTTCAAACGCAAGATCTTGCCGGCGATGTTACTGTAATGGCTCGGTACCAAGGCCAAGTGGCCGTTTTTCGGGCCACCCTTCCACTCAGCCCCAACCGCCCCCTGCTTCCCCAGCCTCGCAATTTCATTGACTCGGCAGTGTTCGCAAAACTAGATCAACTTGGTATTGCAACGTCGCCACGTTGCGATGATTCCACGTTTATTCGTCGTGTCACGCTTGATTTGGCTGGACGATTACCATCCCTGGAAGAAACAAACGAATTTCTCGCGGATACTGGCGATGACAAGCGCGATGTCGTCATCGATCGCTTGCTGGAAAGTCAAGATTACGCTGAATTCTTTGCGAGTAAATGGTCACAGATTCTTCGCAATCGCCGCAACAACGAAGCATTTAAGTATGGATCGTTTGCCTTTCATGATTGGCTTCGCGGACAAATCTATGACAATAGGTCCTACGCAGATATGGTTCGCGAAATCATCGCAGCGTCAGGTAACCTCTCTGTGCATCCTCCGGTTGCCTGGTATCGCCAAGTAACAGACATCAACCAACAAGTGGAAGATACTTCCCAGTTGTTTTTGGGGCAACGAATTCAATGTGCTCGTTGCCACCACCATCCGTTCGAGCGATGGAGCCAAAAAGACTACGCTCAGATCTCCGCTTTTTTCTCACTAGTATCAAAAAAACCAGGTCCTTCGCCCGATGAGCCGATCGTCTTCTCGCGTCTTGGCAAGCCTTCGGCTCCCCATCCCAAATTGGGCGGCGCATTGTTGCCCGCTGGTTTGGGCGGACCTGAGTTGGACATTGCAGAAACGATCGATCCGCGCCAACGTTTAGTGGACTGGATGGTCGCTCCTGAGAATCCATATTTTGCACCCTCGTTGGTCAATCGATATTGGAAACACTTCTTTGGACGTGGCTTGGTTGATCCGGAAGACGATATGCGTGTTACGAACCCGGCCTCCAATCCAGAATTGTTGACGGCTCTGTCTCAACACTTCATCGACAGTGGTTTCGACATTCGAGATCTTGTTCGGCAAATGGTCACTTCGGAAACATATCAACTGGCGAGTGAAGCCAACGAAGTCAATCTAAGCGACCGCCGTAACCACTCTCGTTTCTATCCCAAACGACTTCAAGCAGAAGTATTGCTCGATTCGATTGATACGTTGCTGGGTACGCACTCGGCATTTGAAGGCATGCCTGCGGGAAGTCGCGGTGTGGCTCTACCAGACACGAGCTTTGCGTCCTATTTTCTGACGGTTTTTGGAAGACCCGAAGCAGCCACCGCCTGCGAGTGCGAACGAGCTTCCGATGCAAACTTGGCTCAAAGTCTTCACTTGCTAAATTCCAAAGAGATGCAGTCCAAACTTTCCGACGTGTCAGGATTCGCGACTCGCTTTGCCATGCCTCAGCCATCGGCGGAAGACGCGAGCCAGATTGAAGAAATTTATTTGAGAGCACTCTCCAGACGCCCCACCTCCGGCGAACTACAAAAAGTCTTGGAATACTTGGCTGCCAATTCCGATCGACGCTCAGGATACGAAGATGTGCTTTGGGCAGTGGTGAACAGCAAAGAATTCCTATTCAACCACTGACAAGCCAATTATCCTGGCAGCTATGACCCGCCTAAATCTTCCCACCTTTCGTATCGGTCTGTTGCTCATCCTGCTATTCGTGTGGGATAAGCCTGCGGACGCGCAACTTCCCACAGCAGTTCTACGGACCATCTGGCCTGTGGGTGCCGCGTCGGGTGAACGCTTCCCCATGATCATCAACGATGGCGATTTTCTCGACGAAGCGAGCCAATTGGCTTTTTCCCATCCGGGAATCATTGCAACTCTGCAACCACCAGACCCAGCGGCGGCGAATGTTTTCGCAAATCCCCGTTGGGGAAATTTCGATGTCACTGTCGCGGAGGATGTACCAGAGGGCTTTTACGACGCCTTCGTGAGCGGATTCTATGGAACCAGCAACGCACGAAGATTTTGGGTCACACACTATCCATTGATGAATGCATTGCAGGCTCATCAAGCATCCGCTTCCGCCATTCCACTTGCCCTCCCGCAAGTTATTCAATCAAGGTGCGTTCCCCAAGCAACGAATTACTATCTCCTGAAGATCGACACCGTGGGAGTGATTGACATCGATATTCGTGCCTTACGTTTAGATTCAAAAGCCAACATCGTGGTGGCGATTGAAGATAGCAACGGAAAGGAACTCCAACGAATTCGTGCCGCCAAAGACTCCGACCCACGCATAAAGTGGACACCACCGCAACCTGGGATTTACTTCCTACAAGTGCACGATCATCTCTTTCGTGGTGGCAACGAATATTTCTATCAATTGCAAGTACGAGAAGCCGATCCACAAGCGAACTCCGACTGGCAGATGATGGCCGGACCGACATATTCGAAGCCCATCGATTCACTCGCTTCAAAACCTATTGCTTTATCAGGCGTCTTTACGAGCGATAACCATTTGCCAACTTATGATTTTGCTGCGAACGCAGGCGAGATTCAAATTATTGAAGTTCTTTCTGCATCGGTCGGCGCGGCCACGGATCCACAGCTAGTCCTCTATCGCGTCAATGAGGAGAATGGCCAAGAACGATTGGAACGCTTGCTGGAAATCGATGATGTCGAAGTGGTACCTGGTTCACTGTTAGGAACTCGCAGCAAAGATCCGTTATTGCGTTTCAATCCACCCGCCTCTGGACTTTACCGCGTTCTGCTTCGCGATCTTCAGGTTACCAGCGAGGGTGACTGGGATAAGCGGTTTTGGTTATCGGTGCGATCCCCGCGTCCCGATTTCAAACTATTGGCCTTAGGAAATAACCCTGCAGCGGACCGAACCAAAGCGACTACCTACGGAACACTCCTAAGACGCGGAGAAAAGCTGGCGATCGAAGTGGCCGCTGTCGCCATCGACGGTTTCTTCGAAGACCAATCGCGCAATCTGCCCATTGCCGGTTCGGATCTTTCATTTCCAATTCAAGTTCCTTGGCAATGGCCGCTCGACATTCGCGTAGACGGTCTACCTCAGGGGGTGACCTTTCAGGGATTGCAACTGAATGTTCAACAGGCCAGAGGCTACGTCATCCTTGCAGCCGACGAGACGGTTCAACCATGGACTGGCCCAATTCAAATTGTTGGTCATATCGAAATTGCACCCCAGTCGGTCGATAGACCAGCACAGTTCTTGACTATCCAATGGCCCGACCCAAGTGCCCAGGGACTCGTTCCAACTCGCACATCCGATCAATGTTTGCTGACTACCACCAATGTCGAAAAAGCTCCATTACAGGTCCGTGTAGGGGATGATTCCCTCATGGCAACAGCAAAAAAGGGAGCCACCGTCGATGTCCCAATTCACCTGACTCGCGAGGAGATGGCAAAGGGAAAGATCACAATTCGTGCTGTTAATTTACCCGTCGATGTCCGCATGGATGAAGTCGCTTTGGAGGGTGAAACTATTGAAGGAACAGTGAAATTCCAAGTCGGTGCTAACGCACCGGTTGGAACCTTTACAATCCATCTCAATGCCGAAACGGATCTACCTTGGCCGCGAAATGTACCTGCCCTTTTACGTGCAGAAGCCCAAGTCTCGGAATGGGATGGCAAGCTACAGGCGTTAATGTCCGGTGGAACTGCGGCCGATGCACCTGAGGTTGTCCAGCTGCAACAACAATTGACCCTGGGAAAAGAAAGGATTCAACAATTGAAGGAATCGACGAAGGCGCAGAATACGAAGGTCTTCGCTCCTTCCAACAGCATGAAGCTAGTCATTGAACCCCAATAATAGACCGCAACTATGATCTCGCAAAATAAACTCCGACCTCTCGCGTTCCTACTATTTATCTCATCCATTGGATTACCAAATTTTGCGCAGGGTCAAGATGACGAATCAACAACAAATTTGGAAAACGGCGAGGCAAGCGTTCAGGAATACAATTTCACCGAACACGTCTTGCCTTTGCTGAGGAAAAACTGCCTTGCTTGTCACTATGAAAAAATCTCCGAAGGAAGCTTGTCGCTGGAGAATCTCACCGCCGTACGAACGGGTGGGGACAATGGCGACACGATCAACCTGGACGATCCGGATAGCAGTCTATTGCTAACGCGCGCGTTAGGGACAGTTGATTCGATTATGCCACCCGAAGACAACTCGGTAGGGGCAGTTCCATTTACCAGTGAAGAAATTGCCTTGATTCGGCAATGGATCTCTAGTGGTGCAAAAGATGCTAGCGCGTCAGCCACTACCAAGCATCAATGGCAAGCACTGCCGCCAACTTTGCGCGCTATCTATTCCGTTGCCATCTCCCCAGTCGATGCTACCGTCGCAGTAGGGCGAGGCAACAGTATTCAGTTGTTTGATTCAAAAACAGGCAGCATTGAAGCGACGCTGGTTGACCCCGATTTGATAACCGAAATCAGTTCGCCTGAAACAAGCGTTGCACCTCCTCGTGCGCAACTGGATTTCGTCAATGCTATGGCTTTTGATCCCAGTGGTCGTTGGTTGGCATCAGGAGATTTCCAATCTGTACGAATTTGGCAATCCAGTTCAGCCCCGATTGATGCAACGCCAATTTCAGGCGCCCCATCCGCAGCACTCATTCGTGCACTCGCCGAGCAAGTCAATTCGCACTCACATGTGCAAGCTACTGATGAAGAACGCCAGCGTGTTGGCGGTTTCGATATTGGAGGTGCGCTCGTATCGTTGAGCCTCAGTATCGATCGGCGTCTGGCGGTATCTGTTGCAGATAGTGGTGCTATTCGATTGTGGAATTTGAGCGATGGTCAAAAGATTGCCGATCTCATCGATGAGTCGTCGGCATCCATTCCACTTACTCAGCAGGCTCGCCAACTGGCTCGTCAAAAAGCACATTCAGAATTTGTTGCCGGTCTGATCCCAGCGAGCGAAGAAGTTGCTAAGAAGGAAGAAGAAGCGCGAGCCAAAACAGAAGAAACCCATAAGAAACAAGAAGAAGATGTCGTTGCCAAAAATGCAAAGTTAACGGAAACGCAAACTGCGTTACAAACCGCGGAGGCAGCGGCGGAGCCTATCACCGACGAGCAAAAAGCTGGTTTGCAAAAGCAAATCGACGATGCCCAAGCAGCAGTCAATGAATCAGTAAAACAAAGCATGTCGACCGCCCAAGCACTGGCTGCCGCTACGGATACTCGCGATCGTGCCAATACGGCACTGGAAAGTCTTCGCGCCGAAAGCGAGGCTGAGAAGTTGCGTCTGGCGGAATTGGAAGCGACCCAAGGAACGAGTTCTCCAGCAAGTTCTCAGATACTTGACGTGGTATTCCGCATGGATGCAGCACAACTAGCGATTGCCTTCGATTCAGGACATATCAACCTTTACTCGGCCAGCGATGGCAAGTTCCTTCATTCGCTAGATCATTCAGTAACCCAAACTTGTCAATTGAGTTTTGTAGGCGACCAATGGCTGACGGCCACTCCGCAGCCTGCCAACGAAAACACGGATACTCCAGGCGAATCGCCTTCAACCAATCAACACCTGCTGGCTTGGAACGTTCAACGCCAGTGGCAACTTGCCAAAGTGATTGGCAATCCTGATGGAGATTCTCCTTTCAACGATCGCATCACGGCATTGGATTTCAGTCCTGATGGAAAATACTTAGTCATTGGCTGTGGCGAACCAACTCGTGCAGGGGAAGTTCATGTGATCAACACCAGCGATTGGTCCATTGCCCAATCATGGAAGGAAATGCACAGCGATACTGTTCTATCCGTCCGAGTATCGCCTGATGGCCGCTACCTGGCCAGCAGCGGTGCCGATAGACAGATTCACGTAGTTGATTTTCCATCCGGTTCAAACATGCGAACTTTCGAAGGGCACACTCATCATGTGCTTTCCGTCGCTTGGCAAGATGACGGACGCCGCCTCGCCTCTGCGGGAGCTGACAAAACGGTGAAGGTCTGGAACACGCGGTCCGGTGAATCCGAAAGGACGATCAACATTGGCAGTAAGGAGGTGACTTCGCTCGCCTTCGTTGGTACAACGCCCCACATCGTTACCACCAGTGGCGATGGTGCAGTCCGTCTTTACAACGCTGCTGATGGCGCACTGCTGCGAACATTTGGATCGTCCGCAAGTTTCCAGCACGCCTCAGCAGTCACGTTCGCCGGTGATACAATTGCAGCCGGCGGCGACGATGGTACCGCCCGATTATGGAGTGTCGAAGCAGTGGAAATCCGGCATGCTTTACAATGACGTCTGTTGGAACATGTGAGGCGCCATTACTGGAGCCTTACTTTGGGCTTGCAAAACGTACTGAAACACAGGCGTTGTTGATTCTGCAAAGACACTCTGGATTCTACAGAACTCGTCAAATAGCGACTGAAATACCGTCACAAGGTAGGGATCAAAATGGGTCCCGCTCCCCTTGATAATTTCGTCGCGCGCCCGCTCCGGTGACCAAGCATCGCGATAGGGGCGATCACTCGTCAAGGCATCGAATACGTCCGCGATGGATACAATTCGGGCCAACAAAGGAATTTCGCTTCCTTGGAGACCGCATGGATATCCAGTTCCGTCCCATCGTTCATGGTGGTACTTAGCAACGACTGCTCCTCCTCGCAGAAAATTCGCAGAGGGAAAATGTTTGACGGCTTCTTCTAGAATTTCCCAACCGATAATAGTATGCGATTCCATAATTCGCCATTCTTCCGCATCTAATTTCCCTGGCTTTAGCAATATCGAATCAGGAATACCGACCTTGCCAATGTCATGCAGTGTGCTGAGGCGGGGCAGGGCAAGACTCTCTTGCATGGTTAAACGGTAGGATGGATCGGGATGATCAATCAGCGCTGCAGCGAGTGAGCCACTATATTCACTAATGCGAATCAAATGATTGCCAGTTTCGTGATCGCGTGATTCAGCCACTTTGGCGAGTGTAAAAATCGCTGCGTCTTGAATGGCCTGCTGTTCTTTTCGCCGAGCCTCCAATATTTCCGAAACAAACGTACTTTTCTCTGTTAACTCGGCCGCGTACTGGTGCGCGGCACTGCGAGCGTCGATCAACCCGCAATGGAGCTGAAGCCTCGCACGTAAAGTTGTAGGATCGACCGGTTTGACGATATAGTCGTCGGCACCTTGATCAATCGCCAACGACAGATCGGAATCACCGCCACGAGCCGACAAAATGATAACCTGCATGTTGTCGGCCTCGTGCATGTGCTTAATTCGCCGACATACCGAGTATCCATCGATCCCAGGCAAGCCAATATCTAGCAAAACCATGTCGGGCCGAAAATCTCTCACGAGATCAACGACTGTTTCACCGCAGGAAGTTTCGCAGATTTCAAAGAGTGGATCGAGAATTCCAACTAGATACCTACGCGTCGCGTGGTCGTCCTCGACGATCAATACTCGACGACGAATTCCATTTTTAGTATCCACGATAGGTCGCCCCGTTCTTTGCTGGTTGATTTTAGTGAGAAACACGTTGGCAACCATGGCACTCTAATGCCGGAGGAGAGATGGGCAGTCACTCACTCAACATGGTTGCGTTTCACGCCGTTGAACACAACAAAGCTAGCATGTTTGGAACGCGATTCTTCTGCTTTTTAGGACATCCACATTGGCCTGTTGCATAGCCAGCAGTACAAACGAGCGTTTCAAAACGATTGTATCGATTAGTTGCATTTAGAATTTGTAACGAAACTCCGCTCGAGCACCATATAGATCATCAACACCTTCGCGCCATCCATACATCGTGTCGAACCGCACCAACGTACAATTTGACAGTGGCATTTGGTAACGCATCCCCAAACCATACTCATTGCCCGCACTTCGTCTCAACGAATCGCTGCCATATCCATGGACCACCGCCCCTTCCAGGATCAGCTGACGGTTCAGATTGGCCCCCAGTAGATTAACCCCTGCCGCACCACCCACGGTATTGTTTCCACTGTCATCGAGCGTCGGGTATCCGTTCAGTCCGTCAGTCTCAAAATTGATTCCGACATTGCGCAGTATTCCACCTGCAAGACCATTGCGTGCGACCGATTGCGGTGTTCCCCAGCCATAGAAGAGGTTCATGTAAGGAACCAATGTCAGCGGGTTCGCAGTGATCCAGTTGTTCTCCAAAATCAACAAACCGCCATCTGCTGTGCGGGCATTTCCTGGCAAATTCTGTCCCGAATTCAAGATCACACGCACACTATTTCCGATTCGATCAAAGTAGCGGCGAGTGTATGAAATTGTGGCATTGTTATAGGATCGCCCTTGGTCCTTGCGGTCGTGCACATAAGCAAATCCCGTTTCAATATACCCACCGTAGGCTTCAATAAACCACGCAGTCCCAATTGCCTGTGCCGCATGATTATCTGTGCCAAAAACGGGGCTATTCAGTTGGTCGAAAATGGCAAACACAGAGGCATCGTAGTTGGACCAATTGAGTAGGTTGTTGTGCTGTGCATTTCGAGAAATCGCAAATCCAGTGACAGCATCCTCCATCCAGATACCGTTTTGGTAAAGCAATGGCATCAGTCCAATTGCGATGGGCAACTCAAATTGAGCCGGTTCATCATGCAGACCACCGAGCATGTATCCCAGATCCCCTTCAAAGAACCCGGTAACAAAATTAGCATTCAACTGCGGGTCGAAGACGACTTCTTCGTTTTCGAGACGGAACTGCGTAAAATTCCCTGCATTATTGAAAGGCCCAATGAAGCCATGAAATCGCTCTGTCGCCGTGAGCGCTAAATCGAGATCGAGATTCAATCTCTGGGCGAGATTATCAAACCGACCCTTCGCATTCTTTCCAGACCCGATCCCAACTCGATAGTCGCCATAGACATAGAACGTCGGGTGTAGCAAATTGTAGTCGCTAAAAAGACGGCCGCCGGGAGCGATCATTCCTGGGGCATAAAAGCCGCGTCCCCACTCAACCCATGGACGTTCCGTTGGAACATCTTTCTTGCTGTCATAAACTTGCTCAGCTGAATCATACGTTTTCCAGGTTGCCTCCCAAAGAGTTGGCGGCGGTGAAAAACCCATGGACCCCGTGCTGCGGAAGGACTCCATATTATCGTCGATAGAATACGCAGGCGTTTGTGAGCCTATTCCACTCCCATAGCCTCCTGGATTTGCCGCAATGTAGTCCCCCGACGACAATGCCGCCTGATAGTAGGACGAACTCTGCTGGAACTCAGAAGCGATAAGGGCCTGGGGCACGCTACAGTCTGAGCCGACATAACTCTCCGTCAATTCGTCCCAGTCGATTCGTTGAGGTATTCGCCCACTCTTGTTCGTACTCAATGCTAGAGGCGGAGTGACTTCACTATCCTTTTCTTCAAACCAAGCAGGTTGGCGAACACCAGTCGGTCCAATCCCAGAATCTTGAGCGGTGGAAACTTTTGTCGCGAAACCGACTGTCATTGCACATCCCAAAGCTATTACCCGCCCGCAACGAAACAACGAAGAACTGGCGAACGATTGACGCAGTGTCTTTCGTCGTAGATTCCCAGACCGTTCGTCTTCACTAACTGCGGAAGGGGACATGCTCAATTTCTATTGTGGATTTGTAATGCGCATCGGCGTTTGTGACTCTGTGGATGTTTCAATGCCCACGTTCTACGGGACATTAAAATAGAACGACTGGGGGTGGATATCTAAAATTTGGTGGTTCATGCGATTGATCAAGTCCGGGGTGCACCCCACAAACCTCATGAAGTATGTCGGTTCAACGCGACTTCTCAGACGGACATCCAAACGATAGGTACCGGGAATACTGATTCTGTCTCCAGGAACACGATATTTGGCTTTGCGATGATCTAACGGTGGTATCGAATGGGCTTCCATGCGAATAAAAGGAGGATGATTCAGCACGCTTACTGGGACGGCACCGGGACGCAAGAATGGAATTTGATCGATATCTATATTCACAGGTAAGGGTAACTCGCGATCGGTACCTTTGATGTTGTTAATTAGAAACTTGGTTTGCAAGTTAAAGAGCTGAGCGTCCCGTGGAACTATTCCTTTTGCGACATCCACTGATTGCAAATCGGCAAGGTCCCCTTGTGTATCCAAATAGCCGGATTCCCAGACGGTTTGCCCAGCTGGATTCACCAATGCCACATTGAGCCACACTTGCGGCTGAGCGCCCAGGGAACCTGTTGGAAAATTGTGACCCTCACTTGCATTGTGAAGGATGTAATGAAAACTAACAGCCTGTCCCACTCCACCAAAATTATCCATGAATGGACCTTGCAAAGCGGACCCGTTTTCCATCGCGGTAATGGATCCGGCTCTTTCGATTGCAATGGACTTTAGATTGGTATCGATGATCTTACGCGCATCACGTCGTTCGTCACCATTGTCCCAAGGTTGCGGAAAAGTGGACGATGACTGTACCGCAGAAATGGCCCGCTCGAATTCATCGGTCCCCCAACCGGCTTGCCAATCGAATCGTAACCATTCGCGTGGACTCCAACGTTCGCCCTTTTCACTAAGGGGAAACACGCCGGGATGGGTAATGGGATAGCCGGGGCCCCAAAACATATGGTTGCTGTGTTTTTTTGGTACTCCGAAAGACTTTCCCGCAATTTCTGCAACAGGCAGACATTCATATCCATTCGGCTTGCCGGGAATCGCCCCCATGTGACAGTCTTGACAAGTGATGCCTTTCTCTTTCGCGGGACCCGCGTTGTACTGCGCATAAACGACCTCCAACCAGATACCTGGATGGACCGCGACTTGATGACATGTCAAACAAAAATCACTTCGAGTTAGAGTGTCAAAACGATACGCCGCAGTGTGCATGGGTTGTCCTGGTCCGGTATCGCTGGGATCCACTTTGATCTTTAGCTTCTCGCGATCACGAACAGCCTCAGCGACACCTGATCCGTCGCCCCCTCCGTAAACGGGCGCAAAGATACTGCCCGGTTCAACACGACGATGACCATGCGTCTTCGTATAAGTCTCAATCACACGGTGACAGGCAATGCAGGTTATCCCTTCGCGTACGATCGAAGGTGCATCGAGCACTGACGCCGTGCGAGGGTAGGACTCTTGCGTTGCAATGGGGCCATGACAGCGATAGCAAAACGATCCTACAGTCCCCTGAGATAATTCGACGAGCGTTTGCTCGAATCGCTGAAACATGGGAGAGATTGTGGCATACGCATGCGAGCTGACTCGCCATTCCTCGTAGTGCTGCGGATGGCACTTCGCACAAGTCAGCGCAGAAGGGTAGGCGTTCTCAAAAAACATAGCGCGATGCGGATCTTCAGGCTCTGGCGTTTTTCCAGCTTTCGATGTGCCATTAATCATTGGATCACTGCCGGGTGCAAGCAGTGAGGCCTTGGGTGCGCGATCCGGGTCAGGACCTAACCCGCTGAGCGGATCAATCTCACTGTTAACAGGCGTCGATTCCAACAATAAGTCACCGCCCCGCGCAGCGCTTGAGGATCCATCAACCGGACTACTAGTTAACGCCGCAGCTAGTCTTGAATCTTGTGTGAACCAACTGGGTGGTCCACCGTTAACGAAAGCTGGGGAATCCCAGGCTTGCACACATCCTGAGGGCAACAGCGATTTTGCAGCATCCGGGATACTTGGGATTTCGACTGGCGACGATGTCGAGTGAACCGAGGGGAGAGCCCGCGGTTTGCTGACCTCCTGACCCGTAACGCGGATCGTCGCCGGAGTGAAAGTTAATGTCGATGCTGATTGAGCGTTCGCCTTCAATCCAGTCGCGATGAGCGCCCACGCAGCGACAATGGCCAGTATCGCATTGGGCAGTCTTTTCATGGGTAAACGACTCGTATCAGCTATTTCCATTCTTCGGCATATGCCGGTCGTATCGTCCGTACTGGTAGGGTTTCATCGGCTTGGCCCCTGTTGGCCGTCCAGCTCACGCGTTGCGGATTGAGCAATCCGGATAATCGATACCTCTGAACAATACAGTCGTTTTAATTCGGTATAACCGCTATAGTCTTCCCATCTTGCATGCATAACTAAATTTGCATCACCATATCTTGGAACTTGAACGCTTTTCTGCACTTTCCAACACAAAAAAAGTTAGCTTTTCGATTGGGGAAGTCGAACGCTCGACACTAATCTTCAAGCGAACGAGTCCCGCTGTAAGCGACAATTTTTTAGGTCCGCGGAGACTGCTACTATGAGCGAACGCTCCGAGCCAGATGTTTACTATCGCTGCCCAGTGCAGCACGAACAGGCGCGTGTTCAACTTCGCATTGCCGGGCGCCGAATCCCGGCGACATTATGCGAAACATCAATCGACGGTTTCACCCTGACATTGACTGCCGCTCAAGCAAAGCATGTTCGCTTGGGCAAACCATGGATCTTAAAAACATCGAGTGAGCGCACAGAAGTCCATGCAGAATGGCTCTTTCATGCGCCCGATGGGACGCTCCAGTTGGGTCTGCGAAGAATGCGAGATTTGACTCCCAGCGAGGAACCTCGTGGTGTTGTCTTCAGTAGTCGCAGTCTAAAGTCCCAAGCCGCGTCTGCAGCGTCTTCCGAAATCGCGTTCGCTGGATTAGTAATTTTTTTGTTCTTGACTCTTAGCATGCCGGGCATCGGCGATTCACTGGGCACCGCACCACGCGTCCGGAACGCTCTGACCACCCTCTGGAACGCTATGTCACAACTGCCGAGCCTCGGCTGGTAGTGGTTCACCTGGGTTGGAACCACTATCAGGGAATGACGCGCACCGTGATTGGCTATACGATTGAGGTTTAATCTCCGTGAACTTCCCCGACGCGTAGGGTAGAGCAAGAAATGACGTTGTCTGGCAACCAAGACCTATGTCAACACATCCGAGATATTCCTGATTTCCCCAATGAGGGAATACTCTTTCGAGATATCACTCCATTGCTGGCCAATGTGGACGCGATGCGACTAGCATGCGAAGCTATGGCAGCCCCATTCAAGGATGCGGGGATCGAATTGGTCGCTGCGGCCGAGGCTCGAGGTTTTATTTTCGCTGCTCCCGTAGCAATGGCGCTCGGCGCGGGGTTTATTCCCATTCGCAAACCTGGCAAGCTCCCTTTTCATCGCCACACTTTTCATTACGACTTAGAGTACGGTAGCGACACATTGGAGATTCATGTCGACGGTGTACGCCCGGGACAAAAAGTGTTGATCGTGGATGACCTACTAGCCACTGGCGGAACTGTTGAAGCCTGTTGTCGTCTGCTAGAACATTCTGGTGCAGAGATTGTCGGCTGTTCTTTTCTCATTCACTTAGTGAGCTTGGGCGGGCATTTGCGGTTAAGCCCTTATGAAGTTCGTAGCGTCATTTGCTATGAAGACTCAGAGAACGATTTGAGCATTCAAAATCGACAGCCAGGCCCCTCAGTATGACAGAATCGGATATCACGCCTTCCGTTCCAGATGAGCGCGACCCGCAGTTTGGTTTTCGCCGCGCGGCAGCCAAAGTGCGTGAGTTTCCTCAGACACCTGGCGTGTATCTGATGAAAGATGTGGCCGGCCGCGTGATCTATGTCGGCAAGGCCAAGAATTTGCGCAATCGTGCGGGAAGTTATTTCCTCAAAGCGGCCGCAGAAGACGTGAGAACCGCCGATTGGATTGGCGAAATCGCCGATATCGACTTCGTCTCCTGCGACAGCGAAGTCGATGCGCTCCTAATGGAAGCTCGTCTCGTCAAAGATGTACAACCCAAATACAACAAGGATCTAAAGGACGATAAGAGCTTTCCCTACTTAATGATCACGACTCACGAAGAATTCCCTCGCGTTGAAGTTACGCGAACTCCTCCGCTGCGTGGTGTGAAACTCTATGGTCCCTTCCCCAGTGCGGGCGCACTGCGTGGTGCCATACAAGTGATGCAGAAAATCTTCAAGTTTCGCACGTGCTCGCTGGACATCGAAGAACAGGATGAACGCTGGAAGTGGTTTAGACCCTGCTTATTGGCTAGCATTGCGCAGTGTACAGCTCCCTGCAATCTGAGAATATCTAAAGAAGATTATCGACGCGACATTCGACGACTTCAGACTTTTCTTGAAGGGGGGAAAACTCGTCTCCTTCAAGAAATGGAAAACGATATGCAGGAAGCGAGCAAGCTACTTGAATTCGAGCGAGCCGCACGACTTCGAGATGAAATTAAAATGCTGCGGCGATTGGACGAACGGGGCGACCTGGATACGCATGCCCAACCCGAAGTCTTCTATATTGATCCGAAGAAAGGGCTGGCCGGACTTCGCAAGGTCTTAGGTCTCAAGGAAGTCCCAAGGGTCATTGAAGGGGTCGATATTGCTCATCTGGGCGGAGGCGAAACGGTTGCCAGCCTCGTTCAGTTTATTGATGGCTTGCCTTTCAAGCCCGGATATCGCCGCTACCGCATTCGAGACGTCAAGGGAATCGACGATTTTAGGTCTATTCATGAGGTAGTGTCGCGGCGATTTCGTCGCCTCAGCGATCAACAAGAGACTTTTCCCGATATTCTGTTGATTGACGGAGGAAAAGGCCAACTCAACGCTGCCCTTGCCGCCTTTCGGGACCAGGAAATCCAACCACCCACTCTCATTTCCCTGGCCAAACGAGAAGAGGAGGTATTTCGCGTCGGGGAAAGCGAACCATTGCGATTGTCTCGCCACGCTTTCGCACTACGATTGTTACAATACGTACGCGACGAAGCCCACCGCTTTGCCCAACACTACCACCATATCCTGCGTGGAAAGTCCACTTTAGAAGGATAACATCGCGAACCCCATCCCAGAAACTATGTCCTATTGGTGCTACATAAAGGAGTAACCAAAGAACCGTGCGAGATGAAAAACGTGCCGAGAGTTTGGCAAGCGAACGAAGTGTATTGGTCCGATTCATGTCAACCGATCGACCATTGGAAGATAATCCATTAACAGAGCTGGAAGGACTGGCGAAGACCGCGGGTACCAGCGTAGTTGGTGGTATGACCCAACGTCGTGATACACCCGATTCGGCAACTTTTCTTGGCAAAGGTAAAGTGGTCGAGCTGCGAGAACTGGTCGAGGAGCAAGAAGCTGATGTGGTCATTTTTGACAATGACCTCTCTCCGGCTCAAACGAGAAATCTTGAACAAGCTCTCAAGACGAAAGTTATCGATCGTACGGAATTAATTCTTGATATCTTTGCCTCGAACGCGCGGACCTACGAAGCAAAGTTGGCTGTCGAGTTGGCTCAACTCGAATACTCGCTCCCTCGCCTCAAACGCATGTGGACGCACTTGTCGCGTCAGACGATGGGCGTGGGCATGCGTGGTCCGGGTGAAAAGCAATTAGAAGTTGACCGCCGCCTGGTCATCAAGCGAATCCATGATTTAAAGTTGGATCTTGCTAAAGTTGAAGGACGACGTGAACGCCAAGTCGAAAGCCGTAAGGAATGTCCAACTGTTTCTATCGTGGGATATACGAATGCTGGTAAAAGCACGTTGATGAATTCTCTCACCGGCGCAAATGTCGAGGCAGCCGATAAACTTTTTGCGACTCTCGATACCCGCACCCGAAGATGGCACCTGAGCGGTTGGGGGTCTGTTTTGTTGAGCGATACCGTCGGCTTTATTCGAGATCTACCCCACAAGCTAATTGCCAGCTTCAAGGCAACTCTCGAAGAAGCCCGTCAGGCAGAACTATTACTCCATGTTGCCGATGTCAGTAACCCCGCGGTGTTCGATCAGATTTCCGCTGTCTATACGGTGCTAAAAGAAATCGGCATCGAGGAAAAGGACGCTTTACTAGTGCTTAACAAAGTGGATGCAGTTTCCTCGGAAGATATGGTTCATCGCGTGCTCGAACGTTATCCCAATGCCATTCCGGTCAGCGCTGCGACTCAATACGGTTTTGATGCACTCGCCTCCGCAGTTGCTGTAGCACTTGCCGCAGAATTTTACGACCTAGAAGTTGATGTCGATCCAGCCGACGGCCGTCTCCTCGCTTACCTTTCTGCAAAGGGTGAAGTGGTAAGTCGCCAGTTCCATGAAGATCGTGTGTGTGTTCACGTGCGAATCCCTGCCAATGCCATGGGTGAGGTGCATCGACGCGCACTAGCGATTCGCCCTGCATCCGACTCGGATTCCGTAAGCAATGTAGCGTGATCTATCTTGAAACGATGGGAACCCAATCAGGCCATTTCGATCGTCACTGGTGCTTCCAGCGGCATTGGTTATTCCCTTAGCCAGCTGCTTGCTGAACGAGGCGCGACGGTTATCGCCGTCGCGCGTCGCGAAGAGCGTTTACAAGCACTTGTCGAATCGGCCCGTGATTGGCCCGGACGAATTATCAGCTTTGCCGGTGATATAACTTGCGAAGAGACTCGTCGCCAAGCAATGCAAGTGGCGGCTCAGGTTGATAATGGTCGCCTAGATCTTTTGGTTAACAACGCGGGGGTTGGCGCACTCGGTCCCTTTGAAAAGGCGACGCCCGACAGATTGCGTCGCATCATGGAAGTAAATTTCTTCGCCCCCGCAGAACTGTCACGATTGGCCATTCCCTTGCTTCGCAATGGCCGCAACAGCATCCTCTGCAATGTCGGCAGCGTCCTCGGACACCGCGCCGTACCTGATAAAAGCGAGTATTGCGCCAGCAAATTTGCGATGCATGGGTGGTCCGATTCCCTGCGGGCTGAATTGGCAGCGTCCGGAATCCAAGTGACACTAATCAGCCCCAGTACGACGCAAAGCGAGTTCTTTGATGCGGTGATCGAATCCGATCCGCATATCCGTAGCCGCAGCATGGGTTCCTGGACTTCCAATCGCGTCGCTCGCGCAGCTTTGGCCGCCATCATGGCACGGAAAGCAGAGGTCATTCTCAGCTTGGGCGGCAAGGCACTTGTCTACGGCGATCGGCTTGTTCCGCCATTGATGAATCGATTGCTCCGCAGGGCAGGGGACTATTGATCCGACCTGCCTTGCACTGATGTACCACCTCAAACCCTAGGATTACGCATCTTGTTGCGATAGGCCTCAGCCTCCGCCGAATCGCTTGATACGCATCGATTGGTGAGTACTCCCAAAGACTCAATTTCCACTTCACATTCATCGCCCGGTTGCAAGAATCGTGGCGGTTTACGTGCAACTCCGACTCCCGCTGGCGTACCTGTAAAAATCAAGTCGCCCGGGTTAAGCGTGAAAATTTGCGATAGATAACTGATCAATTTGGGCACTGAAAAAATCAGCTCCTGCGTCGACGAGTCCTGCATCACTTGACCGTTGAGCCTCATCTGAATCCGCAAGTTATCGGGATGTGGTACTCGACTCCGATGCACCACGAAAGGCCCTAACGGAGCAAACGTATCAAAAGATTTCCCTAGCAACCACTGTCCCCCTGAATGCTCATATTGCCAATCGCGAGAAGAGACATCGTGTCCACAGCAATATCCAAATACATGCTCCAGTGCATCGCACTCAGCGACATGACAACAAGGTTTGCCAATGACGACGACAAACTCGGCCTCAAAGTCAACACGATTACTGAGCGCGGGCAAAATAATAGGGACTCGTGGACCCACTACCGTTGTTGGCAATTTTGCAAAGATTACTGGCTCAGATGGTGGCTGCTTGCCTGTCTCTAAGGCATGATCTCGATAATTCAGCCCAACGCAAATCACTTTTTCTGGCCGGGCTAGCGGTTCCAAAATACAAACGTCTTCAACGGGGACCCCTGGATCTGCCACTTCTTCGCAGATTCGCTCAAGCGTATCCGTGCCGAGCGACATTAACGCGCGAAGATCGGGTACCGCGAACGACACAGAAT
This sequence comes from Pirellulaceae bacterium, assembly GCA_041749395.1. Taxonomy (GTDB): domain Bacteria; phylum Planctomycetota; class Planctomycetia; order Pirellulales; family Pirellulaceae; genus Laterigemmans. The sequence continues at coordinate 52,627 of JBGTBJ010000015.1, forward strand.
CGCTGGGATAAAAACCAGTTCCCCCTGACTGCTGCATTAGCGAATAGATACGGCCAGCTTTTTCAAAGCCAATTCCAGCACCACGCTCTCCCACCTGATATCGACAAAACCGCATGATGTATCACTCAACGTCCCGTTTCAAGAATTTAACGCGAACTACGTAGGGGATACTTTAAGGCGTACCGATGTTCAATAAAAGCGGGGCATGCACCGCAAGCTACAGTGCTTACCCGCTAAACATCTTGAGGTTCGTCATTCTCTGTCAATACCGAGTCACTCGCCGCATTTTCAGGGATCAAAAAGGCTTGATTCTCATGATCTAAAACCGTTCGAGAGACAAACTCTGTTGTGGGTAGAAAATGGTTGGGGATCCAACTGTTCTCACCAAAGTTGCAAGAGATTTCCACCGCGACTTCGGTGGTAGCATCATCGATCACGGCGGGAGTGATCGCGACCGTTGCATTGCGAATGCCTGCCGCGGCCAGTAGCGATTCAGCCCGGAATTGAATATCTGAATTGGATGCGCCGGGCACAATGCCAACTCGGGCAGCCTCATACGCGGCTTGATCCACTGCCTGTCGAATGAAAGTAAACCTGGAAAACTCAAATACGGCAAAAATGGTCATGAACAGAACCGAAGCACAAATTGCAAACTCAACCGTATAGGTTCCACGGCGATTTCGCATTCCTCGTCGACCAAGGCGAACGACACTCGATGAGGCGCGGCTGTTTAGAAAGTGCGAAAACGCATTCATAATTGACTACTTAACCAAAACAGAGGGGAGTGTTTCTGCAATCTGGCGAAACGCTTCATGGAGCGCTTCTTCCGTCGGCGCATGGTAGTGGTTTCCACCTCCAGCCTGTGCGACTTGAGTCATTAATACTTGATCGGCCTGTTCGCTGAACGTAATCGTATGCACCGTAATATTTGCTGCTGCAGCCGCTGCTGCCACCTCTACGGGATTAGTTCCCTGAGTCCAAACACCGTCAGTTAACACAACCATTGTGGCCTTTGCCGTAATGCGTGCACCATCCGCAGTCAAGATTCCAACACCAACCTGCATTCCACTCGCTATGTTAGTGTTTCCGATGATGGGTTCCTCAGCAATTCTCGCCAACGCAGCGGAGATGTCTTCGTAATTTAATGTCAGATCACTCTCGCGAGTGCTCGCTGTGGACTCGTAAATACCGAATATGAAATTACTGGAAAAACTCGACATCCCCAATTGAATCTCATAGGGCAGATCCTCGAGCTGGTCAACGAACACATTGCAAGCGCGCGTTAACGCGGCCCAACGACTGAGCGTTGGATGCGGAGGCACAAAATAATTCTGCATGATCGAACCATCTTCATCTTCAGGATACGACCATTCTTCATTGGTTAAGTCCCATGCCATAGATCCGCTTCGATCCACGACCAAACAAATGTCATGGTCGATGCGAGAAGCTATCGACTGGTGCGCAACGGAAAAAGCCTCTGTGTCGAGAAAACTTGTCATAAAGAATTGAATAGGACCCGTCGCTTCTCCTTCGCCGATGGCAGCATCAATCCTGACGCTATTGATGGGTTCCGCATTGGCCACAAACGAATAGGTACCTAGTCCAGTTCGAGCAGAATTGCCGAATTCGATTGCATTACCGTCCAGGTTCATCGCTGAACCCGAAATGGTAAATCGGTTGGCCATCTGGACGGCCGCTAATCGAGCCTGTTCAATAGATTGAGTTTGACCCAGCACTACCGTCGCTGCTTTGGCCGCAGCGTCCGTCGCCATTCGCAATTCAGTCCTAGCCACTGTCAATTGAGCCATATTAATGGTTAGTCCAGCGACGGCTAAAATCGCGACTAGTACTGTTGTCATCAGTACCATCATGTTGCCGCGGCGATGGCGAATTCGACGACGTTTCGAAGCAAATCGCGGGCGGCTAAGGTTTGGACACATGATTGGCTCTTTGTTCACAATAAATTTTTACATGGACTCGACTTATTCCCGAAGCATTGATGCAGTTACCACGATCGACCCTGCATTCGGCAGCGCGAATGTTGAAGGGGTATTGCCTTGCCAGGGCACTTCGACTCGCACCTGAATCAACTCTCCCGTAGATATTGCAGAAGTATCTTGCGGAGTAATCGTGACAATTGCATTTTCAATATTCCTTCCCGCTAACAACGTTTGACATCGAGTCAAAACGCGGTCAGAAGTTACGGTCCGCCGTGCAGCTAATCGCGCCCCCTCATAAGCCGTCACTGCAGCTGCCTGGCGAATGAACAGCCGAGTGCATAACTCAATCGTGCCGAATACAATCAACAGCAATATTGGCAATATCACCGCCATCTCAACTGTGGCGACGCCGCGCCGTTGAGCTGGCAGTTTTTTTGCACGTCGGAATAGGCGACTACTTTTCATTTTCGCTGACGCAATTTATTACTTAGGTAGGTCAGAAAAATCGTTGAACAGATTTGCTACGTTTTCGACACCAATATCCAACACAAACAAACAGTCGTTATAGTCCTTGTCGCCGCCGTTGGGCAAATCCTCAAATCCAAGCAAGACGTAAGGAGAATTCGGCATTAAGAAGGCGACAACGTGCTGAACTCCGTCCCAATTGCGAGCGGTATCGTTGAACCAAATATCTTGCCCACCATTCGCACCATTGGCGATCAAGAAGAAGTCCAATTGTTGTCCAGGAGCGCCGGAATCTAGTTCCACAAAGTCTCCAACTCGCAATGGTTCGTTCTCCGTGCGCGCTGATTTACTGTATGTGCCCCGGAACGAAGCATCGGGGAATAGTAACTTGCCTTGTCCCATCGTCGGAGAACCAGCAAGCGTTTTGCTCAGCCCCAGTGTGTTGTGATAACCAGCACCCTCATTCACGAAATAAACCCGTATAGGTCGGTTAGACGCCTTCCGCAAAAACAATCTCGACTCATCCAAGCGAAATCCTTCTCGCGTCGTGAACTCATTGGCTTCGTTCAATCGAGTGTCGATGATCTCAAGAAAGTAAGGCAGATAGTTCTGATTAAAATCAACCGAACGTGCATCGGATCCGGTCAACTGAACTCGATCCCAAAGCTTAAGTCCAAAGGGGCGGTCGGTCGATTGGATCGGCGCATAGTCGCCCGCGACTGCCTGCCTGCTAGGTAAAATCTGAACCGCAGCGGCTAACGCAAGACATTTGATCAGCGACTTCATCTTCATTTTGCGACTCCAGACAGGACATGTCGTAGATTAGGTGTTTGAGCACAGGTCGAATGACATTTCAGCTCAATGAAAACCTACGTCACATTTATCTATGGATAGCCGCAAAACTCCAAAGAAGTGGATTTTTATTTATCCGCAACAGCTAGTGAGGTGCGCGATCAACGCGAGAATGATTGACCAGTTTTGGAGGCTTCACTGGCGCTCTGCCGACATTTCCGCTTAACTCTTCGTTAATTTCGGTAGATTCGTCATCTTGAGTCGAATCCATCGCACCCGAGTGAGGTCCCAACGGTTTTGGATCTGGCCCTACTGGCCTTGGCTTAAAAAACCTTCCGAGAGGTCCAGCGAGCAAGGCGGGTAAAAATATCAAGTCACCAAATAGTGCTGAGACAAGCAACACTAACATCAAAGTTCCAAATCGTTGCGTCGGCGTAAATGTGCTCAGCGCAAAAACAAACAACCCCAATCCGCCAACCAAAGTCGTCTGAGCCATCGCAGGCCCAACACGACGATAAGTCTGTATTAACGCATCGTGCCGATTTAGACCGTCATTCAATCCTCGTCGCAACCAAGCAAGAAAGTGGATGGTATCATCAACGGCGATACCCATCGCAACACTGGCCGTCATCATCGTGCCAATGTCCACTAATAAATCTGCATATCCCATCGTTCCAAAAACGAGCACAACAGGGAAAATGTTGGGCAGCATAGCAACAGCTCCAGCACCACATCCCATCGCCAGGGCCCCCGGCCGCAGCATTCCTAAAATCGGCCGACCAGGATTGAGCAAGACAGCCATTACCCCTGCAATTAAAACAAAAGCCCAAGCGATACTCTGCACTAGACTCTCTAGCAGCGTTCGTTGTGCTTTATAGACGACAGGCACAACTCCGGTGTAAACAACTTGTAATGGCCCACTATCTTCAACGATAGGAATTTCATCTACCACAAGCGGCACAGCTCGGTCCGTAGATATATTCCTCGCATCGATCAGAGTCTTCGCGTGCTGCCGAATGAAATCGACGTCGTACGCCTGGTGATCGTTCAGCAAAACAACGGCACTGAATCCTGCAATCGCTTTGCCCCAATTTGGATCTTTGGAAATCGCTAGCGCATTTTCATGTCGGCTAGGGTTGTCCCACCGTAGCTTTCCGACAGCGGTGTTCTCCATCAGTTCTTTCAGGGTCGATGCAAAAATAGACTGAGTATCGATCGATTCGGTTATAGAATCGGCCGTTGCCTTAGCATCCGCTGCATGGTCAAACAAAACGGGTTCCAAACCAACATCGAGCGGCACGCCGCGCCCCAGCACCAATACCTTCGGGCGATTGTCGCCCGATGCAGCAACGGCATCTAGAATCTGACCCCGATATCGATAAGCCTCCAAAACGGGACTGACCGCAACTCTCAGGTCATTCACAAATTGGCCATAATCTACGTCACTGAGAGCACCAACCCGCAAGCTAATTCGCCACAGTTCACTACCTTTAAAAGGCCCGTCTTCCTCAATCCTCAAATAATCGGATGCAATGATTTCATCTACTTTATCATTGAGCATGCGGTTAAAAGTCTTCCGCTCCAAAGAAAAACCGCTGGCAGGATCAGGCAAGGGCGGCGCCAAGGAGGCGGCACTCATTGCTTGTCCCACTACGTTTTTCCCTTGTTCGCCGAAGGCACTTGCGACGGTCCGTTGGATGTGATCAATGGCTTCCAGTCGTTCTAATCTAGCCAAGGGATAGACCGAATTCTGTGCGGCCACACGGCCTGCATCAACTTCTTCGGCCAGCATCTCTTCAGGGATGCGCACAACCAATTCCATCGGCACTAGTTTCGCATAGTGCTTTTCCAGCCAGGCATAATCGCTGATTATTCGGGACTGGGCACCAAACAGTTTTAACAACTGCACTGAGGTCTTGATTCTGGGCAATCCGCAAGCGGCGACAATTAATATTACGGTACAGCCAATGGCCACAAATGCGTGATGGTCAACAATCCACCGTCCCACACATTCCCAAGCATCCGCCATCATTCCAACACCGACCTTGGGCTCATCATCGTTGGAAGTAGGCTCATCATCGTTGGAAGTAGGCTCATCTTTTTTGGCAGACGATTTCTTTTTCTTCTCATCCATTCGTGGCACAAACACTTCGAGTGCCGCAGGTAGATAGGCGAACAAGATGGCAAGAGTGGCCATGACCCCTAATGCCGAAAAAAGACCGAACTTACGTATCGGAACGATGTTGCTCGTATACAGCGAAAGCAAACCGATAGCAGTCGTGAAACTTGCCAAGAAACAGGGCCCCCAGCCATGCTTCAATGCTCGACCCGGTGCACCAATCACTCCATTGAGCACTACTTCCTCTCGATAGTAATTCACAATGTGTATCGCGGATGACAACCCTAGCACGTACACCAGCGACGGCATGCTCATGAGAATGGCATCAATAGCAGACCCGCTCCACCAAACCAAACTAAGGCTGGTCATAGCAGCAACACCGCCAACAAAGAAAATCATTACGGTGATTTTGATATTGCGGAAGCAAATGTAGCTTAGAAATAAGCCCAACGCTGCACAATAACCGACTAGGCGAACCAACGTGATCGACCCTTCTTCATCGATTGCAACATTGTCCACCGGGGGGCCACCCATGTGTAACTCAGGCCCAGTCGGAGCGGGAGTTTGCACTAGCCTATCCAGCGGTGGCGGTGCCATAATCGGCGCTGGAGCCGCTGACAACCCTGCTTCCTCTGCCAAACACAAGAGTCGCCCCCGTGGTGCACCCAGGACTCCGCGTCCAAGTAAAAAGGGAAGATGTTCTTGCCCAGCTTGCGTGAGCGTCAAAAGGACGCCCGCCTGTCTTGCTGGTGGCTCAACACCTGCGTCATCGTACACCGCGTACCATGCTGCCGTCTGAACGTCGCTCGCTGCCGACTTGATCTTTGATTCGTCTCCATCAAATTGTTTGCTTGCGATCGATTGCAAAGTGATTTCAGCACTAGCAATAAAATTGGCAGGCAACAATTCTCGGCGAGCGACCGGAATTTGTTCTAAAAAGGCTTGCGGGGTCCACTCAAAATTATCGGGGATTGCTTTGGCAAACAGAGTCCCGGTCAGTTGTTCCATCGCGCGGCGCTTCGCCACAATCGGCTTGAATGCCGCATCGGTCAAATCCACCGGATAGAATGCGCCCCCTGGCAGCGATAATTCTTCGGCCAACTCGGGTCCGGTTTGAACTGTTGCTATTAAGGGAAGCGTCAACAGTGCCGGGTTGTTGTAGTAAGGATTAATTGCCAACGGGTCACTGGCTGATTCAACAGCCGCGCCGCTGGAGGACGTCGCGCCCAATGCCGTGACAAACTTTCCTTCCACAAACGGACCCGATATCAACCGCTTCACACCCCGAATCGTCCCTCCTACGGTGTCACTTCGTCCCAACCAGCGAAATAAATTCCCTTCGGGTGTAAAGTAGTACCATTCTCCATGCGTGCTCGTCAGCCAAATTTCATTTTGCCCACCCCAATTGCGATGCAACTCGGACGGTAGAAGTAGTCCTAGCTCGTTGGCTAGTGCTTGAGCGCGTTCAAAATCGGGCACCGAACTGGGCCGACTGCGGCCCGCTGCTGACTCGGCTCGTAATTTCGCCGATAACAAATGCAATCGCTGATCATCTTCCGAACACCCTTCCCAGGTTGCCAGAATAAAGCGTTCACCAGCAAAATACCTTCCAAACCACTGTAATTCGCTGGTCTCACGAAAATCAGCCGGCAACCAGTCCTTAACATTGTTTTCCGTCTTGCGCAGACTCAGCCTCGCACCGCGAATGGCGAACGGCACTAGAAAAAAGACCACGAGCAATATGAGCAGCGCATTTGGGGCGCCAAACAATGATCGTCTTGAAAGAAAAGGAATGTTCATCTTGCACTGTATTCATGACGCAGCGGGCTAATCTTGAACAGCAATTCTTCTTAAAGCCATGCTGTCACAGCGTACCGTGAACCGGTTCCGCGGTCCACGCCGAAGGACCGTTTGATTGAATCTTCCTCCAAAAGTAAAGGGGCTCGTACTAATTCGGCAAATCAGGGAAAATGGATGGGCACCGAGACGGATCCACTTGGTAACTATAACCTTACTCACTCCCCCCGTTCTTCAGGAATTTTAATCATGCAGCCTCTACAATCCCTGATCGCATCTGGCACCAAGCTCTATCTCGACTCGGTCGATCCGCAAGAAGTTGCCAAGAATCTAGCGTGGGGAGCCGTTGGTGCGACCTCCAACCCCGCCATCATTGCGGAGATCGTACAGCGAGGTGGCTTCGATGCGAATATCGAGTCGCTGGTACAAGCAGGTAAGACCGACGAGGAAATCGCCTGGGCACTCACAAACTCTCTGGTCACAGAGGCTGAACAGACTTTTCTGCCCATTTGGAAAAGCACGGACGGAAATGCTGGCTGGGTCAGCTTCGAACTCGATCCACTGTTGGAGGATCCTTCGGCAAATCTCTCTATCCAGGAACAGTCGGCTCAATACGTGTCGCTTGGCAAAAAATGGGCAGAGGGACACAAGAATCGCATGATAAAGGTTCCTGCAACACCCGGCGGAATCGCAGCGCTCGAAGAACTCACTGCTAGCGGAATCACGCTCAATGTGACCCTGATCTTCACCATGGACCAGTATACCCAAGCACGCGACGCGGTATGGCGAGGCGCTCAACGTCGTGCCAACCTCGATGCCTTCAAAAGCGTTTATAGCATCTTTGTCTCCCGCATCGATATCTACACAGAGGAAAAGGTTCCACAGCTCAGTTCGGCTGCACAAGGCTTAGTGGGCATTGTCAACGCACAACAAATTTGGGCAGCTAACCAAGAATTTTGGAAGCAACATCCAACCCCCTTGCAACAAGAAATCATCTTCGCCAGTACGGGAACCAAAAAACCAAGTGATCCAGCATGGAAGTATGTAGCTGCTCTAGCAGGAAGCGACATTCAAACCAACCCACCGCAAACCAACCAAGCCGTTTCCGCAAGCCAACTCACATTCACTCGCAAAATAGACGAGCTGCCAGCGGCGAAGACCCTTGCAGAAATAGAAGAAAAAGTTGACATTTCCGCAATGCACTCATTGCTCATGAGCCAAGGAGTGGACAAGTTTGTGAAACCTCAAAAAGCTCTCATCAAGCTCATCGGTCAACGTCGTCACGCTTAACTTGACCATCTCGCAGCAGCATCAAACCATGCCTACTATAAATGGTGTTGAACTGTTCAATAAAACGATCGCCGTCATCCGGCAATCGTACGGTGCCGCTGGCTACACCCTCTGCCCAAAGTACTCCTTGAATGTCCTCTGCCAGTTCTTGAGGAAGTCGAGGAGAACTGTTCATGCCCTTCGCACACTTGGTCACTCGACCCAATCCAGACCAGTAATGCTCTGTAGTCTTTTTTCATAGTTGCCGATCAATCCGCCCACCAAATCCCAACGATCTGATTTTCGTAGCTCAATTTCTCCATGGCGATTGACTCGCAAAATGGAATCTCCCCGCACCCCAGCTCGGTGCAATTCCCCTGCATCGATTTCACCGTCATTGATGACGTCCAGCAACGTCGTACCCGTCAGTTCAATGAATCCCAAATTGTCCATGGTGTCGTTGTTCCCCACACTCGCTCAGTATCGAAGTCCACTCTTTCGTTTCCGATAACAGCCATTACGCCGGGCTGCTAACTTTTGGGCTGCTAACTTTTGGGCCGCCAATCAAAGGACTATTCTAGTCACCAATGTTTGCATTGCTTCTATTGCCAACCTGCCTGACCCATTCCTCCACCAACGCGGGATCGATATCCCCTGTCCTCGACTGATGGCAAACTGCGCCTCGCACACCGACTCGACTTACACCCCAGCGCATCATGAAATGCAGATCTTGCAGCTGTAATTTCCCCGCAATCACCAAAGATATTCCAGCGAGCCTCGCTGAACCACAGAGACGTTCTAACCGTTCACTACCCAATTCTTCCACAGTTCCCAATGACGCTTTGTCATAGGTATCTATCAATAGGGTCGATAGCCCAATCTGGGTTGCAAGCTCCAAAACTTGCTCTGGTTCAATACTTCCTGCCTTGACGTAATCCGCATATCCAACCCCAACCAATTCGGTGGCTGGCAAGAGAGCGCGTCCCACCCGATTCCATAAGTCTGCCAGGTTTCGCGTGTTATCAACCCCACTCGGGCCTACCTTGGCATAACGAATTCCCTGGGGCACCTGCGATGCACGCTCAATGGCTCCCACACTCTCTCCCAATGCTACCGACCAAACTCCATTGAACGAGGGAAGGCTCGCACACGAATTCCATATTTGGGGATCACATGCTCCTAGCGGTCCTCTCTCGGGCTCCTTCAAATCCAAAACATCGACCCCCACCCCAACAAGCTGCATGGCCTCGCGTACACTTCGTATGCTTACCAATAAGCCTGTAGCCTTTTGACCAACCCCTGTTTTTTTCGCAGAAATGAAATTTTCCGAGGGAATCTGTGACATGCTGTATGATTATCCTGCCGCCGAATGAACGTACTAACACAAAAAACAGGGATCATGTACCTTGGAGCGCTGAATAACCAGTACGCTTTCCTTGGCTTGGCACACTACGCCCAGGCCACCGAAGCGTGTTAAGATTTCCGGCTTTACTAAGCGTGCTCTGCAATTGTTGATTAAACCGACCCGTGCACTACGAATCCATCCACTCCTCTGATGCGTTAATTTCGTTTCTCGACTCAATTCGTGACGAACCTCGAGTTGCGTTTGATACGGAATTTGTATCCGAAGATCGTTTTCGCCCCGAACTTTGCTTAATACAAGTAGCCGCAGGTTCGCGACTTGCCGTAATCGATCCCTACACAGCCAAGGACACACTCCCCTTTTGGAACTTCATCTCCACTCCGGGGCGTATCATTCTGGCCCATGCCGCGCGCGAAGAAGCTCGCTTTTGCTACCGCTTTACTGGAAAGCAAATTGCCGGTTTATTCGACGTCCAGTTGGCTGCAGGCTTCGTAGGCCATGAATATCCCATCTCCCTTGGCAATCTTGTCCATCGCTTGCAAGGTAAAACACTTCCCAAAGGCGAAACACGTACTAATTGGCGAACGCGCCCACTCACCGCATCTCAAATCGAATACGCTTTGCATGATGTGACCGAACTTGACGAGATGTATCAAGTGCTTGCAGCGCAAGTTGAATCATTGGGACGAAGAAGCTGGCTCGACGAAGAATCGGACGTGATCCAAAATACGATTATTGAAATGGAAGATGCAGAACGCTGGCGAAGGGTGAGCGGCTCGAATGGCTTGCCCCCACGACAATTGGAAATCGTCCGACAAATTTGGCTTTGGCGCGAACATCGAGCTCGCGACACTGATCAACCTCCACGCCGTATACTTCGAGATGATTTGATCGTCGAATTAGCCAAACGCATGTCCAGCGATGTGGACCGCATACGCGACATTCGCGGTATGGAACGAAGAGGGCTCGTCAATCAGTACGAAGAAATCTCCCAGGCTATTCAACACGCGCTTGATACGCCCGATGTGAATTTGCCGCGACGCCCGCGAAGTGGTCGCAAGACCGTTTCTCCAATGCTCGCACAATTTCTATCAACTGCCATCGCGTGCGTCTGTCGACAACATCGCATGGCACCTTCAATCGTGGGCAATAGCGATGACGTGCGAGAATTGCTCGCCTATGAACTGGAGCGTTCGGCGAATGTTCCGCAAGACCCTGACGAACAACTTCCAGCCCTCTTACGTGGCTGGCGTGGAGAAGTCGTTGGTAGATCCTTCCAAGACTTGCTGGCGGGCCGTTTAGCCATCCGGGTTGTCGATCGAAACGAAGAACAACCACTCGAATTTGTCGAAGTTCCGGCTCCTACCCAGCCCTAAGTCCTAGAGAATTGAAGTCTACTTCTTGTTCGCTTCGTCGCTGCGTCGACTAACATGCTCGCCTACCATTTGCATGTAACGCGTTGATTCTTCTGACACCAGCAAAGTGTCACCACAGCGAACTTCCGTACGGAACCCATGCAAACCAGCCTTCTCAGCCTTGGCAAAGACTCGCAGCTTAACTTCAGCTCCCGCCTCGATGCGAGCAATCTTATCGAAGTAGACAAGTCCCGGCTCAATCTTACCAAGCGCACCATCGATTCGAACGGGCTCAATATCGAAACCAAACTTTGCCGCGACTTCGACATCGCTGGCCACCTTCGAACCACGGTTGCGAATGATCACTTCGTAAACAACTTCGCTGCCCACAGGAGCGGGTGCAGGTGGATCATTGATCGTTAGAACCAAGTCAGCGAGCGCATCGACCTGTGTGATAAACGAAACACCAGTCGTTCCGGCGGCAGAACCTTGGCAATTGAATACGAGCTGTTGTTCACCCGTCTTCTGCAATTGGCACGTGAACGTGTAATCCAACTTGCTCGATCCTGGAATCTGCGGTATCTGCCAACGGAGTTGATTGCCAACCATGGCGGCTCCTTCGATTCCACCCTGATACAATACTCCGGCCGGCAATTGCAAGAAGGCAACAGCATCACTACAGTTGGCCAGACCAACATTCTCTAACTGGAGCTGATAGGTGGCGACCGAATCTTGATACTGTAACGAGGGCCCTGAGAGCATCGCCCGCAGCTGCGCAGCAATCACTTGAATCGTCTTGGTCTGTTCCATCTTGAGCCCAAGATCTGCCACCGCCAATCCATGAATCTGCAAACTTTCCATATCCTGTGCAGATAACTCAACTTCGAATTGTGCCTCTTTGCCTGGTGCAATGGTGCCGATTCGTTGTGTCTGCGGGGTGGCTGAATTGGGACTGAGTGTAAACACGACCCCTTCAGCCACTCCACTTCCTGGATTCAACACCCGCACTTTATATGTCTGCGATTCGCCAAATACCACTTGGTCAGGGCCTTCGATTACAAGTTCGAGTTTAGGTTCCATGACTACGACGCGAGAATTTGTCGCCTGAGGCACAACCGCAAACTCAACGGATACGTCAAATTCTTTCGCTTCGGTTGCCAGCAATTGCAAAGTAATAGTTTCCTTGGTACCCGCGGGTAATCCTTGCACCAACCACAACAACTCTTTCGATGTGGGTTGTTCATCCTTTTCTATTTCACCTCGACTGGCAACTTGACTCTGTACGGCAATCCAATTTGGCAGTGCGATTTGCACCATTGCACCTGGAGCGTCAAGATTGCCTCGATTCTCCAAGGTGATTTTGTAAGTATTCAATTGGTTGACCGCAATTTGTGCCGGACCACTGGTAACAACACGAATTCCAGGGATCTCATTACCCGAGTTCACCGGCAGCGAATTCACAACCGTGCTCGTCGATGAAACCGCGTCCGCTTGTGCAGTATTGGTCCGAGGCGTCACACCTAAGGGAATTGCCCGATGGGTGTCGTCCTGTGGAACCGATGGTGGAACCGATGTCGCTGGAGCCGCAATCTCAATCGGCTTCCCAATTGCCGTCGTCGAACCCAGGGAGCTTCCGGTTCCTCCTGCGGTCCATGAGTCTTGTACGGTGTTCAACGCACTGCTCGGAGCCACTGTGCGACTTGGAGCAATGGTGGATGGCAGGTTTAGACTGGGAGGCACATCCACGGATCCGCCTCGTGGGACCGATCGGCTTGAAGGCGATTCTTGAATCGGTGATGTCGGCAACGATCGCCTAGCAACGCGCGGTTGTGGTTCTGCGTCGACCTCAGTAGTCGTACTCCGTCGCGAACTCGCTGCGGTATTCTCAATCGTCGCGGTACTCTCCGGCGAGGTTGAAAAATCTGTATCCGTTTGCAAATCGGATGGTGATGCAACCATCGTCTCAAGAGGCGAGACCGATTTGCGATTCGAACGACGACTGCTCTCAGTTGCACTCAACGGCTCGTAGGTTGAAGTATCCAGTCGGGGTGCCACAGACGTTGCCCCTTGTGGGACCTCAGTTCTTCGCGCGGTGCCAATTCCCAATTCCGATGGAGGCACTGGCACTTTCGAGGCTTCCGAGGCTGTCGGTGGAGCCGGCGAAGTCGGACGGGGTGCCGACGGTGCTGGACGCGCAGCACTCGCGATACGATTCGAGGGATCACGAGGATCTTGAATCGGTTGGTTCGCGGCTGCAGATGACGACGCGTGGGGCTTGTGAAACGGAACGCCACTCCAATCTGGCTCGCCACTCTGAGGCGCAGGCTCAATCACTCGACGACCAGAATCCTCACTCGACTTACTCTTACCACCACCCAGCCAGTTCCCCAGAATCCCACCACCACGTCGCGGCGCAGCGTTTCCTGTTTCCCCCGCGACCGGGCGTATGGCACTGCCAGTTTTATTTGCACCACCCACCGCACGGGTCACGGCGGCTGCATCACTACGGGTTCCGGTGGACTCCTGCTGAGCAAACGCTGCAGAAGTTACCATCGCAGAAATTAGAATGGCGATACTAGGGATTCTGATCATGGCCGCGCTCATCGCTGAACTCTCTGTGAGTGAACACTTTGCTACGATCTTGGGTATCGACACGTCCCGATGTTAAATTAAATGAATTCTACTGATTACTCCGATTGTTCTAATAAATCCAACACTTCTCGCCACGAGAATCCGATGACCAACCGTATCGAGCGCATCGAAGCCATGCTCGTAGATGAACCGAATGACACGTTCCTGCGATATTCCTTAGCGATGGAATATTTTAAGATAGGCCGACATGACGAGAGCCTGGAGAGTCTGGAGAAGTTGACCAAAGAAACTCCTCCCTATGTTCCAGCATTTTTTATGGCGGCACAGCACTTAGTGGAATTAGACCATGTGAATCAAGCACGCGATTTCCTCCGCACGGGAATCGACGCGGCCCGCAGTGAAGGGAACAGCCATGCGGCTGCAGAAATGAGCGAATTCCTCTCGACACTGGGCGAATATGGCGAGTGAGAAAACGCTAGCACTAGTGCTGCGAATTGTTGAATTCAGCGAAACAAGCCTTGTCGTCACCTTATTGACTCGAGAGTTCGGGAAATCCTCCGCACTGGCCAAAGGAGCCCGCAGACCCAAAAGTGCATTCGAAGGCGCACTTGACCTGCTATCGGTTTCTCGCGTACTTCTCATTGCAAAGTCGGGAGACACACTGGATTTACTAACGGAAGCAAAACTAGAACGATGTTTTCGTAGCGGGCAACGCAACCTGCAACGACTCTACGCCGGTTATTACGTCGTTGAACTTCTCCGTGAGTTGACCGATCGTGATGATCCGCACCCGGAATTATTCGATTTAACGTTAGAAACACTTGCCGCACTGGATGGGGACACGGAAGTCCACGCATGCCTGCTTCGCTTCGAACTCCAAATGCTACGTCTGCTGGGGCACGCCCCTATGGTAGACCTTTGCGCTGGCTGTGGCCGCGATGCTCCAGGGGATTTCGCGCCCGTTTCTCATCAGAAAAGTGCTCGAGTTCCCTTCGGCGTATTCGCCGGCGGAGTCCTTTGCTCATCTTGCCGCACAACTGCGAGGGGCATTGTTCTCATCCGACCCGAATCTCATACATGGCTGATCGAATCACTTTCATTGGCCGCTTTATCAGGTCCTCCACCTCCCCTTCCGCCTCAATCAACTGGCGAACTGCGAGGCCTGATGAACCGCTACATTTCCAACCTCTGCGGCGCTGCGTTACGGATGACTCCGTACCTCAGCAACACTCGTTGAATTCTCAAGAATTCAGAACTCGTCAGTTCCCAAACCGGAACAGTCGGGCTTCGTTATCGACAAAGGAGTATTCGATGATCTGGCAATGCTGCGTATGCGTAATGCTGTTGGTAGGACTAACATCTGCCGGATGCCAAAGCCTCAATCCCAATAGTGCAACCGCCGGCACCTCGTACGATGTGGCGGACCAGTCAGCTGCAAAGAAGTCAGCCATTAGTAGAGGCTTTGATCGCACCGTTCGCTTTCTGACTTTTAAAGAGCAAATCGATCGCCAACATGCGATTGACCTTTACCAGGAAGGAGACAAAGTATTCCGCGCTGCCAGCGCACTTCCGCCAGAAGAATCCAAGAGAGAATTTGCCCGCGCTGCCAAATTGTTCAAACGCTCAGCCGACGCCTTGCCCAATTCAGCACTCGAACAAGATGCGCTCTTCATGGCAGGTGAAAGCTTCTTCTTTGCCGATCAATTGACTCGAGCAGAAGATGCCTACGTGAAATTACAAAAAGCCCACCCCCGCAATCGACATAGCGGCCGCATCGGCGTCCGACTCTTCTCGATCGCTGACTACTGGATTGCTTGGGCCAAGAATCCCCGTCCCTCGTCGCTACCAATAAATCTCACCGACAACTCCCGACCTTATATTGACCCAAGCGGCCATGGGATTCGCGTCCTTGACCAAATGCGTTATGACGATCCAACTGGCAAACTAGCGGATGATGCAACGATGGCCGCTGCGGTGGAACAAATTCGCAAAGGCAACTATTTTGAAGCCGACCAACTGCTAACGGACCTACGAGAAATCTACCCCGATAGCGACCATCAATTTAATGCCCACATGCTGGGGCTTCGCTGCAAGCTCGATATGTATGCAGGCTCAGCCTACAGCGGCCTTGCACTCGATGAAGCCGAAGTGCTAGTTGAACGAACGCGGAGAATTTTCTCTGCTGAACTTCGCGATCCAGAGACCGCTGACTTTGTTGCTCGTACCGCTGCAGAAATTGAATATCGCCAAGCGGAAAAACTATGGGTTCGTGCGGAATATCGCGAAAATCAAAAGAAATACGGCGGTGCAAATGTGTACCATCAAGAGCTCTTAGAGAAGTATCCCTCCACCCCGTTTGCTGACAAAGCGCGTGAACATCTTGTCGCCAACGCGGATCTACCCCCAGTACCACCACAGCGACTTGCTTTTCTCACTAAGCTATTCCCAGAAGGCCAGCCACAGAAGCCACTGATGGGAACCGACGGAACCATTCTTCGATAGATTATTTCCAAGGGATCCAGAGTTTGTTCTGCTCAATTGCTGATCGTATTTGCGTGGCGCTGCAATGCCTAGTGTCCAACTTGGTCCTGGTTCTGTGCTGCGTTTCTCTTAGTGGTTGTGCTGGGTACAATTTCGGGTCCCAAACGATGTTTCGCCCGGACATCCGCACAATTCATATCCCAATCGCCAAGAACGATTCATTTCGCCACGATGTGGGCGTGCGATTGACGGAAGCACTGATTCGAAAAATCCAAGATCGCACACCTTATATCGTGACCTCCGATCCCAACGCAGACAGCGTTCTAACCTGTCGATTCGGTGGCGATTCCAAGCAGGTCCTTACCGAAACCGCGACGGACGAAGTTCGCGCACTCGATATGGTCGTGTCAGTGGATGCCAGCTGGATAGGACGCCGCGGTGAAGTACTGATGGAAAATAGAATTCTGCCCGATGGCAATCTCTCCCTAATCTTTTCGCAAGAAGCCCGCGTCGTTCCAGAAGCGGGCCAATCCATTGAAACTGAACTGCAAAATGCCATTGACGACTTGGCGGAACGCATCGTTTCTCAAATGGAAGCCCGCTGGTAATGTCTCAAACAAGGCGTCATGTAACTTGGGAGCTTCCCTCTAAAATATTGACGCTTTCCTCACCTCCGTTGGTGATGGCTATTCTAAATGTGACTCCTGATAGTTTCTCGGACGGTGGAAAGCACTTTTGCCCATCTGCCGCAATGGAAGCCGCCCTGCGCATGGAAGATGCCGGCGCCGGAATGATCGATATTGGCGGTGAAAGCACACGCCCATACAGTCTTCCTGTTTCGGTCGACGAAGAACGTCGTAGAGTGTTGCCAGTGATTGAATCCCTGGCCTCACGATTGACTATCCCCCTTTCTATCGACACATCCAAAGCAAAAGTTGCAGAAGATGCGATCGCTGCCGGGGCGCAAGTGATTAATGATGTGACCGGCCTTACGGGTGACCCTGACATGTTGCAAGTCGCCGTAACATCGAAGGCCGGTGTCTGCGCGATGCACATGCAAGGCACTCCGCAAACTATGCAGGATCAGCCGACCTACAAAGACATCGTTACTGAAATCCATGTTTACCTTCAACAACGGCTGGGTGCTGCCATTCAAGCGGGTATCAACTGGCAAAGTATCTGTCTCGATCCTGGCATCGGTTTTGGTAAAACCCATGATCACAATCTGCAACTTCTACGAGGAGTACATAGTTTCCTCGATTTCAACCGCCCGATTCTGGTAGGCCACTCTCGCAAAGGCTTCGTCGGAAAGTGTATCGGTGACTCCAATGCTGATCGGATGGCCGGTACGCTTGCGGTATCGCTCGCCATGGCTTTGGCCGGAGTACACATTGTACGGGTTCACGACGTTGCTGAAACGGTGCACGCCTTCAAGCTATTCGCCGCCTGCGGTGCAATTCCTGAGCTTGGTCGATAGTAGATAGTCGCCTTTCGCTCCGCGAAAGTAGCGAAAACAACTCACAAATAGGAACACGCTACTTTCGCGGATAGGCTGTGAATTTATTAATCGAAGGCAATAATAGTTGCCTTTCGCTCCGCGAAAGTTCTGAAAAAGCAGCGAATACCAACGCTACTTTCGCGGAGCGAAAGGCGACTATTTGCTTTGCGTCGCTGACGACTTGCCAGCCAGCAAGTAATAAAACACGGGCGTCAGAAAAATCCCAAAGACTGTTACACCTAACATACCACTCAAGACGCCAATCCCAAGCGATTGCCTCATCTCGGCACCAGCACCCGTTGCGATAGCCAGTGGCACAACACCGAGGATGAAGGCGAACGATGTCATCAATATTGGACGTAGGCGAAGCCTACATGCTTCAATGGTTGCGTCTCGAATCGGCACTCCTGCCGCCGATTTTTCTTTGGCAAATTCAACAATCAAAATCGCATTCTTACTTGCCAATCCAACCAATACGATGAATCCAATCTGCACGAATATATTGATGTCTAGATGCATGATTGCTACACCGACTAGCGAACACAACAGGCACATAGGAATCACGAGCACCACAGCAAAGGGCAAGCGAAGACTCTCATACTGAGCCGCTAGCACAAGGAACACCAATATCACGGCAATACCAAAAACAATCAGCGTTGTGTTGCCCGCTCGTATCTGCATGAAAGTCAATTCGGTCCATTGTGCATCCATCCCCTCAGGCAGCGTTGCATTGACAACACCATCAACGAGGCTAACAACTTGCCCGGAACTAATTCCCGGCATCGACCCTCCATTTACGGCCGCTGCGTCAACACCGTTGTAACGAGTCACCATCGCTGGGCCAGAACTCTCTTGAATGTCAACCAAGGATGCAAGAGGTACCATATCCCCTTCCAGATTCCGCACTTGAAACTTGCGCAATGCATCCGGCGTAAGGCGATACATTGGGTCCGCTTGCAAATTCACTTGCCAAGTTCTTCCAAACTGATTGAAGTCGTTCGCGTAATACCCACCTAAATACATCTGCAGGGTCAGAAACACATCCGTCAAAGGAACGCCGAGTAATTTTGCTTTGGTGCGATCGACATCCACATACATCTGCGGTGTATTCGCACGAAAGCCACTAAACATTCCAATCAATCCAGGGACCTTGTTACCTGCTGCAGCAATTCCATCCGCCGCTTCTTGAAGCTGGCTCAATCCCCCAGCTCCCGTATCACGCACCATCACCTTAAATCCTCCTGCACTCCCGAGACCGTCAACGGGAGGCGGTCCAAAAACTGCCACGGAGGCATCAATAAGTTCCTCGTTGCAAACAGCACGTATTTTGGCCGCAATGGCGTTGGCCGCTAATGCCGGGTCCTGACGATGATGAAAGTCGTCAAGAATGATGAACATCGATCCGAAATTCGAGCCTACCGCATTCTGCACAAACGACTGACCAATCACCGTCAAAGTGTGGGCAACACCATTTCCATTTCCGCCACTTGCATGATCGTCTGTTTCACTAGCCGAACTTCCCTTACTAGAGACGAGCTCTTCAATGCGGATCATCATCTCGCGACTCCGCTGCAAACTTGCCGAGTCAGGCAATCGCATGTCAACAAGCAGATAACCCTTGTCCTGTGCCGGAATAAATCCAGTCGGCACGTGCGTCATTCCATAGTACGTCCCATACAGCAAGCCCGCATAAACGAGCAGGACCACAAAACTCAAACGCAACAATCCGCCGACTAATTTTGCATATCCATTGCTCGTCGCGGTAAAGACAGTATTGAATCCCTTGAAGAACCAACCCAGAGCAAAATTGATTAATTTCGTCAAAGGATCGCGTTGCTCCGCCTTGGGGCGCAACAGTAGTGCCGATAATGCCGGACTGAGCGTCAGAGAATTTAGGGCAGAGAAGAAGGTGGAAACAGCAATTGTCACAGCAAACTGTCTAAAAAATTCACCTGTAATGCCCGTGATAAAAATGCACGGTATGAACACGCACATTAACACAAGTGAGATGGCAATAATCGGCCCTGATACCTCGGTCATCGCAACCATCGCTGCCTCACGCGGTGATTTACCATGCTCTAAATGGTGCTCGATCGATTCAACAACCACAATTGCGTCGTCAACAATAATCCCGATCGCCAACACCAATCCAAACAACGACAGATTATTGAGACTGAAGCCCAGACCAGCCATTACGGCGAAAGTCCCCATCAACGCTACTGGTACCGCAATCAAGGGAATGATGGTTGCCCGCCATGATTGCAAGAATACCAACACCACAATCGCCACTAATACAATCGCGTCACGTAGTGCTTTCACGACTTCACGAATCGATTCGGCAATAAAGGGTGTCGTGTCATACGCAATCTTGTAGTCCACATCATTGGGAAACAATCGCTTCAGCTCCGTCATTCGCTTGCGAATGGCGTCTGCAGTGTCCAACGCATTGGAACCCGGCAGCTGGTAAATTGCCAAACCCACCGATGGCATTCCGTCCAAACGACACGCCGTATCCTCCGTCTTTGCTCCCAATTCAATTCCGCCAAACCATCGGCCCTCGTCGGATTCTCGGCGATCCGTAACAACATCTTCAAGCAGAACCGGCATCCCCTTTGCATTGGTCTTTAAGACTATTTGGCCAAATTGCTCTGGCTCTATGAGCCTCCCTTGTGTGGTCAACGTGTATTGAAAATCTTGTCCATCGGGAACAGGGGGACGGGCCAAAGCGCCCGCAGCGACTTGCACATTCTGTTCGCGCAATGCCTGGGCAACATCGCCGGCAGTCAAATTGAGAATCGCCATTCGTTCTGGATCAAGCCATACTCGCATGCTGTAATCCAATTGCCCCAAGAAAGATACGTCGCCGACTCCTTCCACTCTTGCCAACTCGTCTCGCAAGCGAATGGTCGCATAGTTGCTCAAATAGAGCTGCCCTTTTGATCCTTCGGGTGAATACAAATTGACCGCCAACAGCAACGCCGGAGATCGCTTTTTTACGTTGACACCAATCTGCTTTACTTCCGACGGTAAGCTGGGTACTGCCAAATTCACTCGATTCTGCACGAGCACCTGAGCCATATCCAAATCCGTGCCAACATCAAAAGTCACAGTAAGATTGTAGCCTCCGTCATTTGTGCATTGTGACGACATGTAGAGCATGTTCTCCACCCCTGTCACTTGCTGCTCAATTGGAGACGCTACCGTCTCGGCCACAACTTTGCTGCTCGCGCCTGGATATGCACACGAAACCTGGATGGTTGGAGGTGCAATCTCAGGATACTGAGCAATGGGCAAACCAAATACAAAGACACCACCGGCCAAGGTGATAATCACAGAGATCACACCCGCGAAAATCGGACGGTCAATAAAAAAATGTGCAAACAAAATTCAATCCTCGCTGATTATTCGGGCACAGTGGTGTCAGTTGATTCCGCAGAAACTTCAATCACTGGCAGTGCAGAATCGTCGGGTATCGACAAGCTATCGATTTCCGTTGCTTCCACAGCTTCATATTCGCTTCCACCCACGACACGACGAATCCGCTGCATGCCTTCATAAACGACTCTATCACCTGCCTGCAGCCCTGATTCAATCTTCCGCCACTTACCTCGGCGATCACCAATCTCCACTGTCCTGCGCTCTGGCACTCCACTTTCGTCAATCACATATACAAAGCGAATGTCTTGGTCATATCCGATACATTTTTCTGGTATTAGAAGTGTCGGCTTCTTTTCCATATTCCCATAGACACGAATCCGTACAAACATGCCACCTGCCAAAAGATTATTGACATTGCGAAACGTACCCCGGACCCTCAATCTCGCTGTCGAAGCATCAATGCGATTTTCATAGAAATCGATAACGCCGGCATGTGAGAATTCCTGCTCGTCAGCCAACTTGAGAAAACAAGGAATGTTTTGTTTCTCCAGCCAAGTGGTGCGATCTCTAGGAGCTTCATCCAACACACCCTTTGCTATTTTTGAGACATCGGCTTCCGGCACCGCTCCAACCTCGCTGGCCGTGCGACGTCGCAGATACTGAAGAAACGACTTTTCATCGACGTCAAAATAAACATACATCGGGTCGTTCTTAACAATCCGAGTCAACAACGTGCCCGCCCCAACCCCGCCACTGACTAAATTTCCTCGAGTCACGAGTGCACGGTCAACTTGCCCATCGATCTCGGCCCGCACTACGGTGTAAGCAACATCCAAAGCAGTGCGCGCTGCATCTGCTTCGGCGACAACAACATTGGCGCTGGCCTCTTTCAAGGCCGCTCGATTCTCTTCCAATTCTTCCTGCGATACCGCATTGGCACTAATCAATTTTTCAGATCTTGCCAATTTCGCTTGGGCCAGCTCACGCTTCGCTTTCCATACTTCAATACGCGCTAACGACTGCTGATGAATTGCCTCAAACTCGTCAGGTTCAATCAAAAACAATGGCTGTCCCAACTCGGTCTTTGGTTGTACTGCACCCTCCTCAATCGCCGGAACTTCGGAAGCCTCCCAATGGCTACTAACAAGATCGCCATCAGAAAATTCCACCGAGCGAATAAAACCGGTCAATCGCGAACGCACCTCCACCGTTTCCGATGGTTCCGTACGACCAACAAACTCCTGAAAATCGAGCAAATCCTTTTCCACCGCCGTGACGACGTTAACCTTAATTGCTGATTGCTGTGCGGTTGCTGGCTCCGCTGTGGGGTTGCATCCAACCATTGTTGACAAGCCAATTGCGACCATCAGACCAATAAGCAAGGGGTTCCATTGTGGGCTTGCCACTGTCAGCATACTCATATTGGGACTCACCTTATTTTTTTATGAATAGATCCGCGAAAATAGTCGCCTTTCGCTCCGCGAAAGTAGCGTTAAAAACCACCCTCTAACTCTGCGAAAGTAGCCAAAATAGTCGCCTTTCGCTCCGCGAACGTAGCGTTAAAAACCACCCTCTAACTCTGCGAAAGTAGCGAAAATAGTCGCCTTTCGCTCCGCGAAAGTAGCGATAAAAACCACCCTCTAACTCCGCGAAAGTAGCGAAACAAGTACCGACCATCGACGCTACTTTCGCGGAGCGAAAGGCGACTATGTTTGCCCGTTTCTTGTTGAATTCAAAAGATTCCTTAGAAGTCTAACCAAATCGCTTCTTGCACGGTATTAGGGACAGCAATCGCCGGTCAAAATTTGAGCCCTCCACCTGCAATCAACCGCCCGCTGATGATCAGACAATCCAAATGTTTTAATCACCCAGTTATCGCGCCGGGCGATTGAGCTCTGGTGTAATGATGCTGACTACTTGGCTCGCAATTTTCCCTATGCCTGCGGTGTCGTGACTGACTAAAATCGTGGGGATGGAAAACTCGCGAATCGTCTCCGTCAAAAATGCGAGCAATTCAGCACGATGTGTTTCATCCACCGCCGACAGCGGTTCATCCAGCAACATCAATTGTGGTGAACTCAGTAAAACACGGCCCAACGCAACACGTTGCTTTTGCCCTCCGCTCAAAGTAATCGGATAGCGATGCAGCAGCTCTCCCAATCGCATCACCTCCACAACATGATCATACGAGATCCTGGTAACCACCGTACGACGAAATCCATAAAGCAAATTTTGCTTGACCGACAAATGAGGGAACAGCAGGTAATCCTGAAACACGTACCCAATAAATCGCTTCTCTGGCCTCACATCAATTCGTTGCGCGGCATCAAACAGCAATCGATCTCCAAACCGAATGGAACCTCTATCCGGCTTCAGCAATCCAGCAATCAGATTGAGAACCGATGTTTTTCCGCTTCCGGATGGGCCGACGAGTGCCGTAGTCCCGCCCTGGGTCTGGAACTGAAGGGATAATTGAAACCCACTTCGATAACGAAATGCTACATCAAAGCTCAAGCAACTCATCGCTATTGCGCTCCTTCGCTTGGACGTCCCTCTTGTCGACGCTTACTTTGATGATGTTCCAGCAGCTCGCCAATCATCAATGCAACAGCGGCCACCAAAATCGAAGTGCTTACCAGCCGCAGCGATAGGTCGATCCCATTAGGCGAATCCAACAGCGAGTAAATCATCAGCGATATCGTTTGTGTTTCACCCGGTATATTGCCAGCAATCATGATCGTCGCGCCAAACTCACCCATGCTTCGCGCAAAAGCCAATGCACCTCCAGCCAGAATTCCAGGCCTCGCTATTGGCAAGGCGATGCTGAAAAAGGCATCCCAGCGAGACGCACCTAGGGTGCGCGCTGCCTGTATTAAACGCTGATCCATCTGCTCAAAAGCCAACCGAATGGGTCGCACAAACAATGGAAAGCCAACCACTGTCGCAGCCAACACCGCACCCTTCCAATCAAATATCAATCGCATACCTAGCGACTCTTCAAGCCAACCTCCTAGCCAGCCATTCTTCCCAAATAAAATAATGATGAAGTAGCCGGTCACGACAGGAGGCAAGACCAACGGCAAATTGACGAACACCTCCAGCAACCATTTGCCCGGGAAAGATTTTTTGGCGATCACCCAGGCTAAACCGACCGCAAAGGGGAATGAGATCCCTATTGCACATGTCGACACCAGAAATGTAAGCCGCACTGCTTGCCATTCTCCTTCCGATAGCATCAACGATATTCCTGCAATGCTGTCTCGCGGACTCGGGTAAAGCCAAACCGTTCAATGGTGCGTACAGCGCGTTCTGATTGTAAAAATTCGTAAAAATCCTTAGCGGCTAAATGATGCTCTGCCTGCTTCATTAACATCACTACATAAACAATCTTATCGTGCAAGTCCGGCTCAAATCGTTGCACGACCTTGATTTCCGTGGAGATCAAAACATCGGTTGCATAGACAACTCCCGCATCTACCTCATTGCGTTCCAAAAAAGCGAGCACTGAACGAACATCATGCCCGAAAACCAATTTGCCCTCCGACGACAAGGGCTCGTACAATCCCAAACGAGTAAGTACTTGCCGCGCATAAATGCCAGCAGGTACGTTCTCACCAGCGACGGCAATTTTTCGCACTTTGTTATCAAGCAAATCCAATGCGTTAGTAACCATTCCACCATTGCCATTGGGTACTGCAAGCACCAATTGATTGCCCAATAAATTTTCTGACTCGGCGACCAGTCCTTTGCTCTGCATTTCCTCCGCCCAGGCCAAATTTGCGGCAAGAAACAAATCAACGGGCGCTCCTGCAATAATCTGATTCGCCAGATGGCTGGTTGCACCAGTATTCACGACTATCCTCGCATGCGACGAATTGTCCGAACTCGCGTCAAACTCATTGATCAAAGCGGTCATCAGATCTTTCGTACTCGCAGCCGCCGAGACGACAACGGGACGCTCACTATTGTCGTGCGAACAACCCGCTGCAAGTAATGCATAAATAACCAGAAGAAATGATGAACTGGTCAGTTGCCACTCAATTTTAAATCTATTCACCACGATTGACCAAAAAATAGGCGATGCGCACTACGTGCCCCACACTTTTCGCATCCGCTTCGTCGGCAACTCTCAATTCAATCGAGTGTTTCTGATCGGCGAGTTCAGAGGCGAGCATTTTCGCCCACGGCAAATGCAATCCAGAGCTCCACGGTGTAAACAATTCAACGCTGCTCCAATCACCACCATCCACTCGATATTCGAGCCGCCCCGAATCAGGCCCCGAAGTTACAAAGACCCCGAAGCCGACACCTTCGAAAACCACCTTCGTTACAGCATTCGGTTTATCCCCGATGACCATGGGAATTCCAACAAAACCATCGCGCGTTCCCGCTTTGTCCTGTGGCGTCCAATTCTTATCAAGACACCAGTCCTGTAGCGAACTCTCAGCGCTCGCTGCAAACACTTCTTCGGGTCCCAACAGTTTTCCACGGAAATAGCTGAATCGATCCAGTGGTTCGGGCAACCTATCTCGCTGAGATTTTGCAGGCGATGGATCATCACGCCATGCATCATTAAATAGACGCTCAATAGATCGGGCGTAGAGACTATGCCCAAAGGGTGCAGGATGCAAATCTTTAAAATCCACTTCCCAGCTAAACTCACCAGCGCGAATGCGTTCGCCAACCTCTTTCGCCAGGTCGATCGAGGGAATTTGATAGTGTTCAGCAACTCGCTCGTGATTGGAAATAACCACAGGCGTTTGTCCATTGCGATATTCCTGTAGCTTGCCAGGATCCGCGAAGTGCAATAGGACGATGTCCATGTTCGGATTGGCAATCAGTGCCTGACGAACGATCCCTTCCATGCCACGCACTTGTTCTAGGTCTGAGAATCCATTCGTATCATCGTTAACTGCCGCTTCTTCGAACAATAGATCTACTTCGCCATTTGCCAACACGTCCCTCTCAAATCGAAAGGCACCTGGAGTGGATCCCAAGGACGGGATGCCCGCATTGATGAAATCAAATTCGGTTTCTGGAAACCGTTCTTTCAGTTGTTCGCAAACCAGATCTCGCCATCCTGTAACTGCAGTGATCGATCCGCCAAGAAAAGCAACTCGCCCTCGTTTTTCATTTTCAAACGTCTTCTTAGATCGCTCCAATCCGCTGCGCAATGCAAAATAGTCGTAACCAAACGGGGTCTCCGCCACGGTTGCTTCCTCCGCGTGCCCGGTATGTTCGAGCACAAAATTAACGATCCGTGTTGGGTCGTGTAGGCTGTGAGGATGATGATTGCAATTTGGCTTAACTATCAGCGTGAAATCGCCCCCCAACGCCTGATATCGCTGCTGAACAAGCAGCGAATTTTCTTCGATAGGAACGACATCATCGTCCCCTCCGCAAACATGGAGCAACGGAATACGAGCCTCTGCTAACGGCTTTAAATGATCCACCGGATTGAAGGCATAGGCGATCGCCTCTGCCTCGCTCGAAAGCCCATAAACGCTCTTACAACGCTCCCAATCGCCGGCCGATCCCTTTCCACGTCCCTTTCCTCCGGGCCAACTCTTGAAGTCGCAAACCGGCGCATCGTTGTAGATACACGCCACTTGGGACGGGTTTCTAATGGCCCAGTTCAGTGAATAGAGTCCACCTCGACTGAATCCCTCTAAAACGGTCTTCTTCGATAGACCAAACTCGCTCGTAACATGGGCATACATCGCATCCATGGCGTTCATGGCTGCGGGGCCTCCGTACAGATTTTGCATGTCTACATAGGCAACATGAAATCCATGTTCCAATAACTCCTTGTCGGCCTGTGGCTCGTGTCCAAAAAATTCGGTTCGCCAGATCCATGGATTTCCTTCGGCCACCATTTTTGGCGCGATCAAAAACGCGTTGCGATCCTCCACTTGAAAACTGATCTTCCGCCAGCCTTCCCACTCTTCAGAACGCAAGACTTTCGCGTTCTGCGAGACAAGCCAAACGGACATCAAACACACAATTACGCTGAGTCTGTTTAGCTTTGTCATCGTATTCATTGAGTGATTGCCCACATTCAGAAGATCCAAATTCGTAAACGCAACATTGCAGCAACTATTGACTATTCCGTTGCCGACTTCAGCGGCTGAAATTCTAGCCATCCAAAACGACTGGGCGTGTGAAAGCTCCCTTTCAATGTCGGCGACATTGCTAGAAAGGCCTGGGTAGCCCGGTCGTGTCGATAAAGGTTGATCTTCCAGCGACTCCCTGCGATGGGAACCGCCTCCGACAATGCACGCATCGGAATTCTTGTTTCCACTCGCCAGATACGCGACTGCTCGTCCACGGTTACCGCAGACTCAGCGTGCGCCGTCCAGTCAAAGTCCTTTGACGGCAGATTCAATTTCAAATCCAGTGTTTCACCACTAGGTGCCCATTCGAATTCAGTGTAACGCTCAACCTGCGCAGGATCGGAACCAATAAACGCTTCCACAACATCATAGTCCCATAAACCCAACCGCTCCCCATCCAATTTGGGAGGCGACCAAATACTCAGTTCGCGATACGGGCATTCATAACTTAGGTACAAGTACGCATCGGACCACAGCAATCGTACCGGAGTGCTCAACTCCGGGCGTGCGATCCCATCAAGTGACTGATATTCCAAACGTACTGGCTCTGCTGCTTGCCATGCTTCTTCCTGCAACTGCCCGTCAGGCACGAAGTCATTCTGTATCCGCAATGCCTTGGCAACGGGTAAGGGGAGAGAACGCGCGAAGAGCCGATGAGCATTGTCAAAGTAGATTTTTCGCGCTACCTGCGGGGAAACGTTAATGCTATTAATTAACCAATTCCCTTGAATGGGAGTCATATGAGCCCAATCTCTGGTATCCGTTTCCAGCCATCTCCAGCACTTCATAAAAAACTCTACCGCATCATCGTCGGTTGGGTTTTCCGCATCTCCGCCAGAACCGAGTATCAGTTTGCTATACACCATAAAGTCTGTGGCAAACAGAATGCGGTCTTGATTTTTCTCAAATAATTGTCGTACTTGGGCGCTGGGATGTCGACCAAGCTCTGGAATACGCGCGGCTAAATCTGCATACATGTTGGGGTATTGATTTAGCGCATTATCAACCCATTCGAGCTCTTCCGGATTATTGGCAAAGTGCACACAAACAAACGTCGTCTGCGGATGCCGCTCAATGACGCGATTCAGTGCATTGAGTAAGTCCATACGTGGAGGATGCATAGCCGGATCTCCAAACCACCAACTACGATGGTCCTTTAATTCTGTCCACCGTTCATTTGTCTCATCGTAGGGCAACCAAAACGCTTTGGGATCACCAACATGGATCGATACCGGCATCCCCAATTCGCCACACCGTTGCCAAACAGGATCCAATTTCGGATCATCAATGCGAATGAGCTTTCCCTGACCATCTTTCAAAAATAGACCAAGACGTTTGAATTCTTTTAGCCCACTCGCTCCCAGGCGATGTCCCTCTTCAATTTGCTTGACTGCACCATCGCTCCACCCTTCGTCGTCCCAACCGTTATAGTCGAGCAACATGTGGTGCATGAAGCGACCCGGATAGAGTGAGTCCGCTAATTCCTTGGCGCGCTGAAACTCTGACACTTCACCATCCTTCGCCGTTACGGTTCCGGCGCCGAGCACAACGCCAATACCGACCCCCACTCGGTCGAGAATGCCGATCGCACGTTGAAATCGCTCTGGAGTCGCTTCAATGTGTTGGTGAAGATCGATAATGCGCCGTTCCGCTCGCCAAACATCATGTGAGAAGGCATCGGCGCGAGGATCACTCAACGTGCTGTCGACCTCTTGCCCGATGGCTGCTCTCGAACTGAAGACTGAGACGATTCCCAATCCGATCGCAGACAAACTCAATAAACATGCAGCACTTCTATGCAGATAGTCCGTGGAATGTCGCAAACAAGGAATGCTAAAAACCATCACGTTCCCTTTCCGTCAGATGTTCATTCGATTCAACCGCAAGTGACCCGTGCTAACGCATGAGCAAACAAGGCGTCACTTCGGACACAGTGTATCAGAACTCGAAACTCCCCTAGGGAGTGAATTTGTTAATCGAGGGCGACTATTCAATCACTTATATAATCAAGGCGCCAAACAACCTCCTTGCCCCCTAACACTTTTTTGCCAAACATTGACAGGCGGTCACTCCCCTAATATGTTGCCTCTCAGTGGCCCAGCGTGAACAAATTGCATCTTGGCGATTTTACACTCACAGTCATTGCCCCCAACCGCCCGCCGAGTCGCCCACCCATGCTCCCACTTTGCTACCTTGTATTGGCCTTTGCTGTGGGCGATTGGCCTCAATTTCGTGGCCCCAACGCGGACGGACACGCTAACGCGACTCCGGTTTTGCATTGGTCCGATACAGAGAATGTGGTGTGGAAGACACCTATTCCTGGATTGGGTTGGTCCTCTCCTGTGGTAGTGGAGGGCAGAGTCTTCTTGACCACTGCGGTTGCTCATGGGGAAGGATTGTCGTTACGCGCTTTGGCCATTGACTCCGTTACAGGACAGGTCGACTGGAACCGCGAGGTTTTTGCAGTCGAAACGGCCCCCGCAATCCATGCCAAAAACAGCCACGCCAGCCCTACGCCCATCGTTCACGATGGTGCCGTGTATGTTCATTTCGGTGCGCTCGGCATGGCCAAGCTTGCCGCCAGTGACGGTGAAATCCTTTGGACTAGCACCAACCTAGATTACCCCCCAATGCATGGCAGTGGCGGTTCGCCCGTTTTGCACGATGGCAAGCTAATAATCGTTTGCGATGGTAGCGTGGATCCTTTCGTTGCCGCAGTCGATGCGAGTACCGGCGACGTCGCGTGGAAAACGCCACGCTCCATAGAAGCACGTATCAGCCATTCGTTCGTTACCGCAAACGTCACCAATGTGGATGGCCAACTTCAAGTTTTGGCACCAGGTCCAGAACATTTTGCCGCTTATGACCTGGCCACCGGGAAAGAAATTTGGCGAGTCCTCGCCCCTGGATGGTCAGTGGTACCTCAGCCAGTCCTGGGACATGGCATGGTTTTCTACAATCATGACTATGACAATCCAGAACTGATGGCAGTGAAACTCGGGGGATCGGGTGATGTAACCGACTCGCACGTAGTTTGGCGCATCCGACGTGGCGCACCAAGTACTCCGACGCCCGTCCTGGTCGGCGACGAATTGTATTTTGTTTCCGATAATGGCATCGCTTCGTGCGTGAACGCAATAACAGGCAAATCCAATTGGATGGAACGCCTGGGAGGCAACTATTCTGCCTCTCCCATTTACGTCAACGGTAACATTTTGTTTCTCAGCGAGTCCGGCGAAGCAACATGGATTGAGCCTAGCACTTCGTTCAAATCGATTGCCAAGAATGAAGTGACGGGCCGAACCTTTGCCACTCCTGCCTTCACTCAGTCTGAGATGTATCTTCGTACGGATGAATATCTGCTCAAGATCGCTGCACAAAACTAGCGACCGGCCATTTTTCTCCCTCTCGTCGAGAAAAGTTAGTATTTTCTGGGATAATCACGTTTGTGCGGTGACTTCATTGCGTCGCAGGTTCACTTAACGACCAAACGTTGTACCAACAAATACAAGGCAGGCCATTGTGCCGCGAATCGACGCAGCGTGTATCGCACAACTGCTCGCACAGCACGGTGCCTCGCTGGTGTTATTTGCACGCCAATGGTGTCATGATCCTGACGATGCTTTGCAAGAAGCCTTGATGGATTTGGCTCAACTCTCCCACGCACCGGACGACTGTGTCGCTTGGCTTTACATCGCAGTGAAGCGCCGCGCCATGAATATGCTACGTGGCGAAACTCGACGCCACTCCCATCATCAACGCGCCTATGCAACCAAGTCCGATTCGTGGTTTGATAACCAACACTTTCATGATGATGAACAACAACTACTGCAAAACTCATTGTCTAAGCTCCCCGCATTGGAGCGTCAAATAGTCGTTGCTCGCATCTGGGGCGAACTCACTTTCCAACAGATTGCGATGCTCGTCGATTGTCCACCCAGTTCCGTTCACCGTTGCTATCTATCCGCGCTTCAACACTTGCGCGAACAATTAATCAGTCTTCCCACCAGCCGCTACTCGGAAGAAGGCCTGTAAATATGGACAAGTCTAATATACCTCCCGATGATCTCCGGGCCATCGAGGATCTGCTCCGACAATTTCAACCGCGAGCTCCACAGGTCGATCTCGCGTCCATCGTTGAAAGTCTACAACCACCACACCCCGCCTCGCCGATGCCCCTGCCGATCGCTCACAGCTATCGAAGCATTTCCATCTCTTGGGCCCTGGGATTGGCGTGTGGAATCGCACTGATGCTGCTGGTTCCGAAGACCTCTGATGACAAGAACAATTCACAAAACACTTCCATTTCAACTGCAAGCCCCACCTCTGAACTGGCACCTTCTACTGATCTCGCCAAACAAGACTCCCTTCCTCCACATCATGAATCAATCGATACCCTACGAGTCACTCCCATGAATCCGTTCGGTATCGATTTCAATGAGTTTGTTACATCCGAGTTCTCTTCCTCGCCCCTCAGCATTCGTGGTGGTACGCGTATCACCAACCGTGCGACTCAAACAAACGTATCAACCGCGCCATCGTTGATCCCCAGCACAACCACCAACTATCGTGCCTCGGAAATGCCTTTCGATACCATTCCTCAACCAGTAACCACGCTTCAAGACTTGTGGCAAGAATTCCTCTGACAACCAGGTGTGAACTAAACGCACGTCGTTCTTATTACCTAACCTAATGTACTACTCCAAATGAAACTCTAACTCTTATGCGAAAACTCCGACACCAAACAATCACGCTTGCTGCACTCGTGCTTCTTGGGTCAAATTCCTCTGCAATTGCACAGGATAAACCTAACCATGGTTGGATCACAGATACGGATCCAGCCAGCGGCATAACGATTCAAATCATGGAGATCACTCTCCACCCACAGCCGGAACCTCAGCCCGCATTAAAGTATCGATTTCTACCCGATGAATTCGAGATGCAGGATGGCAATGCAGCGATCTACTATTTGCGCGCTATGGGATTCTTTGAACAGTCGAACGTCCAAGAACGCCTTGCCGAACTGCGACGCGACGCAAGAGAAACCGCAAAAATCACTGGGAAATCCATCAGCGATCTACCACCCTACAATTGGCAAGCCACCGTTCCTTCCGAACTGCCGATTGAGAAGGTAAAGGAGTACCTAGCGTTACTGGCCTTTCAACCACGCGATTTGGCCGCTGCAAAAAAACTGAACTCATTTTCTCTCGATCGCAATCTTCGCGATGTCGAAAACCCCATGAATCTCTTACTGCCTGAAGTTCAAGTAATGCGGGAACTCGCCAGAAACCAGAGTCTACGCTGTCGCGTCGCGATTGCTGAGGGACGGTTTGAAGACGCCTTCGAAATCATCGGACAGCAACATGCCCTAGCGAGACACATTTCAAACGATCCAGTCCTCGTTTCCAATCTCGTTGGAATTGCCATCTCCGGCATCGCCTGGACCGACACTCTGCACCTCCTACAAATGCCCAACGCGCCCAATCTTTATTGGGCATTTGCAGCTCTTCCCAAACCGCTCATCAGCTTGCGCAAAGCGAACGCCTACGAACGTCAATTCTACTTTCTGCAAGCAAAAGCGATGCGCGAGGTCGATGAACGTCCTCGATCTGTCGAATATTGGCACGAATTCATTGACCGAATTCTGCCTCAATTGTTGCCACTCGCTTATGAATTTGATTTCACTCCCGATGAGGATATGGAAAACAATCGCATCGCTTTTGTGTCTTTCATTTCAGCATCTTACCCAGGTGCCAAACGATATCTTCTCGACGTCATTGGCCTCGAACCAGCGGTGGTCGATAGGTACCCAGTCGCGCAAGTCTTCTTTCTGGCTCAAAAATGCTTCTACGAACGAGCACGCGACGAACAACACAAATGGCAATTCATTGATTACTCCGACGCCATCGCGAACCCAGAATATCAATCGAGAGACGAACGCTTTAAGCAAAGCGTAGACTACATCGGTGGTGCAACTTTCCCAGCTTCGGCCCTTCTTCCATGGTTCCAAACGGCCCTCGCGGCCGAACAACGTTGCGCCATGCAAATTGCCATGCTGCAAACGCTAGAGTCAATTCGCATGTATGGCGCAGCGCATGGAAACCAGTTACCCCCATCTCTTGATGAGCTTCGGCTTCCTGCTGCTCAGGACCCCTTCAATGGCAAATCATTCCAGTACGAACTCGACAACAATACTGCAGTCCTTTCGACCGCGAGCAAAACTATTATCTACAAGCTTGTCATTCATCTTGCACAGCCAAGTTCTAATTGAATTCGCTTGGATAATCTCCGCCAGCACTTTTTTTCACAACCCGAAGCGTCAGCGAGGGACTGCAAGCATTCGGTGCAGCGTCGCCGTAAGTCGCTCCCTTGCTTACGCTTCGGGTTAAGAAAATACACACTTCACTCCCTTCCTACTCTGTTTCCACGGTCCCTTTCATGATATTTCCATCGACGCGCGATCTCGTTCAATCGCCCAATTGCCGCTCGTTGCTGGTGCTAATCCTCATCACCACTTTTCTGTGCGGATCAGCCCTCGGCCAAACTGAATCTCCCTCGCTGCCTCCATTCACCAGCACTGCGATTGAAGAGCACATCAACGCAACCACCATTGTAGTGGCGCGAATTAGCAATCAATCGCTCATGATTCCTGCGATTCCCCAGGACATGCTCAGCCTCTCCGCTCGAGATGCATTATCAGCTCTCAATAAGAATTTAGTCTCGATTCGAGAAGCATTATCTTCCGGAGAAACTTATCTAATAATCGACATTCCGTTCACTCAAGCCCAAGTGCCAGTTCGACTTCTCTTGGAGAAGCCATCTGCAAGCAATGAGAAGAACCTCACGGCAATTCTTGAACGATCTGGCATGACCATCCTTAAGGAGAGGAAGTTTTGGATTGCATCACCTTCCGGCGATCTTGCGTCCTCGCAGAGAAATGCGATCCAAGCAACAACGCTTTCTAACATTAGGCCCGAACTTGAAACTGCTTTCGCTTTGGTGGAATCGTATCCCATTCAAATAGCCGTGATTCCACCAGCTCATATCTGGAGAGGCTACGAGGAAATGATGCCTATTCTTCCTCCCAGCCTTGGCGGTGGTCCTGTAAAACGGATAACCCAAGGCATCTCTTGGATTACAGTCGGATGCAACCCTGAAAATCTAGAATTCGAAGCAACGATACAATCCACATCAGCACAGGCTGCGACTGATCTCGCCGACTTCCTGCCAACATTCTTGGAAAAAGGGAATGCATTCCTCTCACAAACGCCCCTGTTCAACCTTCAAAGACTCGCAACCGTATTGCTCCCATGCATTCAATTCACTGCAAACGATAAGCAAATCAAGGTTTCGATCACAGGCTTTAAAGATGCCATAGCTGATGCGCAACCCGCTTCCGACATGGCAGTTCAAAACCTGCTTGCATTCAACGACCGACAATTGAAGGATCAGTTTCGCGAACTTCTGATTGGTATCCACAACTATGACAGCACTTTTCATGTATTCCCTCCTGCTGAAAAAATGAGGAACAAAGAAGGAAAAAGTGGACTTAGCTGGCGAGTTCATATCCTCCCTTATCTAGACCAAAACGAGCTGTATAAGAAGTTCAAATTGGACGAGAACTGGGACAGCCCCCACAACATTCAATTGCTTGAACAAATGCCTGCCATTTACAAGACTTCGGCAGGTGGAACTTTGCTCCAACCCCGCGAGCCCTTAAAGGCTGGCTACACAACGTTGGTTGCGCCGGTTGGTGAAAATACTGTTTTCGGTGGCGCAAAACTAGTTACTTTCTCACACGTTACTGATGGACTCAGCAATACAGTTATTTTGGTCAATGTCGAGGCGGACAAGGCCGTCCCCTGGACCGCCCCCATGGATTTCGAATTCGATGCCAGTACGCCAATTGAAGGCATCTCGCTGACTTCCGACCTAAAGTTCATGGCCGCGTTTGGAGATGGTTCGGTGGATTACATTCCTTCCAACCTTCCGCCCCAAGATCTTCTGCACCTCTTTCAAATGAATGATGGAAACGCAGTGCAGTGGTAAGTCGCCTTTCGCGGACATAGTCGCCTTTCGCTCCGCGAAAGTAGCGTCAAAGTAATCGTAAACTCACCGTTATAAAGTAGTGTCAAAGTTATCTAAAATCAGGTTAAAAAGTAGCGGTTCCGAACGCTACTTTCGCGGAGATAGTCGCCTTTCGCTCCGCGAAAGTAGCGTCAAAGTAATCTAAAACCACCGTTAAAAAGTAGCGGGTTCCGAACGCTACTTTCGCGGAGATAGTCGCCTTTCGCTCCGCGAAAGTAGCGTCAAAGTTATCTAAAATCAGCGTTAAAAAGTAGCGGTTCCGAACGCTACTTTCGCGGAGCGAAAGGCGACTATCTGCCGCACTTCGTTACGGAAGTGCGATCACTTCGCCACCTGCCGCAGTAATCATGGCGCGAAATACTTGTTTATCAATGTTCTTGCTAATAAACCGTACTGACCCATCACCAATGACCACATTGAAGCCTTCTGGCGAATAGCCACCCAGCGAAAACAATGGACTAGTAGCATCAAATTCAAAATCTTGTGGCTTCGTCCATGGGATTTCCGTCACCGCTTCAGCGACCATAATCGTATTGGACAGCCCATCAGTGATCTCACTGAACATTGCTGGTGACTTTGGTTTAAACATCGTCTCCGGTCCAGTAAGCAACACATACGAAGTATTAGTGCTAACGGCCGGTGCGTCTGGGTGACGATAAATTGCAGGCATTTGTGCGAGCACTTTTAGATTGCTTGCGCTGTCCCAAGGTTCATCGAACTTATACTGTTCGAACAGCTTGTTCTGCTCGATAAAGGGCAAGATAGCAACTCGCCAGCTATACGGGTACTCAAAACTCCTTTTATTGTCACGATGCACCATTCCATCCGAAGTGGGCAGCTCGCTGTACACGGATTCGAAATTATGAAAGGCCAATCCAATCTGTTTTAGATTATTCGCACTCTGTACTCGCTTTGCCGCTTGCCTGCTTGCTGCGACGGCTTCGAAAAAGGGTTCCAGAGGAATTGTATTGATGTCCATGGTCAATGTTAGGGTGGCGATATTGCTGTCGCTTTCCACTTTACTGGATTCAAGTAAAACGTTTCCCATGTCCAACATTTTCCGTTGGAAATCCAATGGCACTTCTCCATTCCCATCACCCTGGTCCGCAGCGGAACGCATGGCGCGCCCAATGGACTTTAGCCCATTTTTCAACAGGACAATTCCTGCCCCCAATGTTTCTTTAACAGAACCAGCTCCTTGCTCGTCCAAACATTCGAAGTTCGCACTCAATGTAAGCAGGTCCCCAGTATCAACTCCTATTCCAACTACCTCGGTCTCTTCGATAATGGGAGAAATCATCGAAAGCATGCTTGCTACTGGACTAGGAGCGTCGATAGCCGAATCGAACATTTCTCGCGCTAAATCGCCGTCTACAACCATGGCGAATGGCCTATCACCTATTGCTTTCCACGCTGAAGTAGATTCCCAATCACTTTGTTCAACTCTTCGACCCTGCATCATCCGGCTAATCACTCGCCGCTGATTCAGCACAATCGTCTTGGCATCCACTTGCCAGAAAATCAAATCACCATCGATGGCATACACGCGTTTTCCGTTTAATAGGGAAGGACTTCCTCCGCTACCCAAAAATGCGGCCATGTCACCTAGGTCCTTTTTGGTATGTAACACCAACGCTGTAGGACCAATGTCTAGGCTGTTGTTGCCATTAAACCCGAGCACCACTTGCGCAATGTCTTTTAGTTCCAAGCCAAGCGATTTCTGAAGACGGTCTAGTGGAGGACTTTCCTGAATCAGTTCGGCAATCTTAGCCAACTTGTCAACTTTCAATAGATCACTTGGGCGCGCTGCAATAACTATGCCTCCGTCTTGGCTAAAGTAGCGAAAATCATAGGGTGCTGAAATGAAATCCTCATCCACGGATGCTGTCGTCGACTGTGCCAACACTGGACTTCCTATTGGTCGAACCGCCAGCACCAATAGCACCGTAACTCCGATCACGGTTAAGGATGCGAGCCTTCCGATGATTCCTGTTCGCCGAGAACGAAACTCTGAGTTCTTCAACATTTCTAACCTCTTCAAAAAAGTGTGTTTTGTTGGCAAGAATGGACGTGCCGTCCAGCCAACATTTTGGTTGTCATGTTCCAAAGCCAACTTGGCGAGAATTTGTAGATAATCTCGCGAACCACCAGCAACGCTTGCCGCCGTCGCATCCGCCGCCAATTCTTGCTCCAACCTTAACCTCCCCGAAAGCCAATGGATGAGCGGGTTATAGAAGTGTAAAATCACGCCTAACTGAGTTAATAAATGAGTCGAAAAATCGTTATGGCGCACATGTGCCAATTCATGCGCCAGTACCGCTTGCAGTTCGTTTGAATTCCATCTACGCCAATGCGACGGCAACAGCACCAATGGACGCGATACACCAAACGTTGCTGCAGTGTTCAACTCGCTAGTCTCACGCACTTCCACGCGCACCTTGAGACTCAGCCTTGCTTGTATCACTGACAATTGCGCATCTATTACACTCTCCTGGATCGCAATACTCCCTCTTCGTAATTGGCTTGTGCCCCGCAGTCCCAATACTATTCTTGCAATACCAGTAAAGAATCCTATTCCAAAAACTCCCCAGACGAGCATTGACAGCCTGTTTCGAATGGAATGCAAATCATCGTAACTGGCCCCATTCTGACTCTCTGCATTCACTGCTAAAGATCGAGCAGCGTCCCAACCTGCTCGTACGAGCTCCAAAAAACTCACGATCGGTGCGTCAGCTATGACAAGATCTTGGCGACCATCCTGCTCCGACGGTCCAGTCTCTACCTCACCGTCAATATGTTGACCGCCTTCGTCACTCTCTCGAGATGAAAGTAGGGACTTACCAGGATCTTCAACTAAATCCGATTCGGACTTTGCCTCAGCAATCGGCTCGCTTAACCAACTCCAAAGCACTCCAGTAATAGGCCCAGGTATCGGAACAAAAGTCAGTGCCGAAATCACGATCACACTCGTCAAGCCAAATAGTGGTGTGGCGACTCCGCCAATCCGCCAGGGGCGAAAACAGAGGACGATGGCTACGACGGACACTATGCTGACTTGCATAGCACACCACAAAATCGAAATGCCCAAATCGATCATGATCGGTCCTCTCGAAGTAAACCCTCAAGCGCCTGACGCTCTTTTCGAGTTAACTTTGCACCGTCAAACATTCGCATTAAAAGCTGCTCGCGAGATCCACCAAACAGCCGATTCACCATGTCACCAATCATGCTCTTTGACACATCGTCAAACGGCCGTGCCGATTGGAATTGATAGGGACGGACTTCATTGACCTGCAATAAAAAACCCTTGTCAACCAGAATCTTCACCAACGTCGCAACAGTGGTATATGCCAGGTCACGCCCCTGTACGGCTAACGTTTCCCGTACCTCCGCTGCAGTCTGAGTTCCTTTATCCCAAAAAACGTGCATAACCTCTAGCTCTCGCTCAGTCAGTTCTCGCGCTGGCGGTCTCGCCATGTTTCTCATCCTCGCGTTGACATTTGGTTCCTTAGATTTGGTTTCATAGTAGTGCTACTTAAACTAGCTGTCAAGCGTTTTTTTCGCCCACTTAACCAATCTTTTATTTCAAATGGCAAAGTACCAATTGAAGGCCGTTACGCATCACAACGGATATACAACTTCGAATACAATGTCAGCATGCAGAGTGGATATCGCTTGGTTGGTCCGCTCGAATCACTACCTCGTTTCACTTGCGCTTGCTGCTATGAAATTTCTCCTCATCCCTCTCTTTTGTCTTGCGGCGTTGACGAACTCGATCGCTCACAGCAAAGAGCTCTCCAAGCCCAATATTTTGTTCATATTCTCGGATGACCATGCGCAGCATGCGATTTCTGCTTATGGATCAAAAGTAAATCAGACACCCAACATCGATCGCCTCGCAACGGGCGGCACTCGGTTTGCCAAATCGTTTGTCACCAACTCGATCTGCACTCCCAGCCGTGCGACATTGCTGACCGGACAGTACTCTCACCTCAATGGTGTCCCTGTCTTCAATAGCTTCGATGGCTCGCGTGATCATGTCGCCAAACATCTGCAGGCCGGTGGATATCACACGGGCATGATTGGCAAGTGGCACCTAGGCGTGGATCCCACAGGGTTCGACCGTTGGATCGTTTTGCCAGGGCAGGGGTCCTATCGGAATCCGCAGTTTCTCGTTGCAGGACACAAGCTCACTATTGAGGGGCACTGCACAGACATTACAACTGATCTGGGGATTGAGTTTCTGAAAACTCGTCCACAGGACAAACCTTTTTTCTTGATGCTGCATCAGAAGGCACCGCACCGTGCCTGGGAGCCCGACGAACGAAACAAGGCGAAATTTAAAGACCTGGTCATCCCCGAACCGGATACTCTTTGGGATGACTATGCGACACGCCCCACGGCGTTACCAGCCAATCAACAAACAGTCGCTCGCGATTTGACTCGGCGCGACCTCAAGCTGAATCCACCAACGATTCTAACGGGACCCGAACTCGCCAAATGGTATAACGTCAAGCCGATGGAACTGACCGTTGACGGCAAAACACTCACTGGCGACGACCTCGTGCGATGGAAGTACCAAAGGTATATGCAGGACTATCTTGCTTGCGTTCAAGGTGTAGATGATGGCGTCGGAAAAGTACTCGACTACCTTGATGAGTCCGGATTAGCAGAAGATACGATCGTGATCTACACGGCGGATAACGGCTGGTACCTGGGCGACATGGGAATGTATGACAAGCGATTCATGTACGAACCTGGCTTGAACGTTCCGTTACTGGCGCGAGGCCCTGGTATCAAGGCGGGAAATGTGCCCACAGAATTCGTTGCGAACATTGATCTGGCACCCACATTTTTAGATTTAGCTGGCCTGCCCGTGCCTGCATTCATGCAGGGCCGATCGCTTGTTCCACTCTTGAAAGGAGAATCACCTAGCGACTGGCGACAATCCGTCTACTACCGCTACTACCACGATCCTGGCCACCACAATACGGCTGCCCACCTGGGGGTCCGCACCGCCACGCACAAACTGATCTACTACTGGAAGCATGACGCCTATGAAATGTTCGATATGGCGTCTGATCCTGCGGAGCAGAATAATCTACTTTTTGCCGGAACTGATAACTTAGACCCTAACGTCGCTCAAAAATTCCAAGAGCTAAAATTAGAGATTGCGCGACTACAGAAGGAATATGGTGACGAAGGGCAATATGCTGATTCTTCCACATGGCCGAAGGGCAGCGCCGATGGGCCATTCAACGACAAAACGCCCCTCGGTACAAAGACAGTCACCCAGGCAATGGCAGTGTCTGCAAACCAATAGTTAAATCGAGCTTGGCATGGATTCCAACAACCCGAATGACTCCATTGATCTTTGGGTTCAGCTTGCCAGCGCAGGCGATCAAACCGCACAGTCCGAGCTGTGGGACCGTTTTTTCCCGCAGCTCCTTCGTCTCGCCCGCACGCGTTTGCAGGGCAGGGCGATGCGTCTCGGAGACGAGGAAGACGTTGTAATCAGTGTCTTCCAAAGCTTTTTTCGCGGTGCGCAGGAAAATCGCTTTCCGGAATTGAGGGGCCACGACAACCTTTGGCGGTTGCTCTCTCGGATGACCCAACGGAAAGCCATCGACTGGCTGCGGCATACCCAACGACAAAAACGACTCTCCTTAGGCGAATCGGCTATCGCTCAAGGGGATATCCCACTGTCGATGGCAGATCTGCCCGATACCACTCGCAACCCCATGTTGGAACTCATCGCTATTGAGGAGTGTCGTCGACTAATGGAGATTTTGACTCCAGAGCTACGCCTAATCGCCATGTTCAAGTTTAATGGATACACGAATCAAGAAATTGCCCTTCAACAACAGTGTTCGCTTGCCACAATCGAGCGACGATTGAAATTGATTCGTGAAATATGGAGCGAATCGGAGCACCATGAATGACTCATCTAATCAACTGGATTCTTCCAATCCATCTAGACTATCTATCGCTCAACAGCTCGACATCGACCAAGTCTGCGCTCGCTTCGATCATGCTTGGCATGCATCTGCCCCAGCACCACTACTGGCTGACTATCTTGAGCAACTCGACCATGATCTGCACCCTCATGCATTCTTAGAGTTGCTAAGAATTGACCGTGAGTATCGCAACCTCCAGGGACTACCAAAGTCCGCGAGGGACTATGAATTTGAGTACCCACAGTTCTCCAAAGAAATAGCGCTAGTATTCTCTGACAATTTCAGCTCCGAAACAAAGGCATCGACTCAGGAAGCGCCAACCGATGCGGCATCACAGGCTGCCCAGCTTGTAGCTCTGATTCAACAATACCAGCATGAAAACGAGCTCGACGTAACGGTCGATCCAGACGTTTGGTCCGCTCAATTCCCCAACCTTGCTGCCCCTTTAAGAAAAGCACTGCATGGACTGGACGACCTGAGGCGCGCCACGATGGCAACTCACACAAATTCGCCGCGTCAATTGGGCGACTATGTCATCATTCGAGAAATAGGCCGAGGTGGAATGGGTGCAGTCTTCGAGGCGGAGCAAAAATCACTCGTCCGCCGCGTAGCACTCAAAGTCTTGTGGTTCAGCACTGTCTCGGACGCAACCGCCGTTCAACGATTTCAACGTGAAGCAGAGACCGTAGCTCGCCTACACCATACACACATAGTTCCCATCTATTCTGTGGGTAGCGACGGTGCCATAAATTTCTTTGCGATGCAGTTGATCGATGGTTCAGGTTTAGATCAAGTCATTCGTTCGCACCCAAACGGATTTGATATAGAAAGCGTCGTGATATGGGGCATTCAAGCGGCCGACGCCCTGTCGCATGCCCATCAACGAGGTGTAATTCATCGCGATGTCAAACCCTCGAATCTTCTGTTGGATAAAGATGGACAAATTTGGTTGACCGATTTTGGATTGGCCAAGCGTAGCGACGATGTGACTCTGAGCATGGTTGGCGCATTGCTGGGAACACCCCGCTACATGAGTCCTGAACAGGCATCCGCGTCGACTCGCGATGTAGATCATCGCAGCGATATTTACAGCCTGGGTGCCACCCTCTACGAATTGCTTACGGGACGGCCCGTACACGACGCGGCGACACCTCATGGCGTGATCAGTCAAATCCTTACCGCGGAAATTGTTGCACCCCGTAAATTGCGTGCAGAAATCCCCAAGGACCTCGACACTGTCCTGATGAAAGCGCTCGATAAAAATCCGGCGAACAGATACGCGACCACAGAACAATTGGCGAGTGACTTACGCGCTGTTCAAGAATCTCGTCCCATCCAAGCGCGTCGCGCCAGTCCCGTTGAGCAATTTCAAAAGTGGTTCAGTAGACACCGGCGAAATTCCCTCCGCATCGCTGCTTCCATTGTCGGCACCCTATTTTTCATTTGCCTCTGCTGGCTAGGAATTTCTTTGTACCGCCAGTTGCATGCGTCCACTCTGCTCGTCGATTCGACGCAAGGCAATTTGGTGGCTGAACTCTACCCTCGAAATAGTACCGATCTGGCTGAAACGTTTGCTGTCCCAATGCAGACTCCAGCGGTACTTCAGGGAGGCGAATATCGACTACGAGTCGCCGCCGATGGTTATCTCTCCCAAGACGCTAACCTCTTCCTGCCCTCCCAAACCAATCAACGATTCTCCGTCAACTTAGTTGACCAGCTCGCTACTGATCAAATCCAATCTGAAATTGACGTGGCATTTGTAAGTGGAATCGGCCAAACGGTGCGAGTGGCTTACAACGACAATCGTTTACAGTTGTCGCTCGTGACTGGCAGTTCTGTTGAACTCCCTTGGAGCACAATCCAGGACAGTCAGACTCCAGGTTTTCTCTGGCCGCTACAAAAAACTGCTTTCAATTCCAAAGTCGACAAATTTGAAATTCGGCCCTGGATCCCTTCGGAAGGAGAGGATCTCAACAGCGATCAGCAACTTGATATTGTCATTGCCTTCCGCCATCAGGCTCTCGTCGCAGCCTTCAACAATAGCGGAATGCTATGGATCGCAGCTCGCGGCCAGGATCTCCAGCAAACGGGCGGCTTGCAATCAACAACGGCACGTGGTGTACGCAGCTCTGTGGTTCAAGAACCACGCTGGATCGCCGATCAAGATGGCGATGGCGTACGCGATCTTTTGGTCAGCTTTGCCGATGTGCGCACTGCCAATGTGAATATTAATGAAAGCGATCTGGCCAATGGTTCCAGAAGGTGGATTGAACTGCTATCGGGTGCAAATGGAAAGTCTATTTGGAATTACGATTTTCCATCGGAGCTATTTGTTCGACCAGCAAATACGCCACTACCAGACTACGCCAAATGGTTCGTGGGAAATAACGGTTCTGGGTCCTCCAGCGGCTCCTCGTTTTACTCCGACATGCGCATCACGCGGCGCAAGCTATCTTCTTCTTTACAACCGTATGGCCAGCATATTGAAACCCCCTATTTCTTTCTTTCACCGGAATCACCTAGCAAGCAAATCATTGTTACTACTTGCGCCAATATGCAAGCGATTTCATTTGCCACTGGAAAACCTC
This sequence comes from Pirellulaceae bacterium, assembly GCA_041749395.1. Lineage (GTDB taxonomy): Bacteria > Planctomycetota > Planctomycetia > Pirellulales > Pirellulaceae > Laterigemmans. The sequence goes on from JBGTBJ010000015.1 coordinate 96,422, forward strand.
TCTCTGCTCCTGTATCCACCGGAGTTGTCACCGATCAACAGCCCGTCCTGTGTGAGCTGGGTGTAAATCATCAACTCTCTCTCTTGTTGTCATCAAGTAAGCAAACTCCCAACACAGCGGCCAATAAGAAGATCATCACAGCGTGGGCAATTGAACAACAAAATAACCTCTGGACCCGAACTGTGGATGCAGCTGCATCCATGCGAAGATCCTCGCATGAGTCGCCCCCCGCCATCGCCACGGCAGTTGACCTGGACAACGATGGAATCACTGAAATCATTTTGCCATGCGAAACTTCGAACAGTCAGAACTACAGCCGATATCCGTGGGGTTCCCTTGAAGTTCTCAATGGAATGGATGGTAGCTCAAGGTGGTCTGCCCGAATCTACAATTGCGACTCTGCCGCAGACAGATACTTGGTTGGTCCAGATATCAACAACGACCAACACCACGACCTGTTTGTTGCATCTCTCTGGGGAGACTGCGATCAATTGGTAGTGGAATGCCGGTCAGGAAAAGACGGAACCCTCCTTTGGATTGTTCCCCAAGAACTACCAATATCAAAAGCCGCCTCCGACGTGTATGTCGTTCAACCAATACTCTGGAAATCAGGGGCAGATGGTTGGCCACAAATAGTTGTTACTCTGCGATCTGACAATAGCACCAACCGCCGTTTATCAACCTGGACATTCTCGTCAAAAGACGGACACAATACTCATCGAGCTGCCGGATTCGACGAAGCCAGAATCGCAGACGTAAATGGCGACCGAATCGATGACCTCTGCCTCGTCGAAAACCTATTTCATTCACAATTGCAAGCGTCGAGCGGCATTCGTATGCTCGCCTTTCAAGGTACCGTCAGCGAACCATTCCAACAGATTGGCGTTGATGGTGCGCTAGCCGCTACCGACTTTGATAACGATGGATTACAGGATTCACTAATCCTAAGTTCCAATCTTCTACAGGCAACATCGTCCGCCACTGGCAAAACTCTCTGGCGCACGTTTGGCATCTCTTATTCTAACCAAGCTCAAGTAATCACCTGGGAATCAACAGGAGCAGATTCGTCTGAACGAATGCTATGGGATTTCAATCAAGACGGAGTGCTCGATCTAATCTTTAATCCTGGAAAGACCTCAGGGCAGAGCGAACCTTGTTTGATATCTGGCAAATCCGGCGGAGTGTTAGCCAAAATTCAATTCTCAAACCAATCACAACAGGGAATACCTCGCTTCGAACTCCACGATCTCGATCATGATGGAATTGCAGAAATCGTCTGTTACGGTTTTTCCGATTGGGAAATCGACCGCAACGGTGGATACAATACGTCGCAAGGCCGCCTGTGCCTCTCTCTGTTTTCGCTGAAGAACCAGAGTTTTGTTTGGAGAATACCTCTAAGCGTTGAATATGGTACTACTACAAACCCCAACTTTCCTTATCAGATCCCCAGTGAAGGCCACCTGAGTTTTTTAGTCAACGATCAGAATCGCGACGGTCACGACGACATAATCGTCATGGCAGAATCCGACCAAACGGAGTCACTTTCCGATTCGCTCACTCTGCGATGCTGCAGCGGTATCAATGGATTGACTTTGTGGGAACGAGCGGTTCAATCTGCGTCTCAAATACCGGATAGAGCGTTTGTGTCTGCTCCAACAATGGCGTTGTACCCTCACATGTCAGGAAGCTCCGCCGCTGATTTGCTTCTGTTGGAAATTGTGGACACAAAAAATGTGTCGACTCCGATTGCCAACGTGAATACTGCCCGAGTCGCCTTGTTACGATGCATTTCTCCAGCGGGAAAAGTAAAGTGGCAGCGCGACTTTCCTGTACCTGCAACCTTTGGTGACTACGTCGACAGTCGCAAATTCCAGCCTACGCCGTTAGTCATTCAAAACAACAAGTCAGAACACCGCATCGCCTTAAACTTACCCAAAGAGGAACCCAACACATTTCAAATTGTGATTCTTCAACCAGATGGGAGTGACGCAGCGAAGTTTGACTCCGAGCAAGACCTATTCACGCCTCTTCATTCGTTGTTCAAATGTGACCAAGATCAAGATGGAAATGACGAGCTACTTTTTTGGGGGATGCAACAAGACTCCCATCACTTGTTTCTTCTTTCTCCATGGGAAAACGCCCGACAACTTAATACTTTTGCATCCTTGAATGATGGAAGACAAACAGACGTTATCCTTAGCAACTCCCCTAACCGTCTGATTCTCGCGGATCGCGCGCGCCGTCGTGCTACCGCATTCGACATGCAATCAGCCAAGGTAGTGTGGCAGTGTCTGGGGTCACGTTCCATAGAATACAACGCGGATATACCTTCCACCCAAGTCCTTCTTTCCGCTACAACCTTTGATCCTCATGTTCTGTTCAACACGGATCGTCTTGCGATATGCCGTACGGCGAATGTAGACGGCGCATTTACAGTCGCAGCCAATATCGAACCGGTCAAATCAACGATCATCCAAGATCCACGTTTAGTAAGACATCTAGAGCGCGTCGATCAGCATGCACTAATGTCCGACCAAGGAATCGCAATCGAATACAGCGGGTATGGGTTGCGTGCATTGTTGATCATCGTGCTACCACTGTGGCAAATCTGGTCTATGCTGAGGACCAAAAAATGGAGCATCGGCTCCATGCTGTTGCTAATGTTCCTATTGTCGATATCGATCGCTTGTCTTATCTCGCCAAGACTAGATTTCAATAGCAATCGCAATATCTATAGTTCACCTATTCTCGCTTTGCAAATGGCAATCATTGCGTCGCCCGTCGTCGTATTTGTTGCCTGGTTGCTCACCAATGCCTACCACCGCAATTCCCGGTCCCTATTTATTTGGACTGGGTTTATTCTTTTGGCAACGGCAATCATGATCCTCGCGGACATTGGTCTGGCATCACTTTCTTCTTCATGGGAACCGGGAGAAACAATCTCTTTCGAAGGTAGCCAGCTGCTGTTGCTTGATGGCTTCGTCGTGGTCGGCTATCTATTTATTTTGTGGAGTTTGGTTTACAAGCTCTATCAAACCGTAGCACGCCGCAGATAGTTGCCTTTCGCAGATAGTTGCCTTTCGCTCCGCGAAAGTAGCGTTAATTTTCGCTGCTTTTTCAGAACTTTCGCGGAGCGAAAGGCGACTATTATTGCCTTCGATTAGTAAATTCACAGCCTATCCGCGAACGTAGCGAAGAAGACGGAGTGGATTTTAACGCTACTTTCGCGGAGCTAAAGGCAACTTACTCTCACTCGATGACGACCAAACTGTCTCTCCTGCTGCTAAGGTCTGCACACTCCACAGGCTGCCACCAGCAGTGATAAACAATGTCTTAAAATCGTCACCACCAAAACCACAATTGGTCGTTTCATCGCGAGGAATTGGCAGATAATCGAGCAACTTTCCTTCCATAGAAAAAACGTAGATACCCGCGGTCGCGGGATCAGCCGTTTCGTGAGGATTTCTCGCTGTGTTTAATCCTCCGGCTACGTACAAACGCCCTGCGCGATCCAATTTCATGCCATCAGGCCCGCGGGTTGTTCCCCAATCGTAGATCAAGCGTTGCGACTTATGATTCACACTTCCATCTTCCCGCAACTCAAATCGCCACAATTTCCGCGCTCCACCCTCCTCATTATTATTGTCCGCTACGAATAAAAACTGATCGTCGGCACTCACAACCAAGCCGTTAGGACGATCCACCTCGTGGGTAATTACCCGCGTCACAGCACCGTCTTCGTCGATGCGATAGACCCCTTCAACAATCTTCCCATCGTTATCTTTCATCTCCAAACCGGAGCGATCACCGTAGCACGGATCAGAGAAATAGACGCGATTCTTCGAATCGATTGCCATATCATTCGGTTGGTTGAACTTCATCCCTGAATAAGTCTCCGCCAAAATTTGAATCGTGCCGTCTGGATCAAGTCGTGTTACGCGCCGGCGTATCGGCTCGCATACGAGTAACCTCCCAGAACGGTCGAACATCAATCCGTTCGACCCAGCATTTTGCCTGTAGATGGACGTAACTCCCTGGAGGTTTCGAAGGTTGATGTTCCCCTCGCCACTGCTCAACAGTCCTAACATGGGATGCCATGCTGGTCCCTCACCAGCACCATGCTCCTGCAACATGACCGCTGGACCGTCGAATATGCCAGGCGCATCAATCTCAATCGTCGCTGTAACGGGTATATGGTCCGACAACTGTTCTGTGTCAGAATCTCGCAACAGTTTTGCGTTCGCAACTTGCTCGACAAGATTCGAGCTTACCAAGACATAATCGATTCTGCGCTCGGAACCGTGATTCTCTTCGCTAACTAGTCGAGTTGGAAAGGTACCAACAAAGGGTTCAGTGTTGTCACGGACGCGATCAACCACATCCACAAAAGAAGCAGACAACAGAGTCTCCATGCATGAATAGTCAATTTTTCCTTCATTCAAGTTCATTGCCTTGTCACGTTTGTCCAGCATTTGAAAAAAGTCAATCAAAGCGCTGTCGCGGTCGTATTCAGTACTGTCCGCTGGAGAAAAGCCATTGAAATCACCCGCCAGTACTACACGCGGATCTGAATCGGGCAGTGACCGAATATCCTCCAAGAGGATGTTGGCTTCTTCGATGCGACGCTGATAGTTCGACGGATGGAGATGTATCACATAGAACCATAAGCCACGGATACGGCATCGCAACAGTCCATGATGCATTCCGGTGAAAATTCGCTTGACATCAGTAATCGGAAACCGCGACGTAATTCCTGTTGGAAAACCTTCCGTCTTCAGCAGGACGGAATAGGAATGCCCCCAGGCCTTTGCATTTTCGGCAAGTTTATCCGGCGAATATCCATTGAGCTCTTGTAGAGAAACAACGTCTGGATGCTGTGCTGCCATCCACGCTTGCCAATCTTCGTATCTGGGTTCCGCTTTTTTGGTAAACCCATACCAAACATTGTGGGTGATGATCTTGATCTGCTCGACATCACTATCATTGCCACGCAGCCATGAACAACTCGCCCCACAGCATGACAGGACAAATAAAAGCAATCGCAGGGACTGGATCATGAATTTTGCCTATTTCAATATGACTCGCATACTCGCCTAAAACTTCCCGGCTCGAAAATCTAGCAACTTTGACGCGGTTCCTCTACACTGTTGCTCTCTAGCCGATCCCCTCCTTGGATACCCACCCCATGACGGCCCCACTTTTCGCACCCATTTCTCTCCGATCGATTGCCTCCGCTTTGCTTGCTTTCACACTGGCTTCCAGTGTGGGAGCCGACGATCAAACCGCTGCTGTAGAAAAACCGCAAGGCAACGGTGACTTTGTCATCGGTCCAGACTACTCACTAGACCCTGACTTGAAAGACCAAGGAAATCCCAAAGGGAGTTACTTCGAATTTTCAATGCCGCTGGCGGAAAGCAAGATATTTCGAGGTGACGACTCGACGCTTGATTCACGTAAACCTGTTCGAACAGCTCGCAAAATTTTTGTCTACATTCCTGCGAAATACCAAGACGGCACTAAGGCTCCCTTATTGATCATTCACGATGGTCCTGGCCAATTGCATCTCGTTCGCAATGCGCTCGACAATCTCACCATCTCCAAAGACCCTGCCAGGACTCTTCCCCCTTTTATTGCCATTGCCGTAGAGAATGGTGGAAATGATAGCAAGGGGAGCCAGCGAGGTCTTGAATACGACACAATGTCGGATCGACTCGCACGCTTTATCAACGACGAAGTCTTACCAGCTGTTTTGAACAACGCAGAGATCAAATCAGCATATCCAAACTTAGCCTTCACTTCGGACCCTTGGGGACGAGGGGTCATTGGGTGCAGCTCGGGTGGCGCAGCAGCGCTCACAATGGGCTGGTTTCGTCCCGACCTTTTCCGTCGCCTAATCACCTATTCCGGTACCTTTGTCGATCAGCAAGATGACGACGCGGCAGAAGAAGCCGACTATCCCCTAGGCGCCTGGGAATATCATTCCAGCATGAAGCTAATTGAAAACACCGACAAAAAACCGCTGCGAATTTTTACTCACGTTTCAGAATTTGATAATGGCGCCAAAGACAAAGAGGAAACCTACCATAATTGGGTTATGGCCAACGAAAGAACTGCCGCTGCGTTGAAAGCGAAAGGTTACGACTATCGATACATCTTTAGTCGTTCCACCCGGCACTGCGACGGTAAAGTTTTCGAGCAAACACTTGCGGATACCCTGGTGTGGATGTGGCAAGACTACCAACCCAATTAAGTCACGTGAGCGGCGGAATGCGTGCGCTGTGAAGCCTCACTAGTCATTCGCTGTCACGTGTTTGGTACCATTATTTTTTTCCTTGCTGACAAGGATTTCAGTCTTCGGGACGTTCGCCTGCAGGTGCCATCTTGACCAGTCTTGGGTCAAACCTGGCAATCGTGCTGACAAGATCCTGTTGTGATGCCATGACTTCTTCGATGTCTTTGTAAGCCATGGGAACTTCATCAAGCCCCGCTGACATCAATACAACTTGACGTTCATTCAGGAATTGCTTCACATCGTTCCAGTTGAATTTTGCCAAGGCGGCAGTGCGACTCATCCGCCGCCCCGCACCATGCGATGCGCTCATCAACGAAGCTTCCACACCCTTACCACGAACAACATAACCAGGAGTGCCCATCGATCCTGGAATAATGCCAAGCACATCCAGGCCAGCTGGCGTTGCCCCTTTACGATGTACAATCAATTCCTCGCCGCCATGCTCTTCTTTCCAAGCAAAGTTATGGTGGTTTTCAATATCAACCAATACTTGCGCACCTAATCTCTCTGCGATCGCTGCGTGGATGCAAGCATGATTGGCGGCCGCATATTGTCCCATCAAATTCATGGCTGCCCAGTATTCACTCCCAGCTTGTGAATCAAGGTCAAGCCAAGCGAGATGCACCATTTCTTTCGGTAATTCAGGATGTGCCTGTTTCGCAATTTGACTGTAATGATTGCAAACCGCTGCTCCTGTTCCACGCGATCCACTGTGGCTGAGCAATGCCAAATAGCTGCCTGCGGCCAGTCCCAAATCATCGTGTTCCAGCGTTAAGATCCCGAATTCAACAAAGTGATTTCCACTTCCACTTGTTCCCAATTGCTTCCAAGCTCGGTCTTTGTTCGCGTGCGTCACCGGAGAGACCTTCCAGTCTGCATCCAAGACGTCGTGCTGACGTTTATTTTTAAACGCTCCTCCAACGCCGAAAACCGTCTCACTGTCGATAGCTACCTTGAGCGTCTCTTGCTGCTTGTCCAGCATACTCGGGGGCAAGTCAAGGACAGTCAACTTCATACGACACGCGATATCTACACCCACCGCATACGGAATTACGCAGTTCTTAGTGGCAAGCACGCCGCCAATAGGCAATCCGTATCCCTGGTGCGCGTCGGGCATTAGAGCGCCGGAAACGGTTACTGGCAACATACAAGCGTTTACCATTTGCTGCACAGCACCGGCTTCCAACCCTTCTCCCCATTGCTGGTAAGGGGCAATTTCCGAGCGCGGAATGTAACGACTTTGGCTACGGAACACTTCATCAAGCGAATGTGCCAACACACCCCAAACGGGATCATCGAGAAATGATTCGGGCTGCGATACTATCGAAGAAATCATCGCTGCCATCACCTTGCGATCCAAGCCGGCAGCAGCAGCCAATTGAATAGACTCCACTGCCGCATTCATTGCCGAACCTTTGGGAACTCCCAATTGATTCATTTCACGTGGCTTCATCAAAACACTCCTTCTTGTTCCTTCAAATTTTTCCTGCCCCCCCAACATACAGTGCGGCGGCTCCCAATTCATCTGCTAGGACAATTTGCCGGACAAGAGGATCGCAATTATTTCTAGAAAGTCACTCACTCGCTGCTCGAGCTTGCAGAATCTTCAGCAGTAGATCATCGGATTCACTTGCCGGCTTTTCCAAGGTCCAGTATTTCAAGCCATCATAGTAGTGCAATTGGATCGTACGAAAAATGTCTCCATCAGCCAGCAACAATTCAATCGGTTGCTCACCTCCCGCCGCTCCTATCGCTTCGACCAGATTGGCTTGACTCCATTTACGTCCATTCACGCCGAGAATCTTCATGCCAGGACTCAGTCTCGCGCGATCAGCAGGACTATCCAAAAGCAAATCCATTACTTCGCCGCTCAGACTAAATTTGACACCTAAGGAATCGTAGGCATCGATTCCAGCGCGTTGGCGAAAAGTATTTGCGGGAATGTCTGGTGACTTATCACCTATGAAGAAGCGGTAACCCAATCGCTCAGCAACAGTCGAGTCGAAATCTTGTACCGACGACTCAATGCGACGTTTCACCAGTCCATCCCAATCGAAACCAGGAACCAGTGAAACAAGTCCATTGATGATTTCCACTCGATCGTAGGGACGAGGATGGATACCGCCGGGACTGTAGGAAAAGAAAGTTCGACAAAAATCATCGAGCGACTTACTCCCTTGAGTTTCCGTTCGAATAATGGCATCCGCTTCCAACCAAAACAACATCCCTTCCATGTAGTAATCTTGACTTCGTCGCAATCCAGGCCACGCTGCACTTCCATCGCGTAAAACATGAGACGCCGCAGCCGTATCGGCTAGCGTTCGCCAGCGTCGGCCCTGTTGATGCTTTGCTTGTCGCAACTCCACGGCTAAGCGATTGCGAAATTCGTCCACGCTCATCAACTCAATGCGTGCTTCAATCAATTCTCCCAGGTACTGAGTGAGTCCCTCGTATACCCACAGCAACTCAGTATCCAGCGGCGTATGAAAATCGCGTGTGGTCATGCCCACTGGTTGGCGATACTTACCGCACCAAGCATGTAAATACTCATGTGGAATCAACAGTCGATTCCACCCTTTCAACGTTTCCAACGATTTCAACGCAGCAGGAGACAACATGTTCATCGAAGAACGGGCATGTTCTAAACCATTGGCCGACAGCCCGTCCGTAGCAGCTAACAAAACTTCAAAACTATCAAATGGCTGCGAACCGGTTAGCAAAGCCGTTTGTGTAACCATTTTTCGCAATTTATCAATCAGCGTTTCCGGCAATTCAGTGCCTGCCATTGTGTCGCCGAACACATGCAAGCGATGCGGCATTGCGCCCGCAGCGCGTCCCTGGTCATCCGTCAATTCATACGTTCGGGAATACTTCCCCATCATGACCGGACTATCCACAACCGTTCTCAACGAATCTGGTCGATATACGACTTTGCTGGCGGACGCGTGCTCGGAAACATCCTTGAGCGCAACTGCAGCAGTCCAACCAACAGGCAACTGCAATTCCAATTGCAAAAGCTCTACATCGACGTCCATTCCTTCAACGTACATTAGCAACGAACCCGGACTGATTAACCCCAACAAAGGCGTTCCAAAGCAGTCATGACCCATGGAAGTTGTGGTCGGTTGGTTACAAATGTACTTCATAAAAACAGACAGTTCGGCTACCCCAGCAGGAACTTCCACTTCCACTCGATAAACCTCTCCCGCAGTCCTCTGCCATGCCAATTCATGTCCAGCTCCATCTTCAATGATCAAGCCGGCAACATTTGCAATGGGCCCGCCTGGACCATGGGATCCTGGCACCCACTTGGGATACCACAATGAAATTCTGCGTGCCTGAGTTGCATCACCCTTTAACGGCAACGTCACTTCAGATGACACCAATTTTCGCGGTAAGTCTCTCGCGTCAATGGCTAAACGCATTCCTGCATATTCATCGCCCCCAACGTCGGAACCAACCATACTCGCGGTGACTGCAAGCAAGACCAACATGCTACGCCGTAAAGCAACGAAGCCAGAAACACTAAAGAAATCACGAAAATGCACGCTTTGCTCCCCAACTTTGTTTCAACCACTAACGGACGGACAATCAATGATAGTTGCCTTTCGCTCCGCGAAAGTAGCGTCATTTTTTTCTTACGGCTGACGCTACTTTCGCGGAGCGAAAGGCAACTATCCTCGAAAGTAGCATCATTTTTTCTTACGGCCGACGCTACTTTCGCGGATAGGCTGTGAATTTATTAATCGAAGGCAATAATAGTCGCCTTTCGCTCCGCGAAAGTTCTGAAAAAGCAGCGAATACCAACGCTACTTTCGCGGAGCGAAAGGCGACTATCCTTATCCAACGTAATGCTCGGAATATTTACGATACTTGCTTCCGACTCGATTTTACTTCGGTTATTGGGAATTGCGGCCTGCTTTTCTCTGTAAAAATCGCCTCGTTTCCGTACAATCTCCCTAAAACGAAACCCCTTCCCTTGCGATAGCCATCCCCAATATGCCTTCCCCCGCAGAATTTCATCTCAGCCTTGCAGACGGCGGTAAATTTCCTACTCTTGGATTGGGGACGTGGAAAATTCCCGAGGACATGGTACCCCATTGCGTCTGTGAGGCTATCCGACTCGGCTACCGACACTTCGATTGTGCCTGTGACTACGGAAATGAAGCCTCCGTCGGCAAGGGACTTTTATCTGCAATACAGTCCGAACTTTGCACGAGAGACGATCTTTGGGTCACGTCAAAGTTGTGGAATACCTACCATGAACCGCAACACGTGCGTGCTGCTTGTGAAAAATCTCTACGAGATCTTCAACTCGATGTCCTCGATCTTTACCTTGTCCATTTTCCCATTGCCTTGGCCTTCATCCCCTTTGAAGAGCGTTATCCGCCAGGTTGGTTCTTCGCACCCGACGAGCCGAATCCGGCGATGAAGCCCATCAGAGTACCCTATGCGGATACCTGGGGTGCAATGGAAGAACTTGTTCACTCAGGACTGGTCAAACGCATCGGAGTCTGCAACTTAAATATCTCGATGCTACGCGAAGTCTTGTCTTACTGCTCGATTCGCCCCTCGGTTCATCAGGTCGAACTTCACCCCTACCTGACACAAGACCGCTTACTACGATATTGCAACGAGGAAGCGATCGCAGTTACTGCATTCTCGCCACTGGGCGCAGATTCGTATATTTCCATAGGAATGGCCAATGCCAACGAACGTGTGCTTGAAGATGCGGCCGTCGTAGAAATTGCGAAAGTTCATCAACGTTCTCCAGCGCAAATTCTGCTCCGCTGGGCAGTCCAACGCGGTACAGTAGCCATTCCCAAAACTCAGAACGTTCAGCATCTAAGCGAAAACCTTTCCATCTATGATTTTTCGCTCAGCCCCACTGAAATGAATTGCCTAACATCGCTAGATCGCCGCAGACGGTTTAATGATCCGGCTGAATTTGGAGAACGCGCGTTTAACACTTTCTTTCCTATTTTCGACTAACTCATCGCTCGCTCTTATCCATTCATGCCCGAACTGACAATTGCTGATTGGCTTCTGCTACTTATTGGAGCGACAACCGTTGGCGTATCGAAAAGCGGCTTAGCCGGCATTAGCATGGTTCAAGTCATCATCTTCGCGTTTGTCTTCGGAGCTCGTTCGTCCACTGGAATCCTCTTGCCATTGTTAGTAGTCGGCGATCTTTGCGCAGTATGGCTGGTCGGCCGTGATGTTCTTTGGGACTATGTACGCCGCCTGCTGCCTGCCGCGTTCCTTGGCATCGTCGTTGGTTGGTTCCTGTTAGATCAACTAGATGAAAACGCGTTTCGCCCCATCATAGGAGGTATCATTCTGTTCTTATGTGTGGGGCAGTCGATACGAATGTGGCGACCCAAGCTGTTTGAAAAAATCCCCCACACTCTTTGGTTCGCCTGGACGATGGGAACCCTGTCCGGCATTACAACGATGCTCGCCAATGCTGCCGGACCGTTGGTGTCTCTATATCTTTTGGCGACATCGTTACCCAAGCCACAATTGATTGCTACCAGTGCTTGGTTTTTTCTCATCATTAACTGCAGCAAGATTCCCTTGAGCATGCACCTCGGCCTGATCGATCAATCCACCCTGGTTCTCAATGCTGCACTTGCCCCATGCGTGCTCCTAGGACTGCTCGGAGGGCGTTGGTTGATTGCAAAGATTCACCAACGCATTTTTGACACCTTGCTTCTAGTCCTGACAGCGATAGCCGCGATACGATTGATCGTCTCCTAAATCACAAACGACGATTCACTAAAGCTCGACCAAAGGTTCTTCCGCGTCTCCGAAAGTTGTTGCATCCACTCCCATTCTTTGCATTAGGGAAAGATATAGCGAACAAAGCTTGCGCTCTTCCTCGGCTCGGTCAGAATAGTCGAGCACACGCCCGGTTGCCAATTTGCGATCGAGCCCACCCAAGGTCAGTAAAGGAACTTTTGTGGAGTCATGCTTGCTTCCTGACCACATGTTATTCACGAACATCAAACAAGAATGGTCCAGAACCGTACCATCTCCTTCGTTCATGGAATCTAACTTCTGGGCCAGATAGGCCACTTGGCTGCAATAGTAGGTTGTGACTCGCTCCCACTCGTCCGACATTTCATCGTGCGATGCCAAGTGATGCGGCTTTCCAACATGCAAGAACGGATAGAAAAGTCCTGATATGTCGCGGCATAACAGCAACGACGCAACACGAGTTCGATTGGACTGAAACGCTAACGCGATAATGTCACACATCAACCGCATATGTTCGCGAATATCTTCTGGCAACCCATTCTCAGGACGTTCCATTTTGAACAATGATTTGCCATCTTGAACTACCGCCTCTCGGGCCGACTCCACGGAGCTTCGCTGACGTTCGATACGTTTTTCAACTTCACGAATGCTCGTCAAATACTCTTCCAATTTTGCTTGGTCACTTGCACTCGCCTGTCGACGCACCCGTTCAGCATCCTCCATAACTCGATCCAAGATGCTTTTGTTTCGTTGCGTTCCTCGGTTCTCAAACAAACTATCAAAAGCGAGCGAGGGATACACTTCCATGGGGACCGGGGATGTGGCGTTTTGCCATGAAATATGGGAGCTATACGCCATTGAAAAATTGGTCTCATGGTAGCCAGTCGTCGGTTGCTCACACCCAAGGACTAGGCTAGGGACAATATCCTCTTGCCCAATTGCATTTGCCATCGCCTGATCGACACTGATCCCACCCCGTAGTTCTGCCCCCTTTTGCAAGGCAGCCCCTGAAAGGATGTTCCCCGTTTGCCCAGGGTGGATCCCGACACCGGTTGCGTTTTTGTTAAAGAGACCATGAATCACATTCAACTTATGCTTGAGCGGATCGAGCGGTTGCAAGCAACGCCCTAATTCCATCTCCCCTTCCTTCTCTTTCGCCCACCAATGCTCAGGGTGAACCCCGCACGCCATGAACATCACGGCGAATCTCTGGGGAAACGGATGGAGTGTGTCGTTGGCCTTGGCAGGCTCTTCTGCGTGCCCCCAAACGGCCATGGACTCAAGCCACGGCAATCCCATGAGTACGCCAGCACCCCTCAGCCACTCACGTCGTGAGAGCGCTGCGCGTGCCTTCGTGATACGTGTCTTATTCTGCATGATTTCTCTCGACAGAAGACGTGGCTGCCCCACGTTTGTTTCGAAATTGCTGACTCTGAACAATCACTTCAAAGGCAACCTGGAGACGGTCATCGTTTTGCTTCAACTGCATCAGCATATCATCAACCAACAAATCGTCTGGCAGGATCAAAGTTCGCCCTAACGCAAAAGATAACAAACTTTGGCAAAAGTGCCTTCGGAAATCATCAGCTCGTTGCGTCAATATATAGTTTTTCAACCCTGCTAGTCCTTCCGCCTCGCTACCATTTGGCAAAATGGCGTCGGTGGCAACAAGTCGTCCACCCAGATCGTTGGTTCGCGGGCGACCTATCGGATCAAAACCCTCCAGCAATAGCCCGGCGGCATCAAAGCGATCGTGACATGCAGCGCAACTTGGATGCTCACGATGTTGGGCGAGCAATTCGCGCAGTGTTAAATCACCTAGCTGATGCTCGGAACTAGGAAGTTCGGGAACATTCGGAGGGGGAGGCGGAATTTTTTCACCGAGCAATTTTCTTACCACCCAGTACCCACGTTTTACTGGACTGGTACGCAGACCCGGTGAGTTCTGAGTGAGGAACACTCCCATCGAAAGCAAACCACCGCGCTGATAATCACTCGCACCATCCACTCGCTTCCATTGCGCGTCTGTTTCAAATTCAACATTCGCTACCCCATAATGAAGCGCCAGAGCTTGATTGATCACCATGTGGTCGGATTCAAGCAATTCTGCCAGTCGACCATTGCGTCGCAACACTTCTAAGAAATACTCAATCGGCTCATCGGCCATGGCTTGTCGTAATTCATCATCAAAGTCTGCAAATTCGTTGCGGTCTACTCCGTTGTGTGTTTCGAACCTTCGAAAGTCGAGCCAATTCCCCAGGAACTCCCGTGCCATTCCATGAACGCGTTCATCCTCGATCATTCGCGAAACTTGTTGTGATACCGCTTGCTGGTTTGAAAGTTGTCCTTTCGCTGCCTCCGCCATTAACGCGTCGTCAGGAAGGCTGGCCCAGAGGAAATAACTCAGGCGAGATGCTAACTCGTATGGCTTCAGCGCGTGAGCCTGTTGCTCATTGCATTGGAGGTCCCATCGATACAATTGCGATGGTGACACAATGATGGAGATCAACGTGTCTTCCATCGCAGAACGATGATCGGCAGTCGGAAAACTCTTTACCTCGTCATAAAAGCTACGCAACGCAGTACGCTCTTCGCCTGTCAATGGTCGCCGATAGGCGCGCTCCGCAAACTCCATCAGCGATTCAAATTGCTTTAGTTGTGCATCTTCAAGTTGACTCTCTAAGTGACGAATCTTCGCATTCATATCATGGAAGTAGTTCTCTGCAGCCTCGATAATAACTGGCGAATCCGTATGCTTGCGGACCTTTTCCAAATAGACACCAGCAAACCGTTCGATCATAGCCTCGCTGGCCGCCGCGCGGTCTTCAGCACGAACAAAGTGGAAAGCTTCTTCATTGATAAAAGACGATTCGGCTCGCTCAAACCAAATGAACCCGCTGTATTGCCGCAAAGGAACCTGAGCAATAAAGTCTAATTCATTCCAAAGTCGATCAAGCTCTGCTTGCTGTGGGGGAGAAAGAACCAGTTCATACAAGGGCTGGTCATCTCGAAAGTACCCCATCATGCTATGAAAACCGGCGCTAAGCAGTCGCCCTTTTCCTTCGCGAATAGCGTCACGTGCATCGATATGCCCCCGACCTCGCTCTTTGATGTAAAAGGCATCCGGAAATACTGAGCAAAACCGTTCGTATGCTTGAATAATCTTTTTTCGTTCGACATCGTCTACTCTGCGAAAGGCTACGATATCATCCGCCTCGAGCAATGAATCCTTGGCATCACCGCTGAGCCCCTCGGTTCGACAGGAGCGGCGATGTGTGGCCATCTGCCGATTCCTCCACAACACCAAAGATTGCGAACCTCCGTTCATGCCTGCAGGACCTGAGAGTATGGGAAACTCCGGTTGCAGTTTCTTGCGTGCTGCTTGGATATATTTTGCAATCTCTGCACATTCACTTCGCACAGCCCGCCGTTGCTCAACGCTACCGTCCACTTCGCGAGACAGTGTTTCTAACCGCTTGCGAATTTGACCTAACGGACCATAGGTCGTTTCGCTGGAGTAAAGCGTTTCATATACGAGTTCTAAATACGAAGGGCTCAGCTTCATCTCATCTGCAATGCGCCCCAGAGTCTGTTCCGTTGAGTTGCCATCACGACAAGTCGTCACTTGCCAACAGGCTTCCAAGTAGTCTTCTAGCTGAGTGGGTTGGCGTTCATAGAAATCGACGATTCGCTGCACACAATATTTGTCACGATCCGTATCCGTGACTACCGGGAAGGGTGCAAAGCGAATGCCATCCGGCGTTAACAGCATATGATCGGCTACTAATCTTGCTGCGTCCAAATACTTCGCGACCAGGGCAGGGGAGATGGTCAGTGATTCAGCTGAATTATCAAACCCCGCTTCATTTGCAGGATCAATCGGAAAACTCTGTGTAGGACGAATATCCACACCCGTTAAGTCACGTATCGAATAATTGAATTCTGCGTTGTTCAATCGACGCGTGCTAACAGGACCAGGATCATCGCGCAACCGTTCCGCCTCCGATTGTCGAAACAATTCTGTCCAAGTTGCAATGACTTCTCGCTCCGCGTCCGTCGGCTGCGGAGATTCATCGACTGGTGGCATCTCACTAGCGGAAATTCGTTCTAAGACTGTTTGCCAAGGCCCCCACGCGGACGCAATCGCCAATGGTTCGCTGAACTGTGTCGTATCGAATTTCGCCTCAGGCGAATCACCGCTGTGACAGCTCTCGCAGTATTTCGATAGGAGGGGGCGAACCTCAGCCTGAAATTGCTCGTTTAAGACGCCCCGCTCGATTTCCTGCGCTTCCAGCCCACTTGCTAGCCAAATCGCCATACCGAATGCGATTCCAAGGCGACAACCAAGTGCCAACACAATCTTCTTCACGTGGCAATTCCATTAGAGTGGATAGCTGCAAATAATCAGACTCGAGTATACATCAGCCCAACGGGTATGGAAAACACGAGATAACCTCTGCTTTTGGGGTTCCCATAGTTCCACTCGCCACTCCTATAACTCACCGCCACGCCACTCGTAACCTGGCTCCGCCTGGTAACGCACTGTCTTTAAGGCTCCGCCTTCCGAACCATTGCCACTCGTTACCTGGCTCCGCCTGGTAACGCACTGTCTTTAAGGCTCCGCCTTCCGACCATTGCCACTCGTTTTGCCACTCGTTACCTGGCTCTGCCTGGTAACGCACTGTCTTTAAGGCTCCGCCTTCCGAACCACCAAACTCCGCCACTCGTAACCAGGCTCGGGACGTCGATTGTATTACTTCGCGAATTGCTTTGCTGTCAATCCAGCTGGGGCGTTGAGTTGCTTGCTCTGCAGAAAACTGCGAAAATGGGCCTTCAGGATCCAGTTTTCCAGCTTCACGGAGGAGACTTATGAC
>JBGTBJ010000016.1:0-11502 GCA_041749395.1 Pirellulaceae bacterium
ACATGCTGGTATTCGCTTCGAGCGTGGTCAATCCCGACACGGTCAGTGCCCCGATGCCGTACAGATTGGAACCCCAATACAGGTGCAACTGCGGTAGGGTCAATGACAACGTCTCGGGGAAATAGGCGCTGCCATACATTTCCAGGATCGAACCCACTGACTGGATGTTTGCTGTCTCGGTGAACTGAACTGTTCCATGGACCTCGGTCCATCCACCAACGTCGAACATTCCTCCCACGTTTGAGTTGTAAAGGATGGCTTGACCCTCACCGATCACTGAGCTGGTCTGAGCATAGGTGTGGCCATCCGTGATGTACTTCTTGCCCACCGGGAACGTCACGCTGCCGTTGGTGTTCCCGCCAAGGTGAGTGAAGTCACCCGACTCGATGATCAGCGAACCTTGGTTCTCGAGAGACGCGTAGATCGCCCCTCCATCTCCCGAAACCTTGCGGATCGTCCCTCGATTATCGATCAGGTTGTTGGGTAACTCCCAGTCCGAGATCGCAGTTTCACCAGACAGCGTCAGCGTGATCCCTTCAGGAATGTGCAACGAACTATTGTACAAGTACAGCGGTTGCCCCAGTGTATTCGCGTCGTATGTGGAGTCCATACCGAGGTAGACTTCTCGTTCGGAGATCAGCGACCAACGGTCCACTGTGCTGATTTGTAGTCCTCCCAGTGCGTTGAACGTACCCGGACCGAACATGCTGGTATTCGCTTCGAGCGTGGTCAATCCCGACACGGTCAGTGTTCCGATGCCAGAGATTTGGCCACCCCAAGCGATCTTGAGGGAATCGGCGAATGTCGATGACTGGTCAATTTGTAAGGAGCCGTTAACGACAACAGGGTGCTGTGAATAGATGCTGCGCACAATCCATCCAGCACCGCTTACGATGATTGGCGGTTCCTCACCGAGGTCCGATATAACGACCGAATCGTTCTCACCGGGAACAGAATTGCCAGACCAGTTTTGTGCATTGCTCCAAAGTTGGTCGCCACCGTCTCCATCCCAGGACTTTGTGACCACCAAAGCAACGTGCAGCACCAAATCGTTTCCATCGCCGCCGTTGTAGTCCACTTGGAATCCAATCGTTCCAATCCAGAGGATGGCATCCTGTGGTAAACCGTCGAGGGAACCCAAGATGGTGTCGCTACCATCGTTGTCGATGAGCAAGAATTCCGTATTGACCACGGGCAAGTAACCGCCCGACAACGTCAACGATATGGATCCATCGAGCGTCACTGGGCCCTGGACAATCAAGCGATCGAACTGTGTTCCATCACCTAGAGCGTTGCCTTGGTCAGCACCAGCGATTTCGATTTCTAATATCCCGAGCGCAGATTGCCAATAATCGCCATCGATCACGATGGTGCCGGGCGAGTTCCCAGGCCCCACACTACCTGCGTTGATTACATTCCCTAGGATGGATCCGGATCCACGGAGGGTCCCTCCGTCGATGTAGACCGTCTTTGCGGTCAGTACGCCGTTGACGGTCGTGACACCACTGGCTTGCATATATTCGGAATCTGCAGGCAACGTCAAAGAACTGCCTGTTGCAATCTGTACGGTGCCTTGATTGGCAAACGCAGCGCCGAAGGTGACGTTTGTGTTACCCGAGAGCGCGAACGTACCTGCGTTCGATGCCAGCGAACCAAGCCATGTGGGAACAGTTGGTATATCGATCAACGTGATGCTGCTGCCCGATCCGATGGACTCTATTGTTTGGCCTGCCGGCAGGACCAATTCTCCACCCTGCGAGCTCCATGCTCCACCGTTGAGTACCCCTGTGTTCCAAGTCGTCAGCCCTCCGAGTACAGTTAAATCAGCATCTCCGAGGTGGACCGCGCCGCCGTTGTTCAATTGACCTGCGATCGTCAGTCCACCTCCAGCAGACAGTGATCCAGATACGATATCGATATCTCCATCGACTTGGGATGTCGCGCGGATCGCCAGCGATCCGCCATTGATTGAAATCGACGCATCGGATGCCAGTGAATGGATCGATACCGCTTCATTAATCACAATGGCGGTGGCTGCGCCGCCCGTCGAAATGATAACTTCAGAGCCTGGACCGGGAAGGATTCCACCGAACCAATTCGCGGAATCGTCCCAGGCAGGGGATGAACCGGCACCTGTCCAAGTCGATGTAGTACTGGTGACAAGGATTTGAAACGTTCCGAGTACCGACGAATTGTCGACATCGGTCACAGTGATCGTTTGCGGACCAGGTGTGACCATTTTCAGGATACCGGTGACCGTGATCGAACCATGATCCGATATTTGAAAGGCAAGGTTCGCTGGCAAGACCGCCAAAGAATCCGAGCTTGAAAACTGCACGGTGCCCGTATAGTCGCCGACAAGCTCACCGAAAGCATCGATCGCGGTAACCGACATTGTTATCGGTTCGCCGTTCGCGACCTCGGTCGGTCCTGCGAGGTCGAATAGCGAAGCGTCATGGTATTGATGGAAGGCCATGATCGCCGCGGATGATTCGATTGTCCCGGAAATCAGGATCCGTCCATCGCGCAGCGTCATCGATCGGAATTCAGAGTCGATTGATACCGCTTGGCTGGCGATGCCATTTTCTCCGAAAAACGTATCGAACGATCCGTCGTTGCGTAGACGAACCATTCGAAGCGTGCCGAAGCCGCTCGGTGCCAGGATGAGGATTTTATTTTCTGCGTCGACTACCATATCACGCATCGAACCACCGAAATAATGTGGCGCAATACCGTTGTCCCCGAAACTCGTATCCAAGGCACCGTCCGCGAATCGCGCGACGTAATTGCCCGCACCAAGTATCCATCGCCCCTGAGCATCGAATTCGAGAAAATGGTCGGACCTGTAACCGGTATACGTCAAGAGTTCCGGTAACCTGAGGAACCCTTGATCTGCGAACGACGTGTCCAATGATCCATTGATGTTGAGCCGAAGAATCGTCGATCCAATCGGTCGAGTCATTCCCGCGACCAGGATCTTGCCATCGGACATCAATTTCATATCGATACGCGAATAGCTGTTGTCAATATCCGATCCCACCAGGATCGAAGCCCAGCCATTGGTGCCGAAAGTTGTGTCTAACGTACCGTTCGCGTTGAATCGCAGGATCTCAAATCGATCTTCTCCAACGGTAAAGAAATTCGAGCGTTTGCCCGCCAACAGAATTTTGCCATCGGGCTGAACCAACGCGACATCGGGTGCGAAGGGCAAATAAAAATCTTGATAGACGCCGCCGGTGGCGAAGCTTGGATCGAGCCACCTGCCTGGAGCTTGAAACTCTGTGTTCGGCATGACTCGCATCATGAAGAAGCCATCATTCAGGCTGTTCCCTGCCAAGATGGTTTTCCCGTCAGGCTGTGCAGCAATCACGCGCACTTCCTCCGAACTCAGGTAGCGGTCGTACTCTCGCACCGGTCCGATCAATGTTCCATCTGGAGAAATGACTGCTTCCAGAAAATCTCCGTTATTCCGCGAACTGTACCCAGCGAGCGCAATCGATCCGTCAGGTAGCAAAGTGTGTGAAACCCCTTGGACATAACCCACTCCACCGAATGCATGTGGCGGTGCGATCGAATACCCGCTGCCGGCAAAACTTAGATCGAATCGGCCACTGGGCGTGATGCGTTGAGCTGCAAAAACGTGGTACGACAGGTCTGAATAATAATCGGAGTTGATCGCAGTACCAGCGAAATGCACGGAACCATCTCGCCCGATTTCTGCCCCCGCGACTTGGTAGATAGGACTGTTATCGAAGGTTTCCGAGTCGTATCGGACACTGCCCCACCCTTGGCCACCATACGTCGAATCCAACGATCCGTCGGGTAAGAACTTGACCAAGCCACGCTGGAAGACCAATATGCTGCCATCATTCAGGACATTGGTAATACCAAATTCCATAGCAATGCCATCCGGCGGCATAGGGGTTGTCGCGATACCATCGCCGGAAAAACTAGTATCCAAAGTCCCATCGCTCAGAAATCTTGCCGCCAGGATATCCGCAGCCGTCGCTTCTGGAGCCCACGTAATCCCTGAGGTGACGATTCGGCCATCCGGGAGGGGTGCTATTGCTAGGAATTCGGCTCCCGAATTTCCGGCGTCGGTGAGTAGCCATCCTGTGCCTGCAAAGGAGGTATCGAGGGAGCCGGTGGGGCTCAGCTTGACCAAGGCTGCCAGCACGCTGGTATTAGCTGCAAACCCTGCCACGACCATCCCGCCTTCCGGGAGATACGCGGCCTGACGGGCCCCACCAAAAGTCGCTCCGCCAAAATTGAACTTTGCTATTCCAGCATTTCCGAAACTCGTGTCGAGATTGCCGTTGGGGAGGAGTTGTACGACAGCGAAATCGTCATTGACGGCTCCCACCAACGCGACTTTTCCGTTCGGTCCAAGGGCAAGTCCTTGAAGGTTGACTTGAATTCCGGTATACGCCAGGCCGCTTCCTGCGAAACCGAAGCTGTAATCAACACTTAGGTCGGCCAAAAACCGCATCACGCCTATTTGGCCGATGCCGTTCAAGCTCGTATGACCCAATACAAGAAACTTGCCATCGGGTAATTCACTCGCGTGGCTAGGGCTGAAATTATAACCAGACGACAAAATCTCAGACTCGACAGATCCGTCGTTACCAAAGCGCGTGATTGCCAGATAAATCCCGGGTAGCTGGCTGCCACCAATCAACGATCGCCCAAAGACGACTTGGTCCCCCTGAGAAGTAAGGGTCATCGCGATTGGGTTGTCGCGACTGTCGTTCTCTGGTACTCCGACGACGACGCTGCCGAGATTCCCAAAGGCAGTATCCAAGCCACCAGCGTTCACCTGACCCAAATTAGGAACGACTATGGTGTTCCATAACAATCGAACCGATGGATTGGTGGTATCTGTCACGACGATCGATTGTTGTCCCGTGGTGCGGAGGACAATTTGGCCGGTGAAATCATGGACACCGTCATCGGAGACCTCGAATGTAAAATCCGGAGGAAGCGTGGCCAGGGGATCCGAACTCGCAAAATGGACCGTGCGTTGATAGAATTCCGCTGGCGCACTTTGCACGCCTTGCGCTCGCAGCACGAATGGTATCTCTGCATCGATTGCAACGATCGGAATCGTAGCTGCTTTCAGCACCACGCGGTCCATTCTGACAATAAACGTCTCATAGGTCGTCAATTGATCCGTATCGGTTGCCGATACAGTGATCGTTGCGGAAGCCGATGGAACACTATTCTCCAATGCGCCCCAGTCGAGCTGGACCTCGGTTCCCGTGAGCGAGGCTGAAACAATATTCGGATGGCTTGAACTGACTACGTACTGCATCGGTTGCTGATCGATATCTCGAAACACGTTCGCGATGTCGAGCACTCGCGGCGGGCCTCCTTCAAGAACTTGGATGTCCGAAATCGGTGCTTGCACAATCGGTGTGCTATAGCGAACATGCACCCAAGGTTCCGAGCCATTCGGACCGACATCAGCTTGGAATAGGATCCGATCACCGAGCAGAACTGCGTTCCAATAATACGGATTGGTCGTGGCTGGGAAATCCGTGACCCGTTGCGTAGTAGCCGCTGACCCTTGGGTCTTCCACAACTCCGTTCCATTGATTCCGTCGTTAGCACTGAAATAAAGAGTTCCCTGGGCGTCGATCAAGGGGGTGGCAAATGACGATGGCGTCCCTGGATTCAAGTCCGCCACTTCAAACGTGCCAGCTTCGGTGCCATCGGAGACCCAAAGCTCACCGCCATTGCCATCACCTACATAGCCCTGGAAATAGAGGAGACTTCCGGATGCCCGCAAACTACTTATCGAATTCGATGTACTCGAGGGGGGGAGCGATTTGACACGCCACGTTCCCGGCGTAGTGCCATCGGTTCTCCATAGTTCTTGATTGCTACCCGTGCGTGCGGAAAAGTAGAGGATGTCCCCCATGATCGTCATATAACGAGGATACAGTTCTGCAGAACCCGGTAACGGATGAACCATCGTCGTGTTCATCTCAGTTCCATCGGAACTCCATAACTCCACTCCATCTTCTGTCGACCAAGCGGAGAAAAAAAGTTTGCCTTGGTAGCTGATCAAATCATCGGGATATGAGCCGTTCGCGTGTGTGGGGGTCGTTCGAATTTCTTTGATCATATGGGTGCCCGATGGCGTTCCGTCAGTCACCCAAGGTTCATGCCCGTACGTAGAGGTACTCCCTGCGAAAAAGAGTTTGCTGCCGACCGCTGTAAAGTGCTCTGCACCGTAGAAGGGTGCTTGATCATTGCGAAAGCTACCCAGCAGCGTGACACCGTCTAGGTTCGCATTGACGCGCCAGAGATGCTCTTGACCTGAACCATTGGTTGTGAAGTAGACGGTCCCACCTACGTTCGTCAGCTCGCTTATAGAAATCCCCGAAGTTCCGGGGATAGCAATCGGAGTTGAGCCTTGTAGCCGCCATAGACCATGCGAGATCCCATAAGTCGAAAAGTACAACGTCCCGGCGGCATTGATCAGAAAAGATGGACTTGACGAGGCGGCATTGGGATTGAGATCTGCGACCAAGTGGGTTCCAGCAGTCGTCCCATCGGTCTTCCAAAGCTCCCGTCCATACTCGGGCGTCGTGGCGCTGAAGTATGCGGTCGAACCGATGGTCGTGAACTCACCGGGATACGATGATCCCGAGGGGTTGAGATCGGCTAAGATTTCTGTGTAAGCGAGCAGCCTGCGATCTTCGAGTAATTCAAGCCGCAAACGACCGTGCTTGGGCAGGCGTTGAAGCCGACGACGCCGACGAGATCCGAGACGCGACGAAAACATCGTTATCCTCAAGGGGGCAGAAAGCGAGAGAGAGGGCCAATGGCGGATTGTACTTCTCGACGTTGCCCAATAAATGCCGCACCGTCCCTATGCAAAAGGGAATTTTTTACTGCCATGGATTCCAAAAAGTTTTTTGATTCTCCCGAACCACGCCTCGACGTTGCTCATGGCTTGGCGGACGAGCATAATAGGGGCCAGAGGAAGCCCAGCTCCAATGATTAATGACGAGAACCACCGGCAAACGACGTTTGAGCAGATCGTGGCTCAATTTGAACGCGACTGGCATCGACGATGCGCTCGCGATTGGCGTGAATATTTGCCTGAAGATCGCCTGCTGCGAAA
Source organism: Pirellulaceae bacterium (assembly GCA_041749395.1). Lineage (GTDB taxonomy): Bacteria > Planctomycetota > Planctomycetia > Pirellulales > Pirellulaceae > Laterigemmans. The sequence continues at coordinate 7,133 of JBGTBJ010000016.1, forward strand.
GTGGTTGGAAAAGGAATTGCCGCAAATCGAATCCGAATTTTGCGGCGGCCTCGAATCCGACATTCAGGAGTCGACGAAGCACCAGCTTGAGACGCGCAGTACACACGACTCCCCAAGCACGACCGCAGCCGTTCCCGAGGCGTTCAAGATCGACGCAACGCGTCCGCCAGACGCGTTCCGATTTTTTTTGGACGCCGAGTTTTCGGCGCCCGTTCGCAAGCTCTCGGGCGGATTGGGCGATGTCTGGATCGTGCGCGATCAGCGACTGGGTCGCATCGTCGTCATCAAGCAACTGCAATCACGGTGGGCAGGGAATGCTCGGGCCGAACACGCGTTTGAGCAAGAAGTTCGTATCACCAGCTTGCTCGAACACCCATGCATTCCACCCGTGCATGCCGTCGGACGCTCCTTCGATGGTCGGCCTTGCTACTGCATGCGCTTCGTCGAAGGAGAAACGCTGCAGGATGCAAGTCACCGCTGGCATTCCAATGGAAAGCGAGAGTATGAGGAACTGCGGAAACTATTGAGCCATTTCGTGAGCGTTTGCCGCACCGTTGCCTACGCACACAGCCAAAGCGTCATTCATCGCGATTTAAAACCTAGCAACATCATCGTCGGTCCGTATGGCGAGACGATTCTATTGGACTGGGGTTTGGCAAAACAAATGAATGCGCCGAAGTCAAGGCCAGACTTTTCCGAGTTTGCGAACGATGACCGGTTGGTCGCCCTGGTTCCATCGGACGGGCAGACAGGCTTTTGCACGACCGAGTTCGGCGATGTCATTGGAACCCCTGCGTACATGAGCCCAGAACAAGCGCGAGGGGAGGTGAACGCCATCTCCTTTGCAACCGATGTATTCGGATTGGGGGCAATCCTCTTCCAGCTCCTGGTGGGCCGACCGCCTAGCATGAAGGAGACCAGTGAGGCAACTTTGCAATGTGCTCGAGATGGCGATTATGACTTTCCTAAATCAACTGCGAAGAATCCCTTGGGAGATGGGTTGTTAATCGTCTGTGGAAAAGCGATGGCGGTCCGTGCCGAGGACCGATACCCCTCCGCCATGCAACTTGCCGATGACGTCCAGCACTGGCTGAATGGGGAAGACGCGTCCATCGCTCGGCAACCGTTCTTGCATCGCGCGGCTCGATTCGCTGCCCGTCGCAAGACGTTGGCGGGATGGGGAGCAGCAATGACGGTCGCGACACTATACGCAGCCGGAATCGGCATTTGGAAAGTCCAAGAAGAACGCGGCCGGAGGGCCCTCGCGGCCCAATCCGCCAGCGTCAATGAAGTGACAGCAAAAAGGATTTCGGATTATCTCGCTGACCTTTTTCGCAAAGCCGAACCGCTGGGGTTGGAGTCACCCGGGCCTCTCAACACAAGTCAAGACGCGCGTGATATGCTGCGGCAAATCGTCGATAGCGGCTATGATCTCCTCGATGCATCACTACGCGAGCATCCTGAGCATCTGCATGAGCTGCTGCTGGCGATCGGATCCAGCTACCGAGGACTTGGCGTGTATGATCGTGCTGAAGCGTTGCTCACCGACGCTCACTCCATCCGGCAGTCTATCTACGGAGCTCAGGATCTTCGTACGCTTGAGGCTCAATTGCATCTCGGACGATTGGCCAACGACCTCGGCAACTACGTAGTCGCCGAATCGAGCTTTCGAGAGATCCTCGAGAAACTGCCGACCACGTCGCGAGATGAAGCATTGCTCAGTGCCGACGCGAAGTACCATTTGGCTTGGCTAATGTTCAATCAACCATTGTCAAATCGCAACCCACAACACGATAAAGAAATCGTTCAGGAGAGCAAACGACTGTTCAATGAAGTCATCCAGGTTCGCGGAAAATGGCTCGAACCGAATCACCGGTTGATCGGACTGGCCTATGTCGGTTTCGCAGATGCATGCTTGAGTCATCGCAGTATGACGGACGAAGGATTGCTCGCCGAGGCGCTTGCCCAGGAGGTCTTTTCCAAGAACTCAGCCACAGCGGGACTTGGCCAAATACTCATCGATTATCAAAAGGCCGAACGGTTGCGTTTGGCCGGGGACTATGAAGCTGCGGAGATCGCCTACCATCAGTTGACGGATGTTTTCGGTCAGCACCTTGGACGCGAACACCCAGTCTATATCTTGCACCTATGGAACTTGGCCGGTTTGTATCGCAGTTTCGATGCGTTGGAAAAGGCCGAAGCAACAATTTCGACGATTCGCGGTTTAGTTCGGCACGTGCCCGCCGTCCGCAGTTCCCCTAGGCACCTCGACGGCATGCGTCAATACATCGACGCGTTGGTCGTGGCTCGCCCCGACGACGTAGAGGATGTTCTAAGAGAAACCATCGCTTGGGCTTCGGAACGTCCAACGCTGCATCGTGAATTGTTGAATCATTTGCAAACCATCGCTGCTCGCTATGCACCCTCTCATCTCCCACCGACTGACGACATCCCATGAATTCCAGTTTCGATGCGAGCAATGGTTTTACGCACTCCCAAGATGCCTATGCCAATGAAATTTTTCGCACTTACTCCCAGCGGTTGCTGCAGCTTGCCATGGAACAGCTCGCCGCCGAAGTCCAACGCAAGATCTCGCCGGAAGATGTCGTCCAATCCGCTTTGAAAAGTTTCTTTCGACGTACCGGAACGTTCTCAACCACCCCACTCGAAGCCGATACCCTTTGGGGATTGCTGTCGATCATCACCATTCGAAAATGCCGGAAGTGGGAAGCCTTTTTTCGTTGCAGCAAGCGTAACGTGCGACGTGAAGAGCTGGCGCTCGATGACTCCAGCCTCCCCAAATCGCAAATCCCCATCGAACCTCGCGGTGCCGATGCGCTGGTTGCTACGGAGCTGATTGACATGCTGCTCCAGCATTTCACGGAGCGGCAACAGGAAATGATCTTGCTTCGGATCCAAGGGCTCCCTATCGAACGGATAGCCATCGAATGTCAGAGCAGCAAGCGAACCGTTGCTCGCACCATTTCCAAAGCCAAAACCATCCTGGCAGGACTCTTGTTCGATAGCGACGATTGACACGACGGTCACTCTGTTAGTGAGCCCTATGATATTTACTACCAATCGGTAAAAATCTTGCAGCTCGGCAACGCTTGCTGGAGTCTAGAGACAGTAGCATCTGCGATGGGGGGCTCCAAGAAATACAGTTTGCGGAGAGAAGTCATTTTGGCAAGTGCGTCGATTCCCTCATCGGTTACCTGTGTGTCCAACAGGTACAATTCTTCTAGCGATGAGAGCATGGCGATTTCTGTTATTTCTAAGTCAGTCACCTCAAGCAAAGAAACACCGAGTTTCGTAATACTTGACGGCAAAGACCCCAGTTCACGTCCTTCGATTTTTGTGCCTGACAAATACAAAGACTGAAGCCCCCGCATCCCGTTCAACGCGCGCACTCCTTCGTCCGAAAGAGGTGTTCCACTGATCCTGAGCGATTTCAAATTTGGCAATTGTGCTAGATACTGCAAGCCACCGTCCGTCAGTGAACAATTTTCGAACTCCAGACTTGTTAGCTTTCGAGCGTCTTTCAGAATCGCCAATGTCGCGTCCGATGTTAGGGGGCCCTGAAAAGTCAATTTATCGGTGTTCGGCAATTCGCGAATACTGGGTAGATAGCTTTCAAATTTCCTTTGCCACGGTTGATTGAGGGCTTGAGGTTGATTGAGGAACTGACCACCGTAGCGGATGGACCAATTGGGATTTGCTTCCCAAATAGCGAGAATGCCAACCTCCGTGACATTGGTCATGTACAGGCTGAGTTCGACCGATGATCGCGACCCATGCATAGACCTCAGACCAGAATCGCCGAGCGAGCAATTTCTGAAGGACAGAAACAGATTTGGAGCGTCCTTCAGTGGTTCTAGACAAGCATCGGCCATTATACAATTCGTGAATTGCAATGAGCGGAGGCTGGGAAACTCAATAAGCAATTTCAGGCTCTGATCTGCCAGAGAGCAGTTCGCAAAGACCAAACCGCCAAGGTGAGGGAAATCCGTCAGCGACTTCAGGCTCCGCTTGCCAAGAATGGCACCATCTATGTGAAGACCTACCAGTCGAGAAAGGCGGCCAATTCTCTCAATCCCGTCTTCGGTTACTTCTGCTCCAACCAGTCTCAAATTAGTGATCTCTGGGAAAGATTGCAGCAGGTCGAAACTCTCAGCCGTATTCGGCTTGAGGGCAACAGAGTCTATTTCCGTGAAATACTTATCACCTAGAAAGGGTGCGATCCGCGTAGTGCGCCCTGATTCAGTTCGATTGATATTTAAAAAAAGAGGCTTCCTCCTAGAGAATGTTGGTTCTCACACTAACAGCCCAGGAAAGGAAGCCTCATGGATGTCCAAGATAACGCCGGAAGC
>JBGTBJ010000017.1:0-20433 GCA_041749395.1 Pirellulaceae bacterium
ATCAGCATTGTTTGAGTACCTCACTTACTACAATGAACTTCGTCGTCATTCATCGCTCGGCTATCTGACGCCGATGCAGTTCGAAGCAGCCGCATAAGTTGCGCAAGCTTCCCGGTGGCCCCCGAAACCGGCACCACCTCAACGAGCACGAGCACGAGCGGCGGAATTCACTTAGCGCAATTGAGTTCCGCGATAGAGCGGAACATATGTTGCCGTCGGAACGTAAGATCCGGTTGGCATCCCTTGGGAGACCTCCGATCGAGGTTGCACCGGATTATTTTCTCCCAGCGGGGCGCTGCCATCGGCGTTTGTCGGCATCGGTCGTATTTCGGCAGGCGGCAGAGTCCCTGACAAACGACTGAGATCGATCTCTTGCCCATTGCTATCGGCGGGCAGATTGAACATGTTCGGATCGCTTCCTAACAATTGATTCACCACATACGAACCAATTTCAATTTGCAAACCAATTGGGGGCGCAGAAATCGGTTGTAATTGAACCCGGATGCTGTGGGGCAACACAATACTCGCATCGGGATAGAATCGATGCTCGGCACCACTGGCACTGGCGACCAAACGACCATCAGGACTGTAGAGATATTGATCGCGGACAAAGCCACCCTGTGCATCAATTAACAGGATGCGTGAATAAGCGCCACTGGCCGTTGGTACTAATGTTCTCAACTCCAACTTACCGTCACCCCGTGCAATCACTTCTCCCTGAACGCTGGCTCGATCGACATGCACTAAGCCCAACGCCTCAATGATCCAGGTTGGATCAACCGGCAATGGCGAACCGAGCATATGATGCTGAAACTCTTCATGGCGAGCATACAACAGAGTATGCTGCATGCCATCCGGATAGCGCATCCAGAAGATATCATCGTTGCTGCCGACATCTAGACCGGAACCCAATGCAAAAGAAATCCCAGCACGCAACCGCAATCGTCGCGGTCGTTCCAAGGCTAAATTCGCACTTAAGCGGCTAATCGGCAGACTTGAATCGAGCATCTCAATCGTTGTGGATGTGCTTTGCATTTTCTGCACACCATCCGTTCGATTGACAGCTGCAATTAGTTCGTCGACTGAGGGAGTGCCATTAAATATCGCGGGCGGTTGATTGAACTCTGTCATTTGTGGACGACGATGACAGGTAGCACCACCGGCAATCCAAACCAGCAAAATGCACCCTAAGACCCTACTCAATCGGCTTCGCAATAGAGCAGTTCCACCAACTGGTCCCCCAGTCGCTGAGTCTCCTGGCTGGAAACCGGACAAATCTTGACCGTCACTTGAGTCCCATCGTCCAAGATCTCGAACTCTTGTTCGTCGCTGGCTGTGGTGCTGGATGGATTCTCGATGGGCTGAACCAGCCGTCGCCGCAATAACGTCAGAGTCAGCAGATATCGCAGGGGTCCGGACAACATTGTCGATCCCCCGTCGGATTGGCGCAGGAGATCCATTAGCACCGCATCCGGAGCCAGCTTGAGTTTCTTCGCCCCTGCTGCGGGCATACGACTTTTCCACCATCCCAACGTTCCTTCCGGTGGCCCCTGCCAAGCCTGTGCGGAGATGTCACTGCGTAGGAGTGACTCTTCATCATCTCCCTCCGTGACAACCGAGTAATACCACTCTCCGGGCGCCAACGGACGATTTTGAGCCTGACAACGCCGTGTGCATCTCCCGACTTTGTAATCACTTTGCACGGTGTTTTGCCCTCCGTCCTTTGTGCGCCTGCAGGGGGTATCCCCAACAAGCTGCTCTTACCAAAACGGACGCACCCAAGACAACCTCACTCTGCCACAAGAAAATGGTCAAGCGAGATGTCTAAGTTGCTTCGAAGAACCGTGATCCGGTTCCCCCTTCCCCGATGCGAACCTGCACCTTCTTAGCACAACGAGGACAATGTCCCTCGTAGGCAGTTCGTTGTGCATTGCGGTAAATCCGCGAATAGACGCTGCAGCAAGCGAAGCGGATACCAACAAAGGGAGTCGCCTCTCGCCGCACAGGATCTGGCTGAGCACCATCGGAGTAGAGATCTAACGATTCGCCAGCCACGATTCATTCCCTGCTCGCCCTAGGATTGTCGTCTGCACGTTCCATTTCTTCCAGCACCAACTTCAATTGACTTCTTGCCCGACTCAGCCGACTGCGAACAGTGCCTATTGAAATTTGCAAGATTTCTGCAATATCTTCGTACGCATGTTCCTCCATTTCTCGCAATACCAAAATCGAACGATGGTCTTCGCTGAGCTTTTGCAGTGCCAGCTGCACCATTTTGACTCGCTCTTCACGCAACATCCGTTCATCGGGAGCACTGGCCTGGTCTACCGGTTCATCACCAACAGCTTCCCTCGCCTGATCGAGCGATGTCGTACCACGACGCCGACGCATTCTGCTAAGAGCGCTGTTGAAAGCAATGCGATAAAGCCAAGTAAAAAACTGGCTGTTGTTTTGAAAGGTCTCCAATTTCAAGAATGCACGAACAAATGCATCCTGAACCACATCCTCGGCTTCCTCAGAAGAGCCGGTGACCTGAATCATGGCGGCAAAGAGACGATCTTGATATCGACGTACGAGGGAGCCGAAGGCGGCGCGATCACCCCCTAAAGCCAATTCAATGAGTTCCGCATCTTCCGTCACGTAAAGCCGGCCAACATTAGTTGTTCTTCGAAGCAAGAAACGCCGCATTGGGTCTCGTCAGACCTTCCTGCGGCGCTCTTATTCTAAACACGATTACCGGCCTACGTTAAAGGGCCTACCAAAAGATCTACTTTAAGGCGGCAAAATCAGCAATTCCCGCAGCATCCTTGCGACTGGCCGTCTTCGCGATGCTGTGGCTCCGTTTTCGGTTGTGCGGATTTTATCTGAATCTTACGTGGTTGTCCCACAGCCAACTTGGGCAAGCTCACCTGCAGCACCCCGTCAGCATACGACGCCTCGATGCCATCCTGGTCGACAGGAGCGGGCAAAACAATCGAACGTGCAAAACTTCCACTGCTCCGTTCAATCCGATGAAATTGCTTGCCCTGTATCTCCTCAATCGAATGGCGTTTGCCGGAGATCATTAGCCGATCCTCATGCATTTCAATCTGCACATCCTCCGCTTTTACACCTGGCAGATCGACAGAAATCTCGTACGCATGCTCTGTCTCTACCGCATCTAGACGTGGCGTAAACCCAGCCAGACTCTTTGCACCGCCAGTGGCCGAGTCGCGTTCGGGAGAATCGCCTAGAAAGCGATCCATCACGTGCTCCACTTCCGTCGCCAAATTTCCAAACGAACGAACCAAGCGAGGATTGGTCAATAGCAATCGATTCATAATTCGAGGCTCCAAATACAACACTATGGAAACGTAATTCACCAAGATTTTCGACACTGAATAGCACCGCGCATGTCGTTTTGACAGGCTTGGGTATTCGGTAGACTTAGTGAAAGCAACCACCGTGCCAATTAGAAATTCGGAGTTAAGAAACGATCGCTTCCGCCGTCGGATCGATTAGTTCAAATCGGCAGACCCCGTTCCCAAATGACGCTGTAGATAGCTGGCCCGCTCGATATTGCGATCCACCGTACCAAGTAGACGGCCTCGCAACTTCTGGAGGTGGGCAGGCTGTGTATGAATGAAGAGTTTGTTGATCGTCGTTACCGCCAAGTCAGGAATCAAACCCAAGTTGACCCCCATTCGCACTTTTGAAAGATAGTGCATCGTCTCTTCACTGCTAATTTTCTTTGCCGTGCAGAGGATTCCAAAAGCGCGACTCACGTCATCCTGCAAATCCTGCTCGCTCTGCTCCACGAGAAAACGTCTCGCACGACGCTCGTAGTCGATCAACACGGGCACCACTTCACTGACTTGTTGCACAAGCTCCAATTCGGTTCGGCCCAACGTGATCTGATTGCTCACTTGGTAAAAGTCACCCATGAACTGCGAGCCTTCGCCGTAGAGACCACGCACAGTAACACTGATCTTTTGCAAGCTCCGAAAGACCTTGTCGATTTGACGAGTAATCACCAGGGCGGGCAGATGCAGCATCACGCTCACACGCAATCCTGTGCCGACATTGGTCGGGCAAGCGGTTAGGTAGCCATACTTGGGATGAAACGCATAGGAGATCGAACCCTCCAACAGATCATCTAATTTATCCATCTGTTGCCACGCTTCCATCAAACTCAAGCCACTGTGCATGACTTGTAATCGCAAGTGATCTTCCTCGTTGATCATCACACTAAATTGCTCATCGGGATCAATGGCAACGGCGCGTGCTCCCTCGGCGTCCGCCAGTTCGCGGCTAATGAGCTGGCGTTCGACCAGCAACTGACGGTCCACTTCGCTAAGGGTCGCAACGTTGACGTAACGCACCGGCGACCAAGCGTCAATCTTCTCCATTCTCGCCTTAATCGTTCGCTCGATCGCTTGGCGATCTTCTGGTGAAGCGCGACGAATAAAGGGGAATTCCGATAGGTTGCGGGCCAAGCGTATCCGACTACTGATCACGATATCCGATTCGGGACCGGTACCTCGCAGCCATTCGCCACATCGTCCCGCCAACTCACCTAGTTCAGCATTAGCCTGCACTGGAGTTAACCCTCTTCCATTTTACGGATCTGATCGCGAACCTTCGAGGCACGTTCGTAGTCCTCGCACTCAACGGCTTCTTCCATCTCTCGTCGCAACTTTATCAACTCGGCTTGAAGATCCGCAGATGGAGCCATGCGTCGAGGACGCTTGCCACAATGCTCGTCCGCATCGTGGATATTGATCAACAACGGGATGAGATCTTTTTCGAACACGGTGTAATCATAGGGACACCCCAACCTTCCCGCATTGCGAAAATCAAAAAAGGTAATACCACAAACGGGGCATTCCTTTTGATCCAACTTAGCCAATTCATCAGCCGTCTGTCCCAACTTCAACTGCTTGGCCAATACACCTGCGACCGATGCAGCTGGGCTCGACGATTCCTTCGACAAATAAACGCGGGCATGCTCCTCGCAGAGGTGCATAATCTGCGGCCCGGTAGGCTGAGTCAACTCGGTGATATGAAAGGTTGCGGGCTTTTCACAGTGCTGACATTTCATCGTCCAGCCTTTGCCCTTCAACGCTATCGTGCACCTTCCGCAATTGGGCGATTCGCTCTCAATTGCGAGTCCCCTATCACCATAGAAAAGCGAACGACGTGCGCCCCTTGTGGTTGTTTAAGTGTTTTACTCCGAACAGCTTACGGATTCTATCGGTGGCCCCCTAACTGTCAACCTACGCGCGGTACCAGTCACCGGTCTAGATACCCATCCGAACGCAGCACCCCAAGCACCCTCTCCTAGTATTGCGGCTGTATTTTTAGGTCTCTTTTTCGGCTGACCCCTGGTCGGAGAACGGCAGTGGAACAAAACTCGTATAATTCCATCTTTCAACCGCATCGCCTTGTGACGATTCATGCATCTACCCAATGTCCAAACGTTTTCCCAAGCCGCTGCGGAACATGAATTCGTACCTGTCTATCGACGCTTGCTAAGCGATTCGCTGAGTCCTGTCAGTGCACTCGAATTACTCGACGATGGCTCCCCGGTTTGTTTGTTCGAAAGCGTTGTCGGAGGAGAAAAAGTCGGCCGATTTAGTTTTCTGGTGGTTGATCCTGTGATCCGATTCGCCGCTTTCGGTACGCGAATCGAGATCACCCGAGCAGGCCAAACTGAGACTTCGCAAGCGGACAACCCGCTTGACAATTTTCGGCAATTCGTCACCCATCGCGTTGCCCACTTTGACGGGCTACCCCCTTTTATCGGAGGGGCCGTCGGGTATGCGGGCTACGATGTGGTTCGCTACATGGAACACCTTCCCAACTCGCCACATGATGACCGCCATCTCCCCGATCTGGACTTTTCGCTCTACCACACCCTCCTGGCCTTTGACAATGTAACCAAGACAATGACCATTGTTGCCTTGGCTCGCCCGACTGACTTCGATACTATCGAGTCCGCTTATGCCGACGCCTGCCAACGTATCGATGCGGTCGTAAAGAAACTCTCTAAACCTCTCCCAGCGCTCCGCGCAGCCGATGTCGACGACCGCCCTCGATCTCCCTTGTCGGTGCAATCCAATTTCACGCGCCAGGCCTTTACCGAGGCGGTTCGCAAATGCATCGAGTACATTCGAGCCGGAGATATTTTTCAAGTTGTCCCCAGCCAACGATTCTCAGTTGAATCAACCGCTTCGCCGCTAGAAGTCTACCGCTCGCTGCGGGTGGTCAATCCAAGCCCCTTCATGTTTTACTTGCGAACCCCGGAATGCGAGCTGATCGGTTGCTCGCCGGAAATCATGTGCCGCGTGGTGGATCATCGGGTAACCGTACGTCCGCTCGCTGGGACTCGCCGACGCGGCAGCACGCAGACTGAGGACGAACAGCTCGAACAAGAACTGCTGGCCGATCCGAAAGAGCGCGCCGAACATGTCATGCTGGTGGACTTAGGCAGAAACGATGTCGGACGCGTGGCCCAATTCGGCAGTGTCGAACTTACCGAAGTCATGGTGGTGGAACGCTACAGTCATGTGATGCATATCAGCAGTGAAGTTTGCGGTAACTTACAGCCAGGACTCGATGCTTTCGATGCGCTCCAAGCATGCCTACCTGCAGGAACGGTCTCCGGTGCACCGAAGGTTCGTGCCATGCAAGTCATCGACGAAGTCGAACCCCATCGACGTGGTCCCTACGGTGGCGCTGTGGGCTATGTCGACTATCGAGGCAACATGGACACTTGCATCGCCCTGCGAACAATGGTTGCCCGCAATAACCGCTTCGATGTGCAAGCTGGCTGCGGAGTGGTTGCCGACAGCAATCCGGACGCCGAATACGATGAGACCGTCAATAAAGCCCAAGGACTCATCCGGGCCATCGAATTGACGCACGCCCGATTGGGACTTTAGCGCGACCAAAGCGGAATCGCTCTGCAGCACGGATGCAGATTGACCCTCGAACCCAAAATCCAAACCAGCGATTTCAGCTTCCCCTCTTGAACATCAAAATCTTATCCGTCGGCAAAGTCCGCATGTCCTTTATCAAAGAGGGTGAAGCGGAGTATCAAAAAAGACTGGCGGCCTCACCCTATCGGTTTGAACGTATCGAGATCGATGCAGTCCAAGCCATGGGAAAAAACTTCGCGACCGCACAGCTTGCCGAGGCCGATAAAACCTTGGCTCGCGTACAACCCAACGACGTACTCGTGGTGCTCGACGAGCGAGGCAAGCAGATGAGCTCTCAAAACCTAGCGCAGTGGCTGGGCAATCATGCTCAGCAAGGATCCAAGACGATTGTCTTTGCAATCGGGGGAGCATGGGGATGGCATCCAAGCATCTATGAGCGAGCCAATCTGCGCTGGTCTCTCTCAGAGCTGACCTATCCCTATCAATTAACAAGATTGATTTTGATCGAACAACTCTATCGAGCTCATTCGATCCTGCAGGGAACACCCTACCATAGGGAATAGCTGCTGTTTAAAACAGCAACTGCCTCTCGTTTCGGCAGCTCGCATCCGTAAGGGGTGTTTCCACCCCACTTCGAATCCAGTTGAGCCAATTAAGCGGCGGCTTTTCCAGCTTTTGCCTTCTTCATCATGTGCGACAAACGACTCTTGGTGCGGCCAGCGGCATTCTTGTGAATGATGTGCTTCGCACCTGCTTGATCCAATTTCTTGGTTGCCATGCGGAAATGTGCGTCAGCTTCCTCCATCGCGCCGGCTTTCACCGCTGCCCGCAATTTGGCTAGGACTGTACGAAGAGCGCTACGCACCATTTTGTTCTGGATGCGGCGTTTTTCGTTTTGACGAAGATCTTTCTTAGAACTGGCTGAATTGGGCATCGCTGCGAATAACAAATCAAACGGGGTGACGGATCGAAACGAAATCTGCGAATCGCGGATTATGCCCCACTGGCTGGCTACTGTCTAGGCCAACTCACACCCTCATGCGGTTTTACCGCCCCAACAACGCATCCCTAAAAGGGGGTGCTTGGTGTTTTCGAAGCCGCGTCCCGAGCAGTTTTCGGGGTCTGCCGCTTTGACCCAGGCTCCACTAGATTGAATCGGTTGTCGACATGTGCACCCCGTCCCGCGGTGGTCCGATTGCGAACCTCATGGTTGAAACCTTAGATGTCAAACTTCGGAGAGCCGCTCGTTTTTCTTGTCGGTGCCGGCCCCGGTGACCCGGGCTTGCTCACCCTGCGGGGTGCCGAAGTCCTCAGTACGGCAGACGTCATTCTTTATGACGGCCTCAGCAATCCCGACATTTTGGCCCACGCCTCCGCTTCGGCTCAGCTAATTTGCGTCGGTAAACATGGCCAAGCTCGCATCTGGCGACAAGACGAAATCAACGCTGAAATCGTGCGGCATGCATCCTTGGGGCTCAAGGTCGTACGGTTGAAAGGGGGTGATCCAGCGGTCTTTGCTCGGACGGCCGAAGAGGTCGAAGCGGTAACCGCCGCGGGGCTGGCCTTTGAAATTGTCCCTGGCATTACGGCTGCCTTGGCGGCAGGCTCCTATGCAGGAATCCCGATCACCCACCGTGGCCTAGCGTCAGCAGTGGCTCTCGTCACAGGACACGAAGAACCTGACAAACCCGAATCGGCCCTGGACTGGGACGCGCTGGCGCGATTTCCCGGGACCCTGGTAATTTACATGGGAGTCACCACGGTCGAGACTTGGACTTCGGCCCTCCTGCAGTCAGGAAAACAGCCCGATACGCCCTGCGCTATTTTGCGACGCTGCAGCCTGCCTGATCAACAAACACTTCTCTGTCGCTTGGATGAAGTGGCGGACCGCCTGACTCCGGCCCATCGCTTTCGACCACCGGTGATTGTGATTGTTGGCAAAGTTGCCAACTTGCATTCCACCATGTCCTGGTTTGACCGCCGCCCCCTTTTTGGCCAGCGCATCCTGGTCACTCGCCCCGAGGATCAGGCCGACGAATTAACGAAACCACTCCGCCGCCTGGGCGCTGACGTACTACAGCAACCCGCCATTGCCATAAATGCCACTTCCCATCCAGAACCGCTCAATCACGCCTTAGCCCATTTGTCGAACTTTGACTTAGTTGCCTTTTCCAGTCGCAATGGAGTTCGATATTTCTGCGAACGACTTTTGGCCAATGGTGCGGACCTCCGCTCTCTGGCCCATTTAAAAATCGCCGCAGTGGGCGCGAAGACGGCCGACCGATTGGCTGACTTTCATCTCCGGGCCGACATTGTTCCAATCGACTTTCGAGCCACTGCTTTGCTAGAGTCACTTGCCCCTGTCGCCAATGGATTGCGAATCCTGCTACCCAAAGCGAGTCGTGGTAGTGCGACCCTGGCCAATGGCCTGCGACACCTTGGCGCACAGGTCCATGAAGTTGTCTGTTACGATCATCAAGATGTTGGACAAGCGGAATCCGTTAACTTGTTGGCTATGCAGCAGGCCAAAATCTCTTGGACCACGGTCACTAGCAACGCGATTGCCCATTCGCTCGTTGCACTTTTTGGATCAAGCCTGCAGCAGACACAGCTAGTTTCACTCAGCCCACAAATCAGCCTAACCTTGACTGAACTTGGCTTTCCACCGGCGGCCGAAGCATCAAACGCCACAATGGAGTCGATAGTGGATGCAATCGTCTTGGCAAGTGCCGCATCGATACCCAAAACCCCAACAACCGATTGATCGCTCCACCTCGATTTCGGAATAACGAATGAGCCCTCTTCCCAAGTCCTATCGACCAAAATCCTACCGTCAAATGCATGCCCAGTTTCCAGAGCTGATGCAAGCCTACGAATCGTTCACGGCAACGACGCGAGATGCGGGGCCACTCTCGCCCCGCGAAATTGCACTCGTCAAGCTGGCAATTTCTGTCGGCGCTGGACTAGAGGGTGCTGCCCATTCCCACGCGAGAAAAGCTCTGGAAGCAGGTTGCCAGCCAAACGACCTGCGACACTTGGCGATTCTCTCCGCACCCACCATTGGATTTCCCACGATGATGCGGGCCCGCTCTTGGATTGAAGATGTTCTCGATACGTCCGTAGAGAAAGCATCAGCAGATGAGTCCGATGTGCATGCGCCCGAATCCCCTTAGTTGATCAAGACTCTATAAGGCAGGACCTTTTGTGGATGACAAAAACCGATTGCTGGGAGTCGTACTTTGCGGCGGCGCATCCGCGCGCATGGGAATCGACAAGGCAAGGCTATTGCATCCCCATGGTGGTACGTTTCTGACCAACGCGATTCGTCAACTCGAACCGCTTTGCTCTCTGGTAGCGTTAGCGGGACGCAGCGAACCGCAGGTCCCCTTTGCCTTGCTCAACTCAGCCATCGATCCACAGCACATATTGTTTTTGCCGGATCCCATGCCGCACACAGGCCCACTCGCCGGATTGATTTCGGCGCTCCAGTCTGCACAAGAACATTCGTACTTGGGTGTACTAGCGATTCCGCTCGATATGCCTAATCTGAACACCGAACATCTGAGGTGCTTGGTTAACCTTTTTGAAAACTCTTCCGCCCTGCCGATTGCTGCCACCTTCGACAACAAACGACCGGAACCACTCGTGGCGATTTATCCAACTTCGTTGCTAGAGCCATTGGTGGAATTGAATCAGTCTGAACATCGCAGCTTAAATCGCTGGTTAATGCAATCGAAGTGTCAACTTTGCCTGCTGCCGCTTAGCTGCGCCCCTAACGTCAATACGCCCCAGGATCTTCAACATGGCTTTCAACAACACTCCTGACTTTCAGGCGCTCCTTGAGCTCGCCGAGAGACTGCGAACTGTTGATTCCCAGCCGTTGCCTCTCAGCGAATGCTCAGGTCGATTTCTTGCATCAGACCTATGCGCTGATCGAGACAGTCCAGCCTGCAACGTTTCTGCCATGGATGGTTTTGGCCTTCGCTTATCGGACGCGTTAGCCGGAAAGCATCTATCCGTTACCGATGTCAGTCGCCCGGGAAACGCCCCACCACCCTCCCCTCCCCAAGGCTCTGCCATACAGATATTTACCGGTGCGCCGGTCCCGGGTGGATGCGAGCTGGTCGTGCAGCGCGAACATGTTGAAGAATCTCTCACCACAAACCCTAAAGAAATTGTGTTGGGCGAAGCAAATTACCAACTGGGAATGAACATTCGCTGCCAAGGAGAAAACGCGTTATCAGGTTCGACCATCCTGCCATCCGGTTCGTTGCTGCGCGCAGGCTCGATTGCTGCTGCGGCCAATTTCGGAGCGGCTACACTGCGCGTGCATCGAAGCGTGCGAGTTCAAATCATTGTCACAGGGGACGAACTTCATCGCGTCGATCAGGAAGTAGAACCCTGGCAATTGCGAGACTCCAATGGACCGACTCTTGCCTCACTTCTGTCGCAACATGCCTGGCTAGAGATCCCGGAACCGCTGCGCGTCGGCGATTCCCTCGAACAGCTCGTCAGCACGCTTCAGCAAGCACTCAAGAGCGCAGATGCGGTGCTCCTCACCGGCGGCGTCTCGATGGGCGACTTCGACTTCGTCCCTGCTGCCGTCCGTCGCGCGGGGATCACGACCGTTTTTCACAAGTTGCCCATTCGCCCAGGGCGTCCGATCCTCGGTGGCAATTCCCCTGACGGACAACTTGTACTGGGATTGCCGGGCAACCCCGTGAGCGCGGCAGTCGGTGGATTGCGGTTCGCCATTCCACTGCTGGCCAAGATGGCTGGAGCACTATCGGACTATTCACGCAATCCGCTAGTCACTGTCGTATCACCTCACACTCGCTCCTTACCCTTGCATTATTTCCGTCTGGTTCGCATCAATCCCGATGGACAGATTGACTGGGTCCCCTCGCAGGGTTCCGGTGACCTCGTGTCACTGGCCCACAGCGATGGCTTTGTAGAAGTCCCCAAGAATGAAACAGGGACAGGACCATGGACCTATTGGAGCTGGTACTAGCAACTACATCCTTTGCATTGGATAGTCGCCTTTCGCTCCGCGAAAGTAGCGTTAATAGAATATTTAAATCAAACGCTACTTTCGCGGAGCGAAAGGCGACTATGGCAACTATCTGTTATGCCGCCGCACCGTCGAGCCATTTACGAAGCACATTCGCGGCAGCTTCTGGATTTGTACCCACTAGCTGAGTTAGTTCTTGTTTCAAATGCTGCCCAGTAATCGTCAACCGTGGCCCGCTATCCTCCTCTGCGAGCATTTCCTCTGCAGGGGGTTTCGGCAACTCCAATCCGAAACCTTCTTCAAAATCGGGCATTGGGGAACTAGCACCCATTTTGCTCATCCCACGGACCATCACTAACGCCACGATGGCGAGGCCCAACATTGCTAACGTTTGCCATGATTTCGACAACCAAGAAATCGTTTTGTCGCTCATCGAGGGAGCCGCGTAAGGCACCTCAGGCAAATCGCGATGGTCCCAAACTTCGACTAGGGGAAAGCGATCTTCACCCGCTGGGCCTTCCAACAGAATGGGTTTGATGGCGTTGCGAATATCATTGGCAGTTGCCGCTTTGAGCTTCGTTCGCTGGTCCGTATCCATGGCCTTGAAATCTTCAGGCTTGGCATCGGGGTTTTGCTTCAAGAAATCAATTTTCCAAGCTTGATCGTAGTAGCTTTCTGGAATACCGATTGAAAACGAAACACGCTGAGGTTGAAAGCCGGCTGACTTGGATGTCTCAAATTCTTCACCGGGTACTTTAATGGTCGATTCGTTTTTTTGCGTCGTCTTGCTCACTTGCATTTGCTGGGCAGGATCAATCGCGCGGGATTGATTTCCCACGCCGTTCGTGTTCGCTCCAGGTGCTCCGCTCGGTAAGGGGCGGTTGACTTCACTGTTGGTGGAAGCCGACTGTTCTTGCAGCGTGGTGGGCTGCTGATCATACACAAGTTTGGCTTTCTCAGATCCCAGCGATGGATCGATATCCACCGTTGCATCAATGCTGAGCGCGCCATATCCGCTCAACAATATTCTCGCTTTCTGAGTATAGTACTCTTCCCATTTCTTCCGTTGCTGAAACAAATCGTCTGTCTCGTTGACTACCGTTGTGCCTCGCGCATTGACATCTGTAACGGTCACATCTTCGAGACTCATGCCAGCATAAGCCGCGCGAACCGTCTCTTTGATTGCGCGGATCATAGGGGCTGGGAGCGGATCACTTCCTATGGGAGTGACAATGACGCTAGCGGATTGTCGATGATCGACCGCAAAGCCTCGTTTCAGACTGTCATAAATCACCGTCGCCCGGGTAATTTCTGGATAGCTGCGGATCTGCCTGCCGAGCTCTCGTTCTTTGCCATGATTTTCCATGGAACGGCGACGACTATCGGAGTCCAGCGGACTCGCCTGCGACATCGCTTTCTCAATCATCGAGCCATCGCCCAACGGTAGCGCATCGGCATCCGAGACGGCACGAAAATATTCGTCGCGCGCTGAACTAGGGACATAAATGCGATTGTGTTCGACATTCCAACCATTGAGTCTGGCAGCACTAAAGGCGGCCAGGACTCGATTAATTTCGTCATCGGTTAGACTATTGCTCGAGAAGAGTCTCTCCATGGACGCTGTGCGACCTGTCCCCGAAGCCAACATCCAAAGACCGATAGCAATAACGGCAATCATGCTGCCACCGATCACTCGGGTGGGCATCGGCAATTGCAAGAACGTATCGCGCAACGATGTGAGTCGGTCTTTCATAAGGCTCTAGAAATTAAACTTGGATTTGGAGGACTTCGCGGTAAGCTTCGATCAGTTTGTTACGTACTTGCAGCATCGTTCGAAAAGCCATATCCGCTTTTTGAACCGACGTGAGCACCTCAGCTGAATTGACATCTCCGCCAGTCAATAATTCGTGCACCATCGCATCGGAGCGATGTTGCATCTGATTCACTTCACTCGCCTTTTCAATCATCAAATCCAGCATCGACGGCGCTGTCTGAGTTTTCTCAGCACCTGACATATACCGGTTGATCAAGCGAGACTCAGTCGCTTGAGGTGGCCGGAGCGTCGAAGGGATTTGAATGGGACGAAGCATACGAAATACGTTAACTACCGATTAGGTTATGCGATGCTATGCAATGATGCTGAGAGTGTCGCGACCAATGCTCTTCGTCATTTCCATCACTCCTACGTTGGCCTCGTAGGCGCGAGTCGCTTCCAATGCATCTACCATTTGTGTCGTCAAATCAATATTGGGATAGGCAACATACCCCTGCCATTTTCCTTCCTTGATCGATAATGGATGATCGGGTTGGTATCGATAGAGTGGATCGCTCTCATCCACATGAATCTCTTCCACTCGAACTCCCGCCGCCCCCGACGAAGTCTGCATCGTGTCATCGGTGCGAAACACCACTTGCCTGGCGCGATAGGGTTCTGCCTCACCATTCTCGTTAACCAAAGACGACATATTGGCGATGTTCCCCGAAAGCGTATCAAGTCGCGTTCTTTGAGCAACCAAGGCCGACGTACTGATATCAATCGCGCGAATCATTTCTTGCAACTCCTAAATGTTGACCTAAACCCGCTCAGAAATCGCCGCGTTCAAAGTGCTGAATTGACTTCTCATCAAAGCAATTGCCATATTGTGCATCGATTGGTTTTTGGAGAGTTCTGTGATTTGCGTTTCCCAGTTCACATCACTACCGTCGTGATACACAAGCTTTTCCATGGCAAGGCGTGGACCGTCAAATGGGTCCGTGTTTGCTTGGGCCGTAGAACGGAGTGCCGGGGGTAGTTCGGCCGAAGTCAAATAACCGGGTGATCGAAAAGCGTGCGTTTCTGGGTTGCGTTGTTTTTCAATCGCCGCGGCCAAGGCATTCTCAAAATCGTTCACCGACAAATCGCGTGCCCGATATTCGGGTGTATCAAGATTGGCCACGTTACCGGCCAAAACCTCGTGACGACGCTCTGAGAACATTGCCATCTGTTCGAGGGCAGGGAGCGTCGTTGATTGAAAAATTCCTTGAATCATGACCGGCCTCCTTTTGCTTTATTAAGCCGCTTCGCGACGTCCAGCAACGTGGGGAAGAATCGCAGTCACCGCTGCACCTCCCTGAGGGCAGTTTTGCCACAGCAACTGAATTCCCATCGCTGCGGCAATCATGGGAAACAGGTGCGGACGCGTTTCTATGGCCGACCCATTGTCGGCTACTTCAAGTTCCAATCGATTCCCCAAATTCCAAATCGAAATACTCAATTCGCTCCTGCCATCTTGCTCGTCCAAATGGTCCATAGAGCCGCGCACAAGTGACTCGACCAACTGGCAAAGGGACGCCGACGCGAACGTCGTTTCGAGGTCGTCGGGTACATCCAATTCCAGGGAGACTTTCCGACCCGCGATGGCTTTCAATGCTGCCTGACGAATGCGAATTGCCAGGGTGCCAGGTTGCCCAGTTTCCGACGAGCTTGAGTAGCTGGTGAAATTCGACTTTTTTGAATTTTTGCTCATTTGCCGCCACTCCTAAAACCGATAAGTAAGGGATCGGAGTGGGCTGTACCTATTCTTGGTACTTCAAAGCAATAGCATCTTGGGCTAACCGCTTGTTAAATCAATCGAGTTGCCCGTCGATGGGGCTTGCGTTCTAACCCGATTCCCGGCCGCATAGGCTTGTGACGCCATCGCCACTCCGGTGGTTTGTTGCATGGTGTGGAACAATTCCTCTCGGCGATGCAACATTGCCTGTTCGCACCTCGCATCCACATCCAAGATCGCTCGTTGCAATTTCTCAGTTTCTTCGATCTCACGGCGACATCGGTGCCGTGACTCCTGATCGCGCCACTGACGATGCTCAGGCTCAACTTCCGCATAGGGCTTGAGCGCATTCTGTATTGGCTTCAACTGGTTCACCAGCGCGTCTTTTTCTTCAAGCGTGGCCAACAGACGATCAACAAGCCCTTCTTCCAGGGCCGCTTGCTGTTGCAAGGTAGTGCGGAGAATCTGCGCCAGTAGATCGCGACGCTGCGTAATCCAAACCGCAAATTGGTCCGTCGCACATGGGTCCATCCGTTCTGCATCCATGGCATTCCGACTCCTCTTCCTGGTATCCGGCTTACACGACTAGGTCTTTTGCAGCCAGTTTAACAAAGACTGCCAATCGGCACGATCATATCGCGTGGTCTCGGCAAAGGTTGGTTCTGTTTCCACAGGCAGTCTGTCGAGCACTTTACTGGCTTGCTGAAAAATTCGCTTTGCCTCCGCCGTCCTGCCGAGCTGATCGTAACAGCGGGATTGTTGCAACAACGCTTCCAGGGCGAGCGGTTCGTTAAGGTATTCCTGCGAAGCGGTCTGATAAGCGTCGGCAGCCAACCCATATTCCTCTAGTTCAAACAGCGTGTCAGCCACACCCATAAAGCTATTTCTCAGCATGGCTTGCTCCCACGGAAGCAGCTCACTTCGCTCACTAACAATCGAAGCCAGTTCTTTGCGCAATGCGGCAAACGAGGTATGCGCCTCGTTCAAGTAGTCCTTACGCTCTTTTTCTTTCTGACGGCGTGCCGTGTCAATCGTGTCGGGATCGGCTGCCTGAATACTTGGCCAAAACGAGGCCAAGCGATTCGCTTCGGCGAACAGATAGGTCGCCCGCCTTGCCCGGGATTCATTGTCATAACTTCGATCGCGATGCTGAGCCTGTCGCAATCGCTCAATCGCCAATTTGAGTACTTCTTGATTCGCTTCCAACGCTTGCGACAATTCAGAACTGGGTTGATCGCCAGGTGAAATGCGTCCCACCAGCGTCTTCGGGGCGGTGACTTCTAAATGCTGACGCAACGCTTTTCGATAGAGCAATTCGCCGAGCACAAAGAGCGAATCGCGAAATACGGGACTTTGTGGCGAGAGCATTTCATCCTCTAAATTCTGCTCTAACAATTTCCTTGGAAGCTCCACTTCATCTAATTCGCCTCGTGCTATTGCAGAGAGCAAACGAGCTTCATAGCGGAGTGAGTCACGAGGATATTCTTCAATCAAATCCATCAGCGGTCGCAGCGCTTCCTTGGGTCGATCCAGGGACAGCAGCGCACGCCCCTGAGCCAACAGGCCTCGTGGACGACGCGAACGCTCCTCATACGTAAGATATTCATCAAGAAGCGCCAACGACTCTTCATAGGACCGCCCGGCTTGATAGGCGTCGATGGCTTGCCACGTCAAATCGATGTATTCTGGTTCGGCAAATTGCAGCTTGGCAACTTGTTGATATTTAGTTCCCGCTTGTCGATACTTGGCTCGAATCTGACTGAGCCGTTCGGCAGCCTCGGAAGGAATGGGTGGGCGAGGCGATTTTTCCAGCGATTTCGCCCAGTCCATATAGCTAACCGCCTCTAAGCGCAACGCCTCCGTAGGGTCCACCATCGGGGGCAAGATCTTGGCAAACTCAATTGCATGTTCATAGCCCTCGCCGGCTAACATAACTTGCGCTGCATTTTCCAGTCTCGTACGAAACTCAGGCAAGCTAATCCATTTCGGATCAAAGGCAATGGGATCCACTGTGTCGCGGACAATGGCCTTCGCTGCCATCACAGCATCGCGGAAATGGCCGGTCTCCGCCAATAATTCCACCTCTTCAATTCCCGCCGCCACCGCCTCCGCCGGATGCTTGGTATTCTGGCGCAAACTGGCGAGTACACCCAGCGCGTCCTTGTCCCGGCCGGCCAAGCGATAGGCAATCCCCGTCAGATATTTAGTCGTCGCGCCCCAATCCAAGTCGTTGCGGTGATTTAGCTCGTCCATCAGCGATATCGCTTCGCTGAGCAACTCCTTCGCGACTAGTGGAATCTCTCGGCGAGGCATCTCCGAATCATCTTGGGTTCCCTTGGGTAAAACTTTTCTCTCCTCCGACCCAGCGAGAATCGCCTGCTCTTTCAACACTTCACGTGCCTGCGCGATGTAACTCAACGCTAAGGTTAAATCGCGTTGATCTTGGTGCGTTTCTGGATTGACGTCGGCCAATGCTTCACCCACACCTTCCCATAGTCCCAAGGCAGTGTTCGCTCGCGCTTTAAGTATTGCCGCATCATCCAGCAGGGTCTTGGGCAGATTCGGAAGAGATAGGAAGCGACCGATATCTTCCATCGCTCGATCCGCCTTCACGCCTGTAGCTCGCAGCTTTGCTGCGGCCAGCGGCAACAATAACTCACGCTCATAGATGGGGTTCTCCTCCATTGCTTCCTCCATCGGAATAATGGCATCCTCAAACCTACCCGCCGCATTTAAAGCCAAGCCCAATAATCGCCGCCCTTCTGCACTCCGACCTGGCGGAAACCCTGACTTGTCCAAACGCTCTAACAAAGGTGCAGTCTCGGCAATCCGCTTACGCATCTCCTGCGCATCTTCAATCTTGATCGCTTGACTCAATCCCGACGCGCCCAACAAAAACGTCCGAAGATGATCCAATTCCGGTTGCTTCTCTGCATCGACCGCAACCGAGTCGGCTAACCTCTCGGCAATTTCATGCCGACCTGCCACATACTCGTCCATGGCAATTCGCAACTGATCCGCGCTACCCGGAGTCTTAGTGCGCATCCATACAGCAAACAGCGTCGCAAAGGCCCCGACCGCCGCTATCCCAGCAACCAACATTAACGCCCAACCAATTTGACCTGCCTGAACACCTACGTTGGATGCAACAGCAGCGCCCCGTTTTGAGCCTCCTCCGGCCGACCCGCTGTCGTTCTTGTTGCTCTTCGCCATGCAAAACATCCCCCCTACAGAGGGCAGTTCTTTGTTTTCAGAATTTCGGACTCGACACGGCTAGCAGTATTTGCCAGGCGCGGTCAATGTCGTTTTCCAAATGGCTCAACATGCACATGCACGTCTCGAACTCGCGGGAAACGGGTCATGATGGCATCTTTGACACAATGTCCTACACGATGCCCCTCATCGACGGTCAGGTTTCCATCAATTTCCACATGGATCTCAACAAAAAACTCTAGCCCACTCTTTCGCACTCGGAGCTTTTCAATGTCACACACTTTGTCAGTACCACGGGCTGATTCCGCGATGCCCTCCACAATTCCTGCCTCTGCCTGCTGATCCATCAATTCGGCAGCTGTTCGTGCATACACTCGCAGGCCAGATACAACCAGCACAACACACACAATCAGTGCCGCAATGGGATCGATGAGGCTGCCGCGTGGGCCCAGCCACTGGGCAAAACCGAGCGCAATAGCGATCCCCAATGACCCCAGCGCATCGCTGCGATGATCCCAGGCAGCAGCCGTCAATGCTGAAGATTGCAATCTCTTGGCGGTTCGCGATGTGTACTGATAAAGCGATTCTTTGATCAGAGCGACCGCCAAGGAGACCCATGCGGCAGAGGCTGCGGCCGCGTGAAGCGGATAGCCAATGGTTCTCACCGTCTCTACCGCCAGCACTCCTGCCGAAAAGACGATAAGCAATGCCACGGTCAGGCCGGCAATTGATTCCGCTTTGGTATGACCGTAAGGGTGGTCTTCGTCTGCGTCCCGTTGTGCGACCCAAAGGGCAGCCCGAACCACAATGGAGCTGGCCACATCTCCCATGGAATTCACTGCATCCGCCATCAAAGCAGCCGAACCCGTCCACACCCCACCGACCACTTTGATCACCACCAACGTGGCATTCACGACCAGCCCAATACCAGCCGCGCGAGACGCATCACGGTAAACATTCTCCATCTTTGACATTGTCATATTATCGAAGCATCCCTCCCCATTTCTCCCGCTGCGCTCCGTGGGCTTTGCAACGGTTCATCTGCCGATAGGCTAGTAGGAATTCTTTGTCAATCGATCTTTCATTTCCTACCACAGCAACCGCCTCAGCATTACGCGATGGGCGATATTCTAACGAGCATTGCAACCATGAGTGAATTTGAAACGGTAGGAAAAGTCTCCGACTTCGTTGAGGGTGTTGGGAAAGCAGTTCCAGTCGATGGCCGCATGGTGGCTGTGTTTCGCAAGCAGGATGAATTTTTTGCCATCGACGACCTCTGCCCGCATATGGGTGCTTCGCTTGCAGAAGGTTATGTGGAGGACAATACGGTGACCTGCCCCTGGCACGCCTGGAGATTCTGCATCAAAGATGGCACTTGGGAAGACAACCCCCGAGTCAAAGTGGACGCCTTCGAAGTCCGTGTGGAAGGTGACGAAGTTCAAGTTCGCGCCAAGTAAGCAACCCAACCTAGCAGGCACGCTCCGTCGTGCCGTCCGCCTTTTCCACACAAAACAAAAGTAACATCCGATTTGTTGTTCGTGATGGTACGTAGAGAAAATCGATGAGGCGATGATATTGTGTGAGGCCGGTGGCTAGCGCCAAAACCGCTCACTTTTTTCGCATTTGTGTGGGAGGCCGGTGGCTAGCGCCAAAACCGCTCATTTTTTTGCATACGTGTGTAGGGCCGGTGGCTAGCGCCAAAACCGCTCAGTTTTTTGCATATGTGTGTGAGGCCGGTGGCTAGCGCCAAAACCGATCA
>JBGTBJ010000018.1:0-11962 GCA_041749395.1 Pirellulaceae bacterium
TGAGCGAGCAAGCTTGGTAACGGTTCATCCGCTGAACCCAAAGCTCGTGTCGGGAAATAGGCATGGTGATCTCCGAGGTTTACAGGAAACCTCAACAGCATATCGCTCACTGCATTCATACCCACGCCGAACGCTTACCCACGTGCACCCGGACGGCACTGTCCACGCCGCTTGCTAAGAGGCTCATCATGCTAGATTCAATCATTCGATGCTCACTTCGATACCGTATGCTAGTTATCCGTCCCAAACATTAACGCTTCTTGCATCGAAGCGGAGACGGCGGTGCCTACCATGCAGTCGAGCCAATGGTTATTGGCTGCGCCATTACGCTATGTGGATGCCACCATTGCAACTGTGCAAAAATTGCGTCTCTCTGTAACTGCGATGATTATTCTTGTATCGCGTCTGCATCCTCGAGAACCGCTGCAGGAATGGTCCGTGCGATTCGAAATCCAGACGAGTAGTCAGAGGCGGTTGCACTTCGATCGAAGGCATAGGCAGACCTCACACCTTGAGCGCTAAATCTTGCACTGCCGCCTCGCACCACCGGTGCAGGTAGCCATTGGCTCGTTGATGCAGGTCTGAAGTCGTGAACCACTGGAACAACACGCGAGTTTTCATAAAAACTACCTTCACACCACTCGAGCACATTACCCATCATATCAAACAAACCGAAGCGATTCGGCATGAAAGTGCCTACCTGCGTTGCGACCATTTCATCCTTTCCACAATTGGCATACTCCGGGAGCAAGCTTTCGGATTGACCAAAATGGAATTGGCTAAGGCTACCTGCCCTGCATGCGTATTCCCATTCCGCAGAGGTTGGTAGTCTATACCCAGTTCTTGACAAGCAATCTGGATAGGGGCGCAAATTGAGTGGCTCTCCGTTGACGGAAACATAACACCACTCATTTTCGCTAATGTTTTCCTTCTTGCTTAGCCAATTACAATACGCTGCAGCTTCATGCCAACTAATATTGTTTGTAGGACATTCGGCAGTAGGGGAAGTTCCATCATTAGCATTGTTTAAGAATGGAATATTGAGCTCTTCGGCAAACACTTCGAATTGTTTACGAGATACCTCAGTAACACCAATTGCGTACTTTCGGTTTATCTGCCTTCTGTGACGTATTTCATGCTCAGAACGAAACTCTTCGCTCAATGGACTCCCCATGAGAAAGGGGGCTGATGGATCGAGAATCGACATTGTGTGTTTGTTCGTACCAGTGTCAAACCAATCCCTTCCCGTCGCCACAAAATCGCCCAATTTCCCTGAAAGTTCCGGTGATACCCCCAGTTGCTTCAATGCCCACCAAGCAGCACCGTGAATTCCTTTATCGCCATCTTTAGCGAAGATCTCTTGCAGCTTGATAATGAGCTCCTGAGAAATCGCTTTCGGTACGAGCTTATTGCTCGCCAATTTCCCAATACAAAGAATCATCGCTTGACGGCGCGACGTATCCGCTTCCACATTTAGTTGCGTGAATATTGGGTTGAGCGATTCACTTGTTTGTGCAAGCATCTGTATCGAGTAAGATTGGATAAGTGGCTCTGAACCATATCCCAGCGTAGGCCAGACCATAGATGCCTCTCCCATTCTCATCAATGCCACAGCCGCGGTTGCCTTTCGCTTTGCAAACCGCAATTTCTGTTCTTCGGTTGGAAGAGTACGCTGTAAAATGACACTGCTTAGAGCGGAGTCTACTGACGGCATGTTCAAGGCGTCCACAGCTATCGCAACGGGAAAAAAACCTTCTTCCGTTAGCTGGGAAATCTGTCCAGGGCTCGCCTTGACAGGAACGGACGATAGCAAGCGAGATTCAATTCCTGGATCTGTTTGCCATACAGCACAGAATTTTTGAGAAATAGTCAACTTCCTGATTATCTTCAGAAAGTCTGGGTCGTCATGCAGCGGAGATAGATCTGCATTCGAGGTTAGCCAATCCGGGTGATCAAGTTGCTTGTCCAGTGCGCTTTGTAGTAATGAGAGTGCGTTAGAGCGATAGTATTCCCATTCTGACGATCCAACCTCGGCGTTTGTGAGAGCCAAACCGGCTGAGCATGCCAGCGCGAAAAGGGATTCCGGATCCCCAGCAAACTGAATTATGCTGCTGTCTAGTTGAGATTTGGCGATTCTGTGTTGCCCAGTCCATGCTGCAACCACAATTTGTGCATACGCTTGCTTCGATGCAGATGGTCCTCGACGGATGTATGCATTCAACTTTTCCTTGGATTCGCTAGCCTTGTTCTGACGAGCGAGCGCCAGGCACTGCTCTAGCATCACTGCCAAAGGAACTTGCTTCATGCTTCCCTCGGCTGAATTCAGAATATCTTGAGCTTCTTTGGCACGCCCAATCACCACCAACATGTGCGCAAGATTCAGAATGTTGTTGATATCCTGTTTATTCTTTGCGAGTTGATTTAGCTCCTTCAACGTAAATATTTTCATTCCGAGTGAGTTTTTTGGAGACTCAGCAACAGCTACCGCAATGTCCGTTTGTGGCCGATCAAATAGCTCAAAACCAGCATATGCTGGATTCATTTCCGAAGGTTTTCCAGCGTCCGACCAAATGCCGCCGTAGCGACGGTTTCCATTGGCGTCCATCCAGACGGCTACTGCAATTTGCGAAATGCACCCGCTTTCCGACAAGATTGGAGACAGGAATGCTTGATTGGCTTGACTGGTTAATCGCAGGTCCTTCTCAGTTAGGCCTATAAGTAGTTGACGCTGTTCATTAACTTGCCTCGCTTCTCCCCAAAGCAAAAAAAACTGAGGAGGCGTTTCTGAGTCATTGGATGGTAAAACGCTAAGGTCAACTGGAACCAATCCATTCCGTTGTGCGGGTGAGTCACCTTGCGGCAACTGTTCCATCGAAACATTTGCTTGTAGCTCCCACGGTCTCCCGTCACGAACCCAAATGGCCGCAACTACAGTCGCAGATGATTGATCTTCGCTCGCCCTAACTGTATAGGGTCGCACACGTATCGGTCGATAACCAAATTCTCGAAGGTCTTCAACCGTTTTCGCGAAAAGTTCTAATGGCATTGTTTGAGCCAGTGCAAACCGATTCGTAAAAACACCACTGTAAGACTCGACTCTTGCAACTATCCCAGGGGGCGGACTTAACATCCCAGTAGCCAATGGATATGGACTTTCAAAGAACGCAGGCTGCTTATCAATCTCCTTTAATAACTCTGCCGATGCGTTCGTTCCTAGTTTCTTTAGCGCTGAGAAAACTAGGTCAAAGCGTTCACTGTCTGAGTTCACCAAAAGCCGAGTTAACGTCTGTGCATCATCTCCAGCGTATTGAACAAGTGTGTCTGCAGCGGCATACCGCAATCGATCACTCGTACTTTCGTCATCAAGCAAAGCTTCGAGCGGGACCAGTAATCGGTGACTAACCGGTCGTAGTGCTTTTTGACAAATCCGTATTTCCGATGGCGATGCATTTATCACTCGCTCTGCCACAAATGCTTGGAATTCTTGATCGCTCCAATTCTCACCATCTGCGTCAAACGACGCTAAAGCACAAGCCGATAGAAATCTCTCATTCTTATCCACGGCCGAATCCTTGGCGGTCTCCCAATAGACGGTTTTCAAGTCATCTGTATTGTTTGCAAATAAACGAAGAAACGAGAAAAAATCTTCAACTGGTAGTTTTACTAACTTGTCGGCTACGTACGCTCTGGCTGATGGAGAATCGTAATTCAATGCGAGCGCAAGAGCGGCATGAAGTTTCGCGCGCGAGCCATCTACGTTCGTCTGAAAGGCTACTTTTAAGTGATCTTCAGCCCAAATGCCGTAGTCCAATTGTATCTCTTCGAGTATCTGTGCGACGCTTGATGTGTCAGCTTGCAACAACGAACCCACAACCTTTGATGTCTCGGAGTCTTTTGCCCTGCTAGTGATTAAGCCGAACACTCCAAATGATGCTGAAATTAGTAAAGCAACACTGAAAATAATGACTCCGAAGCGTCTTCCGTGAGCCCTGGCCGCCGCTTTCATCATTTTGCGTTGTGCAGAATTCCAGCTCGCCGTTCGCGTGTAAAACCAAATGGGGATCAGTTCCAACAATGATGGCAGTTGGCGATGCTCGGGTTTGGCATTCCAAAGGGCAGATCGTTCCGCGAGCCGGATTTCCGCTCGCCCACGACGTGTTTCTCGTTGCATACGAGTCAGCCACTCGCGCAAGGAAGCTACCAGATAATCATGGGTGAGCTGATAGTATTGCGTCTGCGAGCCGCTCTTGGATTGGGATTCATGGCCCTCAGGATCAGTGGGGGTGATCAGCCGTAACTCACCATCCAAAATTCTAAGCAAATCCGTGAAAGCGGCAGGTTGATCTTGATAGCCGGACGCTTCCAGCAGCTCAGCTTGGGAACGCATGTGACCTTTGATGTCTGTGCCCAGTTCAGGCATCAAAGCACGCAGCACGCCGCGAGCGGCTGCCGAATGCAAGCGATGATCCGGGTTTGCCTCTCGACTGCTAAAGGTTTCCTCTAGGAAATTGACCCCAATACCCTGCGTACCGCCCACTTGCTCGAGCGTAGCCGGCTTCCACACTTTTCCCTTGACCATGTCGGCGAACAATGACAAACGGACAGAGACCACCTTGTCTTCTTGAGCCAAGCCTGCGGCTACCTGGCTGATAAACTGCTGTTCGTCGCCGGACATGTTCCCAGCGTTGGCGGGTAGTTTGCCAAACGCCTGACCAAACTTGGTAAGCACTTTAGACGCGTGATCAACGTCGAACAGGTCGACGAGTGCATAATTCTCACCTTGCACAATGGGAATATCCAAAGCATTCATGAGACGCGCGGCTGCGACTGAAAAGTCATCTCGCACCATCACGATAGCCTGCAGGTGGCCACCGTCGCACTGCCTGAGCGCCTTGACCAACTCTGCCTCCGCTTCAGCGCGGTGCGCATGCAGCCATTGCTCGAACTGGTCAATGATGATCACGATCTTTTGGGTTGCAGACAGGAAGTCTACCCCACGCCGCAATGCAGCCAGCGTGTCCGCCAAGCCCATCTCTTGGGACAAGTCCGGCAATCGCTTACGCAGCCCTCGCAGGATGCGCGTCTCGGTATCTTCGGGCGTGGCTTCGATATAGATCGCTATCACATCCGTTGACAAATGTGGCAGCAAACCGGCTTTTACCAAAGACGACTTGCCGCAACCGCTGGGACCATAGATCAGCCCCACGCTAAAAGTCTGCTCTGGATCGGTATGTTCAATCTGCTTCTTCCAAAAGGCGATACTCTCAGGCAGACCGTCCCGATTACGGGTGCCCGGCAATAGATCGAGGAAGAAGTCAGCATCACCTGCGTCGAAGGAACGCAGTCCTTTGGGAACCACTTGCACTGCGGCCTTGGTTTGCGTTGTGGCGACAGCAGGCTGCAGCCACTCCTGCAAGTCGTCCGATAACTCGGCCGCCGTCGTGTAGCGATCCGACGCTCGCTTTGACAGAGCTTTCAAGCAAATTCGTTCCAGCTCGGGTGAGATGGATTCGGCGATTTCCCGCGGCGGCTTAGGTTCGACTGAAATGACCTGACGCAACGTTTCCATGGTCGAGCTACCGCGAAACGGCCGTTTACCCGTCAGCATTTCGTAGAACATCACGCCCAACGAAAAGATGTCGCTGCGACCGTCCAATCGATGCCCTTCACCGCGTGCCTGTTCGGGGCTCATATAAGCCGGCGTTCCAGCGATGGCATTGTGCTTGAGGTAGTCCTCTTCTCGGACCGCTAGTCCAAAGTCAGCCACATAGGGAGTATTGGTGTTTTCTTCAATCAGAATATTGGCAGGCTTGATATCCCGGTGGATCAACCGACGCCCGTGTGCATGGAGCAATGCAGGAGCAATGGTTGCTAGCAATATCGCGGCGTCGCGCTGGGGCAACGGTCCAGCTTTTAGGCTCTCTTCCAAGGTCGAGCCGGCGATGAATTTGGAAACCACATAGATAGAACCATCCAGCGTTCGCCCCACGTCATAAACTGGCACAATATGAGGATGATCGAGGCTGGCCACCATGCGTGCTTCGGCCAGATAAGCTTCAGCATCTTCCGGTCTCTTGAATCGTTCCTTGGTAGGAACCTTGATCGCGACTTGCCGCTGCAGCTCTTCGTCGAAGCCTAGATAGACACGCCCAAAGCCACCTTCACCGAGAATGCGATCCGACCGATATCGCCCCTTCTGCGCAACACCCACGCCAGCTGAGCTGGTGTAGCTCGCAGTCGATCTCACGCCGTGCTGGAAATGTGTCGTTGTTTCATTAACATCGACCGCAGCAGCGCCGGCCTTCAGCGGTGATGGCTCACCGACCGGTTCGTTCCCTGATGTCAGCTTGCGTAAGCGGTTGCGTAGGGTGTCACCGATATCGGAAAAACGTGAACTGATTTCATTGTCGCTCAGCGGCCGAGCCGTATTGCGTCGCGCCTGGAATTCGCCGATCGCCAACTGCAATTTCCAATCTACGTCGGTGGGCAATTCAGGCAGCTTGGCCAGATAATCTTCTACTTGCAAAGGTTCAGCAGTCAACCAGCGTCTTTGTTGGTCGCACATCAGAACAGCCAGGAGTTGCTCCGAGTCCGCGTTGGCCTGCTGCTGTACAAAAATGAATACGTCCGGTGCAGACTGTTGTGAATCCCAGAGTTTCTCGTACAGTTCGACTAGTTGCATGGGAGTTGGCTCGATGCTTAAGTTTGATGGCGATCAACTTGAAAGGGCGTTCACGTTCGAACTCGAGAATCACCTCGCAAAAGAGTGGTGCCACTTTGTACCGACGACAGGGACACGAACGCCGTATTTACTAGTGCGTCACGAGAGGCTCAAAAGGCATCAAGAAATCTGAAAAGATTTTTGTGAGGCCGTGGCCAGGCCTGCCGGAGGCCCACAAGTCGTGGACTGCTTACGCCTTGATTGAGCGGCGATGCAAGGCACAGTGCTCATTGACGACAAGAAACCTCAATAGCCATTTCCGGTTCGCGCGAGGACTTTCCAAAACCTCAGGATGCTCGCCATGACTCACACGAAATCCCTCCAGGTAATCTCGCCGCCTTCCGCACCTGACGGACAGGCTCGATGTAGTCAATTTCCACATAACCCGTTCCCTTCATCCCAAAGATCTCCAGCGAGCCGAACAACAACCGTCCGGCACTCAGGGTTATTGAGGAAGAGGGCTAATGACGTGTTCCCGCGGGAAAAGGATCGATCCTTTTAAGGGCTACAACCTGGAGGTCCTGGAGAACGGAGACACCTGAGAGATTTCTTTGAGATGCGTCCCAAGAAGTCGCTGCCAGAAATTGGCGAGACTTTCCTGCGAGATACGCGGAGCTTGTCAACAAATGGGCATCACCGGCTTGTGTGGTCGCGTTTCCGTTGCTGACGTAGCTTAAGCGATTAACTCCGAGATTTGGGCAGACGTTACTGCAATGGAGCCGTGATCGCCTCGCGAGAGCCAGGTGCATCAAGTTCATCGTTTGGTTGAACGGGCACTCTCTATAGGACTTTTGGGTTCGGTGATTTGCGTCTAATTTCGATCGCTTCAACTCCGAAGATGAATAGATCCGCCGCAGCTCTGCTGAGCTTGACAATCTCGTCGACGACACTGCCGTTCAGCCATGCCGCTTTGGGCAGAGGCTTATGTAGAGTGAAACTTTTGAGCTTGAGGGTCTCGGCAAGTATGTGTTCACGGTGATCGGTATAGCCGCGCGGCATTGATTTCAGCCTTTCCTCCGACATGAATTCGTACCCGACTTTGTCCAGCTTCTTGGCTATCTTGGCAAATCGCTTGGGCTGCTCAATTATTTGATCGCGGCTCGCGGTTGGCTGGCGCGTCTCGATTCCCCTTCACCGCTGTCGTCATGTGCCGACAGCGGTCACTGCATAACTTGCTGAGAGGTTGGTAAAAGTCTTCGTTTCTGCTTCGACTTGGTATCGACTGATCCGAATTCAAAAATGGCGACGACCGCGTTTAGTGGTATTGAAAACGACAATAAATCAGTTGACGAGGTTGTGGCAGAAAGCCTGCTGCATCGAGTACTCGCTCAAACAGAAGTTAGTTTGTCGAATTCCATGATTGAATCATGCTGGAAAGTAGTTAAACATCAATGGTTGTACCTGAACACACTCGAAACTACAGTCCAACGGAACGATCGGCGAATCCACGCATGGTTGTTGTTTGACATGGCGATCGAATGGATCGGTAACTGGAAAACGGGAGTGTTCGTGAGACATGACAGATGGTCTCCCAGATCGATGGTCTTCAGATTTCTGATTGCAGCCGCTGCAGCCGATCACGAATTTCAGACTTGATCCTGTCGATCTGCTGCTGGCTTGAATGAGGAAAGAACGGCAAGGCATCGATGGACACTCCCATCCGTGCCAAAGTCAATCGCCACGCTTGCACATCCTTAAAACCCGACGTGATGGGCGACGGGCGCTGCAAGATCAGGCTGCTGATCTTTTCGGCATCCTGTTTCGCTGCGGGCCCGAGTGACGCGTAGGCTTCCCGAATCCCCTCAACCATTGCGCGTCGTTGATTCCAGTTATCTTTGGACAAAACGTGATCCAGTGCGTCGTTGAGCATGGGCATCGCACGCTGGGCTCCGAGGTCAGCCAGCCTGGATAGAATCGGCCCGGCCTGTTCGTAGAGTTCGGGACGAGTCCAGATGGCGAGGTGCGCCGGATCGGGATTGGCAAAGGTGCCCGGCGGCATCGACGCCAACGCTTTCGCCAACAGCGATCGCTCTTTTTCAGTCGCATCATCGAAAGTGATCCGCCGTGCGTAAGCATTGCTAAGTTCGATCGGCGTCTTGCTTATGGAAAAAAGATTTTCGATTGGACTGGCGATGTCCTTGACTCGCTGGTCACCGACCACGCGGGCGATCAACGCATAGTCGTCCTCGGTCGCGTCGAAGAAAAAGAGCGACAACCAGCGTCGCGTCAATTCGAGCCTTGCAGGACTTGCGCCCGGGTCGTCGATCACGAGTTGAACTTCGGTACGTAATCGCTCGCGGGTGTGATCAAGATCAGCGAAGCGTGGCACCTCGATGGCTTCCAACAACTTCGGCTCCAAATCGAAACGCTGGCCCGATGACTTCCAAGTGCTTCCACCGAGACCAAACGATGCGCCGGAGATCGTGCCCGCACCCATCTGAACGTCGAATCCGAAGTAAAACATTCGGCCAGGAACAAAGTGTCGAACGTGACTTCTGCGGTATTGAACGTCATTGCCAGCACGAACAATTTCGACTCGTTCGATTCGCGGACTTTTTTTGTTGCGTGTTGAAACCAAACGCAGGATCCAGTCGGCTTCTTCGGCAGATGTTGGCTCAACTACAGAAATTCGCTCTGCACCGGCGAGTCGAATCGCCCAATCAGCTTCGAGTGATTTTTCTGTCTCCTGCAACTCACCGACGTTCACTTGACGGAGAAGCCCAGGATGTTTGCGAATCAATTGACCGGGGTTCGACGGAAACACTCCCGGGTCCGCGTCCGCACCAGGGCGGACCAAGGCGAATGCCGCAACGCAATGATTCGATTTGCCGTTGTTCGAATTCGTATTTTCGATGGTGACGCTTTCGACGCCTGGTAAATCCAATAGCATTGTGCACAGGTAGTCACATTCGGGAGCCCGGTAGAGTTCGCTATTTTCGACGTACACCTTTCCGCGCAAGGTGATTGATCTATCAGGAAGAATGTCGGGAATAAGCTCCGCCCGGAACTCAGAGATCGCTGACGATCGTATCGGCAGCATGACCAACCAACCAAGTCCAACGGCCAGCACGATCGCGATCGGAAACGCCCCCCGGCCGTACTTTTTCGACAACATTCGTTGAAGGCCAAGCGTGGTCGCCAAGTAAACGAATATCGTTGGTGCCGAGAGAAGCACCACGCCTGGGATAATGAGTGCCACAAAGCCGAGCACGATCAACATCGGGCAACAAAGTGAAACGGCAGCCGTGACGCCTGTAAGGATTAGAACAATGTTGCTCAATTTTTGCATGCTTAGTCCATCGTCGTGATGCTGGCCGCCATCTCGACGCGACGACCGAAAACGAACAATCAGCCGACTGCAACCCTCCAACATGAGAAAGCGACGCGAAAGTCTAGGTCACGATCTGAAACCTTTAGCCTCCCCGACGAATAGTCTTAATGGTGGATTAAGGTAATTTTGTACTCTCGCTTTTCGCTTCTATAACGCGAAAAGCATTGGTTGATTTCGTCTCTCGCCGATGATGAACCTCCATCAACAGACTTGCGGTATCTTCGGACGCAGACTCCGCGTCAGGATGTGCGTCATCAGCGAGTTCAAGATAGACCTCTGTGTCTTCGTTCATGCCTCCTTGCTCATGCGGCTAGAGAAATTGTGGCATCCATCCGCGATGTGTTTCGGTACGGGCAACCAAGCCCATGGTTTCGGCGTGTGCTAGCCAACGACCGACAGTCCAGATATGTCGCTCTCTCGTCGACCAACGCCATCGAGGCGTCGAGTTGCCAGGCACCCAACCCCGTGTCACATCGCTGCGTCGAGTGCGAACCGGCTTGGCTCGCCCGTCCTCCAAATAGATCAACATCTGGTTCTCCTTTCGTATCGCTGGGAATACATATCGACATGCTCATGGCGTCACTCACACTTTGCTCTGAGCGGCCATTGGTTGGGCACAATAAACCATCGTTCGGACTCACGTACGGGTGACGTGCTGTCGCGAAATCCACTGACCAGAATCGGGGTTGGGCGGCAGCGGAAGTGCTGCTGGAGAACCTGTGCAGTTTCATCCATAGTCAGAATATCATCGCCGGACGGATCCGCGAATTCGTCTGCAAGCCAAAAGGGCTTTCGGAGGATTCGGTAACGCAGGTGACTGGTACGAAGTAACTCAGGAACCTCTCGCGTCCGTAACCATCTGCCTTCTAGATGAAGTGTTGCCAGCTCGGACGGCAATGATACCTTCGAGCCGGTCTGCCAGTGATAAAAGATCCGGCCCTTCACGAATGCTTCTCGCACCTCGATTTCAGGAAAGCACCGCCCCCCCAGAGGCAGTTGGTGCTCGAGTAATCGAGTGGCTTTTTTGCAAAGCGTATCGTTAGCGTTCGGGCCGATGTAGTCGGTTGTAGCCGCATCTCTCACATCGACCTGGAGATAGAATTTGCACGCGACTTCCCAGTGGGTTAGGCGGCCCTGCTCATCACGAAACAGCAAATCAATTTCACCAACGGTTCGCTTTCCGTCGCGCAGTTGCAGCGAATGAGCCACGATCTCGCAGCCGCGAATGGAGCGGAGCCAGTAGACAATCAGACGCTCAAAATATTGTCCGACACGTTGCACACCTTGCGAGGTTAAGTAGGTTCTCAAGTGTTCGCCGTCGACGTCACTGACCTTCAGAGGTTGAGTGGGAACGGAATCTTGGCTGGTGAGATCCATCAAAGACGGGCTGTTGACCGCCCAAACTAGGTCGCGGACAAAACGTTCGGTTTCTTGCCTGACATCATGCATATCGATACCTGTTTATACGAAGCTAGTCGATTTCGCTGCTTCGGTCTTAGCACCGCCGAAAGTCGCGCTGCTCCAGACAGATTCCCAGAATTTTCACTCGGGATTCCACGAAGTAAACGCCAAAGAGATTCCCCAGAATGCACGCTAGCGTTGCACCCTACCGTAGGAAGAATGCTCGTCAACTGAGGTGGTGCCGGTTTCGGGGGCCACCGAGAAGCTTGCGCTACTTATGCGGCTGCTTCGAACTGCATCGGCGTCAGATAGCCGAGCGATGAATGACGACGAAGTTCATTGTAGTAAGTGAGGTACTCAAACAATGCTGATCGCGCTTCCGCCATACTCTTATATTCGGTCATTTCCATTTCCGTCTTGATCGTTCCGAAGCAAGATTCCATGAATGCATTGTCGTAACAGTCGCCTGCACGACTCATGCTCTGACGTACTGAAGATCGCTTAAGGAT
>JBGTBJ010000019.1:0-35967 GCA_041749395.1 Pirellulaceae bacterium
TCAGCATTGTTTGAGTACCTCACTTACTACAATGAACTTCGTCGTCATTCATCGCTCGGCTATCTGACGCCGATGCAGTTCGAAGCAGCCGCATAAGTAGCGCAAGCTTCTCGGTGGCCCCCGAAACCGGCACCACCTCACAGCGCTGTTTTTCGAGCACGAGCACGAGCACGAGCACGAGCACGAGCACGAGCACGAGCACGAGCACGAGCACGAGAACGAGAACGAGAACGAGAACGAGAACGAGTACGGGTACGGGTACTCCAACCCAGTTTGCCCCTCCGCTTTCCCAGCTAGTTACCCATCAATTTTTCAATTCGTTGCGGCGAAATTTTTGTGGCGGTCCCCAAAGGTTGCGCGAATAAGCTGACCCGCAATTCTTCCATCAACCAACGGGCCTCGAGCGATTTGCCGGCTCGTGGATCCTCGGGATTGGCAACAATCATTTCATAGGTCCGCCACAGCCCGGATACGGTGCTCATCCATTCTGCGTCGCGAGCCAACGAGCCGCTTCGCAATTTCTCCAATCGATACTCCATCGCTTTGAAATATCGGGGAAAATGCTGCAGCCATTCCCAGGGAGTTTCCTGCAAGAAATCGCTGGTCAAAAGCCGTTCCGCCTGAACTCGAACATCCTCAATAGCCGGCCGCAAATGGGGCTGTTTGTTCGCCTCTAGCCATTGACGGACCGCATGAATGGCGGTTGCCAATTGAGGCAACCAAAGGGCGATGGTCTGCGTCGCAATGGCGATGCGTTTGCCCCGTTCGCCACGTCTTGCGGCAAAAGCCTCACTGGTTCGCACCAGTGGCTCACCATCCACAAACGATCTCCTCGCTAACAGATCGACCAAATTTTCTTCAAATGTTCCTGCGGGCAAGGTATGAGCCATCAACATGCGTGCTTTTTCAATTTCCGGTAACCAGCGCACTTGGCTGCGCAATTCTTTTCGTTCGGCAATGGCAAAAAGCCTCATCAAGCCTCGCGTCAACACTTGCTCCGCTGATAAGCGATCCGCCATCACTCGCAAGTCGACACTCGTGCCACGATCAATCAATGTGGGATAGTGAGCCACAGCCACTCCACCACGCATGCGAACGACTTCAATGGGCAAGGAGTCCAAATCAAAAGTAATCAAACCATCTCGATCCAAGTCCTTATCACGCAGCTCCACTTGTTCCCCCATCGCTGCATGAGGGACATCCTCACCAAGGTTCAATTTTTTTCGTACTTCGCTGACACTACGACCCTGTACAACCTTCTTTCCACTGTCATCCACAATTTGAATATGAAACTTCAAGTGCTCTGCTAGCTTCTCCTGATCGAAGTCGGATTCTTCAATCTTCATCTCAGCGCGATCCGATAACGCGCGACATAACGTGGGTAGGAAAGGAATCGTCCCGGCACTGTCCGCCAACTCACTGCTCACCAGTCTGGCAGTGTCAGCAGCCGGAACCAAGTTCCTACGAATCCGCTTTGGTAGCGACTTTATCAACGCTTGAATTTTCTCTTCCAACAAACCGGGCACTAACCAACCCAATCTTTGGTCCGACACTTGGGGCAGTGCTGCCTGCGGTACCGTGATGGTAATGCCGTCATCATCTGCACCCGGCTCGAAGCGATAGACCAGAGGCAGGCGAGTTTCACCCACCAACAGTTCATCAGGGAACTCCGCTGGCGTGACTCCCAACTCGGGTTCGCGCATCAACACTTCAGGCCGCATATATAACGTCGACTCGTCTCCTTCATGCTTGCCGGGTGGATGATCGAGCCATTGAATCAATTGGTCCATGCTGCCGAGCATTTTTGCCCACTCGGGGATCGCCTGAGTACGGTCCCATTGCTCTAAACGGGCTCGATCAACAACATTCTCTGGTATGCGTTGCTCATAGAATCGCTGAATCGTGTAGGGATCAATGATCAAGTCGCGTCTTCGCGTCTTCGCAGCCAAGTCAGCAAGCGCTACCTGAAGATTCCGATTGTGCAACACGGCCCTTGTCCGTGTTTGCATCAACCCTTCCACCAGCCCCTGTTCGATCATCAGGGAGCGAGCTGTCGGCGGATCGATCGGAGCAAGAGGAATGCGACGCCGCGCGACGATGGGCAACCCGAAAAGGCTGACTCTTTCATAACAAAACGCCCCGTTCTGCTGCTCGCTCCAGTGTGGATCATTGTAGTTTCGTTTGACGAGATGCGCACCGACGTTCTCTAACCAATCGGGCTGTACTCTTCCCACACAACGAGCAAAGGTTCGCGACGTCTCCACTAACTCGGCGGCAACAATCCACTTCGGCCGACTCGCGAAGACTCCCGATCCAGGCCAGAGAAACAACTTTAGGCCACCACTCCCCGTATACTCGTTCTTGTCACCCAACATGGCCGAGCCGCTCAGCAATCCAGCCAGCAGCGATTGGTGCACCAGTGCGTAGCGATCCTCTTCCAATACTGTCGCATCGAGTTTCTCGCCATCGAATTGCAGGCGAGGCGAAGGAATGGCGTGGGCCCTCGCGGTTGGCTCCTTACCAGCACCTTTTCCCGATGCCTTCTGACCGCGATCCAACGTGCGAATTAATTCTCGCAACTGTCGATAAACGTCGGCCCATTCCCGCATTCGATTGGGAGATAGGAAGCGACTGCGAAGCGCCTTCTCCAACTGTCCCTTGCTCAACTTCTCGCGACATTGTTCGTAGAAGTGCCAGAGCCGTAAGTACGATACGAAATCGCTCGTAGGATCTTGAAACATCCCTTGTGCTTCGTCGGCAGCTTGCTTTTTATCGGGTGGACGTTCTCGCGGATCTTGAATTTCCAGCGCAGCAGCAATCACCAGTACCTCGGGTAAGACGCCGTTCTGCTCCGCAGCCAAGATCATCCGGCCAACGCGTGGATCGACTGGCATGCGACCGAGTTGGCGTCCCACGGTCGTCAATTGGCGACGTTCATCTAACGCGCCGATTTCGATCAGCGTTCGGTATCCTTCGCGAATGGCATCGGGTCGAGGTGGATCAATAAACGGAAATTCGTCCACCGCTCCTAACTTCAGTACCTTTGTTTGGAGAATGACCGCGGCAAGATTCGTCCGGCGAATTTCTGGAGTGGTATATGCCTCACGCGACAGGAAATCACTCTCGCCAAATAATCGGATGCAAACTCCTGGTGCCACACGTCCGCAGCGCCCCGCACGTTGCCGCGCACTCGCTTGACTTATTGCTTCGATCGGCAGTCTTTGGACTTTGCTTCGTGGACTGTAACGACTGATGCGCGCTGTCCCCGAATCGATCACGTAACGAATTCCGGGCACGGTCAATGAGGACTCGGCGACATTGGTGGCAAACACAATCCGACGCAACTGTCCCGACGGATTAAAGATCTTGGTCTGCTCGGATTGAGGCAGTCGCGCATAGAGCGGTAACAATTCCACCTGTCCCGCCCTCCCCTGTCGTTTAAAATGCCCGGCGACACTTTTTGAGACTTCGCGAATGTCGTGCTCGGTTGGCAAAAAAACGAGAATATCACCTCCACCCACACCCATAATCTCATCGACACCATGTATCACATGACGATCGAGATCATAGGGCCGTGCCATCCCTTCTTCATCAACCCCCGCGCAATCTTCCCAAGGCCGATGTCGAATTTCGACCGGATAGGATCGCCCCTCGACAACGACAATTGGAGCGGGTCCCGATGCGTCGGCAAAGTGTTCTGCAAATCGCTCCGCATCAATCGTCGCACTTGTAATAATTGTTCGCAGCAAGGGACGCTGTTCGCGTAATCTTCGCAAGTAACCAAGAAGAAAATCAATGTTCAAAGATCGCTCGTGCGCCTCGTCGATAATAATCGCATCGTAGGCACGTAAAGAGCGGTCACTCTGTGTCTCTGCCAGCAGCACTCCATCAGTCATTAATTTGACCAATGTCTCAGGCTTCGTTTGATCGGCAAAGCGAATTTTGAAACCGACATGATCTCCAAGTTGGCTCTGTAACTCTTCTGCTAGCCGCTGAGCGATGGACCGCGCAGCGATACGTCGGGGTTGAGTGTGCCCGACGAATCCATTACGCCCCAAACCGGCCGCCAAACAGATTTTTGGCAATTGCGTACTCTTGCCACTACCGGTCTCACCGGAAACTACGATTGTGGCCCGCTCTCGCAACAGCGCCGTAATCGCTTCCGCGTGCGCTGCGATGGGCAAGTCGCTGGGAATCGTCAGATCGAGCGCTTCAATGCGGCGCATGCGTTCGACCGACGCCACCGCTGCGTCGTGACGGTTTGCATCGTGTCGGTTTGCATCGTGACGATTTGCGTCGCGATGCCTAGGATCCTGCCCTGGAGATGCTTTCCCACTCGTCATGCCAATTGCTTCTTTACTAGACAGCGCCCGTCACCAGGCGCACAACATGATCGGCGGAACCCCAAGAGAGCGTCAGCCCAGAACCACCATGTCCATAACAGTGAATCAAGCGAGGCCTCGCTGCATCCCGTTCAATGCGGACACTCTTCCTCACTGGTCTTAGACCCAATAATTTGGCGTTGGGTTCGCAACCGCTTAACTTTGGCTCAAATGAGGCACAGCGTTGCAAGATATCTTCGCAAATCTTTGCATCGCCTCCCTGAAGTGGATCCTTCAGCGGTGGTGGATCGGTCAAGATAGCTGTGCCGCCACAAATAATGTCCCGCTGCGATCCATGTCGGGGGACAATATATAATGAGACATACTTAAAAGGCCCGTGATGCAACGAAATCAAAGGTTGCTCTGTCAATTCAGAATTTGCCAAAACGGGAACCGCCAAGACATGGCCCGCTAACAGCCGCATCGGATCGGGCCCTTGCAATTCTTCAGGGACCATATGCACCGCTTGCCAACCGGTACAGTTTACGACGGTATCAAAGGCTTGTAATTCGCTGTCCAATGATTCGGCCCACCGTTCTTCATAGCGGGCACCCGGCATCAGCAAAAATCGCTCCAGCAAATAGGCCAAATAATCGGGCATGCGAGCGACGGGCGTGCGAAAGGTCACTCGTTCTACGAATTCAATTCGCTCGCCACTTCCAGGCAGAGCCATACTGCGCGGATAGGGAACAGACCCACGGCTCCAATCAACCATCGGCAGATTCCGCCACCAGTAAGTCTGATCAACATCATTGTCTAATTCTCTAGCCCCTGTTTCGTCTAACCATTCCTCTGCGGGTTGAACTGCAATAGCAGCACCCTTAACACTCGTCAATCGATGCAACTCGGTCAGCGTCGACTTGGCCCAATCACGATCGTAGTCCCCAATCCAATAGGGTGCCCAATAGGCAGCAGCCGTAGCAGAAGTCGTTTGCATTGCATGTTGACCGCTGATCAACGTAACATCCAACCCACGCTCCGCCAAACGAATCGCGGTCGAACGTCCGATGACTCCCCCTCCGATCACAGCTATCCGCTCAGACACTTCTAATTCCTTAAGGAGCAAGGCTGTAATGGAGTTGCACTTGCGCTACATACTTGAGATCACCAAAGAAGACTGCGCCCACTTCGTCATCTTTTGGGATCAACATATCAGGACGAGCCCGATTTCCCATAGTGGACGCGATACTTTGACCTGACCATCTTTGGCTCTGCGAATGATTAACCGAGACCAGTGTGGAGGACTTCAATCCAGCCGCATTAGCCATCGCGGTCACCTGTTTTTGCGCGTCGTCAAAGGCCCCCTTGATTGCCTCTTGCATGAGCGATTCGGTAATCGTTGATACAAAGATATAACGGATGGCATCGGGATTCACTCGATTCGAGCCATAGGAATATTGGGTAGACTGACTTCGCAAGGCCTTGAGAGCCTCTTCCACTTTCGGAGAAAACTCAGGTCGTTCGTCTTTGCCTGTAATGTCAGGGTCTTTCAACTGCGCAACAATCTGCTCGACAAACGAAACCACCGCTTCCTCATCCGCTTCCGGCAACCGCCAATCGACAATCATGTCGGTTCGCACTGTGATCACAACGGGTAGCTCGTCGAGATCCACACCGTTGTTTCCCAGCCCGTTGATCATGCGAATCGTGGTTAAATTGTTCCCAGTGGCGGGCTGAGACTCCTCCACCGATACACTGCCAAATTGCAAAGAATCTTCCATCGCGCTGAGCGTCAAAACCCTTTGCCGGGCGGTTTCCTTGCGCTCGCGAATCAGTTCAATCGCTTCGTCCGTCGTCAGCGCATTGGCAACCAACGGCACCACAATTCGCACCCGCTCCGCCTTGACCGGCAGCGAGCGAACTCCGCCAGCATTGAATGTGACGCGAGGAGTTTCTTGTGCGTGAAGTGCCGACCCCACAACACTTCCGACAATCATAAAAGTCAATAGACGCAGCAGCATGGCGACCATCCCTTGGGTGTTTACAAACGGACGTACACCACAAATCATAGTTCCCCGATAACCGAAGTGACAAGAACGACTCCATAAGCCAAATGCAGACCATAGAAATCCCGGCTCGTTTTCATTACCTTGTTCACCTATACCAAAGGACAAAACACCACGATTAACACTTGTTTCCATGAGCGGCCTGCGGGTTGGTCATGAAGGCTTGGCAGCGATGGGAATGGGTCTGCCAGGACTGCAAAAACGGGCCGTTGCGCTTCAGGCCCTTCCCCCACTCGGTTTGCTCACCATTGCTGCATTGGTCCCCGAAAACTGGACCTGCGAGCTAATTACCGATTTGGGAGTCGACTCGCCCGCTCAAACGGCTCAAGCCATTCTGGACACCAGCCCCGATCTTGTAGCCTTTTCGACGCTGACCGCTGCGGCCGATCGAGCCTACGAAATCAGTCGACTGCTACGCGAATATCGCATCCCCACCGTCGTTGGCGGATTGCATGCAACGGCGATCCCAGAGGAATGCAAAGAGCATTTCGATGCAGTGGTTTCCGGAGATGGCGAAGCAAGCTTTGTTGAATTGCTCAGCGATTTTCAAAACTCTCGCCTCAAACCATTTTATTCTGCTGCCCGCCCATTCGATCTCGCTCAATCACCGCTACCTCGGTGGGATCTATTAGGAGACCAACCCCTTCCCCGGCATACCCTGCAAACTCAGCGTGGCTGCCCCTGGGCTTGCAGCTTTTGCGCGGCCAGTCGATTGCTGGGCCCGCCTCGCGCAAAACCACTCCATCGCATCCGCGACGAGCTGGCCCTTATTACAAATCGCACACCTCGTCCCTGGCTAGAATTGGCCGATGACAATACGTTTGCCATGGCTCGAGACTCCTTACCCTTACTTGATCTTTTAAAAGAATTCGGCTGCCGCTGGTTTTCGGAATCGGATTGGCGAATTGCAGAACATCCACTCTTGCTGCAACGAATCGCTCAAAGCGGTTGCCGCCAATTACTCATCGGTATGGAATCCTCTGTCTTTCAATATCCAGGTATGGGGCGCAAGCTGGCAGAGTTTCAGCGGTTGATCGACGCCGTAGAGACCATTCAAGCGGCAGGTATCGTTGTGAATGGCTGCTTTATTGTTGGTGCTGATGGCGAAACGGAAGGATCCATAGAAAGACTGGGTGATTTTCTAGCACAAGCACCTTTTGGCGAATTACAAATCACTTTACAAACTCCTTTTCCAGGCACATCACTCTATAAACAACTCCTCTCTCAACAACGACTGCTTTCCCATCAGTGGTCCAAACACACACTCTTCAGCGTGACTTATCAACCACAATGCATGACAGTCGAACAATTGCAAAATGGCTTCTTTCGACTCGTTGAGTGCACCTTCAATACAGCATCGCAATCCAGAAGAGACTCCATCGTAAAGAACATTAGGCGACAACAGTGGCTGATGCAGAAATAACAGAAAACACGATCGTTCCTGAGAATGCACCGGTCACACCCCGCCTCAAAGCAATACACCTTGTGGGCGTCCTGCTGGGCAACCGTACTTCCATCTTGCGATTCACACACGCGAAGCAAGGCTTGCTCTTGGGCGCGTTCCTCGTTGCTATCGCCGCGTTCGCTCGTGAATACGACGCGGTTAGTTTGCAACATCGTTTCTTGGATCTCACCGCGCCATTTG
The DNA here is from genome assembly GCA_041749395.1 of Pirellulaceae bacterium. Classification (GTDB taxonomy): domain Bacteria; phylum Planctomycetota; class Planctomycetia; order Pirellulales; family Pirellulaceae; genus Laterigemmans. The sequence goes on from JBGTBJ010000019.1 coordinate 8,034, forward strand.
CTGCGTCGCTACTGCTAGCCACTATGCTATTTGTCTTCCTGTCGGTTGGTTGCGTCATCGATGTACGAGTCAAGAACAGCTTCACGTTGAAAAACTATCGACGGTTTATTGTGGGCTATTGGGCAACAGCGCCACTTGCTTGGCTCTATGCGATTCCGTTCGAAGTTCTACTAACAGAAATCGATGCCGTTCGGGCAAACTTATGCTTGTTGGCTATCGTTTCGCTATGGCGAGTCTTGCTGTTTCCTCGCATCGTCTCTGTCTGTTTCCAAGTCCCTTACATGCTCGCACTCGTCTGGATCGGGCTCCCTTGTATCATTTTGGCTGGCCTTGGAATCGTGCGATTGCAGTTCGACCTGATTGGCGTAATGGGAGGTTTGCGGTTGACCGATTCGGAGCGAGTTGTTTTTCAGTTTCGCGAACAAGTCCTTCAATTTCTCGGCTTCGCTTTCTGGGCAACATTGCTCGCCTGGTTTGTCTCCATCTTTTTTGTGGCAACACGACAGAATCTTTCCTCCAGCGAAGCTCGCGCGACGCACCCCATCGCTATCACCACCTGGCTCACGCTCCTTCCCATGATCCTTTTACTGGCAATCGGCCTGGTTCGATTTCAACCACCACTTGCCAATGCAGCCGAAGCCGATCGATTGTTGAAGCGAGGGCGTTTTGCAGAAGCCATCGACCGGTTGTCTGCAAAGGGTCAGCAATCGTTTCCGCCAAACTGGGACCCCCTTCCGCAAATCCGCCTCCACGGCGAAAGCGACCCCTCCATGACGGAACTTGTCGAGCAATTGGCACTTGAACCCGCATCACCATGGATCACTAGCCTATTGCTCGACCGCTTTCCTGAAATTTTTCTTCGCCAGAACGATTTCTATTGGAGTATCGATTTCGACGAACTAGCCAAGAACGGATTGCATATCGAAGACCGCGACACTCTGCTTGGCTGGCAGGTGGTCTTTTCCCAAGTGGAACGCCTGCAATGCCTTACTGTCGATGATCAGGAACGACTGAGAAAACTGAAACTAGCGGTCATTGTCACCCTCGAAAATTTGCCGGCCGAAACTCCAACCAGCCCAGACGACTCGACTATTACACCCTGAATAAGTACGAGCACAGTAACGGACGTGCACTGCTGCCTAGCCCGCGGACCCCTTTTTGGATAGCCTATTCCGTGTGCCTGTTCTGAATTCCTGTCCTGAATTCTCGTTCTGAAGTCCCGTTCTGAATTCTCTGCGCCAGCCAAACTTCGGCGGTACATCTGCCATCCATCTTTGACCGCATCCGATATGTCATCCAACGCTTCTACCGCCATTCATCCTGTCGTCGAACGCGAACGCTTGCGTCGCCGTACGTTTGCAATTATTTCACACCCTGATGCGGGCAAGACCACCCTTACCGAAAAGCTCTTACTCTTCGGTGGTACGATTGAAATCGCCGGCATGGTAAGAGGAAGAAAGACCCAACGATCCGCAACGTCGGATTGGATGGAGCTAGAAAAACAACGAGGGATTTCCGTCAGCTCAACTGTTTTAACTTTTGAGTTCGACAATTGCCAAGTCAACCTGCTCGACACTCCTGGTCACCATGACTTTAGCGAGGACACCTATCGCACGCTGATGGCAGCCGACGCGGCAGTGATGGTGATCGACTTGGCAAAAGGTGTCGAAGCTCAAACTGAAAAACTGTTCCAGGTTTGTGCACTACGAAAAATACCCGTTTTCACTTTTATTAATAAAGTGGATCGTCCTGGCTTAGCGCCCCTTGAAGTTCTGGACGAAGTGGAACGTAAGTTCTCTATTGAAGTCGTTCCACAAAACTGGCCCGTCGGAAGCGGACCGGAATTTTGTGGCATTGTCGATTTACAAAGCGCACAGTTCGAATTCTTTCATGATCGCGATGGTCAACGACGGTCTCGCACCTCCATCACTCCCTGGAAAGAGATCGAACCGGGCGTCATCAAAGCCAGTTTGGTGAATACGGTCAATGATGAAATGGACTTGGTTAATACGGCCGGTACAGTTTTTGACAAAGAGCGATTTTTGCGCGGCGAGCAATCACCTGTCTACTTTGGTAGCGCTCTAACAAACTTTGGCGTGGAAAACTTCTTGCGCGGCTTTTTGAAATTGTGCCCGCCCCCGAGCGATCGAGCCAGCAGTATTGGCCCAGTCAAAGCGAGCCAAGCGGACTTTTCCGGTTTCGTTTTTAAAATCCAAGCAAACCTGGACCCTCGCCATCGCGACCGCGTTGCCTTCGTACGAGTCTGCACGGGTAGGTTTGAACGCGACATGGAAGTCACCGTGGCACGCAGCGGAAAAAAGCTGCGTCTACCTCGCGCTCTACGGATCTTCGGACAAGATCGGCAAACAATGGACGAAGCGTTTCCGGGTGATATCATCGGTCTGGTCAACCCGGGGGAATTTCAACTTGGCGACACGATTTGCTCAGGGACTCCCTTTAACTACGAACCCCTACCTCAATTCTCACCAGAGTTTTTTGCTGTATTGGATTGCCCCGATACCTCGCGACGAAAACAATTCGACAGAGGGCTCTCGCAGTTAGTAGAAGAGGGCGCGATTCAAATTTTCCACGATGCGCAGTCGAGTCGACGAGAAGCCATCGTAGCCGCAGTGGGAGAGTTGCAATTCGATGTCGTTCGCTTTCGAATTGAAAACGAATACAAGGCGCCAACGCAAATCAGTTGGCGTCCTTTCAAAATGGCCCGCTGGATGGATGGTCCCGAAACCGATCTGGATAACCTACGCTTGCCCTATGGTGCAAAGTTGGTTATCGACCAATACGGTCACACGGCCGTATTATTGCAATCGGAATGGGATCTCAAGTTGATTTCGCGCGAGAATAAGACCGTCCGTTTCGCTGCAATTCGAGTGCAGTCCTTCGACGACAAGAAAGTCTCCATTACGGAGCCGGCTGAAAGCAATCCGTAATGGCCGAATGAGGAACGCAGCGTCGCAAAATCATTTCTACATACCGCTGCGACGCATTGGGATCCTGTGTCGCCCCGTTCAGAATGGGTTCGGGCTCGCGAAAAATTGGAAAAATGCGCGAGACCAAACCCACCAACTCGGCACGCTCGTTGAAGACCCCCGAGCCACTAGAGCCACCCGCAAACTCGGCGGTGATTTCCATCCACGTCGCGTGATCACCCGGCATCGTCGGCTTACTAAAACGACTCACCTGCCCTTCGGTTAAAACAAAGAATTCGTTGCGAGGATGACTGAGTACGCAAATTCTCTCGGTAGGCATAGGTGGATGATCGGCAATCTTGGCTGGTAACAATGGCTCATCCGACTGAATACGAATGAGTGCAACATCCTCCAGTTCTGAAGCAGCCACAATTTCTACTATGGGACAAACTCGCCCGTCACTCGTCATCGCTAACAACCCTTTCACTCCAGGTTCTTTTCGCATGACCACATGATAGTTTGTCAACACTAGTCCATCACTCGATACGACTACTCCTCCTGCAATATTGGCATGAAGAAAATTGCAGCGACCGCAATCGTAAATCGTTCCAATCATGACCGAAGATTCGACCATGGATTGATAGCGATGCGACTCGCTCGGCGCATCCACACTCGGCAGCGGCAATGGTGCAACCGCGGGACAAGACTTTAATAACTCGCTGAGCTGCTCGTTCCCCAGAACATCGGGACGTTTGATCAACTCGGTCCCACGATTCAAAAACGTCAGATAGATTTTCGTATTGTCGACCGGCCCCCGCGTCGCATCAATGACGGGCGAATTATCCGTAATCGTGACGTCCGATTGTGGACCGTCGCCACTGGCCTGCAGGTACCATGACATCCCCACCAAGAATAGATTGGACAGCAAATAGGCAAGGAGTCGCTTCATCGACCGATACCAATCGAAGAGTGGAAAATGGCTGGGGCAAAGACTCGCTAGCTCCTCATAATAACCCGCCAATTTCTGTTCCGCTCTATCCATTTTCTGATGATTGCCTCTTTTTCAAACCATTAGGAAACCGCTATTTATGCACGCCCCCTCCGAACTGTTTAGAATGGTCCACTCATCAAGCTAGCCTTAAAGCGCCTTACATATTGTTCTATCGACGTGGTTTGAAAATGTGGTATCGCTCGCAGTCCGTCACGATCCTAACTGCCTTGCTCGCCAACCTGATTCTATTGAATGCGGATGACTCTCCCGCTTCAGCAACGCCGCCCAACATCGTCATCATCCTCGCTGACGATATGGGATTCTCTGATATTGGTTGCTACGGAGGGGAAATACCTACGCCCAATATTGACGCGCTCGCAAACAATGGGTTGCGTTTCACACAGTTCTATAACTCGGCGAGATGCTCCACCACGCGCGCGGCTTTGCTAACGGGACTCTTCCAACACCAAACCGGTATGGGAATCTTGGGTGAGGACCCTCAACAACGCGCTCCCGACGACGCTGCACCTGGGTACGTTCGCCATCTCAACGCCAATTGCGTGACTATTGCGGAAGTACTCAAAGGAATCGGATACCGAACATCGATGTCGGGCAAATGGCATCTCGGATATCACGATCAGGAGACCTGGCCGCTGCAGCGGGGCTTCGACCGTTATTATGGAATTCTCTCAGGGGCTAGTAGTTACCTCCGTCCACGACATCCGCGCGGCTTGACGATCAACAATGAACCCTTACCGCCACCCGACGAACCCGAGTATTACACAACCGATGCCTTTGCGAACCACGCGATTCAGTTCATCGATGAACTTCAGGACGATACGCCTTTCTTTGCCTACCTAGCCTTCAACGCGCCCCATTGGCCATTGCACGCCCGCGCGGAAGACATTCAGCAATTTGTCGGAAAATACGCGGACGGCTGGGACAAAATGCGTGAATCGCGATGGGCAAAACAACGCGAAATGGGCCTCTTCGATTCCACTTGGGAACTCTCACCACGTGACGATGGCGCGCGAGCCTGGGATGCACTCACGCCCGATCAAAAACGAGAACTCGATTACCGTATGGCCGTCTACGCAGCACAAGTGTTTCGAATGGACTACCAAATCGGCCGACTTGTGGAATCGCTCCGTAAGAAAAACAAATTCGATAACACCATCGTGTTCTTCCTGTCCGACAATGGCGCTTGCGCGGAACCCTACAATGATCTTGGTGGTGGCAAATTCGAAGAGATTAATGCGCCCGACAATTGGGGCGCCGTCTCATATGGAACCGGCTGGGCTAACGCATCCAATACGCCCTTTCGACGCTACAAGGCAAGACTTTTCGAAGGTGGTATCGCCACGCCTCTAGTTGTTCACTGGCCTGCGGGTCTAAAGACCGCCCCTGGCAGCCTGACGCCCGCACGCGGGTATGTGAGCGATATCATGCCCACGATTCTCGACGTCACCGGCGCAACGTATCCCCAAGAATTCAAGTCGCAGCCCGTCACACCTCTGTATGGCCGAAGCTTTGCCCCCGTGCTAAATGGCGAGAGTATTCCTCAACCCGAATGGATGTTCTGGGAGCACTACAACGATCGTGCAGCAAGACACGGGGATTGGAAAATCATTGGACGCATCGGTTCCAATAAATGGGAACTCTACAACCTAGCCAATGACCGTGTCGAACAACATGACCTCGCAGATGAACAACCAGAACGTGTCAAAGAGTTGGCGACCCAGTGGCAGATGTGGGCGAAAGACCATCAAGTCCTACCACGCTTTCTAGGCACCAATCCCAAAAACAAAAAAGCACCATAAGCTATTGATTGTTGCAGTGAACTTCACACAATTTCAGCGACTATTTTTCCTTTAATAATTGATCGACAATCTTCTCGATTTTTTGATCAACGGTCGCACCTTGCCAGTTCAGTTCACCTTGCCACCAGAAGCGTATGTAGCCCTTTTTGTCTATCACATAGACAGTGGGCCACATGGTGTTTCCCCATGCATCCCAGTTCTTGTTTTCAAGATCTATTAATACCGGGAACTCGAATCCCTCTTTCTTTGAGGCGCTGACGACCTTATCCGGATCTCTCTCCGCAGACGTCTCTGGCGTCTGTATCCCGATGACGGCTACTCCCTTATTTTTCAGTGTCTCATCCCAGCGCTTGTAGTGCTCAAAATTGGCGACGCAATTGTGACACTGGAAAGCGTAAAAGTGTACAAGAACTACTTTTCCTCGCAGCGATGCAAGGCTTGGCTCTACAGAATTTGTCCAATGGTCCGAATCGATCAATTCAGGCGCAAATGGGTAAATTCGCTCCAACTTGGCCGTCTCAAAATTCTGCCCCATCACTGTTCGCAAAACTTCTGTTTGGGCAGGCGATAGCACGGCGAGCGCTTTCGGTACTTCACTCTTTTTCGCGGCGGCCAACTGCTGAATCTTCGCCGTGTCGTCTGGTTTTAAATTCTTTGCAAGCGAGTCTGTTTCCGAGAAAAGTGTGTTGAGTTTTGTATTCTGCGACTCGGTCAAGCGGAGATGGGCTGCCACCTCAGGTCGCAAGAGAATTCTCGCGCCCTGAGACTGCAATTCGATTTGCCGCAATCGATTCACGGCCCCCTTGCCGCCAATTCGTTCCAAAGATTGTACCAATTGGTTTTCCAAGTCGGCGATGATTGTTCGCTGCCGATCCACAGGAAGAATGCGTGCTGGCCACCATTCCACATCGATCTCTCGCAACACCCGTTCCCACTCTGTAATCTGTGTGGCGTCCGTCAGTAACTCCGCTTGCACCTCAGCTGCATGGCTCAATCCCAATAGGTTCTGTGGCACCGCAGCTAAGTCTGCCGACACTCCGCCATATTGAAAATTAGGATCTTTCGCGGCAGCGGTGCCTGCCAGCAACAGAATGCACGAGACAACGCTAACGCAAATTGAGTTTCGATTCGGCATTTCAATCATGGCTCCCGTAAGACGAACGAAGGAGAGTTTCGCTTTCACACCTTCTTTAGATGTTCGAACATCCAAAGTCTTACCAAGCAACTTTGAAATACCGAAATAACGTAAACGATTCTAGCTATGACTCTCTTGTATATTACGAAGTCGTTAAGGACTTCTAGAACAAAGCCAACATTCGTCCCCAAGCCTTCTCCGCCTGCTCGTGATTATGCACCCGAGTATCAGGCGGGCACCAACCGTGTGCAGCCGGATAGACCTCGATTTCCGCTGGCAAATTAGCTGCTGCAAAGGCAGCTTTCAGGGTATCTTTGGATTTGGGATCTCGCTCGTCATCGTTTTCGGCAATGGCAATGAGGAAGCTGGCCTTCATTTGTGGAATCAACAAATGCGGACTGTCCGCATTCTCGGTGACCAGTCCACCGCCGTGGAATGTGCAGGCGGCGCCCACTCGATCTGCCATCGCAGCAGCAGTCCGCATTACAATGGGGCCACCCATGCAGTAGCCGATCGTCCCTACTTTCTTGCTTTTGTCCACTTGGGGCTGCGCGTCGCACCAATCGATAAATGCCTTGGCATCGGTGGTATTCGTCGTTGAACTCAAGGAGCGGGCCAAGGGGATCACATCAGCAATCGGTGTGTTCGTGCCATCGGGTGCCGTAGGTGCCTTCATCGTTCGGTAGAACGGGTTGACCACAAGGACGCAATAGCCCGATTCGGCTAGTCGTTTCCCCATCTCGCGAAATGCGGGACGCAAGCCAAAAATGTCAGGCCATACCAGCACTGCGGCATGCGCACCTTCTTTCGGACAGACGAAGTAGGCGTCGCACTCTCCGTCCGGAGTCTTGATGTTGACGTCACTCTCGCTCAGCTCTACAGCATTTGCCGTAGCTGGCCGCATCATGGCCGCACCTACCCCAACTGCAGTCAGAATACCAATGTCGCGGCGCGAGTATTTCTTTAGGTCTTCGTCAAAGTGATCTTGGTCACACATCTCGATACCTCAAAAGCTGTTGATAAACGTGACGTCTCCGCCCACAGCCCATTGTAGCGACAGATTTCCGCGATCAACACCATCGCCCCCACCCCCCTCCTCCAGAAAAAAGGTGTCAGACACCTTTTTTAAGGGCGAAGGGCATGGCAGCGCGTGCCTGCTACTTTGGTTGCTGGGGAAATGCCACGGCTGAGTGCTCGTGACTGAAGAAAAGTACCGAAGGTGGGACTCGAACCCACACGAGTATTACCTCACTGGATTTTGAGTCCAGCGCGTCTGCCAATTCCGCCACTTCGGCTCGGTACTAAGGCCGCTTGTTGCTCCGAGTATAGTCAAAACTATCGGTCCTTCGCCAGGGCCATCCTTATAGCAAAATTAGCCCCTTCTCTCTATCTCATTCCGCCGTTTCGATATACAAAAAGCCATGTGGCAACGAACACTATTCGACTTTCCCCTCCCGGATCTTCCTCTGAACAAGCTCTAGCAGTGGGGCCCATTGGTTCGGATCGTCCAGTGCTGCTCGAGGTAACGGGGTCAGCTGCACACTCTTGCTGTTTTCTCGTAGCATGACCAGCCGATCACTGATCACGCAATCTTCAAAGCTGGACCAACGGCTGAACGATTTGCCTTTGGGAGTGCTCATCCACAGTCCCTCCTCGGAGACTGCGGCAGAGAGTTTTAGTAGCGGAGCATTGGCTTTCCCAAACGTCGTTGCTAAGAGCCTCACCAGTCGCAAGGCAAGGAGCAGCGGCAGCACCCAAAGAAGCGCGGCGACAATGTTTGAACCCTGGCTCGTGTTATTAACAACCATCCAGAGTGATAAGCCTGCCACTACAACAACCACTGGTACAATCGCTCGCAACAATCCAACAAAGACTCGTCGTCCGTACGGGCTGCGCAGTATATCCCTCATGCCAACGGTACCGGCAAGTAGAATTGCGTCTGAGGGTACGTCGACTAGCCTCTCCAAATCGCCGTGGAGCAAACGTCCCGCGTCACCAAGACTGGCGTTCCTTGCGCGAAACGGCAAGCGTCGAGAAAGCTGTGCGAGCGCTGGCTGCAAGATTGCCCAATCCTCCGGCGCAAAATAACGCTGAGGCAGGACGATGATATTTGCATGCTGAGGGTTAAGCGCCAAAGCGATAAGGCTATCGCGAGATTTAATGCCAACAATCGAATCCCATCGCAATTCAGCCCAACCATGCCGCGTCTCAAGTCGAATTCGCTGTGAGTCGATCACACCATGCTGTGGTTCGAGCAGGCGAGGATGACGAGCCAGCATGACACGCGCGCGACGCCGTGCACCCAATGTGGCTGCACCGACAAACAGGGCGATCATCATACCGAGCAACAAAAGAATGAGCACCGACACCGCGAGCCGGCCGGCTACGATTCCTCGCATCAACAACAAAATCTGTATCGCCAAGATTGCGATAAGAAAGATCGCCCAGGCCCTTACCGGACTATTCCCTAGCCCCAGCGCTACATCCTGTAAGGTCAATTGACCAGAAAATTGGAGCTGGCGTCCATCCAGCGAAACACCACCCGACGCTGGATGAGGCAGAATGGACGCTGTCGCCGTTGGTGCATAGGGGTTCACGTTTAACGAGCGATCACTGTCCATCTTTGCGAATTATCCCAACTGCAAGGTCGCGGCCATTTTGATTCCCAACGATTGTTGAGTGAAGTCGCGAATACCATGAAGTCACGACGTAGAGTCGCCGATTTCTAAAGTAAGGCGAGGGCTGGAAAACTCGCGTCACTCACGGTCAGGGACGACTGCTAGGTTCGTATCGACCGCGAGGGAGTTCATTGATGTCTGCAGACCTGGTCCACGCCGCTCTTGGCGTTATCTTTACGTCGATCTGGTTAATGGTTGGACAAATTCTAGTGACCGACCGCTAGACGTTTTCCCATGTGTGTTGCGCTGCGCTCTTCAGAACCGCATCGCAAACTCGCTGAGTTTCCAGTGCATCGCGGAAACTGGGATGAATGGCTTCTCCCGTTTCGAGGCTCTTGAGGAAATCGGCCACTTGATGGATGAAGGTATGCTCGTATCCAATCTGCAGGCCGGGAACCCACCAATTGCCCATGTAGGGTTGGTCGCCATCGGAAACGTGAATACTGCGCCAACCGCGAACGATAGAATCGTCGTGATAGTCGAAGTACTGAAGTCGATGCAAATCATGAAGGTTCCAAGCGATGGATGCATTCTCGCCGTTGATCTCCAACGTATCGAGCGCCTTGTGACCTCGTGCGTAGCGGGTCGATTCGAATAGACCGAGCGATCCATTTTCGAAGTGGCACAAGAACGAACAAGCATCGTCAATCTTGACTGGTTCTTTCTTGCCCGTCAGCGTATGCATTCGTTCTTTCACGAACGTCTCGGTCATCGCCGTCACATCGGTAATGGAACCGTTGAGCCAAATCGCGGTATCGATGCAGTGAGCCAACAGGTCGCCTGTCACACCACTGCCAGCCGCCTCAGCATCTAATCGCCAAGTTGCCGTGCCCCCTTGAGGCACATCTTCATTGATCGTCCAGTCTTGCAAGAACGCGGCTCGATAATGAAAGATTCGTCCCAGCCGACCCTCGTCGATCAATTGCTTGGCCAATGATACTGCTGGAGCACGACGATAGTTGTACCAAACCATATTGGCCACGCCCGCCTTTTCCACAGCAGCGCACATCTCTTCTCCCTCGGCCACATCCATCGCGAGTGGCTTTTCGCACAAGATCATCTTGCCTGCTTTGGCGGCTGCGATAGCGATCTCTTTGTGCAAATTATTGGGCGTGCAAATATCGACTGCGTCGATGTCATCTCGCTTTAGCAATTCTCGCCAATCGGTTTCGATCGATTGGTAACCCCAGTTATCCGCGAACGACTTAGCTTTCTCTGCATTGCGTGCACACAATGCTTTTAAAACAGGTCGATATTCACTTTGAAAAAAACGAGGGGCTTGGCAGTAGGCATTGGTGTGTGCCTTGCCCATAAACCCATAGCCAATCATTCCAATATTCAGATCTTTCATCGACTTCTAATCTTTCTAGCGAGTAAATATGTATTGATAAGTTGGTGTGGCTTGGACGCGAGAATTAGGCGTTCCAACCGTGAGCATCTTGAACGCTGACCATCGCTGCAAGAATGCTGTTCCACGTTTCAGGCTTCATCATGACTGCGTTGGGGAACATGCAACCGTCCCAACAAATATGCTGAAACTTCTTGGTTACTTGCCCTAATTCATCTCGCATCCAAAATCCAGCATCCTTGGCAATATTCAACTTGCCATTGGGATCATCGGGCAAGCAATGGCGTCCCGTCTTATCATGGCTACCTGAGCCAAAAACGGTGGCGTCGTTTTGCGCGACATGGAAGTCGATAGTCCAGGGTCGAAGCGCGGCGGTAAGGGTTCGCAGCGCTTGTTCTTTCGTTTCAGTATCGGACCAATCAAATCCAGGAGGGAGAATGGCATCATTCGGTGCGTTGTAACCCATGAGGTACAACAACGTATGAGCCATATCGGCCTGGAAACCCAATGTCTCGGGACGATTGACTCGCTCCAGCAAATCGACCATGACGCGCCACGAATGCATACCGCCCCAACAAATTTCACCTTCAGCGGCTAGTCGCTCGCCAAAACCTTCTGCGATATCACAGGCTTTCGAGAACGTATCGGCAATCCGCTGCTGCGCCTTCGGATCGGCGAGCCAATCGGAAGGAGACGATGCACTATCAATTCGCACCACGCCATAGGGACGCACACCCATCTCCCGGAACGCCTTGGCAATCCGACATCCCTTCTGCACTTGTGTGAGAAAACGTTGCTGCTGCTCGTCGTCTCCCAGCGCCGAACCACCGCCGGTTGGTGGCCAAACCGGCGCAACAACGGAACCAATCACCAGGTTCCGCGACTGAACCATGTCGGCCACTTTTTGCAAATCGGCATCCGATGCATCAATGCTTACATGCGGATCAAACAAGAAGACGTCGACCCCATCAAACTTTCTACCATTCACATCGGCCGCAGCCGTCAGGTCCAACATTGTCTCCAAGGGAATCGGGGGATCATTCCCCTCGCCTCCTTTACCAACCACACCAGGCCAAGCCGCGTTATGGAGTTTTGGAAACGAATTTGCAACTGACATGATTTGCCTCTGTGATGTTAAAAAGGATGGGTGGGTCTTTGTGGTAGGTCCGACGCTATGGCAATGAAATCGGCGAGTTACTTCTTAAGTGGCAAATTGGGGTGCACATCAGGGCCGAAGTAACGCAAACCAACCAACGGCTCGCTCCCCGTGTTGGTAATTTCTACACCGGCAGTCGCCGCTTCGTAACTAATGAAGACCTCGTCTTCCGTATTCTCGCCAAAGCGGATCATGGCAGGTGTTTGCAAATTGAGCTTGCCCATACGCCCCGACCCCTGCACCGTAATCCAGCTGCTCGCCCCTGGATCCTTCAGGACGCACTTCGCACCTGGCTGAATCGTCAACTCCTTGGAGCTAAATAGCTGCTTGCCATCGACGGTCCCGTAGACAATCCACAGATCCTCGTAACCGTCACCGCTACGGCTATCGTCCCGAATCGGTTCCAAGTAGTTAGCCTCTTTGAAGTGCGTATCGACGTTCTTTTCCCAGTCGAGTTGGCCCACGATAAAATCTAAGTCGTGGTGCTTGTCTTCGGGCATGTCTTTAACCAGCAACGACCACGGAACGTATCGGCCTTCGACAATGGATTGATACATACCAAAGACATCGCTACCCCACTGCGGCTCGTAAGTGCAGAGGCTGCCTGGGGCATGCAAGACGCCCGGTGGAATCAACCAGCCGGTGCCACGCTTCAGACGATAAGCGCGAGACAGATCAAGAATGCCGTTGTCCCCTTCATTCCAATTTTCTAGGCAACGACGAATGTCTTCTTTCGTTGTTCCTGGTTCCAAGCCCATGAAGGTGTAAGCAAAATTGTTATCAACGTTGTTTAACTGAGGTGGGAAGTAATAGCTCTCAGGCTTACCTTCTTGTCCCACAAGCGCGGCATCTTCAAACGATTGGTGCATGTGATGCGGAATGGGCCCCATGTTGTCGAAAAACTTACTGTAGACGGGCCAACGTTTGTACTTTGCGAAAATCGATTCGCCAATCAAACGCTTGCCTTGCTCGGCGACCGCGTCGCGCAGCAAAAACTTCTTCCCTTCGAACAAGCAGAAACTAAGTCCTTCGTGCCACACTCGACCTTCATTGGCCGCCTCGGTGGTGCTACCAAACCAACGCTCGTCGATACCACCACGGTCGGCTCCGAAACGATAGTAGTCGTTCGGATGCAATTTGATGCGGCGGCCTGGATGCAAGAACGAACGGGGTACCCAGGTTGGCGTCAAGCGGAGCAATCCGCCCCCGGCATCGAGCGCCGCTTGAAGAACTGAGGCTACCGAATCGGACTTCAGCAGTCCTTCGTCCAATTTAACTTGAGGCATCGAAGATGAATCCTTCGCGAAGTGGTGTTCTAATGAGCAAAGTGCTGGGGGATGTTTTATTCGCTAAGCTGCGCGGCTACAAGTTACACCCCTACCAGCAAACCAAGGGCGGCATGACCGCCAGCGATGCCGAATCTTACCAACCGGACCCATGAGATTGCGCCCTATGACCCAAGTTTTCAAGCTCTACTCGCCTGGTTTTGACACTCGCGACAACGCAACTGCACTCCCTGAACATTTTTCTACATCACTGGGAGACTTCAAATTAGACCTACGAAGATTCACTGCGGGCCGCAGTGCGGGCGTCGAAGCCCTACGAATAACGGGTCAAAAAGCAGGATTTTGCGTTCTCCCCACACGCGGCATGGGAATTTGGCGAGCTTGGGCGGATGACATTCCCTTCCAATGGAATTCACCCGTCCCCGGCCCTACGCACCCGTCCTTCGTGCCGCTCTGGGAACCAGGAGGCCTAGGGTGGCTGGAGGGATTTGACGAATTGCTCGTTCGCTGTGGACTGGAGAGCAACGGTGCACCAGAGTTTGACGACCAAAACCGATTGCGCTACCCGCTCCACGGCCGCATCGCCAATCTACCCGCAGAATCGCTGGAAGTCAGCGTCGATGAGGATGCGGGGACCATTGCGATCACCGGCGTCGTGCGAGAATCCCGACTGTTCTTCAGTCACCTGAAACTCACCTCCACCATTCGGATGCAGGTGAATGCTGACTTCATCGAAATCGAAGACCGTGTGACCAACGAATCTGATCGTACCCTCGGTCATCAATTGCTCTATCACATCAATGTGGGTCGACCGATTCTCGGCGCGGGAGCCGAATTACTGGCACCCGCCTACGAAGTGGTCCCCAAGACGCCAACGGCTGCCGCCGCCATCGATAACTACTCCACCTACGAAGCGCCGCAAGTCGGATTCGCCGAGCAAGTCTATTTAATGCGCATGCAACACAATGCGCACGGCTGGTCACGCGTGCTCTTACGTTCCCAAGATCGCTCGAAAGGATTCGGACTCAACTACGACACTTCCACGCTCCCTTACTTCGTGCAGTGGAAGAATACGGGGGGCGACGCGGATGGCTATGTTACCGGTTTGGAGCCTTCGACGAACTTTCCCAATCACCGCAGCTTTGAAGAGGCCCAGGGGCGAGTCGTACAAATTCCTGCAGGAGAAACGGTCGCCTATCGCTTGAACTTGCATTTCCTGACTAGCGAGGAACACGTCGCTGCGTTTGCAACAGATGTAGAAAATCTCGCTCGCGAAACCACAAAAATAGAGCGGGAAATGCGAGCCCCTTGGTGCGAAATCTAGCAGTGGGTAATGGATAGTCGCCTTTCGCTCCGCGAAAGTAAGAAGAAAATAGTCGCCTTTCGCTCCGCGAAAGTTCGGAAAAAGCAGCGAATACCAACGCTACTTTCGCGGAGCGAAAGGCGACTATCATAAATTCACAGCCTAGGAGCGAAAGGCGACTATCTGCGACCTACTTCACTTCGACCCCTTCTAATTCATAGATCGCATAGTGCCCTTCATCTCCGGGGTACTTGAATTCCTTGATCTTGAATTTTCCTTTGACGGCGACGGGGCGGGTTGTGAAATCGGCCCCCAGGTCCCCCTGCATTTGCACGATCACACAATCGTACAACGCGGCACCTGGACCAAAACAACATTCTTTATTGTCGCGAACCAAGACAAATTTTTTGATATTTTTCAACTGCATCACCGATGCGGGAAGAATGAATCCACGCAGACGAACGACCTTACCATCCAGGTTCTCGATCGACTCGGTAATCATTTCGCGCGAGAACTTGCCATCCTTCTCGATCTCAAACTTCAGATCGTCGAAGGTAATATCCCCTTCACGTTTTGGCATTTTACGGCTGGCACGCGGATCATCGCTGGTATCAGTCTCTTGAGCAGAGCAGGAGTGATTCAGCATTCCCACCGTTAGCAGCAGGAGTGCACTGACGATGGAAGCTCTAGCAATCATCATCGCCGAACGAAATGTATGCGTCATGGGTCAATCTATATGGCAGGAGGAATGGCCCGAAGATGAACAGAGCCACGTAAGCTAGTTCACCATATCAGCTTGTAACCGATAGAACACTGCATTGTCAAAGTCATGATTCTTTTGCAAGAATTTGTTGACGACAAATTTGCCAGCCAATTTGATCTTCAATTTACCCGCGCGTACCGTCTGGCCGTTGGGCAAAACCACTTCAATCATGCTGCTGCTACGGGGTTCACCGCCAAAACAACAAGTCCCCAAGTCGGGAACTAACACGAATCGACTGAGCTGACCATTGCCTGAGTTGGGGTGGATATATCCCTTCAAAAAAACGTCCGTGCCATCCAACTCAACAGCTCGCATGGTGGGCGCATCGGCAACTTTCTCAGGCGTGACCAACTCATAAAAACCGACTCGTTCGTACCCCTCAGGCACCTCGGTCAGATAAATCGACGTGTGCATGACCGAACCGCCTACCAATAGCAATGCGTTCACCAGCACGCCGACTTGAGCGAGCAATCCTCCGCTGTATTCACCCGGATAGCGCCGCACTAAGCGAACCGCAAAGAGCCCTGAGACCAAGCCAAACAGGGAAAGCACCAGCATCGGCTCGAAAGTCGGCACCAGCCCTGGAAGAGCCGGAATGAACAGCACAACGGACAATACGGCCCCACGGCTGAGCGCACGATAGGGCAAATCATTATCGGCTGCCGAATTTGTGAATGACCTAGCCGGCGAGTAAGGAGTCGTAGCAGTAGCCATAAATCCACTATTGGACGTTTTTAGCGAAACGAAGTAGCCAAGCCAAACTACCGACGCACATTTTCACGTGCGACAACGACATTCGGCTGCGGGCCACCGCTGAGAACCAGATATCCCATGATCATCAAGGTGGCTGATACCGTAGCCATTACGGTCAACATTCGCAGAGGGTTCGATTCTACTTTGGCGACAATGGGAACAACCGCGGCCAAATTCGTCGGAAGGTTACTCGCCAAACGAGTATCCCCTTGTGCATTCACTCCGACTCGCGAAACAGAATCTGCCTGAGCGGGCACGCTCGATGTGGAAGGGGATTTTTCTGCCGGTGGAACAGGCGCATTGAAGAACGTGTTGGCTCTTTTTACGGCTTCCGGATCAATGGCCTTCAATTTCTCCAGAGCGGCGGCCGCTTCCGGCAGCGGGCATGCCCTCATGTAATTAACAACGGGAACTCGCAACCAATTGTTGTCTGCTTCGGCCGCTTCAAACAACTTCACTAGGCGATCAATTTGCGTCCAATCACCCCAGCGAGCCAAATCGGGAATAACCAAATCGGCAAGGTCGGCCCGATCCAAAACATTGTGCAATGCGGCAACCAATTCGCTGCGGGGAATCAGATCGGTCTCCGTTCCGTGGAAGCGAATGGCCATGATGGCGGCGTAGGTATCTGCATAAGGCGCTTGCTTGTTCGACAAAAACAATTCGTTAATCAGCTTCAAACTATCCTTGCCACCCAACGTCATATAGCAAGCGATAAGGGAATCTAAACCGCTGCGTGTTGATTGCTGTGTGCTCTTAAGCATCTCTTCCAACATCGGCACATCTTTGTCACTGCCGCAGACACCCAACATCACCAAATACAATCTTCGACGATCGGCTGGCATTTCAGGATCTTTGATCCATGACACCAATTGATCATGGTTCATTTCGTCTTTGATTTTCTCAACGCTTGCATAGGGCGTGACCGCAAACTCATCGTATGCGTCACGAGCCAGCATGGTCGATTCATCCTGCAAGTAGCTCAAAAAGAACCGTATTCTCGCCACGTCTTCTTCGGGCAATTGAATGATTTTCACCAAGTACTCCTCGGCCCTCGCATCAACCGGCAAGGGGGACGACCACATGATGTCTTGCGGTTCAACGCCGCTGACCATGAAGCGTCGACCGGGTTCGACGCTGCCGTAATAGACAGTTTTAATCACCGTTCCGACCTTAACGAACGATTCGCCTTTAAGCACCGAGACGATTTTAAGAGGAATCTCCCCCGTATCAGGATCTCGCACCGCACCAGCTACGGCTTCACCAATCACGACCGTATCCATCGTGGCCATTTCTTGCCGCAGCGTTTGCGATACAGCGCTGCAAAACGGACAGGCTTGCGCAGTCGACCCGATGGCGAGCACTCCGAAGAGTGACAACGCAAGAGGACCAACCACGTGCCAAAATGAGCGATTCGAAACGTTCATAACGGAACTTCTAGGGATATCGAGTTTCGGACGCACGCGAATTCGCGCAACAAGGCAAAGCGTTTCCTTTGCGGCCATCACTTCTAATCATAGGTGATAGGAGGCCGCTAGGTGAAGCCTTTCATGGACGAATCAAACCAAAATCACATATCCAACAGCAAGCCCAACACCCTCTTAAGGAGTGCAAAATTGGCACTGTATTCCTTAAGGCGAACTGCACGCATGTAAATTGGGTGAATCTTCTCTTGGTCGGACTGCTGGTCGACTACCCCAGTGCAAACCAAACGTAAATCCCAACAACAATGCAAACCAGCAGCAAACCCGCGGGCACTACCAGCGGCCAGGGGGTCATATCCACTGGGGGCTTCGGCAGCGCAGTCTGACCGGTTTGCGACTCGGCACCCAGCCCCTCGGACGTCGCCGCAGATTGTGCCGGAAAGAGCAGCATACCCACGATGAGCATCACAAAAACGATTCCTAGAAAATGGAATTCGTACAGATAAGACGCGACCCAGTCCTTCGGTCCAGGGACAAAGAAACCGACTGAAATCAGCACCAGCCCAGTAATCATTCCCACCTTAGCAGCAAGGGGCGGCACTCGTTTGGTAAACAAGCCAACCAAGACCACTGCAAAAATGGGAATAAAGTACAACCCGTTCATTTTCTGCAAGTACTCAAATATGGTCTTCTGCCCTTCTAACAAAGGAGCTGTTGCCATAGCCCCTACGGCGACAATCGTGCCAAAGATGCGACTGGAGTAAACTGTCTCACGATCGCTGGCGTTAGGGCGCAAATGGCTGCGGTAAATGCCCGTGCTGAAGAGAGTCGCCGTGGCATTGAGAGCCGAATTAAATGAACTAAGAATCGCTCCCACTATCACTGCCGCGAAGAAACCAGTTAACACGGGTGGCAAAACGGTTCGAACCAGTTTGCCATACGCTGCATCGGGAATCATCTCGCTATCCGTGCTGTGAAAAACATGGAATGCGATAATCCCAGGCAAAACAACAATCAGTGGAGCGAGTATCTTAAAAAACGCAGCGAGCAATACACCGCGCTGTCCGTGTGCCAACGTCTTCGCAGCAAACGTGCGTTGAATGATCTGTTGGTTGGTCGTCCAATAGAACAAATTTAATAGCAACACTCCGCTGAATAGTGTGTGCCAGGGCACTTGAGCATCATTGCCCCCGAGCGACTGAAATTTTTCGGGATGTGCTGTCTTGATCGTTTGTAAGCCACCCCACCAATCGCCGTCACCAACATACTGCAATCCCAAGTAGCTAATCAAAATCCCGCCCACTAACAATCCACAACCATTAATTGTGTCGGATACGGCCACCGACCGCAGACCACCAAAGATTGCATAAATCGATCCAATGATGCCGATCACCCAAATCGACAACCACAGCAGCGTTGTGTCCGATTCAATCCGCGTCAACGTTTTGAGATCCAAGATCTCTCGCAAACCCAGCGCGCCAGAGTAAAGCACGATTGGCAATAGAATCAACATGTAGGCAAGAATGAAAATGCAGTCGGTGATCATCCGCGTTTGAGCATCAAAGCGACCTTGCAGAAATTCTGGAATCGTCGTGATGCTTCGTGCCAAATAGCGAGGCAAAAAGAAGACCGCCATCACCACTAACGACATCGCCGCCACAACCTCCCAGGCCATCACGCAAAGGCCATCCTTATAGGCCAAACCGTTGAGCCCCACCAATTGCTCAGTGGAGAGGTTGGTCAGCAGCAGCGATCCGGCGATCACTCCGGCTCCTAGACTTCGGCCAGCCAGAAAGAACCCGTCGGCAGAATCGGTTTCTTGATTGCGTGTGATCAGCCACGTAACGACCCCCACGAACACCGTGAATAAGACAAAGGTGAAAAAAGCGAGCACGGCGAGTGAACCTCTGCCCACTGAAGGGCAAGCAATGAACGGGTGTATTGCAGCTAGCGGATAGGTGCGAATTCAAACTCCCTAACCTTAAAGCTAAGGGAGTCTCGTGGCACGATAAACCGAATCACACTTCGCAGCAATGACCACCCACCAAAGCTCTTTACAGCGGTGATTGGTTGATCTCGACCAAGTGGCCCCCTTGATTAGCACTGGCCAAGCAAGCATCCATAACACGCTGCGTCACCATCGAAACCTTTGGCCAGAAGGGATCCAATTTGCCACTCAACACGATTTCACCAAAACGGCGAATCATGTTGACTTCTTGAGCTCCGGGTGCGGCATGAGAATACTCGTCAACCGATTCGCGACGCGCGTGTCGGCCCATATTGAAGCGATCGGCTTCCGCATCAAACAGATGGCAATTCGAGTCCCACGATACTTCTGCGCCCATCCAAGGAAGCACAAAATCATCGAGCGAAACATAACCACGCTCGCCGCTGATCACAGCCACTTGCTGATTGTGAGCTAGAAACGAACAGTAAAACGAAGCGCTCACATCGTCTTTGAAAAACAACTCACCACTAAAATCACCTGGTACGGGGCCGTCGCTCCCTGTTCCACAGAGAGTCTGCAGGGTTCGCCCCGTGACCGCGGTAGGCAGTACAAAGTTCATCACCCACAGCGTGAGTCGCAAGTTGTACCAACCCACATCGCCGAGGCAACCAAACGGTTCCAGTTGGCTCATCGTGCGGATATTGGATTTTCGGAAATTGTCATCTCCGCAGAAGGTAAAGTGCGAGGCAATGCGACGCAGTTTGCCAGTGCGTTGAGGATCATCGATAGTCTGTCGCATCGCCGGAAGTCGCTTGCTGTGCATAAACATCACACCGTCCATGAATTGCACGCCATTGCTGGCGCAGGCGTCGATCATTTCTTTGGC
The DNA here is from genome assembly GCA_041749395.1 of Pirellulaceae bacterium. GTDB lineage: Bacteria > Planctomycetota > Planctomycetia > Pirellulales > Pirellulaceae > Laterigemmans. Next base: position 28,452 of record JBGTBJ010000019.1, read on the forward strand.
TTGCGATTCACTGACGGCAATGGGCTTTTCACACAACACATGTTTTTTTGCTTCGGCCGCGCGAATCACCCATTCGCAGCGCATTGCCGTGGGGAGCGGAATATAAACAGCGTCGACATCCTCTCGCTGTAGCAAGGATGCGTAATCTCCCACGGGGGCTGGGGCAGTCGCTTGAGGCGTACGGCTTTGACATTGAGCAATAAATCGCTCCGCGGCAGCTTGGCTGCGACTAGCTATGGCCGTCACCTCGCTATTTCCGCTCATCGCAATGGCTCGCCAGTTCTTTCCAGCAATTGCGGCCGTGCTGAGAATACCCCATCGACAAACATTCGATTTCATGTAAGCAACATCCACGTGAGAGACTCGGTTTTCGATCGCCAGTTCAATTCCATACCAGAAAGCCACCGCCAGATGAACCCACCGACGCTGATCTTCGACCTCGACGGTACGCTGCTCGATACCTTAACCGACATTGGTGAGGCAGCGAATCGCGCCTTGGCGGATGCAGGGTTTCCCGCCCATTCCATGGACGCGTTTCGTACTTTGGTGGGCGATGGCGTGGTGGTGCTTTTTCAACGAGCGCTCCCCCAATTGCCTGCCAAAGATCCAGCGGTGATCGACCAGTGCGTGGCTCGATTTAAACACCACTATGATCTGCTCTGGGACCAGACCAGCCGCCCTTACGACGGCATTGAGACAATGCTGGATCAGCTCAGTGCACAGGGGGCCACGTTAGCCGTATTAAGCAATAAGCCGGACGAATTCACTCAGATTTGTGTCAACCGTTTTTTGCACAACTATCATTTTTCCGTCGTCTTAGGAAGCAAACCCGATTTTCCTTGTAAACCACACCCAGAAGGAGTCCATCGCATCCTTCGCTCTCTGTCGACCAATGCGGGAACATCGCTCACGGCGGAGCAATGCTTGTACCTGGGCGATACCAATACGGACATGCAGACGGCTCTTTCTGCCGGGTGCATACCCATTGGCGTTACATGGGGGTTTCGCACCGCCGATGAACTCCGTCAAGCCGGCGCCCGCTTTCTCATTGACCACCCCAGCGAACTTCAAACACTGTTGACGCAGCTACTGTAAATACCGTAGTTTGCTGCTCTGCAATTCTCACCCAGAGGTGGTGGTTTCAGTCCAAGGATGGCGAAATGGATTTGTCTGTAATCGTACCGATCCACAATGAGCAGGAGAACATTTCTCTGCTGCACGATGAATTGGTAAAGACGCTTGAACCCACCGATCTTGATTATGAAATAGTCTATGTCGACGATGGATCGCACGATGGCAGTACCAAATTACTGCGCGATTTAGCGATGATTAATCCGCGTGTGACCTTTGTCCAATTCCGCAAGAACTACGGACAAACGGCCGCGATGCAGGCAGGCTTGGAAGTCGCGCAAGGGGAGCTATTGGTCACCATGGATGGTGATTTGCAGAACGACCCCGCTGACATCCCGCCCATGCTAGAACAAATCTCTCAGGGCTATGACTTGGTTCATGGTTGGCGTAAACATCGTCAAGACAAGTGGTTCACACGACGCCTTCCATCCATTATTGCCAACCGCATCATCAGTTATTCCACCGGCTTTCCCATTCACGATCTTGGCTGCACGTTGAAAGTGGTGCGGCGTGAAATAGCCGATGAATTGGAATTGTACGGAGAAATGCACCGTTTCATTCCTATTCTCGCACACGCCCGCGGTGCTGCTTGTGTGGAAATGGAAACGCACCATCGCCCACGACGATTTGGCACATCCAAATATGGTCTATCGCGGACCATCCGCGTCGTCTTGGACCTATTGACCGTGAAGTACATGCTTGATTTCTTCGATCGACCGATGAAGCTCTTTGGTCGATTGGGAATGATGTCGTGGGCCGCGTCGATGGCTTGCGGTACGGCAACCGTACTGATGAAGCTCGTTAGCCAATTCGATATGACGGGCAATCCCTTTTTCTTACTCACAGTACTCTGCGCAATAGTCGGCGTGCAGTTCTTTAGCTTGGGTCTGATGGGTGAAGTCTCCTCGCGTTTGTACTACCAACGAAATCAACGTCGTCCCTTCGCTATTCGTAACATCATTCGACAATCAACGCTGCAATCGACCTCTGCCCTGTCGCCGCAGACATTGAATGTCAACCAGCGACTTGCGGCCTAGCAACTCAATCCATCTCGCACCATGCAACTACTCGCTAGCCGTTTATGCCCAACTTGCAATTGACTCCTTGCGAAGCCGAAGTAATGGATGTGGTGTGGGAGCGCGAGCAAGCCACCGTTCAAGACGTCGTGGACGCTTTGCAGCGACCTCTCGCCTACACAACCGTCATGACGACTCTGAGAATTCTTGAAGACAAAGATATCGTCTGTCGCCATGAAAAACGTGGGCGCGCGTTTGTATATCGTCCTAGAGTGTCCCGCGATCAAGTACAGACAGGCATGACGCGAGACCTAGCCAATCGCATGTTTGGTGGCTCCATCAAGTCGATGCTGCTTAACTTGGTTCAAGCGGAACCGATCTCGGCAAATGAATTCGATGAAATCCGTGACGTCATTCGCGATCTTGAGTCTCGCGAATGAACAACCTGCATTCATTCGAGGCCCTCCTCTCCTTCACCTTGCAAGCAACACTCGTCTTGCTGTGCGACTGGGCGCTCGATATTGCCAAACTGCCATCGGCAATCCGCGGACGCATCTGGACAACCACTGCTTTATCTCTAATCGGACTTTTCTTGGCAGCCGTTTCGCTTCCCCAATAACCGACTTGCGCGACTGCTTCCTTGCTGCCGCATCTCCATAACCTACTCCTTAGGCTTCTCAGCGACGAATATTCCGTAGTCCATGGCTCGCGTGCGATAAGCTTCCAAGATGGTTGGAAATGCGTCAATGAAGCGAACGCTGTCGCGATCAATGACTTTGGCCACGTTCCGAACTCGCCATCTCTCTACACGCTGCCGACAAATCTCCCAAGTCTGACTCACTTTCTCGGTACAGATTTCTTCCTGAATCGGTACGAGTCCAGCATCAATCATCCATCCCTGGTAATCCGCAGCCGTCCCCAATGAAGGGCAAAAAAAGTCATCGCAGACACGTTCGACCAATGCCCGACCCTCGGGCGTCACCGATTGCGGGCCCGCAAGCCAAGCACAAATTCCTACCCGGCCGCCAGGGCGTAACCAACGCTGAATATTTTGAAACAGGGCGGTCTTATCAAACACATGCTCCGTACACTCGATGCTCCAGATGACATCAAACTCCCCAGGCTCGAAGGAAACCGTTTCAACATCACGGACTTGAAATCGCGTCCTGCTTGAAACACCACTTAAGAACGCAGACGTGGCAGCCCAGCTACGCTGCACAGTGCTCAGCGTAACCCCGGTCACATGGCAACCACCCCGGGCCAAATGAATCGAGGACCCACCCATACCACAGCCAATATCCAGCACCTTGGCACCATCGGGAATATTGATCAGCTCAGCTAGCCTCTCTGTGAGCTGCACCTGAGCAACCAGCGACGATTCATCTCCATGCCAATAACCATGATGTATATGCTTGCCCCAGAGCAAACGATAAAACAGCGTCGCCAAGTTGTAATGCCCGCGAACCGTTTGCTTTTGGACGCTGTCACAAGTAATCATGGTTCATCCTGCCTAATGGATTCAGGCATCAAAAATAGGTCACCATAGACTTCCAGGTCGTTGGCCACTCCGATCAACCCCAATCCTTTCGAAAAGGGCTCGATACCAAAGTCCGTTTGACGCAACGTGAAATGCCCCGTAAGCCTCGTCCAACCGTTCGCTATGCTGCGACTGCCGAGAAACTCAATATCTCGTGCCACACCGCGCAAAGCTAGCTGCCCTTGGATGCGATAAACAGGGTTTCCCCTCTTGTCTTTCTCACCGCTGGCGGTCACTGACTGAATCGAATAGGTGGCGGTGGGAAACTCGACAACCTTCGGAGTAAGTAAAGGAAAATCACGACGGGCTCTCTAATTCACCGACTGAAAGGCTTTCGATTCATCGTCCCAAACAAACGATTTGGAAAGGGCCAAGTACTCTTCCCGCTGATTGCGATAATCGATGTAACCAGTGATTGCCAACTCCCACACGCCTCCGTTACGCGTTGGCCAAGCATCTCGATCTTTATTGAACTTCTCCGCTAATCCATTCAAATAGCTGGCGGTCTGTCGCTCTTGCTGGCGCTCTCGACTACGGTGAATCGGCTTAATTGCCAATAATGTCGAACCGGCTACTACGAACAGCACAACGCTGGTGGCAATCACTTCGATGAGTGAAAATCCGAATCGCTTTTGAATCGACATGACTAGACCTCGCGGTAAACTACGATCGGCCGCAAGGGAAAACCCCTACGCGACCTTACAGCAAGACTAGATCACGAAATCCCCACCAATGGTGGACATGCGGGATTTATCGCGAAATTCATGGTATGTGGGCTGACGACTCGCTCTCACAATCGCTGCATTCGCAAATAGCGAACCAATCCGCGACTATCCCTGACGTACGCGCTTCGATGTTGCTGCCGGGGCCTTCCCCGACAACGGCGCCGCGTCAGTCAAGGCTGTACCAGCTAAAGTCGCGCCGGCAGCAGCCGAAGCGTCATGCAGAACGCGTTGTAGTTCCTCTAAGTAATCCAGGAACCTCTCTTTCCCCCGCGGTAGCAAACGACATTTCGATTGCAGCCGATTCCCAACTGGCTCCTTGTCGATCTGCACCAACGATTCTTCAACCAACACATCCAAATGGCGTTTCAAATTGCCGTCGGTTAAATCACACATCCGTTTAAGCTGTGGAAAGAAAACTCCTTCGGGATGTGCCATCAACGAGGTCATAATTCCCAAGCGAGCCCGTTCGTGCATCGCGCGATCGAGTCGATCATAAGCAAACTGTTTCGCTTGCCCCAACTCACGGCCATCGCCCGTTTTCTGATCAGCACTCATGGGGACGTCCTTTGCAAAATAAGATCCATGCAGTGACGCACTGACTCAAACCAAAAGTCATCGCCATGTACCACGGTGAAAATGACAATTGATACCCTGATAAAATAATACCAATCGATCCCATAATCGCGTAATGCAGCGCAGCAAGTTGCACGGAGAAATGCAAATAGGGACGCGAGGCAATAATCGCCAACGAGAAGAAAATAGCCCACAGCCCCGGCAACAAAGAGACCGATGGCGAATCAAATTTTAAGGACAAACCAGTGATAACCGCACCCAAAATCACCGCCGGAACAAACTGCGAAACAGCTTGTCGCATCAACTGCAAGCGATAGGGATCCTTAATCCCCATCGCCTCTCGCGCCAGTTGACAAGAGACCATCAGGATGCAAATCGCAGCAATGCCGCTCCACCAGAAAACATATCCATCGGGACGAGCCGACACGTCACCTAATACCCACGGCTGTAAGGTGGCTGCAACGATTCCTAACAAGCCCGTAGCCGCAATCGTCGCTGGACGATAACCCCAAAAGACTTCATTACGAGCCAGCACAGACCAAATTAACTCCATCCGATCCGATGCTTCTTGTCCCTTCATGACGCAACTCTCACTAACAATGCCAACCATCTCACCCCCGTAACCTACGCGATTATCGCGACTAAGGGATTGCATACTTTGCGATACAAAGTTTAATATTCAAGAGCGTGGATTGCAACTCGGTTTGACGATCCATTCCAACAAGTTCGCTTTCGTTAGGATACATCTCATGGCAGTCGCAGCCGACCCACACGCCACAGCAAACACTGATACTGAGAAAAAGGCTAGCGAAGCGGGCGGACAATCGGCTTGGCATCCACTCACGACTCCGACAACTTGGATCGCCTTCATAGTATGGCTGGTACTGACGGACGTCGCACTTTACCGTGGTGGCTTGGGCTGGAATGGTTGGTCGGCAACTGGGCTTGGCGTGCCGCTCGCAATCCTCATAGGACCTCGCAAAAAAGAGCTGCACCCAGCCGGCTTCGCGATCGCGGTGGGGACATTGATTTTATTAGCAGCCAAAATTCTGTGGTCTGGATCGGTTGCAGAAGTCTTCTCTGTATTTGCAATGAGTATCGTCGCCATTGCGGCAGGACATGGCGCGATACCAACCGTGGGACGATGTTTGTCGATTCCGATGAGTATGCTTGTTGGTCCCTGCGAAGCGTTCCTGCAAACGGTCCAGTATCACCGCCTCGCCCAGTCTCAAACGAGGAATCGACGCTTTCATCGTGGCTGGCAACAATCGATGGGATTCGCGGTGCCTGCATTCGTGGTGATGGTGTTTGCAGGAATCTTTGTCTTAGCGAATCCAGATCTCCGCGAGACCATGGAGCAATGGGGTGAATGGGTTCACTCGATTGCTTTTGATTGGATGAACGACCTCGATATCGGCGAGTTTCTGTTCTGGATTTTTTCTGGAGCATTGTTGATGGGAATTTTATTTCCCTATTTGCCACAGTTCCACTTTGGAACAATTTCGCCCACAGTGGCTCAGCAGCATTCAAAGCAACGCTTCGCAACATTCTTCTATCCGGCATCACGCAATACACTCATGGCGCTAGTGCCACTATTCGCCATTTATTTAATTTATGAATTCGTGTCGCTCGGTCGTCGTGAGTTTCCACCGGGGTTTTACTACGCGGGGTATGCACATGAGGGCGCATTTTGGTTGACGTTTGCTTTAGCGCTGGCCACCTTGACGCTATCAGCCATTTTCTCCCACAGCATGCGTCTCGATCCACGCACCGATCGGCTTAAACCGCTGGCCTTTGCTTGGTCAGTGGAAAACCTGCTGTTGGCAGTCGCGGTTTACAATCGGCTCGCTATTTACATTGACTTTAACGGCATGACGCGAATGCGCGTGATTGGGATTTTGGGTGTCACTGCGGTTGTGGCAGGCACACTGTTGGTCGTTATCAAAATTGTTCGTGCGCGCAATCTCAACTGGTTGATCCAGAGACAGCTTTGGTCAATGGCGATAGCGGGCATCGTCTACACGCTGCTACCAGTCGATTGGATGGTCTACGGTTACAACGTGGCGCAAATCCGCTCGGGTAATCTCGCGCCCAGCGTTCAAATGATGGTACACGAATTGAATGCGGAGGGGATTCTACAAGTCGTTCGACTGATGGATTGCCAAGATGAGGAGATACGCGAGGGCGCGAAAGCCTTAGCAAGTCGATGGCAAGATATCCTGCAGAAACGCCGAGCGGCATACAGCGGTTGGACTCATTATCAAATTGCTGACCGCGATTTGCTGGATCGTCTAACCGCGCTGGAAAACGAATTCGCAGAGTATCGAGATCCAGAAACACGCGCGCGACGCATTGATCAATGTTACAAGTACGTTTATCAGTGGTACTAAGTGATAGTCGCCTTTCGCTCCTAGGCTGTGAATTTAAGATAGTCGCCTTTCGCTCCGCGAAAGTAGCGTTGGTATTCGTTGCTTTTTCAGAACTTTCGCGGAGCGAAAGGCGACTATTATTGCCTTCGATTAATAAATTCACAG
>JBGTBJ010000020.1:0-4692 GCA_041749395.1 Pirellulaceae bacterium
CGTTTCTGTCGACGAAGCAGTGAAATGGCCCGAGGATGCCTACCCGCAGGTTGCCCGTGGCGGCAGTTGGGAGATGGAAGTTGAACAATTGCGAAGCGCCTCGCGGTTAGCATCCGACGACCGCGAATGGAAACAAGAAGATCCCAATTTCCCCAAGAGCCCCTGGTGGTACACCAGTGACCCAGCGCGCGGCGTTGGCTTCCGCCTCTTCCGCTCGTACGAGCCGAAGTCCGACGAGCAGATCAAGCCGTACTGGGAAATGAACACCAATGATGTTCGCTTGGATGTCCAATCTCGACTGAACAATCAACGCGGCGCCATTGGAATCGTCGACTCAGCACTACCGGAAGCCGTCAAAGCAATGGACGACTGAACTGCTTCTCTCTCCCCTAAACCATTTTCCCCATTAACCGAAAACTTGAGTTCACTGTGTATCACTCGCTTGCCCTGGTTGGGGCCACTGGTGCGGTTGGACGGATCGTCCTCGAACAACTTCTTCTACGCGGCTTCCCCTATGATCAATTGAAGCTTTTAGCTTCCGCTCGCTCCGCCGGAACTCGCGTTCGAGTAGGCGATCAAGACCTGCCCGTCGAACTGCTTTGCCCCGAAGCGTTCGAGGGCGTTAACCTAGTCATCGCTAGCACTCCGGATGAAGTGGCTGCGGAATTCATTCCCTGGGCTGTAGCTCGCGGCGCCACAGTTGTGGACGAAAGCGCTTACTGGCGAATGGATCCGAAAGTCCCGCTGGTTGTGCCCGAAGTTAACCCCGAGGCACTGGCAAATCATCAGGGCATCATCAGCAGTCCCAACTGCAGCACCACGCAGATGGTGGTGGCATTGGCTCCGCTGCATCGCGCGGCCCGAGTTCGCCGCGTAGTGGTCAGCACCTACCAAGCAACCAGCGGCGCAGGGCTTGCAGGTGCAGAAGAATTGCATTTAGCCACCGCATCGACTCTGCAAGGCGAAAAGCCAGTGCCCAGTGTTTTCGCTCACCCCATCGCGTTCAATTTGATCCCGCAAATTGGTTCACCCAAGCACGCGGGATACACATCGGAAGAAATGAAGATGGTCCATGAGACGCGTAAGATCATGGGGGATGACTCGATTCAAGTATGCCCAACTTGCGTTCGCGTCCCGGTGGCCATCGGTCACAGCGAGTCCATTTTAGTGGAAACCGAGCGACCACTTTCCGAAGAGGAAGCCCGCGAGCTGTTACGCGACGCGCCGGGCGTCACTGTTTTGGACGATCTGTCCGCGAAGCAGTACCCCATGCCACGCGATTGCGAAGGACGCGATGACGTGTTCGTCGGCCGCATTCGCAAAGATATTAGCGGCGGTAATGGCATTGCTTTCTGGTGTGTCAGCGACAACCTGCGCAAGGGCGCAGCGACCAACGCCGTTCAGATTGCCGAGTTACTCGTACGACGTGCGACAGCCAAATAAGGCGCGTGCGAGGGATGCTTCGGTGACTGACGAAACGAGCAGGGCAGGGGAGTGGCGGCATTATAAATTGACCGTCGCCTATGACGGCACTCAATATGCCGGTTGGCAAATTCAATTGGGCCAGCCCACGATTCAAGGAATGCTTGAAAAAGCAATGGCAAAGCTCGTCAAAGTTCGGGTTCCGATCACCGGCAGCGGGCGTACTGATTCGGGCGTGCATGCAATTGGCCAAGTCGCCAGTCTTACCACGAATGCTTGGCTTGCTCCCGGGGATAAATTGGCTGCCGCCCTGAATAGCAAACTGCCAGCTGACATTCGCGTCTTGCATTCCGAGGAGATGCCCGAAGACTTTCATGCCATCCGCGATGCGCGCGGCAAACGCTATCGCTACCAAATGCAACTCGGTGGCGTACGCGACCCATTCGAACATCGCTATCGCTGGTACTTTGGTGCTCCACTGGAAATCGCGCCGATGCAGGAGGCAGCAAAGTTCTTGGTTGGCGAACATGACTTCGCTGCGTTCCAAGCGTCTGGAAGTAAACGCAAATCGACCGTGCGAGACGTTCGCGATTGTGTCGTCTTGGCAGATGCCGGCAGGGGAGGTTGTCGAGGGCTCGCTGTTGAAGTGGAGGCAAATGGTTTTCTTTACAACATGGTGAGGAACATTGTTGGTTCGTTGGTGGAAGTGGGCCGAGGCAAAGAACCTCCGCAATGGATTGAGACCATTCGCAACAAGGCCGATCGCACGATTGCTGGCCCCACTGCACCTCCTCAAGGTCTGTTTCTGATGAGAGTCGACTACTGACCTCTAATTCACCGGGCCGAATACACACTATGCGAATCGCTCACGTTATTACCCGCATGATCATCGGTGGAGCTCAGGAAAATACCCTGTTCAACTGTCTTGATTTGATCCGTGATCATGGCGACCAAGTGCTGCTGATCACGGGCCCTTCGTTGGGACCTGAAGGAAGTTTGTTAGAGCAGGGCAGGGGAGCTGAATTACCCGTGGCACTCATCGATTCGCTAAGACGATCGCTCAACCCCTATCGTGATTTCACTGCGTATCAAGAAATCCTCAAAACACTTCGTGCTTTCAAGCCTGATGTGGTCCACACCCATAGCGCCAAGGGAGGCATGCTGGGGCGAGAGGCAGCCTGGAAGCTGGGAGTACCGTGCATCATTCATACTGTCCACGGCGCGCCCTTTCATCCCTATCAAAATCTGGTCACCCGCCAAATCTATCGAGCCTGTGAAAGACATGCGGCTGGTCGTTGCCATCATTTCATCAGCGTGGCCGACGCGATGACGGAGTTGATGGTACAGGGGGGCATAGCCACGCCCGATCGCTTTACAACAATCTACAGCGGCATGGAAGTCGAACCCCTTCGTCACGCCAAGCAGTCTCGCCAGGCAATGCGACAGCAATTAGGAATCCGCGCAGAAGAAATTGTCTTCATCAAGATTGCTCGACTCTTTCACCTGAAAGGCCACAACGACCTGATCACGGCCGCTATTCGCATCATTCAAGAAAATCCACTCGTCCGTTTTCTGTGGGTGGGTGATGGGTTACTGCGAGAATCGCTCGAACAACGCATTCACTCACTGGGACTAGAAAGACATTTTATTCTGGCCGGGCTCGTGACGCCGGACGAGATCCCCAAGTACTTGGGGGCTGCGGACGCCCTGGTCCATACGTCCTATCGAGAAGGGCTCGCCCGCGCCTTACCCCAGGCTCTAATTGCTGGCATTCCAGTGGTCAGCTATGACGTCGATGGTGCCCGCGAGGTTGTTTTCACGGGAATTACGGGAGAACTAGTTCCTGCTGGCAACACTCGTAGTTTGGCCGATTCGATCCTCAAACTGGCTTCTGATCGGTCCGCGCGGGAGCGTCAGGGCAGGGAAGGGGAGCGCAGATTTTCAGACGTCTTCTGCCATCACCAAATGACTCGCAGCATTCGAGAACTCTATTTGAAGAAGATCTCACCAGCCGTATAGTCCACCTCGGCGAATAGCAAGTAACATAGAGACGAGACATTTTAATTCCTCCAGCGACCCAACTCACTTTCGTTTAATACTCGCAACTGGCATTATCCATGACAAAGGCGCGTGACTTTCTCGGACCCTATCGACTGGCCCGCCTAATACGTGTTGGCAGCAGTTGTCAGGTATGGGAAGCGGTCGATGACCAAAATCAGGAGCGATATGCACTTAAAGTGTTGCGTAACGACAATCGCTCCAATAAAGCGGCGAATGCTGAACTCAAGTTTGAGTACGAAGTCGCCAAGACAATGACGACCAGTAATCGAGTTATTAAGGTTCATGATTTTCGTGTCGAAAGTGGCTCTGCCTTCCTGGTCATGGAATTATTCAGCGAGCTCAATCTCAAACAAGCACTTCGGCGAGGCTCCGATAACATTGCCTATTTGCTGGAAACCATTATTGAGCAAGCTGCCGAGGGACTCTACTTCATGCACACCAAGGGTTGGATCCATCGCGATATCAAACCCGACAATTTCCTCGTCGGCCGCGACGGAGAAACCAAACTGATCGACTTTACGATCGCTGAAAAGAAGAAAAAGGGAATTGCCAAGCTCTTTTATAGAACGAGAGTGCAGGGGACCCGCAGCTATATGTCACCCGAACAAATCCGCGGCCAAGTACTCGATGAACGGGCCGATGTCTATTCATTCGGCTGCACTCTCTATGAGGCTGCAACGGGCAAGCCCCCCTACACCGGGTCGACCCCAAACGATCTGCTCAACAAACACTTGCATGCCCAAGTTCCCAGCGCACTCGTCTCAAACGAAAACATTACTAATGAGTTTTCCGATCTGATGAAACGCATGATCGCCAAACGCCCGGATGATCGACCGACAACGATGTGGGATTTCCTCAAAGAATTCCGCGTCACCAAGATATTCCGCAAGCCACCTCGCGTACCCGATGTCACAGTGTTTGATGATACTCCATCATTCAAGAGCCCCGAGCAATTAACCAATAGACCAGGAAACGCATCAACATAATTGCAGATAGTTGCAGATAGTTGCCTTTCGCTCCGCGAAAGTAGCATCATCTAACCTTATTGCGCGCTATTTTCGCGGAGCTAAAGGCGACTATCTGCTACCTTCATTTTCATATAACAACAAAAAATCATATCCTAAGTCATTTCAAAACAACCTAACAACAATTATCTGCAACCCTCCAGCGAATCAAAAATCTAAATACAATTCACCACCCTACCCGCCT
>JBGTBJ010000021.1:0-30271 GCA_041749395.1 Pirellulaceae bacterium
CCTTTCGCTCCGCGAAAGTAGCGTTCGAAAGTAGCTTCCATCAACGCTACTTTCGCGGAGCGAAAGGCGACTATGATTGCCTTCGATTGATAAATTCACAGCCTATCCGCGAAAGTAGCTTCCAACAACGCTACTTTCGCGGAGCGAAAGGCGACTATGATTGCCTTCGATTCAAAACTTCGCGGCCTCGTCCGCTACAACTCGCCTTAGGCCCTCTAGACCGACCGGCGGTTTGGCTTGCCAAGGAATCAACGCGACTCGAGTTGCCAGCGATGAGCTCACTTCGTCTATAAATTGCAATTCGTGATGTTGCCGACGTCGCAATGTGGTGTCTGTGACCGCAAGCGGTATTAGGCTCTGGTTGATAACCCAAGCGAAAGGTTCAATCTCCGCGCGTCGCAAGTCTTGTTGCAGCTTGGCTGCTTCGTGGACAGGTGTCGCCTCGGGCAAGGTTACCACGAGCACGCGAGTAAACATGGGATCACGCAAAAGCGGTAGTAGATTCTTTACCGACTCCGGCATACCGCTCGCCTGACGAGTTACTTCGCGATGGTATGCGAGCGCCGAATCAAGCAACAAAACTGTGTGCCCAGTCGGCGCGGTATCCAAAACAACAAAGCTGTTTGTCCCTTCGGAGACCGCCTTAGCGAACGCACGAAAGACGGCTATTTCTTCTGTGCAGGGAGATCGCAAGTCTTCTTCCAGCAGCGCTTTGCCTGCGGCATCTAAATCGCTACCGGCGGTCCGCATCACTTCTGCCGTGTAGTCTGCCGTTTCTTTTGCGGGGTCGATTCGTCCGACGGTTAGGCCTGCTAGCTCTTCTGCTGCAACCGTCGCTGCAATATGGGCGGCGGGATCCGTCGTGGAGAGATGCACGTCGAACCCACGCTCGGCCAATGCAACCGCAACTGCTGCCGCGACCGTCGTCTTGCCAACACCCCCTTTGCCCATTGCTAGGATCACGCCATGTCCAGGTGCTGCTAATTCGTCAATCAACGATCCGAGACCCTCGGGATACGACTCTATCAATGGCAGCTCTTCAGTATCGATGGTGGACTTCACCGCTGGTTTACCAACTTGGCGAAGTGAATCTACGCCCATCAAACCGTCCCAAGTCAACGGAACAGTTGATCTTTCCAGATCCCGAATGGAAGTTGGCATTGCCGCGAGCGACTCGTCGCCACGCTGTTGCATAGCGGTCGCAATTACGTCGTCCGTTGATTCGCAAGTGAACACACCATTGACGATTAGATGCTGGTTCTTCACTCCTAAGTTCTGCAATTCGACGCTCGTTCGAGCTGCTTCCCGAAAAGCCGACGCCTCGGGCCGAGTCACAAGTACCAATGTTGTTAAGTTCGAATCCGCGAGTGCCTCGACTGTCTTTTTGTAAATCAACGTCTGAGCTTGCAACCCTGCAAGCGGCCCCAGGCAAGATGTTCCAGTTGTATTATTTTCGATAAATCCCGACCATGCAGATGGCAGCGTCAATAACCGCAGTGTGTGGCCAGTTGGTGCCGTGTCAAAGATTACGTGTTGGAAGTCCGCCGTCGCTTGTTTGTCACCAAGTAACTTTGAGAATTCGTCGAATGCTGCAATCTCAAGCGTGCAGGATCCGGAAAATTGTTCTTCCATGCTTCGCACTGCTGCCTCCGGAAGAACGCCCCGATAGGGACCCACCATTCGTTCGCGGTATTCGTTTGCCGCTGCTTCTGGATCGAGGTTCATCGCAAATAGGTTTGGTACCAATTTGATGGGCGTTGGATGGTTACCAAGTTTCGTGCCGAGCACCTCGTCCAAGTTCGATGCTGGGTCAGTCGACACCAGCAAGACTCGCAGCCCGCGGTCTGCCAACTGAACTCCCGCCGCGCACGCCATTGACGTTTTCCCTACGCCCCCCTTGCCGGTGAAGAATAGAATTCGCGTTGGCTTGTTTAAAAATTGCATTGAGAGTCTCTCCTGGTGAATAGAAATGGTATTAGCAACAACCAGTTTTGCCTCCACAGCAACCAGGTTCCGACGCCAGGGGCAATGCTGCTTTCGGTTTCTGCGAAGTACCTGTCCACATCGCGAAATTTTCACGCGATGGATACTCGCTGCGACTAACAACACGATCATCGACTATCACCAACGGCAAGCAATCGACACCCTCGTCGGCCAGCAACTTTTTCACGGTCTCATTTTTAGCGAACTCAGCTGGGTCTTGCGCCAAATTGAATCGAACGACGTCGTGACCCTGCGATTTCAACCAATCGAGATCGGCAGAAAATTTTGGCAACGCCGGGTCAACTTGAGGCCCGCAAACACCTGTCGAACAGCACATAGCTCTGTCGTAGATTTGAACCTTGGTCATCACGTTTTTCCTTGGTTGAAATAGTTCTCGTTAGGTAAATATCGTTTATCGTCGATGCACGATAGGTAGTCGCAAAAAAATATTGTCACAAATCGGCTACGGACGCTTTGAGTTGTTTGAGCCGATCGGGATTGATGCAGTAACAAACCTTCGGCCCATCAACCTCACCCTGCACCAAACCCGAATCTTTTAGAATTTTCAAGTGCTGAGAAACGGTGGACTGGGCTAGCGGTAATTGCGCTACAATCTCGCCACAAACACAGGCTTGACGACCAATCAGTAACCGCACGATCTGCACGCGGGCAGGATGTGCAATCGCCCAAGCGAGCTTGGCCAAGTCATCGGCCGTCGAATCTGCCGTTAGCTTTACCGGTGTTGAGTCGCAGGTTTTTTGAGTTGATCGCTTCGCCATCGAATTCCTTTATCGTATATCTACGATAAACGATAGCATAGTCCGTTCGATTGTCAAGGGCAACTAACGCTGGGCGGAGTGGTGTTAGGGCTGATCGGCTGCATCAATGACCGTGACTGAATACTAGGCAGCATGGCTGGAACCAAACTCTCTACTTGGAAGGTGCGGATATCGATTCGGTCCCAATTTAAGTTGCCTCCGAACGCATATACCCACCCTCCGTGCTCTACGAGTCTTCGCGAGCCTTTGCCCAGCTGGATTGGCTCCACATGCTCGGGCACGGACGCTACCCAATTCGCACTAATTGTTTGCCGAGGTTGTCCCCTTCGAATAATCCGATAAAGGCGGAGGGTGAGTTTTCCAGTCCGTCGGCAATAGACTCTTCCCAAACGATCTTGCCGGCTTTGATCAGGGGAGCCATGTCTGAAATGAATTCTGCCTGTTCATCCATGTGGTCGCGCACTATGAAACCCTGTAGGCGGATTCGCTTGCCGATCACTTTGAAAAGGTTGCGTGGTGCGGCGGGCGGTTCGGTCGCGTTGTAGGTCGAGATCATTCCACATTCGACGCAGCATCCGAAATCTTTCAGGACATCGAGGGCCGCTTCCAAGTGTTCGCCGCCCACATTGTCGAAGTAGACGTCTATGCCGTCCGGTGCGTACTTCGCAAGATCAGCGGCGAGGTCCTTTGTTTCTTTGTAGTTGATGCAAGCATCAATTCCGGCTTCGTCGAGTAACCAGTCGATCTTCGATTGCTTGCCGGCGCTGCCGATCACCTTGCAGTTTTTGGCTTTGGCGAGTTGACATACTATTGAACCGACTGCACCTGAAGCGGCGGAGACAAATACAGTGCTGCCCGATTTCAGTTCTGCAATCTTGTTCAGTCCAACCCAGGCCGTCATCCCCGTCATGCCGAGCGCGCCCAGGTAGGCTTGTACGGGAGCAAGTTCGGGGTCGATGACCGAAACGCCTTCGCCGGTTGATTTCCAATATTCACGCCAGCCAAGATTGCCCAGAACATAGTCGCCCTCAGCAAAATTTTGATTTCGCGACTCAACGACTTTTCCAATACATCCCCCTTCGAGTGGTTGATCAATTTGAAATGGGGAAACGTAGCTGTCCCCGTCCTTCATTCGACCTCGCATGTACGGATCGACCGACATCCAATCGTTCTTGACTAAGAACTCACCTTCTTCAATAGGTGGAATTTCCGCCGAACCCATTTTGAAGTTCGCGTGTGTCGGGACCCCTTTGGGACGGGAAGCCAGTAGGACTTGTTGAGATTTAGTGGATTGAGAGGTCTGAGCCATGGGAATTTCCCTTCAAAGGTAATTGATAATTGGACAGGGTTGAAGTCAAACCCACCTTATTAAAAGGCACGAATCAGGCTTCTTTCTTTCCCAAGTGGATGAGCTTCTTGTTGACGAATTCAAGGATGCCAAGATGCGAGAGTTCGCGTCCGTAGCCGGAGTTCTTGATGCCACCAAAGGGAAGCTCAGCTTGTGATTTGGTCGGTTGATTGATGAACATCATGCCTGTTTCGACTTGC
This sequence comes from Pirellulaceae bacterium, assembly GCA_041749395.1. GTDB lineage: Bacteria > Planctomycetota > Planctomycetia > Pirellulales > Pirellulaceae > Laterigemmans. The sequence goes on from JBGTBJ010000021.1 coordinate 4,311, forward strand.
TCTGCGACGCGGCGGCCCCGTTCTTTGTTCGTTGTGTAAACGCTTCCACCAAGACCGTATGATGAGTCGTTGGCAAGCTTGATCGCCGCAGCTTCGTCTTTGACAACGTAGATGCTCGCCACCGGACCGAACAGTTCTTGATCATAAGTCGGCATGTCCGGAGTAATATCGGTCAAGATTGTTGGGTTGAAGTATGCGCCCTCGCGATCCGGACGATCGCCGCCGAGGACGACAGTCGCACCTGCATCAACCGTTGACCGGACTTGTTCGAGTAATTTGACGGCAGCGTCTTCCGTTGAGAGTGGTGCAAGCGTAGTGTCTTCATCCATCGGATCACCGAGTTTCAACGCGGCCATTTGCTTTTTAAAGCCCGATATGAACTTTTTGGCGACGGCTTCAACGACGATGAAGCGTTTCGATGCAACGCAAGACTGGCCAGCGTTGACGGTACGGCCTTGAACGGCAAGCTCGATGGTTGATTCCAGATCGGCATCTTCCAAAACGATAAAAGGGTCGTTACCACCGAGCTCCAGGACGCTCCGTTTGAGGTTCTTTCCGGCGATCGCGGCGACTGCAGCTCCGGCCTTTTCGCTGCCGGTGAGTGAAACGCCTTGAATGCGTTTGTCGGCCACAATGGATTCAACCAATTCCGACGAGATGAACAGGTTGGTGTAAACACCCTCGGGTAACCCACATTCGGAGAATAGGTTTTCGATTGCTTTCGCACATTGCGGCACGTTGCTAGCGTGTTTTACCATCACACTGTTACCCGCCATGATGTTGGGCACAGCGAACCGTACGACTTGATAGAAAGGGAAATTCCACGGCATTACTCCTAGCAGGACACCCAGCGGTTCATGCCGCAAAAAGGCGTTGGCGTCTTCGACATCGATCGACTGATCGGCCAAGAATCGCTCGGCACCGTTAGCATAAAACTCGACTATATTGGCGCAGTACTCGATCTCGTTCTGGCTTTCGCTGATTCGCTTGCCCATGTCTTGGGTGATCAGCCGAGCATAAGTGTCCGCATCGGCGCGGAGCAGCTTAGCGAACTTCAAGAGGATCGTCTTGCGATCTTTGAACGATACCTCGCGCCATAACTGATACGCTTGGTGAGCGGACTTGATGGCCGCACTTACGTCCTCTTTCGCCATTGGGTCAAAGAGTTCGATGGTTTTGTTTGTTGCCGGGTTGATGCTAGCAATGGTCATGAGACTTTAGTGGATTAGGGTGTAATTTCGCGGAACCGGTCAAACCGTTTGACCCGTTCCAAAGCAAGCGGAAGATACTGCGACCCCCGCTATATCACTCTTATGCAACTTTTATCTGCAACTCTTAAGCCGCTCTGGGCGTTGAAAATCTTCCTGCATGCATTTGGCGCATATCGCAATCACTTTGATCCGCCACACGGTTTGGTTGGTGTATCAATAACTGCCACGAAGGTTAAAGATTAGCCGGCTTAGGTCGAATGAAACAGGAATCTATCAGTCACTCGTTTTAACCAGTCCATCCACCGTTACATTCAACGTTGTCGCGGAGCGAACTGTAATAGACTCTTCATTGCCCGTGATTGAGACATTTGTCGGAAAGCAGCGTGACATCGTTAGTATCATACGGGGTTTCAGTTCGACTTCGTCCCTCTGGTCGTTCGCACGAAAAACAATTGTTTTCGTTTCGCCCGACTCATTGTTTAGCTTCAATTGGAAGGCGGCCTCTTTAGGTCGTCCAAACATTTGCACCGCGTAGTAAGTGACGTCATCCGTCGTTGCGACAGCCACGCCGGTGTGAGTGACATAGTCGGCGAGCATGTTCTCACGATGCGGTGGGGAGTCAATCCAGCCTTGGACAAATACGTTGATCAGGCCATCGGTGGTAACTTCCCCGGTGTTCATGCGATAAGCGATATTCTCACGGATGACGCAGTACTCGTATCCGGCCGCTTCCGCACGCTGGGCAGGCGTCATACCGTTTGCTTGGTGTCCATACTTGCTCGTTCGTGCCATGAACTCTGCAAAATCTTTTGCGGCTTGCATCAAGTGCTCATCATGCAGCACGCCGTCCAGTTTTTTCGACTTGCGAAAATCGTTTGTTTGATCGACGATCGCCCGTTCAACGTCCGCTATCAAACTGCTCGTTTGTACGCTCGCACTCGTGTTGCCAGATTCCGTAGAATCCGGCGCTGTATCTTGGCCTGTCGCAATCGCCATCGTTGCGATGGTCAGCAAGGAACATATTGATATACGCGATTGAGCTTGGTTCATCATTTTCTAACTTGCGATTTGCACGAGAGCGAGCATGTTGTCAAAGCAACGATTGGGGAAGCGTTTACATTTCGTTCCAGGTTCGCTGGAAACTGATTATCTCTAGTTCACCTTCGGAGTCATTGGCGATCGCTTTCATCGCTGGATCAATCAGATTTTCGATCCATTGGCCGAAGAGCAATTCGGGATGCCAGTGACTATAGCGATCGAACGCTAACATAAAGGTCTCTTCAACGATGTCGGCGATCGTGAATTGCGAGCCGATTTTGGCCTGAATCTGCGGATAGCGCTGAACCCATCGACCGACCCGATTACGCAAACTTTCTTCGATCGGATACATCCCCTTGCGGAACTCGGCGTAATTGCCGGACTCGACCGCAGCAGCAACCATCTTGCCATCCATTCGCCGATTGGGTTCGACTTCCATTGTCGTACCTGCTGCTATGCGAGCCTGCTCAGGCTCACCGGACATCGACGACTTATAGTGCTCGATGCGACGAATCAACTTTTGAACACTTTTTTCGAGACTCTGTTCCCAGACTTCGCTGACGTCACCGGTTGCGAACGTTTGACCAGGCAGCACGAGTGCGAGCTTGACTTCATACTCTTCGCTATTGGGGTTGTACTCTAGATTGATGTGCACGATTTGAGTCGGAAACTCTTTGACGAGCGGTCGAATGCGATCGACTTCCGCCGCGATGGTTTGTGTCTCCGCATCGGTAGGCGTAAAGCCTTCAATATCAAGATCGGTGTCAAAAGTGGGTTCTGCAAAAGCCATGGAGATAATCCTAAAATTGGTCCGGTAGTTCCCACCGGAATTGATGTAATAAACGGCGAGCGAGCTTGGGGCAAACTGGACTGTGAGTTACTGAATTTCTTTTGGATTGAGCGATCACCGTTCACATCGGCGGATGAATTGACCTGCTTCCCACCAAATCACTCAACTACAAAAAATTTGAAAGTTCTTTAGAAGCGGAAAATCGCGGCGACAGGTGCGTCCGAGGGCATGGACTCTGAGCCGCAGTGCCGCACATCGCCACCATTGCGAAGCGTGTGTAGAACGGCCTGATTCGATTGTTCGGATAACTCATCATTGTGGCAAACGGCCAACGAATCAATTTTCCCTTCTTTCGCAGCCTTCAATACTTCATCGAGGTTGTCGGACGCTTTCGAGTCTGACAACGCAGTGCCGAAGCGATCACTGAACTCTCGATGGTTGGCCTTCAATTTAGCTGCAATAGCCTGGTGTGCATGCTCGCGGAGTTCGTCCTTGGTCCATTCGGACGGGCTTCCATCGACTTTCGCGTCCACATGAACCTTAGTCGTCGCCTCGAAATGCCCAGTCACTTCGGTGGTGGCAACTACCAGCAGCGGCAAACCCGTATTGTAAATCGCGGCGGCCACTTCATCGCCCACGAGAGACAAATAGCGGTCGCGGTCGGCTTTGATTTTGTCCTCACCTTCGCCTTGACCATGGAACATCGCGGTCGACGTTCCAACCGTATTGCCGACACTGCGATGACTGGTGTTTTGTAGGCTTTCCTCTGGATCTCGCGGTAAGACTAATTCGTCGAACTTGGCCGGCAGTGCGCTGGTTTCGACCACTCTGATCGATTCGCCGTTAGCACGGAATAGCTTGGCCTCGTCCCAAGTAAGTGAAAGCACGAAGTACTCGCCACTGCAATTGGATTCGCGAATCAACGGCTGAATATAGAACGATGCGCCCACGCTGACTTTTTCGTTAACCGTGCGATTGAGGCGAAGGAGGCGACAATCCTCCGGAGTCACGAAAATTGCTAGCCCCTCGCCTTGATGCTGCCAAAAATCGTTTTCGTTGGTTTTGGAGTCCAGACCATTCAGGAGATCGTCATCGTGCCCAGTCGTCTCCAATTGCACGCGAGCTTCCTTGAGCAAATTTTTCAATCGGATCCGGCCCTGCTGTGTCTCGCGACCGCTGCGGTGCGTCGGCATTAAGATAGTAACGCACGGATCTCCTGAAACGGAAGCAAGTTCTTTTAAATCGCCAGGCATGAGTGACTTAAGAGTTGCTTCGTTGGTTGTGGTAGTCATCAAAAAAGCCCTTGTAAATTGTGATCGTGGTTAATTCAGCCACGTTGTTCTGAAATGCGATTGGGACAATCGCGGCGTACCTGCGAAACTAACATTGATACAGTTGACGCAAACTAGATGCCGCTTTGGACCAATTGGCGAGGTTTATCTCACTTTTGATATTTAGCAACAAAGCTAGCGAGAAGCGCAGTGGCAATTGCGGCACGTGATGTGCATTAACAGAAAGGAATTGCACACAACTCGCTCCTCAAACGCCGGAACAGCTCGCCATGCAAGTCCTGACCACGCAATGTCCATTTTGCAAGCACGAAGTTGACACCACGATTGATCACCTCGATGCGCCAGTGGTTTGTCCCAGTTGCAACAAGCCGTTCGAGATGGAGATGCCCACTGCGGTGGTGACGTCAGTGCATCAAGTCGATGAGAGAACGGCGAATCAGGACCGCATGGCAGTCAAGCCCGAAGAACGCAACCTCGTCAAAGTACATCCAGTTGTCTTTCGTGCGCGCCCGATAGGTACGCTCGTGCTGGCGCTCGTAGCCTTCAGTGCTATCGCTGTGCTGGTTATGTCGGTGATTAACGTGACGATTGCGGGCTATTCGGTCGGCGAGACAATGACGCTTGGACCGGCATCGTTGCTAACGTGGATATGTGCGGTAACGCTCCTCCTTGTCGCGGCCTGCGCTGGTTACTGGACGCTGTTAAGCCAGTTCACAACTTTGACGGTCACGGACTTTCGAACGATTTATCAGAAAGGCATTATTTCGAGGGAGACTTCAGAAGTTCAAAATGACGATGTCCGTAACATCCAGTTGGAGCAAACGTTTATGCAACGGTTGTTGGGAGTAGGCGGGGTCGGTATCTCCAGTTCTGGTCAAGATGACTTAGAAATCGTCGCCGAGAATCTGCCGCATCCCGAGCGAATCATCGGCCACATCCGCGAGAATCAGGCCTAACATCGTCCCGCGTCACAAATGGAGGACATGCGCATGACAGAAGCTACATAGGATCGGAATCGGCGAGCATTTGCGATCCAAAGCAATCGCTCAGTTCTATAACTCGGGGCAATGCACTGAATTCAGCGGGCACAGGTGGTAGTTTGCAGCCAATGCATTCATCAATCGATTCAAAGCGGTGCTCGCATCCATCACAAACTTCTTCAACGACCCACTTGTACGCTGGTATTGTCTTAGTGGTCGTTCGCTTCATCAGCTTCTTCTTGCGGTGAATCTTGGCAAAACTTGGAAGCCACTTGGTCCAAACAAATTTCTTTGGAGTCGAACAGACTTTTTCATCGACAGCGTTGACGTGGCTGCAGTCCACGCACTCGCAATGGGTGCACTGCGGAGTACTCGGGCCCGGGATACAGAAGTCTTCATACTCGCAACCCCAGCATGTGATTTCGACAGTCTTATCTTCTGCGACCAACTTGCACACTTTGCGACAGCTAGTACTGCAACCGCATTGATCGCAGTCAATCGATTGCGATTGCGCTGAAACAATGGTCGTAGTGATAGAAGAAAAATACACTACTACACTCAGTACGATAGTCAATGATTTTGCTTTCATGCTGCACACCAAGCTTTCGAATGTAAATCGTTGGATCACTAATCTAAGCATGCGACCAGTCTGTCGCGTGCACGAGGTCCGTGGAGGATGATATTAGCTGGCGAAGTAATGCTGGATCAGAACGTGAATTGCATTCGCATAGCGAGTAGGTCAGCCTGTGTCGAACCAATGGGGGCGTTGCCGACCGTTGCGTCCGTAGATGTCCAGGGATGTATCCACTCCAGCATGGCTCGCGAATGTTCGTGCAGATACCAATTCATGCCAATCGTCATTTCGTTATATCTCCCTCGCTGTAACTCGCCGAATTCGAGATAGGACCAGCGTGCTTTGGCTTCCCAGGCTCCCCAGCCAGTTCCGCCAGGGGTCCAAAAGAAATTCGTGAACGGCTTAACTCGGCCGAAGTGAGCCAAGTGACTACCGTTGCGATCGTACCTTCGATTCTCGCCAGTAAGGAAATAGCTTGCTTGAAGGTAACTGCCGTAAAGCATCACATCGCTACCGCTGGTTCGATCGATAGACGTGGCGAACAGTTCGCTTTGTACTGATAATGGACCGGTGACAGTGGCGAATTCCAAGTTCGTAACGGAGTAGGAACCTGCAGCAATATTTCCGGTATCGATCAGTCGTTGCGTCTCGCGGATTTCTCCGGGCCGAGCGCGAAATCGAACGCTGTCGTTTCGGTCATCGGTATATACGAAGCCGATGCCAGTGTGGATGAGATAGCGACCATCCGACGGTTCGTCGTAAAACGGCAGCCAAGTGGCTCGCGAACTCAATCGCAATCCCTGATTATCATCTACAACCTGCTTGGTCGATTCTGGAATGTCATCAAAGAACATACCAAGAGACAAGGTTTTGTTTAAGTCGTCTGAAATATGATAGGAGGCTATCCCGACTTCGCGATCGGGGGAAAAGATCCCAGCAGATGGAATCGATCTTTCCATGAACTGCGTGTTCGGCAACGGTGTCAGTTGATCAAGGCTAAATGGGACGAAGAAATTGCCGACTCGAATTCTCCCATTGAGCGGCAGTTCATTGATCCCAAAGTAGACATCCTTCATTGCAACAAATGGAGAGGCGACACCGTTTGTGACGTCTGTTTTTCCGTCGAGATCGAACTGGATACGAAAGTCATAGATTCCGTAGCCAGTAGCGTCGTAGTTGAAACGAATGCGTCGCCAGCTAGCAATGTCCTGTGCAGAGTTCTGAATGGTAGGAGACGCTTCTGCCCAGTTCACGTAGTCAAAAAAAACTTGTCCACCAAGTTTGCCGGTCCATTTTTCATTGGAGACGTCGACCCAGTTGTTTTTTTTCCGCTCGGCCTCAGCCTTTTCTCTCTCGGCATTCTCTTTGGCCGCCGCTTCTTTCTCCTGGCTTTGCTGCTTTTCTTTTGTGGCGTCTTCAAGTGCCTGTTCTAACGCTACAACTCGCCTCGTAAGGTCTGTGTCAGACGATTGAGGTACTTGTGCATTTAGCTGATTGCCGCCGGTGACCCAGATTGTCACAAACGCGACAATACTCAGGGCATCAACATTCCGATCCTTTATCCAGGAGGAATAGGCGTTGATTGCCATGCTAACAATATGAAACAGGTGCATAAGTGCCTCATTTAATTGCTCATGCGACCTCCGGTCCTCCGGTCAGCCACCTCCGATTGGCAAAGACGGCGCACCACCCTGCCAAACTAGCCTGCAAGAGTGTCGCCAGTGCCGCCACAGAAATGTCTGCGCACGCACACTCGTTCTAATTCGGTTAATTCGATCCGCGGGCTGAATAGGAATTTTGCGAAAATTGATAACATTCGTCATAAACGGATCATTCGACGCGATCGGGGGGGCGTTTGCCGATGCTGAGACATGCGAGCCATGTTTTCAGCGATGGATAATTCGCCGAATGGCTGCGTCTAGGCGATCGATTTCTTCAAAGTTAGGGTAGAACGAAAACGTAGGGCGAACAGTCATTTCAACACCCAAGCGTCTTAAGGAGGGTTGGGCACAATGATGTCCGGCGCGGACGGCAATTCCCTGCTGATCGAGGGCCTTGCCAACTTCTTCTGTTTTGCGACCGTGCAGCACGAAGGAGATAACGCTTCCCTTTTCCCGCGGTCTGCTTGGATGGCGATTGGCTAGGCAATCGGTCGAGAATTTTCTGCGACAACCCTAGAACTATGGTGAAGGTCGCTGACGTGGTTGATACGCTTTCTGCGGAACGTTTTGGGGCGAGGATTGGTTGCATCCAATTCCCAATGGGGTCGATCAAGGATCGACCCGAATGACACATGTGTCCCGACCTTGAAGGATGTCATCACGACATAATTTCAGTCACGACTTCGCCAGCGACGTCTGTCAAACGAAAATCTCTTCCAGCGTAAGGATAGGTAAGGATCTCGTGATCAAGTCCTAGTAGTGCCAGCAAAGTTGCATGCAAGTCGTTGGTATGCATCCGCCCTTCGACGGCTTTGCCACCGAACTCATCCGTAGCACCGTATGAGAATCCTGGCTTGACGCCCGCACCGGCCAACCACATCGTAAAACCGGTGATATTATGATCGCGTCCATCTGGGCCCTGTGCTTGTGGTAGACGCCCGAACTCGCTGCCAAAGAGAATTAGCGTTTCGTCAAGCAAGCCTCGTTCTTCAAGATCACTTAACAATGCTGCAATGGGTTGATCTACAGCTTTCGACCGTGTAATCAAACCCTGGTGCAGATTGTTGTGATGATCCCAACCGGAGTCACAGACTTCCACGAAACGCACGCCAGCCTCGCTCAATTTACGCGCCATCAAACATTGTCGCGCAAAACTTCCCCCCGGGCCGTCGGAAACACCGTACGCATCGAGGACGTGCTGGGGCTCTGATTTGAGATCGAGTAGCTCAGGAACTTTACCCTGCATAGTAAAGGCGAGTTCGTAGGACTGGATGATCCCGTCCAATTCACTTGGAGCGCCCGGACTGGCGGCAAAGTCCTTATTGAGCGACTGCACAAAATCCAATTGCTTGCGTTGCAAACGCGGATCCGAAGACGCCTTTAGGTTCGGCAAGAACCCGGTATCTGTGATTCGCGTTCCCTGGAAATGGGCCGGCAGAAACGCACTGCCATAGTTAACGGCCCCACCGAAGTTTGGCGGCGGATTGATGGTTACATACCCAGGTAGGTCCTGATTCTCCGTTCCCAGGCCGTAGAGCAACCAAGCACCCATCGAAGGCCGAGTGAGCGACGCAACCGCCGCACCTGTGTGCAATTGGATTACCGCCTGCGGGTGAGCCGGTGTGTCGGTGTGTAAGCCACGCAGGAAACACAGCTTATCCACATGCTTGGCAGAGTGCGAAAACAGTTCAGAGACCCAAGTTCCCGTTTCACCATGTTGTGCGAACTTGAACTTCGAGGCGACAAGCGTTCCACCCCCTGGCCCTGGCTTTCCATCACTAGCTTGCAGTGCGGGTTTGTATTCCCATGTATCTTGCTGCGAAAACGCACCTTCCAAATAGAGAAAGATGATCCGCTTTGCCTTTGCTGCAAAATGCGGTGCCTTGGGAGCCAACGGTCCTGACTTATCATTAGCCGCTTTTGTTTGACAGCCCAATAGCCCGGCTAGTGCTACTGCACCAAATCCAGCACCAGTGGACCGAAGTATTTCTCGACGAGATGGTTTTGGCAACGTACTCATTCTCTTTTGATCCTGACTTTGACTGTTCTTCATTTCTTTATCCTTTGTTTTTCTTGGTTAGCCGAACAGTTCCGATCATCGAACGAATCGGAACTCCGCACCGGAGAACAGAGCCTGAACAAATGCCGCATAGGCTGCTTCCTCGGGTGAACTGGCTTGAATGCTTTCTGATCCATCCAGTTCAATCTCTACATCCCGACCATCCTCGGGGGGCCGCGGCAGCAGTCAGTTCTTGCACCCCTTTTTTGCCCTGTTGTTTGGCCGCTTTTTCATTCTTTTCAACCGCGGCCGGAGCAGTGCCAGAATTTTCCGTTTCCACATCGATTTCTTCTTGGATGCCCTGAGCGAACTTCTCGGCATCAGCCTGAAGTTCACTTTGAATGGACGTGTACTCAACCAGAAACTCGTCGATGAAATCAGCCGCACGTTGGATTTCATCTGAGCTTGGCTGTCGATTCAAAATCAAACGATACGCGTCAACAACTTTCGCACGGTGGTCCTTCTCACTAGCATTAAGCCGACGAACTACATTGACCGAATGGCTTCGTACAAACGAGTCGTTTAGTAGGAACAATGCTTGAGGAGCTACAGTAGTGTTTGTGCGGCGTCCTGTGACAAGGCTTTGCTCTGCGAAGTCAAACACCTCCAGAGAGTTTGGCACAATTCCACGCAGCAACGGCAAATAGACGCTTCGGTAGGAACTCGCTGCCGCGACCGTCAGTAGCTTTGACGCTTCCGGACCATTGTTGCGAATCTCCCTAACCGGTAACTCATCGGCCGGCGATCCGTTGGGGCGAGATCGGTCGAGTTGATTGGCCGCGAAGAGTATCGTGTCTCGGATTTCCTCCGCCTCCAGTCGCCGAGGCGCGTGACGCCATATAAAGCGGTTCGATGGATCGGTAGCAATCGAAGCCTCTACTCCTTCCGAAGACAATTGGTAAGCACGGGTCAGAACCAACCGCCGAATCAGTTTTTTGAATGACCATCCTTCATTGATAAATCTCTGGGCTAAGTAGTCGAGCAATTCCGGATGGGATGGTTCATCCCCCGTACTGCCAAAATTATCAACCGTTCGAACCATGCCTTCTGCGAACAAGTGCTGCCAAATACGATTCACGGCAACCCGAGCGGTCAGGGGATTCGAGGCATCGGTTAGCCACTTGGCCAATTCATATCTACCGCTTTGGCCTTGCTCGATGGAGCGGTCCGGAACATGGTCGAGTACCGACAAGAATCCGCGCGGCACGATGGGGCCTCGCTGTTCTGCCTCCCCACGAATACGAATTTCTGTATCGCTCACCTTTGCTGAATCGCGAACACCCAGTGCCACTGGGCCGCTCTTGGCAGGATCGGTCAACGCAACCAGTTCAGCTTGCGCACGTTGCATTTCCTGGCGAGCCTTCTGCAATAGCTTGGCGTGTTCTGCCCCGCGATCCTTCTGTTTAACTCTGTCGCGTACTTTGATGAAGGCGGCTCTGGCAGCCTGTGCTTCGGCTCTTTTGAGTTCGATTGTTTGCTTCAACTCCGCATCGGGTTCATTGGTGGCGCTTTCGCTTAGCGAGATCAGCCGGGCTGGCACATAGTAGGCCAAACCGCCACCTCCCATCTGATTTCGCAGTGCATCACAAAGTTCGGTGCTGGCAAAAATGCCTGCCAACGCATAGTAGTCGCGTGTTGTGATCGGATCGAATTTATGGTCGTGGCAGCGTGCACAACTAACCGTTAATCCCAGTACCGATCGCGAAACGGTGTCAATCTGCTCGTCAACATTGTCCATGTCGTAACGAACTTGGAATCGCTGATTCACGTCTTTAACGCCCAGTGCCAGAAAGCCGGTGGCTATCAATTGCTCGCGTTTCTGCGATACCGAGTTGGCGGGTAGGAGGTCACCAGCAATTTGTTCTTGCAAAAATTTATTGAAAGGTTTGTCGCTATTGAAAGAGTCGATTACGTAGTCGCGATAACGCCACGCGTGCGGGTAGGGCAGGTTTCGAGCTGACCCAGTAGATTCGCTGTAACGCGCAACATCAAGCCAATGTCGGCCCCAGCGTTCCCCAAAGGCCGGCGAGTCCAGAAGTCGATCAACCACGGTTTCAACCGCGGTGGTTGAGTCATCAAGTAGAAAACCCAATATTTCACTTTCAGTGGGTGGTAATCCCGTCAAATCGTAGGTGAGCCGACGGAGCAGCACCGCCTTGCTGGCATCAGCGACGGGTTCTAGGTCGTTTTCTTGCAACTTAGCCAGCACGAATTGGTCAACATCATCGCGAGGCCAGTTTGCGAGGGGAGAATCTTCGGAAGGCTTCGGAACATCTACTTTCTGCAGCGGCTGCCAAGCCCAGTGATTTTCCTTTAGGCTCTTGTAGAGCTCGACGCCAGCTTCCAAAGTCTGGTCCACGTCTGCGGGGACGACCAGCGGAGGCCATGCAGCTCCATCATCGATCCAACGCTTTAAGTCTGCAATCTGCTCTTCGCTCAATCGGCGCTCTGGAGGCATCGTTTTGCCGTCGTCCGAGTGCGTTACTCGCTTGATGAGAATACTGTTCGCCGAATCGCCGGGCACAATTGCGGCACCACTATTGCCACCGTCCGTTAGCGCCCGAAAATCATCCACGCGCAAGCCACCAGCTTCCTTGTGATGCTCTGAATGACAGAGGTAGCAGTTCTCAACAAATAATGGGCGAATCTCTCTCTCAAAAAACTCCAACTGTTCTGGCGATGCCTTAGCGGCTTCATTCGCTGCTAACACGCCACACTGACCAGCCATGGCAGCAAGTAGCAGAACTAAAATCCCTTTACCAGATCGCATTTTTCCCCTCCCCAACTCGTATTGGAAATGTAGTTTTTCGGCGCATTATTCCGAGTCCGAATGCATGGCTGCCGTTTTCAGCTCGCGCGTTTTTACTGAATCGACCTAGGCAGCAAAGCGTCTCGCTTAAGAAATCGCCCCGTGCCGTACCGTGCTTCTAAAGTCTGATTTCTATTGGATCGGAAGCTGGTACTATCACTTGAAGTCCGGACGTCTCAAACTGTAGGTACTTTTTGCTGAAGGCAGACAAGGCGCGTTTGCGACTTTCTTCATCTTCATCATTTGGCAGCAGTCGCAAGTTGTACTCACCTTCTAAAGCACCGCCTCGCAACTCGCCCAAGTGAAGCGATTGAATTTCAAAGGCTCCATCCGGTTCGATCTGACCAAAGCCCCTGACCGTCGGCCGATCCTTCAATGAAATTTCCACGGAACTCCCGGCAATTGCACTGATCTTGTCCGTTGCACCGATCACAATGCCGCTTACCGAATGAAGCTCAGGTCCATTGGTTCCGCATCCGCATGTCGCAGCCATTGCCCACAATCCAAATGCAATAGATGATTTTTTTAGTATCACGTTTCTCTTCCTGTGCTTTAGAATTCCCCAGAAATCAAAATGCGTTAGCATCCACAACCTCTCTACCGGCTCGCGTTGCCAACGCAGTCAAAACTAGAATGTCGGTTGTTGTGCTAACGCCCCGGACGCTGCCATCCGCAAACACGAACTGAGTCAGCCCCGCATGCGGCCCGCCGAAACTAGAGTTCGCAAACGGAATGGTTTGATTGTTGGTTGGAAGCAGTGGGCGCACATCGCCATTGCGAAAGCTAATACCCATCATTCTGCGCTGCGTGTTTCTGTTTTGGCTGTAGATGCTGCGATCTTCATTCTTTCCTCGAAGAGAATTTGGCCGTATGGATTTCTCGCCGAATAGCGTCGTGTTTGATGTTCCATCCAGAATGGTCGCAAAGGTGATTTGATTTCGATACTTCTCGAGCAAGGGACCGACACTATCAACCGAAATCGCTGTTGGGAGCGCAGGAATAATCGCACCGTCCGAGTCGGTGAAGGCTGCATGAGTTCCAAAACTCGCCGCATAGTCGGTAAGCGCCCCGCCCGGACGTGAACCATCTAGAATCTGAAAGTCGTTCAACGAAAGCACTGCTGGTGGTCGAGAAGGGCACAGATAGGTCGCAATTTCAGTCTGGTACGCCGCGGGCGGCTGATATCCTACCAACCGCTTCTGATCCCAGAGATCCAGAACATTACCCTGCTCAATGTATGGCAGCAGTATCGCACCCCAGGTAGGCCAGCTATTCAGTGTGCTGTTTTCCGAATTGTCACCTATAAATGCAGGTGGCAGAAACTTCATGGAACTTTCAAAGTTGTGCGACGCTAGCGCAATCTGCTTAAGGTTGTTTTGGCATTGCATGCGGCGTGCCGCTTCGCGAGCGGCTTGAACTGCTGGTAACAATAGCCCAACTAGGATGCCGATGATGGCAATCACCACCAAGAGCTCGACCAATGTAAAGCCTTTACGTTTCTGTCTTTTTACCAGAGTTGACATTGAGACTTTCTCCATTCAAAAAATTGATTGCTGAAGTGAAAAAATGCACTGCGCATGACGGGTGGAACAACGCGCGAGCCACCATTACTCCAGCTGGAGTAAGCGGTTTTGCCATTACGCTTGGAACGATAACTCAAATGCGTAATTGCTATTTCAAGATGCTGGATCGTACGCGAGACTCCGAATGATTCTCGCCTCCGGCTGTCCAGTCGGCAGATGACGACCTTCCTTGCCGCCAGTTCACTTTCTTCGCAACTAGTGTGCCAATTCGAATAAACCTGAATGGACCGTTTCTAACACGCGAAAACTGGCACACCGGACCCAACGATTCAAATCGTCCTAGCAAATAATCTCGGCCAGCTATCGTATATGCGTGAACTAGCGAATTTGCTCACATGTTCTAGTGCGGATGGCAAAGGATGCGTAAAGTTCGCTTTGCAGGGAATCGCCGCTGCACTAAGGAGCAGCACTCCTGGACTCTGTCTCGCCTATCACATCAATGAGAGTGACGGGTTCGTGCGGGGCCCGCTTACATTGCTGGGAAAAATCGGTGGAGCAATTGTAGAAGGAGTCATTTGAATACACTCCGTAAGCGGTGAGGAAAAGCGTTTTAATCGAACCGATCTTTAGCGATGGATAATTCGCCGAATGGCTTCGTCCAGGCGATCGATTTCTTCGAAAGTGTTGTAGATTGAAAATGAAGGACGAACGGTCGTTTCAACGCCAAAACGCCTCAACGAAGGCTGGGCACAATGATGTCCGGCACGGACGGCAATTCCATTCTGATCGAGGGCCTTGCCAACATCTTCTGTTTTGCGATTCTGGAGCACAAATGAGATGACGCTGACCTTTTCGCGAGGGTGCCCTATCATTGACAAGCCATCAATTCTGGAAAGTCGCTCGGTAGCGTACTGCAATAGATCGTGCTCATGACGAGCAACGTTGTCCATTCCAAGTTGGTGGAGATAGTCTATCGCTGCCCCCAGCCCAATGGCATCAGCCACCGTCGGTGTTCCAGCTTCGAACTTGGCTGGCGGATCTGCGAATGTCGTCTCTTCAAAAGCAACGTTTCGAATCATATTGCCGCCACCTTGCCAGGGAGGAAGCAAGTCCAGCAATTCCTCTCTAACATAGACAACGCCAACGCCCATCGGAGCAAATAACTTATGTCCAGAAAAAACGAAGAAGTCGCATCCAATATCGCGCACGTTTACGGGAAAGTGAGCGATCGATTGCGCTCCGTCGACTAGTACGCGAGCGCCATAGCGGTGCGCCAAACTCGTCATCTCCGCTACTGGGAGGATGGTACCCAAACTATTGGACGCTTGGGTTATTGCCACAATTTTCGTTCGCGGGCCCAATAGCGCCTGATACTCCGACATTATGATTTCGCCAGCGTCATTTACCGGAATTACCCTCAGCTTTGCACCAGTTTCGCGGGCAATTAGTTGCCACGGAACGATGTTTGCATGATGCTCAAGCGTGGAAAGTAGAATTTCATCATTCGGCAGAAGAAATTTGCGACCAAATGTTTGAGCTACGAAGTTGATACCTTCGGTTGTGCCACGCACCCATACAATTTCATTTGTACTGCCAGCTCCGATGAATTGTTGGACTTTGCGTCGTGCCGCTTCGAAGGCATCGGTAGAACGCGCAGCCAAAGAATGGGCCGCTCGATGGATGTTGGAGTTGTCGCGAGCATAATAGTTGTAAACAGCATCGATGACCGATTGCGGTTTCTGCGTCGTCGCCGCATTATCAAACCAAACTAACTGGCGACCATTGACTTGCTGGTGCAGTATCGGGAAATCGCGGCGAATTGCGTTCACATCGTAGGGTCGTGATGCGGTGCCCTGTTGCGAGGTGATATTGTGAAAGGCATTCTCGTAGCCGAAATTTTTTTCTTGTGTTCGACCAAGTTTAGCGAACTTAATTGATTGATTCGCTTGGCTATGTGCTCCGCGGACGTCTCTCACGAATCGCTGCAATCCCCCATCGACTTGTGCAACGGAAGCTGGCAATCTTTGCTGGTTAAGATTGCTCTTCGATTCAAGTCCCGATATTAATTGTCGCGACGCCTCGCCCTCAGGTGTAGAAGTCTTTGCGTTAGCCATTGATGGATTCGCGGCCTTAAGAAACGCTTGATTAATCCTTTCGAGACCCATAACACCGCTAGCGGGAGATTTGACTGACGGTGGTTGCAGATCCATTTGTTCAATGGGCCTAGTAGAAATACCAGCAGTCGAAGGTATGGAGCTTTGGTGAACCTGATCGGTGGTGCGGTGCGTTGCAGCGGTTACACTCGAAACGCGATCAACTGTCTGTTTTGATCGCGCATCCACAGCGTTGTTTCGAGATGTAGTCTCAAACGAATCTTGCGCTGTGCGACAGCCTGCCGATTCGTTGTATAGCTTGCTCGCCACAGCTGCTACCAAAGCCGGTGTGATATCTGCCATGGTCTCGTTCCTGATATATTCGCGCAAGTTTCGTACGGTGTGACGGTCTGGTTAGATCGGGGCTGGCTAGATCCCCGAACCATTATCAAAGTTTGGTGGTTTGCGATGCTCATAATCGTGGTAGTAACCGACTTCGACATTCTCGAGAACTCCGAGCGCATCGTCGGTCAACACGGCACAGGAGAAATACAGCGTGAGGAGGTAGGAGGCAACACCCAGACTATCCAGTCCCATCAAGCGTGCCGACAGGCTTGGTTGAATTTCGCCAGGTATTCCCGCTTGGTGCAGCCCGACTACTCCTTGATCCGCCTCACCGACACGCAGTAGTAGAATGCTGGTTGTTCCGAACCACTGATTCGAGTGATATCGGTTCTTCATCTCCAATTTGTCACAAGGGACGAGCGGAATGCCGCGCCAGGCGATGACTGGAGTTCCAAACAAGTCAATAGTGACAGGTGGTACGCCGCGCCATGTGCATTCTCGTTCGAATGCCGCAATCGCTTTGGGATGAGCGAGAAAGAAGGCAGGTTTCTTCCAAACAAGTGCCAACAACTCATCGAGGTCGTCAGGAGTCGGTGCGCCATAACGCGTACTAATTCGCATCGCCGGATCGACCGAATGTATCAGACCGAAACGCTTATTGTTGATCAATTCCCATTCTTGGCGTTCCTTGATCCCTTCGATCGTCAATCGCAACTGTTCTTCAAGTTGATCATAGGGACCGTTGTACAAATCCGAAACTCTGGTATGTACGCGGACCACGGTCTGCACGGACGACAATGGATATTCCCGAGGCTGAGCTGCGTAGTCAACAAAGGTTTCTGGTATTTCAACGTTTTCTGCAAACCCGGATACCAAGTCAATATTTCGTTCTCCGTATCGATTGACCGTCGACTGAAGTTCCTTATATTCCGCGACTGCGCGATTAAAATCTTCAGCCAATGCTGGAGCTTCTGTTAGAACCGCATCTAGGTCTTTGCGAGAAAGAGTTAACAGTACGCAGGGAGTAATTGTCCGGATCGTCACGTCGGAAGGCTGGTCGGCTACCAAGTCATTTTCACCGAAGAATTCTCCATCAGTCAGCAACGCCAATCGAAGGTCGGTACCATGCACGCCTTTACTCAGAACTTCGACCTGCCCCTGAGCGATCACGAAGAACTTGTTGCCATCCTCGCCCTCACCAATCAATTTGCTCCCCAGCGAAACTTCTTCTGGCTTAAATCCATCTGCCAATCTCTTGATGATCGAATCGGGAAGCTGCGAGAACAATGGAACTCCGCGAAGCGCATCGGGAGAAAAACTGGTTTTACCGCCACCCACATCCACCCAAATTCGCTCGGCCTTAGAGAGCTCAACTTTCGTACGATTTACGCGATAGACGCCGCCATCGACTTGAGTCCAAGGCATAAGACTGAGCAACCACCGCGGGGTGATTGACATCATCTTTGGTGCGGTCTTGGTGGTGTGCGTTAAATTGCGTGCCACAGATGTGGTGACACTACGTTGCAATACATTTTCGTCAGGCATCTCGTCCTCGGTTTAAGTTCGGTTAATCGTGTTGGAAATATCAGGCAAGCGAGTCGATGAACAAACTAGATTTTCACTCCTGGAACCGTTCAAGCACTATTCCGGGAACAGCGGCGTCGAGAGGTAACGTTCTCCTAAGTCTGGAAGAATCACAACAATCGACTTGTCTGAATTTTCAGGACGACGAGCGAGTTGCAACGCGGCCCAGGCAGCAGCACCGCAACTGATGCCACACATAAATCCTTCCAACTTCGCTAGCTGGCGAGTTGTCTCCATGGCGTGCTCGTCATCCACAGTAATGACTTCGTCAATGATGCTTGTGTTTAGAATGGGTGGAATAAAACCTGCTCCAATCCCTTGAATTGCGTGCTTGCCCGACTTAATTGGCTGTCCATTAAAATGTTGAGTTAGAACCGGACTAGCGGCAGGCTCGACAGCGACTACTTTTACATTGGGATTGCGAGCCTTCAGCACTTCGCCGACGCCTGTGATCGTCCCACCGGTACCAACGCCAGCAACAAAAATATCTACTTGTCCGTCCGTATCACGCCAAATTTCTTCTGCTGTCGTCTGTCGGTGTACTTCAGGGTTGGCAGGGTTTTTGAACTGCTGTGGCATATAGTATCTGGAGGGGTCACTTCTCACGATTTCTTCTGCACGCGCGACGGCCCCCGCCATACCTTTCATAGCAGGAGTCAGAATGATCTCGGCGCCGAAGGCACGAATCAATCGACGTCGTTCCAAACTCATACTCTCGGGCATTGTGACCTGGAGCCGATATCCGCGCGCTGCGCACACATAGGCCAATGCAATTCCCGTGTTCCCGCTAGTAGGCTCAATGATGATTGTGCCGGGACCAATCTTGCCGTCTCGCTCGGCAGCTTCGATCATGGCTTTGCCAATGCGATCTTTCACACTCCACAGCGGGTTAAAGTTTTCCAACTTTGCCAGCAGTGCGGCACCGGAACTATTAGCCAATCGTTTCAGGCGAATCAGCGGGGTTCCACCCACACAATCGGGGAGGCTATCAAAGATCCTGGTTGAATGCTGAATTTCTGGCATACTGAACTCCTAATTCGTAACTGCCGTTTTGCAGGAAGTGCGAAAAAGGAGCGTAACCCCATGGCAATGGGAGTTTCCGGCCACTTAGGGCTGAATCCTTCTCCGCAATGCCTCCAGGAGTCTGGTCAGCAATATTTAAAATAGCGATTCTGAGTGTGAATACAACTGGGCCCATTTTTACACCTGTAGAGAATTACCGTTTCGACGACTGCACAATATTGGATTCACCTGTTCGCAATCGACGTTTTTCCGTTCGATCAATTTGAACGATGACACCGTCTTGAATCACGATGGAAACGGAGCCAAACAATAATCCTCGCAGTGATTGTCGAACCTGGTCCATTTCAGCATCCGTGATATCGCGCTGCTGAATGGGTAAATTCGCTTTTGAATGGTCGAAATCGTTCACTTAACTATTCCTTATTTGTTTCGAGTTTCGCCGCGATTTGTGGATCAGATGGCGTAGTCTGGAACAAAGATCCTGGCATTTTTTGGATATACAAATACGCAATCGCCAATAGCTAGCCTTAGTTGGCGGTATTTCTCCTGGCTCAATTCCACTTGGATGCTATCGCCACTCTCTAGCGTCAAGTGGACGCGTGCCACGGCGCCTGCCGGGTTGAGCCTCGCCACGCATGCTGACAAGCCAGCCGTGGCGCCTGCCGATTTTTGAATGCTGAGCTCGTGCGGCCTCATATAAACAGCGGCGTCTTTTTCGTGTGTGCCGCTGTAGCCCGGGTATTCAAAGGTTAGCTCGCCCAGCGATGCTTTGCCTTCTTTGACTCGGCAATGGAATATGTTCACTTGCCCAAGGAATTCCATTACAAACTGACTTGCCGGCTGGTGAAACACTTCCTCCGGTGTACCGACTTGTTCAATTTTTGCTTGGTTCATTACTACAACGCGATCCGCTACTTCCAGCGCTTCCTCTTGATCGTGCGTCACAAGCACACTGGTCAAATGAATCTCCTCATGCAGTTTACGCAACCAATCCCGCAGACCCTTGCGGACCTGCGCATCCAGAGCGCCAAATGGTTCATCGAGCAAGAGCACCTGAGGCTCCACCGCAATAGCACGAGCCAGGGCAACTCGCTGGCGTTGTCCACCTGATAATTGTGAGGGAAAGCGATCACCAAAGCCCTCGAGTTGTATCAGTTTAAGAAGTTGGTTCACTCGATCGCGAATCTCGTTTTTTGTAGGACGCTCTCGCCGCGGCCGAACTTTGAGGCCGAAAGCGATGTTGTCAAAGACGGACATGTGTCGAAACAATGCGTAGTGTTGAAAAACGAAACCCACGCCGCGACTGCCGACCGGTTCACTTGTTACGCTGGAGTCGTGAAAGAGAATTTGGCTGTTGGGATTTGGATCGGGCTTCTCCAGTCCCGCGATAATTCGCAACAGGGTTGTTTTGCCAGACCCCGATGGCCCTAGTAGCGCGACTAATTCCCCGTCGTTGACTCGCAAACTAACATCCTGAAGCGCCTTAAAGTTCCCAAAGGTCTTTGATAAATGCTTGACTTCGATACTCATGATAGTGCAACCTCTGCCGACGTCGGCTCAAGTGGTGTTGGAATGGATCGATGGATACGTGACTCAACTATGCTTTTGGCGGCAAGGGTGACCAATGCCAGTAATGCCAAGAGTGAGGCAACCGCGAAGGCAGCCACAAAGTTGTATTCGTTGTAAAGTATTTCCACGTGCAAGGGGATTGTATTGGTCTTGCCTCGAACGTGGCCCGACACCACGGAGACTGCACCGAATTCACCCATCGCTCGAGCGTTGCAGAGGATCACGCCATACAACAAGGCCCAACGCACATTGGGCAGAGTGACATACCAGAAAGTTTGCCAGCCGCTTGCTCCCAGCGTTATCGCCGCCTGCTCTTCTTCGGTACCCTGTTCTTGCATTAACGGAATGATTTCGCGTGCCACGAATGGGAAAGTGATAAAGATCGTCGCCAAGACAATACCGGGTACCGCAAAGATGATCTGTAAACCGTGTGAATCGAGCCAGGCACCCAGCCAGCCTTGCATGCCGAACATGAGCACGTAGATCAACCCAGAGATGACAGGCGAAACAGCAAAAGGTAGATCGATCAAGGTAATCAAAATGCTCTTGCCCCAGAACTCAAACTTGGCAATGGCCCAAGCGGCCGCTAAACCAAAAACAAGATTCAGCGGAACGGCAATTCCTGCAGTAAGCAGCGTTAGCTTGATAGCGGCAATCGCGGATGAATCGGCGAAACTGGCAAAATACGCACCGATGCCTTTGCGGAATGCCTCCGTGAACACGGCAATCAGCGGTACGAACAGGAACATCGTCAGGAAGCCAACGGATGTTACGATCAGTAGATATTTCACCCATGTCGCTTCTTCCGTCGCTCCACGGATGCGTGCACTGGCTAGTGGTAAGCTTGAGTCGCCTGTGCTGACTTCCATTTGTGTAATGGCTTGACTCATGAGACACCTCGATGACGCTGGCCGCTCCACCACTGCAGCATGTTGATTGCAAACAGCAGGACGAATGAGGCGATTAACATGACGAGTGCAATCGCGGTTGCACCAGCGGTATCGTATTGTTCAAGTTTCGTGATAATCAGCAGTGAAGTGATTTCCGTTTTCATCGGCATGTTGCCGGAGATGAAGACGACTGATCCGTATTCCCCTAGAGCCCTTGCAAACGCCATAGCGAATCCCGTTAGCAGTGCTGGAAGGACTGCAGGTAAGATCACATAGAACAACGTTTGCAGACGGTTCGCGCCGAGGCTGGCAGCCGCTTCCTCGTTTTCTTTATGGAGATCTTCAATCGCTGGCTGCAGCGTACGTACGACAAAGGGAAGGCCGATGAAGGTCAATGCGATTACGATTCCCAGTGGAGTGAAAGCCGCTTTGATTCCAAGTGGCTCCAGATATTGCCCAATCCATCCGTTCTTTGAATAAATAGCGGTGAGTGCGATTCCCGATACGGCCGTTGGCAAGGCAAATGGTAGGTCAACCATTGCATCAACAAGCTTCCTGCCTGGGAATCGGTATCTCACCAGCGACCATGCGACAATGAAACCAAAAAACGCGTTGATGGACGCGGCGAGTAGCGACGCACCAAAAGTAAGTCGGTACGAGGCGACGACGCGAGGATTCGATACCGCTTGCCAGAATTGCTCGATGCCCATCCCTGCCGACTTGATGAAGAGGGCGGACAGTGGCACCAACACAATTAAACTCAGATAGAACAACGTGTAACCAAGAGTTATGTTGAATCCTGGCAACACACTGTGTTTGCGAAATGTTTTTGTCATGCGAAGCATCCTGCTGCGTGTGCTGCCATTGTCTTCATTATCAACTAATTGCCAGGACTGTAGATTTGATCGAACAGTCCACCATCGCTGAAATGCTTGGGCTGCGCCACTTGCCAACCGCCAAAAAGTTTGTCGATGGAAAATAATTGCAAATTGGAAAATCGGGCGAGATCCGCCGCATCCGCATGCTCGGGAATCGAAGGACGGTAGTAATGTTTGGCTGCTAGTTTTTGTCCCACCGGCGAGTAGAGATACTCAAGATAGCTTTGAGCAACTTGAAGTGCCCCGTGTGCTTTGGCATTGCCTTCGATGACGGTCACGGGGGGCTCTGCCAAAATGCTGATGGAGGGCACCACGATCTCTAACTTGTCAGGTCCTAATTCGTTGACAGCCAGGAAAGCTTCGTTCTCCCAGGTCAGTAGAACGTCGCCGATTTCGCGCTGGACGAAGGTTGTGGTTGAGCCACGAGCGCCCGAATCCAAGACTGGAACATTCTTGAGAATCGCAGTTACCAGTGCTTTTGCAGACGCTTCGTCACCACCTGGCTGCGATAACGCATATCCCCAAGCAGCGAGATAGTTGTAGCGAGCACCACCGGAGGTTTTGGGGTTGGGCGTGATGACTTCAACGCCAGGTTTTGCCAGATCATTCCAGTCTTGGATATTTTTAGGGTTGCCTTTCCGCACTAGGAAAACGATGGTCGAAGTATAGGGCGAACTGTTGTTTGGCAAGCGCGATTGCCAATCGGCGGGGAAAAGCTCAGTCTGTTTTGCGATCTGATCGATGTCGTAGGAAAGCGCCAGCGTCACCACATCAGCCTTCAGCCCGTCAATCACAGCTCGGGCTTGCTTGCCTGCGCCTCCGTGGGATTGTTCGATCGTTACGTTTTGATCGGCTTTCTCTTTCCAGTGTTTAGCGAATTCAGCATTGAACTCTGTGTAAAATTCGCGGGTTGGGTCGTAGGAGACATTTAACAAAGTCACATCCGACTTACCGGTATCCGTTGAAACGCTGGGCAAGTCTGACGGGACTTTGTTGCAGCCTGCAGAGATTACAAATGCGCCAAGAAACGTACTAAAAATCGCACCGAAAAACACATAGGAAAGCATCGCTTTCTGCACGCACTGAAGGACAGAATAGAGGACCATTGCGGTCGATAAGCAATTAAATGGTATGCGAGCGGTCATTGAATTTTTCGATCTATAGGGATTCGCAACCTGACAGTCAACTTGAAGGCGGCCATCAAGTTTGCTCCAGTGAATTGAGGTCAATGACACACTAGGCAACAACCGTGCCAATCGTATTTGCTAGTAAATATCGAAAAAAATCCATGCTGCGGCTATCGTATATGACAGAGCGGCGATATTCTGTGCTTCTGCTATCTTATTTGACGGTTTGAATCAGGGAGCTGATTGAGATGGAACGAGCGCGTGTTGAAGCGGCGTTGCTGCAGCTTTGGAAAGAGTCGAGCCGCCATATTCAGTTGGAGGAATCGTCACCTTTAATCGCTAAGGCGGTTCGCGGAGTGATACCCTTCGCGCGAATGATGATTCGCCTTGTGGATGAAAAACTACGACATCTCATCACGATTTCAGAGGATCCGCCCCGCGCGTTGGCAATCGCTCCAATTCAGTCCCTTGCAGTGTCGGATCATGATCAGCTTCGTCGCTGGTGCTGCAGCGACCGGGTGCTCAAGCGTGGAAAGAGGCAGACTGGTGTGTTGGGCTTGCTGTTGCCGGGTGATTTATCTGGAGATGTGATTGCGATTCCGTTGCACGAAGAGTCTTCTCATGCAGCTTTAATCTTGTTCGCAGCCGAGGGTTGCGAGTTCGAGGCAGAGCATTATGAGTTAGCTCAGATGTTGAGCGAACCGATTGCAGTGGCAGTCGCCAATCATCAGCGAATCCATGAAATGGCAAGTTTGCGAGAAGCGGCTGAAGCGGAGAAAGGCGCTCTTCTGAGGAGGCTGGGCCGAACGGATCTTGGCGACCAGATTATCGGTGAATCGACTGGACTGCAGCTCGTCATGCAGCGCGTCCAATTGGTGGCCGCTTCGGACGCTCCAGTGATCGTGCTGGGCGAGACCGGGTCGGGAAAGGAATTGATCGCCCGTGCCCTTCACACTCGTGGAACTCGCCGCGAAGGTCCTTTCATACGGGTTAACTGCGGAGCGATTCCGGCTGAACTTATCGACTCGCAGCTATTTGGTCACGAAAAAGGGGCATTCACGGGGGCCGAGCAGTCGCGACAAGGCTGGTTCGAACGGGCAGATGGTGGAACGTTGTTTCTTGACGAAATCGGCGAGCTACCACTAGAAGCTCAAGTTCGCTTCCTCAGGGTTCTCCAAGACGGATACATCGAACGCGTGGGGTCGGATAAGCCGGTGCAAGTCGACGTGCGCGTCGTTGCGGCCACTCACCGCGATCTCGCGTCGATGGTCGCCAATGGTAAATTCCGAGAAGACCTTTGGTATCGTGTCGCAGTCTTTCCAATTCTGCTTCCACCACTGCGTGAACGTAGAGGGGATATCGACGAGTTGGCGATTCACTTCGCCGAGCGGGCAGCCAATCGTTTTGGTCTCCATCCCGTTCGGCCAAACATGCAAGATATTGAGCAATTGAAAAGTTACCATTGGCCTGGAAATATTCGGGAGCTGGGCGCTGTCATTGATCGAGCCGCCATTCTTGGTGAAGGCAAGTCACTCGAAGTAGCCGCTGCGTTAGGGCTCGGCAACCAACAGGCTCCTGCGAAAGATTCACACTCCCATTTTGAACGCGCCAAGGGACTGGATTTGGAAGCAGCGCAGCGCGCGCCGCAAGCTGTACCTAGTCACCAGGACGCATCGCATGATCTCTCCATTGACAATGCGATGCGTCGTCACATCGAGTACGTTTTGGAAAAAACCAAAGGTAAAGTGGAGGGGCTCGGCGGCGCTGCCGAACTGCTGGCCATCAACCCTCACACGCTCCGCGCACGAATGCGCAAACTAAAAATCAAATGGGCAAAATACCGGCAGTTTGAGTGAGCCTCACTGCGCCAGATATTAGCCTGCTTCGGCATTGCGAAACAGGCTAGGAAATAAAGCAAATGGGTGAACGCAAGCGATGCTAGCGCAGGTCAATTGGGGGTATTTCGTTCTGGCCTTCTGCGATATTCACTTCGATGTCTGTCGTTTGTAGATTGGCATACTTCTTCGGCAGATCATTGGGCTTGGCCACGATCGTATCCTTAGAGACCCCAACTTCATGATGGACCACCGTGACTTTGTAGCTTCCAGCCGGAGCACCATCACCATGGGCGTAAGTCCAAACAATGAACTTGCCATCTTCGGTGGACTTTGCTCTGGGGCGGGTCGCCGTTGGGAAGCTATTGTCGTTGGGAAAAAAAGCCAATTCTGCATTCGCAATAGGGCGACCCTTCAACGTAACCTTACCAATCGCAGGGTGCGTCGTTTCCCAGGGTAGTGAATCGGAGCAACCTGCGATCAAGGGCGCGAACAGCAAACCGAAACTGAGAACTATCTTGCGATCACATTTGTTCATAAGGGTGCGATCTGCCTGATGCGTCTGCGGTGACACTCATGACGCTGCGTCCAAGTTGATAAGGTTGCTGACAGTCGATTTTGTCGCAAGCCAAGTCTCATAAACCGCATCCCAGATTCCACTCAGCAGAAGGCAGCGAAGC
>JBGTBJ010000022.1:0-35005 GCA_041749395.1 Pirellulaceae bacterium
ACCGCAGAGGTGAATGAAAACCGGGCTGGCGCGTTGGAATCCACGTTGATTCAGCGTCCGTTCAAAAGCGACTTCGTCAACAGCAATCACTCGATTAGAAACTCGATAAACTCAATCTGCCGCGCAGCGGCTTACTTGAACCATCCGAAGAACCCAAGCGGCGGATCGAGTGTTTTCTGAAACCAAAGTTTTTTTGGCCGCCGTTTGCGTGTATCGCGTTAACTCAGGTTCTCTCCCATTCGTGTTATTCGTGGTCTGACCCTCGATCGCACTTTCCTAGGGCAAATCGGATTCTGCACCAGAAAGATGTCTCCCAACGAATAATCTGTACCACAGAATTTGGTTGAAATCGAAGCTGCTAGGCGATAGATTTGCTCATCCACCGATGACCAGTCCTATTCGTACAAAGCCGCGCGGGCAAGAAGCATGGGATCTATACGATTAACTTTGGCCCTCGATAATCGTTTTAAGTGCGACCTATTCTGTCTTGTCGCGCAGGTGATCGATGACGGTCGTCCAATAGGACTTCTTCCGATCAACATGAATGTTTGAAACTGATGAAGCTCGCACCGTTAATATGCGTCCGCGATGTAGAAGCAAATAGCCGTTGGTACCAACAACTGTTGGGGCTCACTAGTGGCCATGGCGGTTCCGAGTACGAACGTCTTAACGAAGGCGACCGCCTCGTCCTTCAACTCCATCAATGGCAAGTAGAACATCAGCATGGGCCACTTGGCGACCCAACCTCAAAGCCTTACGGAAATGGAGTGATTCTGTGGTTTGAGCTCGATGATCTCGATGCCGCTGTCTCTCGGGCATTGGTAATGAATGTGAACGTGCTCCGACCATGTCAACTGAGTGAAAATGGGAACTACGAGTTTTGGATTCAAGACTTGGAGGGGTACACTGTTGTGCTTACCAGTCCATTACCGTGATGTGGTGGTCGGCAGCGGACGACGGATAGAATATTGTGGCACCACCATAGGAAACCGGTGGTCGATTTAACTTTCACAATTAGATAATCGCCGGAACATCGTTCTTGACAGCGTTCTGGCATTGAAAGCTTAATCGCATTTCCTTCTGCTCGTGCTCGTGCTCAGCGCAGCGGTGCTCGTGCTCGAAGGGACTTTGATGAACCAAGTGATTTTCGAACACAAGGAACTCGATGCGAGTCGACCATCGATTGACTACGTCGCATCGTGCGATGTTCACCAAGCTTGTTGTGCGAAACGAATCGGTATTCGAGACTCAAGCGGTGTGCTAAACCCGATTCGAGCACGAGCACGAGCACGAGCACGAGCACGAGCACGAGCACGAGCACGAGCACGAGCACGAGCACGAGCACGAGTACCGCTGCGCTGAGTACGAAGAAATGGCGCTGCGACCGAGTTCTGGGGCATGGCGCGTTTACTAAAACAATGATTTCTCGGGCCGGCTGATGGCCAACGTTTTATCTTAGAGCCAACCGAGTGCGACCAAGCTATAGCGAACAACTAATCCTGCCACGACCACACTAACCATGCTCATCAGTTTGATAAGAATGTTCAGGCTGGGGCCGCTGGTATCTTTGAAGGGGTCGCCAACGGTATCACCCACCACGGCTGCTTTGTGAGCATTCGAACCTTTGCCACCGAGATGTCCCGCCTCGATATATTTTTTGGCATTGTCCCAAGCACCACCGGAATTCGCCATGAAAATGGCAACACAAAAACCGGTTGTCAGTGAACCAGCAAGCAGTCCGAGAACGCCACCGACACCGAGGACCAAGCCTGTTGCAATTGGCAGAAGCAGACCAATAAGACTGGGCAAGAGCATCTCTCGTTGGGCCGCTTTAGTGCTGAGCTCGATGGGGCGGGCGTAGTCGGGTTTCTCTGAGCCGTCGAGGATACCGGGATGTTCCCGCAATTGACGTCGTACTTCCAACACCATTCCTTGGGCCGCTCTGCCAACGGCTTTCATCGTCATCGCACAGAATAAGAAGGTAGCCATCGCGCCCATGAACATGCCGATCAGAATGCGGGGGTTCATCAATGAGGCATCATAGTAAGCGGTAAAATCGCGCAGTGTGGCAGCTTGCAAAGGAATCAGTGCTGCACCGCTTTCGGTAAAGCTTGGGCCTGCATCACCTTTTTGCACAAGGCTAGGATCGATCCGCATAGGGCCATTGGCAAAGCTCACTCCATGCCAAGCTGCAAACACGCGAGGGTCGTCTGACATCGCGGGCAACACAAGAAAAGGTTGTGTTGAAGTGCCCGCGCGTTCTACAACAAACCCAGGTGAGAGTTTGTAGAAGCCATCTTCGGCAAGTTCGGTTGCGACCGAATCGGTCCAGCGAACAAAGCCATCGCGCACCCCTTCGATATAAGCAGCCAGCAACGCCAGGGCCGTTAATGCTGCCGAACCAATTGCAAACCCTTTCCCTGTTGCGGCGGTCGTATTACCAAGGGAATCGAGCGCGTCCGTACGACTGCGAACCTCTTCGGGCAGCCCAGACATCTCAGCATTGCCACCCGCATTATCGGCGATCGGGCCGTAAGCATCGGTGGCTAATGTAATACCGAGAGTGCTGAGCATACCGACCGCGGCAATACCGATGCCATAAAGTCCCAGCGAGAAATAACTCAAGTCATTAAAGCGGCCTCCTGTGGCAAAACCAAATGCGGCCATGCTGGCAGCACAAATGACGATGACCGGAAACCAAACGCTCATCATGCCATCGGCAATTCCACCGATGATGATCGTAGCTGGACCGGTCTCTGCCTGTTGAGCCAGGTTTTGCGTCGGTTTGAATTCATCGCTCGTGCAATACTCGGTCCATTTGCCAATCAACCAGCCAGCCGCCAGCCCGCAGATAATACTAAAAGCAATACCGGGAACACCGCCGATCAACGTTCCTTCGACTCGTGGCATAAGAAAGTAAGCGAGTCCAAATGACGCCAAAATCACCAGAAACGAGGAAAGATTGATGCCTCGTCCAAGAGCTTTTAAGAGCGCCTTTTGTGAAGGATCTTCTCCGGTCCTGACGCCGTAAATGCCTACGATGGAAAGGAGGATGCCTACCGAGGCAATTGCCAATGGCAACATCAAAGCGGAGAGCTGAGCTGCTTCGATATCCATGCCATCGGGTAGAATCTGCGACGAAGAAAATGCGGCAACACCCAAAGCAGAAGCAGCCAGGATGGACCCGCAATAAGATTCGTAAAGGTCAGCCCCCATGCCGGCAACGTCACCCACATTGTCGCCCACGTTATCGGCAATCGTTGCAGGGTTTTGTGGCGAGTCCTCTTTCATACTCTGCTCGACTTTGCCAACCAAGTCCGCACCCACATCGGCCGCTTTAGTGAAAATCCCGCCGCCCACTCGTGCAAACAATGCCTGCGCACTTGCACCCATCCCGAACGAAAGCATCGTCACCGATATTTGTTGCAGAGAAAGAGGTTCGCTCACCAGGGGGACAACCCAATACAAAATGGCGAACCAAAGCACGATATAGAGCAAGCCCATGCCCACCACCGTCAAACCCATCACGGCGCCGGAACGAAAGGCAATTTGCAGTCCAGCATTGAGCGACTTTTGCGCCCCTGCTGCTGTGCGATTGCTGGCTGCAGTCGCGGTTCGCATTCCAAACCAACCGCACAAGCCAGAAAAGAAGCCGCCAGTTAAGAATGCAACCGGAACGAAACCGCTTTGCAAACGGAAGCCAAAGGATGCGATTCCTAACAATATCGCCACTACGATAAACACGACCGTAACCACACGGTTCTGTTGCCGCAGATAGGCATTCGCGCCGTTGCGAACGGCTTCCGCAATT
Source organism: Pirellulaceae bacterium (assembly GCA_041749395.1). Lineage (GTDB taxonomy): Bacteria > Planctomycetota > Planctomycetia > Pirellulales > Pirellulaceae > Laterigemmans. The sequence continues at coordinate 3,812 of JBGTBJ010000022.1, forward strand.
TCTTGCATCAGGGGCGTTCCCTGGTCGGCCAGCATGACTTGCTGATAAAAACGAAATGCCCAGACCAAGGCAATGATCGACGAGCCTAAAGCCAGAAAGCAAACTGACGCTGCACCCATGGTGACGATCCTAAAATCCGTTTTGCGAGTTGGTTAGCAAGTTGTTTCGTGTGACTGGAATATCGTCCGATATGGTACCGGCAGCCAAACGCAGTGTGGAGGGGTAGAAGATGTGTAAAGATAGTTAGTCCGCCATCGATTAGCCATTAATGGTAATCGGATTTCCCTTCGGTCTTTGCTATCGGTTCTTCAGTGACGAATCAAAACTCGGCCCAGCCAAGAGGATTTTTGGGGGGGCTGTGACTGTTGTAACGGTAGATCCACTGTGCGGCAAAGTCTATCGGCTGCTAGAAACCCGCTCAATACGGCTCCCTCCATGGTTGCCGGCCAGCCTGTTTGAACATAGTCGCCAGCCAGGAGAAAATTAGCCTGGGAAGTCGTCGTGAGGGGCCTTAAGGCTTGTACATCGGGGCGAATGGAATATACGGCCTGGGGATCGCTGATCACTCGCGAACGCAAACAGCGAAACGGGGAGGCTGCTGGGAAAGCACCGTGCAAGTCGCCCATGACCTCATCCTCGATCGATTGGGGACTCCGTTTTCGCAAGTCATGCGAAGCGCTAACAACGACCTGATAGTAATGTTCGCGATTGGGGGCGCTGGCCGCCGTGCTAGTCACCGTGCTAGCCGCCGTGGGGGGCGATAACGGATTTGATGTTTGGTGGGGAGCACGAAACAGCCATTGGCTAAGAGTACCCACCAGCACAGCATGTCGGAGCGGAGTGATATCTCGGTCAAGCCAAAGATGGATTCCAGAAATTGTCGAGGCAGGGATCCGGGTGATTGTCGATAATTGCGGTACAGCCTGGGCGAGTGAACCCTTGCCAATAATTTTTTCGAGTGCATGCCAAGCGACGGCTGCCACGACTGCGTCGAATGTCTGCACGTCGTTGGTCTCTGTAGTCACGGCAAACTCGCCCGAATCGCTGGTGTCGATTTGACGTATTCTGCAGCCTGTGTGGAGGTTGATTCCCTGCGACGATAAGTGGTCGGGCAGTCGTTGACCAAACAAGTAGGAGAGTGAACGTTGCGGGATGATTAAGTCGCTGGCGGTGTGCGAGCGTAGAAAACCATCGATGAATACTTTTCGGGCTGGCTCGATAGCAACCGCGTCAACGTGGTCGCCTAGTGCGCTGGCGAGAATTAGATTCCAAAAGCTGTCAAGCAACGAATCCGATTGCCCTTGATGTCTCAACCATTGGCCCATGGTCATGTCAGGCAGGGCATGTGGAGCGAGCCGCATCAGAGACCACAGGGCTCGACGGACTTGGTTGCGCTCCCGGCGAGACAAAAATTTCAATCCGCCGAACGCAGGTGCCAAGTGCAATGGCGAGGGCAACCAGGAGGACGGGGCGAACGTAGAAACAGCGCGGTTGTTCGAACCAAGGTGTGGCGCAATGAAAGTTAGTGAGGAGGAACGCTCAAAGTACGAATCGAGTTGCGTCATCTGGAGCAGATGGAGGAGATTGGTACAACAACCCATGCCCACGTGTTGACAGTAGTCGATCTCTTGGCCGCTGGTGGGATCAAAGAACGACCCAGCTCGGCCTCCGGTGCTCCGTTTCGCTTCGAAAAGGGTGATGGAGAACTGGGGAGATTTTTGATTTGCATTGGCGAGCGCTGCGGCACAGGCCATTCCAGCCAAGCCGCCTCCGAGGATGGCCACGCGAAAGGGAGGAGGCGATTTTCTCGATGCCAGGGGGTGGCCGTGCGGAATGGGAGTGGGATGGAGTTCCTGCATGGGGATCGGGCGACTTTTAAGATCGAAAGTTGGGTTTCTGCAAAAGGCGAAAAGTCCACGGCGTTGCATGGGTTGCAGCAATCCACGCTTTGGTCGCAAAAGAAACATGAGTTCGTTGATGCAGGGCACGTTGTGGATTCGATTCAATACGCACCAACAGCGCGCGGTAGGTCCGCCACATCATGCTGAACATCCGCCGACCATCGTCGTGAAGCGAGTCCATGACTTGCCATCCAGCGGCGTAGTGTTCACGAGCTGCATCGCCCACGTGTTTCATGACCTGCGGGATGTCGGGATGGGTTCGTTCCTGCAAGAGATCTCGTTCGGTGATTCCCAGTGGATGCCAAAGTTCCGATGGCAGATAGATGCGATTGCGCGCGGCGTCTTCTGTGATGTCGCGAAGGATATTTGTAAGCTGAAAGGCAATTCCGCATTGAATTGCCGCTTCGACGCGTAGCGGTGGCTGGAAACCCCAGACATGCATGCAGGAGAGGCCGACCGTCGAGGCAACAAGATAGCAATAACGATGAAGTTCGTCCCAGTCAGCGAAACGAGTTTGCACTTGGTCGGCAATGACACCGTCGATAATTCCAACAAGGTAGTCTGGGGGTATTTCGAAGTGCTGTGCGGTCTCGAGCAGCGCTGGAAGGATATCGAGGTAGGGAGTGAGTACTGGATCGAGAACGGTCGAGTGTTGAAAGTTTGTGCCGAGCAGCGAAGTGCTAATCAGGTCTCGCCAGAGGGTGAGTTGCGGCAAAATTTTGTCGGGCTCTTCCGCTCCATCCCCGAGGTCGTCCGTGATACGAGCGAACGCGTAGAGTACATACATGGCTCTTCGTTTGGCGGCTGGCAGCAGCGAGAACGAGCGGACGAAATTGCTACCCGATCGACGAGCAATCCGAGCTGCATATCGATAGGATTTTTCGTTCACGCTTCACGACGATGGAGGGAGTTGCTTTGGCCAGCCGCCGCGGATTGCTTGCCAAATGAGCTTGATGCGAGTCATGCGACCCACAGTGGGACGGCTCGTCCATACATCGCAACGATTGCGGCGAATTCCGTCAAGAATTGCCAAGCCACCGGCTGCGAAGAGATGGATGTTGCGACCCAACCACGACGGTACATCGTTAACCAGTGGCAAGCCCCGATGAAAATAATCTTCCGCCCGGTTCACCAAGGCGGCGATCATCTCCCTAGCGCCGCTGGGTGGATAAGGTTGTTTCAGCAGCGAACTGTCAACGTCAAACAGCATTAACATATTTTGAGGAACGTAAATGCGTCCCATTTCAGCATCGCGGCGAACGTCTTGCCAGAAATTTGCCAACTGCAAGCCCGTGCAGATGAAATCGGAAAGAGCCGCCCTTTCGGGAGTAAAGCACTTGCCTAGATACAAGACCAGGTGCCCGACGGGATTGGCGGAGTAAACGCAGTACTTCACCAACTGTTCGTGCGTTGCATACTTTGGTGATTCCTGGTCCTGGCGAAAGGCACGCAACAAATCGACAAATGGCTCGCGGGGAATCTGAAATTCATCAATAGTCGGTTTTAACGCCGTGAAGACGGGATGTATTGATCCTTTGCCATCGAAGCAGTCGTGGAGCCAACCTTCCCATTCGTCCAGCTTTTGCAGACTTTCCGCCGGATTGTGCAATTCGTCTGCCAAGTCATCTGCGACGCGGCAGTATGCATAAACATTATAAAAATGTTGCCTCAAAGGTTTGGGGGTCAGCACGCCGCCGACGATGAAGTTCTCGTAGTGTGTTAGCGCAAGTCGCCGGGTCCAGCGCTGCGCGTCCCGCAGGGCTAGGGATTCGGGACCTGTCGGTTCGACATGTGCTTCAGACGCGTCCATGGATTCCGTTCGGGGATCAGCGTGGATCGTAAGCGGAGCTACCTAAACCACGACCACGTGGCATGAACCGACATAAGCCAATTCCCAAGAAGTACAAAAGTATCAACGGGCACATTAAGAAAAGCATGCTGTAAGGGTCCGAAGGTGTCAGAATCATCGACAATACCGAAATCACCAATACGGCAATCCGCCAGCTCTTTTCGTACGACGAAGTTTCAAAGATACCAATCCGTTGCAAAAACAGCATCACGAGTGGCAACTGAAAAGCAATCCCGAAACCAAGCGGCAAAAACAATACAAAACTCATGTAGTAGCTCAAGCGTGGCTCAAGATCCACACTCAAAGTTAAATTGAAGTTGAGCAAGAAATCGAGCACGTACTTGAGCACCGCAAAAAACGCTAACAACACTCCGAAAACAAACAGGCTGACACTAAACGGCAGGTACATATAGACATATTTACGCTCATGCGGGTAAAGACCTGCCGCTACAAAACTCCACAAATGATAGAAAATCATGGGGCTGCTAATCACCGCGCCGATGACCACAGCGGCCTTGATGTAAATCATGAAGGGCTCTTCGATTTGGTGCGAGTTGAGTCCTGCTTCCGTGGGAGTCAGAATCCACATCAAGGTAAAATCGCTGGGTGCCGGTACTGTGGATTTTCGCTCGGTTGCGGCCACTTTGGGTGTTGCTGCGGTGGGTACTGCAGCGTTAGTGGTCGCTGCGGTAGAAGTTGGCACTGCCGGTTCAGCAGGTTGCGGACTCGGTTTTACATTGGTATCGGGGGCATCTTCATTGGGCGCATTGGTATCGGGTGAGGTGACAGCCTGTTCTGCGGCCAAGAGGTCTCGCATCGGCACATACATTTGTTGCCAAGAAAGACCTTTTTCCAACATGAACTCTTTTAAGCTGGCCAATCTCGCTTGGTCACTCTCCGCAGCTTCCACGATTCCTTGCTCGAATTTGCTGATGCTCCGGTCGGCTTGATATTTAATTATCGCCTGTTCCAATGGATCCTGAATCATTCGCACTACTGGTTTCGCCACGACGGCAAGTGCGATCAACGCACCAATAATCAGCCATGCAATGGCACGAACCAAAGATCGGCGCAGCTCATCCAGATGCTCCCCAAAGGTCATCGTGGATGTTTCGAACAGATCTTCTTTGGGCAGAGCAGGGCGATCCACGGCGGATAAAGTATGTTGAATGAGTGCGAGCAGAGGTATTAAATGACTTCTGCACTAGTTTAGCAGCTAGCATGCTATCTTCGACCAGCGAACTCCCGGAAATCTTTCTTGAACCGAAATCCTATGGAACTTTATCCACTTCAATTTGCTCCTCAGTTTCGTAGCTACATTTGGGGCGGTAGACGCCTCGGTGAGAAGTTGGGAAAACCGATCGGGAATGCGGAACGCTACGCAGAAAGCTGGGAAATCGTTGACCATGGTAATGACCAAAGCCTTGTAACCAGCGGGTCACTGGCTGGCAAAACACTGCACGAATTGATCACCGAAATGCCCCAAGTGATGATGGGGTCAGCTTGGGCAGAGGGGGCAGCTGGGGTGGGCCCTTTTCCCCTCTTGCTGAAATACCTTGACTGCCAAAGAGTCCTTTCTGTGCAGGTGCATCCGGATGATCACTATGCCAAGGCGATGGACCCGCCCGACTTAGGTAAGACGGAAGCGTGGTATGTCATCGATGCTGCACCTGGTAGCGTCATCTATGCTGGGTTGCGTCAAGGTGTCGATCGCGAAACGTTTGCCACTGCGATCCACACTGGTCGAGTGGCCGATGTATTGAATGTGATTTCTCCACGCGTGGGCGACTGCATCTTTATTCCGGCGGGCACGGTTCACGCGTTGGGTGCGGGAATTATGGTGGCTGAGATCCAGCAATCGAGCGATACGACATTTCGCATTTTTGACTGGAATCGACTTGGCGATGATGGTCGTCCCCGCGCGTTGCACATCGAGCAAGCGTTGGAGGTGACCAATTACGCGGCACCCCAGGTGGTTCCTCAAGTACCGGAAAAACGATCCGATTTGGGCGAGCGACTGGTTGCGTGCGACAAGTTTATCCTGGACCGATATATGGGGACACAACCGATATTTTTGCCCAGTGGTCAGTGTCGAATTCTGACCGTCGTGAGTGGGGGCGGGACGATGCGTTGGCCGCAGGGTGAGTTTCTCATGCCACTTGGACACACGGTTCTTCTACCCGCAATGTTGGAAGGTTGTGAGTTCATTCCGCTGGGGTCCGGCGCAACGCTGCTGTCCGCGATTGCTGCCTGCACAGAAGGCCATACCTGAATCAGGTATGGCGTTGCGAGGTAAATGTTCTTACTAGAGGGCCGCTTCGTACAGAGCGCCTGCCTTATCCCAATCGACTACATTCCAGAAAGCGGAAATAAAGTCGGGACGGCGGTTTTGATACAGCAGGTAGTAAGCGTGTTCCCAAACATCGAGTCCTAGAACAGGCTTGCCACCCAATCCAGCAACCGCAGCACCCATCAAAGGGCTGTCCTGGTTTGCAGTGCTGCCGACGACCAATTTGCCTCCGTCAACCACCAGCCAAGCCCAACCGCTGCCGAAACGACCCGCTCCAGCGGCAGCAAATTTCTCTTTGAAGGCATCAAAGCTGCCAAAAGCTTGGTCAATAGCTGCAGCCAGCTTTCCAGTCGGCTTGCCACCTTTACCAGGACCCAGCAACGTCCAAAACAGACTGTGATTGGCGTGACCGCCACCATGATTGCGGACTGCACCCCGTTTATCGTCGGGGACAGAGGCGAGGTCCGAAATCAAAGCCTCAACTGATTTGGATTCCAGCGGCGATCCAGCGACTGCCTCATTGAGTTTTGTAATGTACGCCTGGTGATGCTTGGTATGGTGGATTTCCATGGTCCGTGCATCGAAGTGTGGCTCGAGCGCGTCGTAAGCGTATCCGAGTTGTGGAAGAGTATAGGCCATCAGAGTGGTGCTCCGTTGAGAGGTATGGGGTTTAGAGATCAACCATTATTCTTACGGAACAATAGCCGTCTGAAAACCTCTCGACTAGGAGCAGAGTGGTAAGAATTCTACAGGGAGCGGTGAGAATTCGTGTTCCTGGAGTTAATTCTTGGCTTGCAAGTCGGCCATCAAATAACTTTGCAGTGAGGCAATTACCTGCTGAGTTCCTTCTTTGATTTCACTTCGGCGTCGATCGCGAGCGCGAACGGGGGCCAAGCTGACATCAATCACCGTGAGGTATCCGCTCAGGACTTGTCCGGTTTTGGAGCGGTGGTTGCTCGCCTGCTCATTAAATGACATATGCACATTAAAATCCATGCGGTGATCACTGCGTCGACGACCATTGACGCGGAATACCGAGGTCATGCGAATATCGAGTTCATCGGAGCCGACATTGACAATAGTTGCTTTGTGATCGGCTACGAAGCCACGAAGTTTTTCAACGACCAGATCAATGGGGACTGGTGTAACGAGACGCACATCTCGGATGGGACGTGGATCGGCGAAGCTCTTTTCCAACCAGGAGAACCATCCGCTACTCTCGGGTTCCGTCTTGGTGAGGGTGTCAAAGCCACCGGCACCCAATTGGATGACGCGATTTCGGCCATTATCTTTGGCGCGGAGCAGAGCGCGGTCGGCACGCGACAAAACCGATTCACTAGTATCTCCATCCTGGAATTCGGTGACTCCGAAGCTGGCTGTGATAAACTTGTTTTCCAAGAAGGAGTGCACGGTCGTTTCCATGGCTTCGCGGACGCATTCAGCGCGGCGAGCAGCAGTCGCATTATCGCAATTCGGGCAGAGCAGCACAAATTCTTCACCACCGTAGCGGGCGACCAAGTCTCCGTCGCGGCTATGTTCTGACATGATGCGGGCGAAGGCAATAATGGCCTCGTCGCCGGCAGGGTGCCCATAGACGTCATTGACTTGTTTGAAATGATCGATGTCAGCGATAATCAGGCTGAAGCGTCCCTTGCCATCGCGTGCTCGGGCGGTCAATTCGCGGAGTCGGCGGTCGAATTCTGCACGATTTGCAACGCCCGTCATGGGGTCTCGCGTGACACGATCGTTGAGATCTTGCACTCGTTTTTCTAAGCTTGCTTGTTGCGAAGCATCTTGGAAAATCGCCACGACGCCATCGATTCCAGGAGCCGACGAGCCGAGCACAGCGCTGACCCGCAAGTTGACCATCAATGTATCTTTATCGCGATCTTCAATACACAATTGGTGACTTGCCTGACCGCCATGTGATAGGCACTGCAGAATGGGGCATTGTCCCGTGGAGAGGCGGTCACCATCGCGATCTGCTAAGGAGACGAGCCGTGGATCCCATTGATTTCCACAGACCATCTCTGCAGTGACGCCGGTCAAGTGATTAAGTGCCACATTCCAAGCACGTACAATTCCATTGCGATCGATGAAGGCGACGCCATCGTGAGTATGGATCATTAGTTGATGGAAGTAACCATCGACAGGTGATTGGCTCGTCGCAATGGACCCTGTGGATATAGCACCCGCTAGCCAGCGATTATCGCTCGATTTCTTCTTCAGGTCACCCAACCATCGTTGGATCACATGGCAATGAACAACTTCGGGATTGGCCTCCAGCATGCGATGGTAATCGTGAGCCAATTCTGGATCGAATTGTGTCCCTGCGAATCGGGTTAGTTCTGTCAGGGCACGTTCGCGACTCATCGCTGGCCGATAGACGTGATCGGTGGTCATGGAGTCAAATGCTTCCACAATGGCCAACATGCGAGCGCCCAAAGGTATAGCTTCGCCGCTTACTGTATCATCATCACGACGACCTTCGTACCAAGTATGAGCGAAGCGAATGGTGTCCAGCAATTGCGTATCGTCGGTGCAACCTCGAAGGATCTCGACTCCCAGCGAGGGACAGAGATCCATGGTGAGTTGCTCTTCCAAGGCGAGTTTGCCTGGTTTTTTGAGAATGCTATCGGGGATGCCGATTTTCCCAATGTCGTGCAGCAACGCGGCCACTTCAATGCGATCGCGCACTTCGTCGCTCAATTGAAGACGCTCACACCAAGCTGAACACCCCATAGCAACACGAAGGCTGTGCGAAGCAGTTGGAGGGTGTTTGCTGCGAAGTGCATAAAACAGCGATGTCGCGATTCCTAAACGGACAATCGCGAGCTTGTTTTCAAACTGCGAGTCGTTCAGCTTTTCGGTGGAGGCGACTACGGCTGAGCTAGTCGGCAGGTGTTGATCATCGACCAGTCCAGACAGCAGGCCGGCAATTCGTCCCAAGGCATCTTCCGAAGGATGCGCTAAGGATGCTTGAGGAAGCTTGCTATCGGAATAGTTAGCTGCAGGATTGGTAGGACCGCTCATTCAGACAAAAGACCATAGATGGAGGATATTCCATTGCACGTTCAAACCTTAGGTTGTGGGCGAAGCTGTGCAGACGAAAATGTGATACTCAGCCCCCGCAGTACTGGTCCAAGCCCGCCTGAATTTTGGGAATATGACACTTCTTCCGTTAATAACGGGCCAACAGGCTATAGTAGGGTGCTATCCGGGTTAGGCGCGAGTCGGCGTTTTCGGTTAGTCTCATGGTCTTGGCAGTTATTGAGTTGGTCCCCCAAAGGTAGTGAAGTCATGAGAGTGATATTAGCGGCACCTCGAGGATTTTGCGCAGGTGTGAATATGGCAGTGGAGAGCTTGCGGTTGGCGCTCGACGCGTTTGGCCCGCCGGTCTACGTGTACCACGAAATTGTCCACAACCAATTTGTAGTGCGAACATTCCGAGATTCGGGGGCCGTGTTCGTGAATTCGCTGGACGAAATTCCTCTTGGGTCCACCGTCTTGTTCTCGGCCCACGGTGTTTCCCCCATGATTCGGCAAACGGCCAAAGAGCGAAACTTGAAGGCGATCGATGCCACTTGCCCCTTAGTGACGAAGGTCCACACGGAAGCGATTCGGTTTGCTCGCGGAGGATACACAATTGTGCTGATTGGTCATGAAGGTCATGACGAAGTGATTGGCACGATGGGTGAGGCACCCGAAGCGATCGTACTGGTAGAAGATACAGCTGCGGTGGATCAATTGCCGTTTGATCACCAAACCAAGTTGGCCTATTTGACGCAAACAACCCTTAGCGTAGACGATGCCAACCGCATCATCGATCGCTTGAAGCAGAGGTTTCCCCAGATCCAAGGACCTCCGAAAGACGACATTTGCTATGCAACACAAAATCGTCAAGAGGCTGTGAGGTTGTTGGCTCAAGCGGCCGATCGCGTCATTGTGTTAGGCAGCCAGAACAGTAGTAATTCGCAGCGACTGCGAGAATTGGCGGAAGAACATCAGCGCAAGGCCTTTCTTGTCGATGGCCCCGATGATCTCCGCCTCGAAGATTTCGACAATGAACAAACTGTGTTGATTACGGCTGGTGCGAGTGCGCCGGAGTCCGTGGTAGAGTCCACGCTGCATTGGCTCGAGCAACATTTCGATGTGCAATTGGAAACGCAAACCGTCCGCGAAGAAAAAGTCCACTTTCCTCTGCCACTGCCACTGCGACACTTAGCATCTCAGGAATCGGCTGGAGGATGAGTCATTTGTTGAAAAGTGAGCGGGGGTTGCGCTCGGTCCAGCATCGATAGTCGTGCAGCGATACTCCCAGGTCTTGGCAAAGGATGCGTTGCATTTGGGGCAGCGTCGTCGCGCAGCCAGCGAAATTTTTCCGCCCCTCTCCCCACGTGGAAAGGTCCTCGTCTACCTCAACCCATTGATCTGCCAAGCGATATTTTCCCGGTCCCAACCCGGCCGCCGCGATGGCATCGGTGACGATGATGATTCGGTCGTTGGGGATCCAGCGAATGAAATTGGCCAATACAAATTTGGGCAAATGATGTCCGTCAGCAATCAACGAGATGTGGATCTTGTCAGCCACGTTAAGAACCCGTTGAATGATATTGTCATGTCGGGGGAGTGTGCCTGGGCATCCGTTTCCCAAGTGGGTGTAGAGACGCATGCCACAGTCGATCGATTCTTGTAGCTGGGAGAGCGAGGCATTGCTGTGACCGGCGGCGACCACAATGTGTTGATCCGTCAAGTAGCTGGTGACGCGTCCACCTGCATCCATCTCGGGGGCGAGTGTCCACAAGGCAATATGCCCTTCAGCGGCCGACGCGAGTCGATCGACAATCCCGGTGTCTGCAGCCCGGACGGCCGCAGCGGGATGCGCACCGACATAACCGGGCTCGGGATTGATAAATGGGCCTTCTACATGAAATCCTGCCAAGACTTCCTTCACTAGTGAGTCGCGTGCGATCGCCCGGGCCATGGTGGCAAGTCTTCTTTCCATGGCGAGAACAGGGGCTGTGATAACGGTTGCCAGGACCGCAGCGATGCCGTCATCACGCAGCGACCGACAGGCGCTGATAACTTGCGTTTCGGTCAGATCATCGCTGTTGAAATCAATCCCCGCGTAGCCATTGACTTGAATATCCAGTGGCCCCGATAGGTCGGTAAAAATGGGGTGCGTGGAAAAGCGAGTCATGCAATCAGCTCAGCCGTACTGCGAATTTCTGGATTCAATCGCGATGCGGCCGCACGATCGATAACAAGAGCCGTGTTGGGATGCGATTGCAGAATACTAGCGGGCAACATCGGCGTTATGCCCCCCTCAACCGTCTCACGCACGGCGATGCTTTTTCGTTCATCGGGGACACTGCAGTAAATCTGTTTGGACCGCAGGATCTGGCGAACCGACATACTGATCGCTTCCCTCGGCACCTCATCTAAGGACGCAAACCAGCCTTCACCGACTTGTTGCTTGCGACAAGCTTCATCCAGTTGAACGATCAGGTAAGGGGCTTCTGCAGCAAAATCGGCAGGCGGATCGTTAAAGGCCAGGTGACCATTCTCACCGATTCCCACCAGGGCCACATCAATGGTGCGTAACCGCAAGATATCCCCTACGTCTTCCAGCGTTTGTTGCACATCCGAATCGCCGCGCAAGAAGTAGAAATTGGCCAGTGGCACTAGGCTGACAAAGCGTTCGTTCAGATAGCGACAGAACGAGGCGGGATGGTCGGGGGACAGGCCCACATACTCGTCCAAATGAAATGCGGTGACTTTCGACCAATCGATATCAGGTTGCTGGACCAATGCGGCAAGTACATCAAATTGCGACGCCCCGGTAGCGACAATCATGGAGGCGACACCTGAATGTTCAATCGCCTCTCTCAGGTCGGCCGCCGCCTTCTGGGCGACCCAGGCTCCTAAAGAACGTGAGTCCTCTGCGATGAACAATCGCATAACACCTATCCTTGATTCGAACGGGGGAAACAATTTGACAAGTTACCCCAAATTCCAAGTTCGATGTTACTCGCGACGTGGGGGAGCAAACTTGATTTTTTCAACCAGCTTAACAGTCTCTTCCCCCACTTTATAACCACTGACGGCCGTGATTGCATTGACCACATTCTCGTAGCGGAGATTGTAGTCGGTATCAATCTCGACTTCAGGCCCCTTGCCATTCACTGAAGGCCCCGCATTGTTGCCAACCAGGGAGAGGATGGTTTCTCGAAGTAGATTTAAGTCGGTACCCAAACTGTTGTCGTTCAGCGTCATCGAAGCGAGTTGTCCGTCGGGCGTGGCTCGCATCCGTAATTTGATCGGCAATTCCGAATCGTCCATCGATCCTGCCGCGGCATCGGACAGTGGCATCCGGATGGAAAAGTCACCTTCCATTTCTACAATCTTGAAGGTCAAGATAAAGAATATGAGCAACAGAAAAACGACATCGATCATGGATGTCATTTGAAGCTCGACACGCTGATTGTCTGCCTTGCCACGAAATTTCATCTTCGATCCTCTTTGACGCGAAGCGCAAAGTTTTCCAGCCCTTGGTCTTGGGCAACCCGAATGATCTCTTGGACATCACCAGTGGCTGTGTCCTTGTGTGCGCGAATGATCACATTGGCGTCGGCGTCGGTCAGATCTTTCTGAGCATTGAGCACTGCCAATTCGCTTCGAAAGCGATTACCCAATGTCTCCACCGTATACTCTTCGCCCCCCACAAACACTCGGCCATCTTGACCGACGTGAATGACGATGGGGAAATCGAGTGGTTTGTCGACCGGTTTTACAAGTTCGCTGCTGGGAAGCTTGACATTATCATTGGCTTCGGTTTGATTGAAATTGATCAGCACCATAAAGAAAGCAATGAGTTGAAAGACCATATCAATCATTGGTGTTAAGTCAGCTTCGACGATATCGGGAGTTTTGGATTGAACTCGCATAGCTCGTTACTTCTTCGTAGGCGCTTGTGGTTGAATGTCTTCAAAGCGGCTCATCAAATTTTCACTCGTCACACCCACTTCTAGCAACAAGCGGGCCACGCGATTGCGAAGAATATTGAAGGCGGCAATCGCTGGAATAGCGATCAAGAGGCCAACTAACGTGGTAAAGAGGGCTGTGGAAATACCTTCCGCCAATTCGGATGGCTTCGGAGTGGAGCCCCCTTTCGCAATCACTTGAAAGGACGTGATCATCCCTTGCACAGTCCCCAGTAGACCAACCATGGGGCTGATATTTCCAATCAGCGCCATATAGCTCAGCCGGTGTTCCAGCTTCATGCTTTCCTCTTCGCCCACTTCCTGCATTCCCTCCAACGCATGGTTGTAGCCGCGTGCCAGCTTGGATAATCCAGCCGACAGTACCTGGCCCAAAACCGATTCATCCGACCGTGCCAAATCGTAGGCACCCTGTACATCTTTTTCGTTCAACCTAGCGTCAAAGTTCTCCACGAGTTCTTGGGGACAAAGGTTGTCGCGCCGCGCGGTAAGAATATTCATCACCAGCAACGAGACCAAGGTGAATGAGAGGGCCAGGAAAATGATAACGTAGGGCCACCCCAACGCTTCAAAAGTCCAGGAAAGGATGTTTTGAGGTGGCTTGGCTGCGGATTCGCCGTTGTTCGTGTTGTTTGCAGCACCCGCATTCGCGGGAGCGTCCGCCGGAACATCTGCTGGCACTTCCGCCGGTGCTACTGCCGCGTCACCGAATTCATTGGCTGCATCGTCTTGAGCGCGAGCCGTGCTGAAGCTACCAAAAGTCAATCCGATCAATGCCAAGATTGCTATGCGCAGTGCAGTACCGAAGCGCGCCGAACGCAGCGCGGGATGTGGCGTCGCCTGAAGTGGTCGAGTGGAGGACCCAGATGAGTCGTTAAGGTTGCCGCAGGACACGGAAAGTCTCCGTCAAGGATGTGTTTGAAACTGGATTGAAATGTGTGGAGTTGCAGGAGACTGCGGAAAAGTTGCGTTCTGTCGGACCATTTCTGGCAGACCTATTGTTGCGAACGCATTATTGTGAACGCATTGGGGTTGCTTTGATACCCGCAGGAGCGAAAGGATTTGGAAATTCTCTCATCCACCCCATCCTGGATATCGGGTTTGTAACTCCTGACGGGCCTCTGCGGCTCGCTCGGGTTGCCCCACTTTCGGCCAGAGAGTGACCATGCGGGTCAGGGCTTCCGCATGCGCATCAACAACACTGGAAAATAATAAGTGAGTATGCAAGTAATCTAGCAATGCCCCTTCGGTATCACCTAGCGCTTCATGTGCAGCGCCGCGGGCATTGTAAATCCTGGCTGCCAATTCGGTGTCATCGGGATTGAGTGTTTCCAGCAATTGGTTGATCGCATCGAGGGATTGCTGGCCCTGTCCCGCCATGGCTTGAGCAACGGCTCGGCCCGCTTTGGCAAGCGCTTGAAGACGCAATCCATCCGAAGTGTTCAGGGAGGCAGCAATAACCTTATCGAAACCAGCGATGGCCTCGGCTCCTTTGCCGTTCCGCATTAAGGACATGGCAACCAAGTAGCTGGCTCGATTGGAGATCACTGCCGCCGAGGACCGCTCCAAGGCTCGATAGTATTTCGCAGCACCGTCAAAGTCTCCCGCTGCGCTGGCCAAATCGCCGAGCAATTCGGCCGCCTGATAAAAGTGCCAACTATCTTGGTAGCGACCGGCGAAGGTGCCCAAGTTTTTTCTCGCCGCTTCTTTGTCTCCTTGCCCAGCCAGCGCGAGTTTCGCTTCCGAACTTAAGCGATAAAAAATCGCATCGGCCGCAATGTACTCACGCGACACACTTTTGAGGTCGATTTGCTTGAGCTGTTCGAGTGCGCTTTGGTATTGACCCTCCAGGGCTAAGTCGCGTCCCCGCGTCAATCCAGAAGGATCCCCTTCAAAAGTCACCTTGCGAAGTTGATCGATCGTAAAACTTTGATTGGCCGAGCCAACTTTAATGCTGACGCCATCTTTCTTGATCTCGGTGACGGTGCCCGTCACGGTGGATCCCGAGACAGGATAGACGCGGTCAAGTTGAGCAAACGCACTGCCTGCCAGACCAATGGAGAGTATGGCCAGGGGGAGCAAGCGAAGGAGGGATGTGCGAACGATTAAAGTAACCATGGCTTGGCCGTTGCGAACAAGGAATTGCGAACAGGGAGTTGCGAACAGAGAGTTACGAACAGGGAGTTACGAACAGGGAGTAGGTTTAGGGAGTAGGTTTAGGGAGTAGCGGAAGAGGGAGCAAATTCGGCAAGTCCATTCGCCGTCTTACCGAGTGATTTTTGGATTTCGCGGGTCAGCAAATCATACTTGTTGAAGGTTATTTTTCCGCCCAGTTCTGGATAACGGACATAGACGTTGCGAATATCTTCGGACGCTTGCGACAATAATTTTTGCGCCGCTTCGGAGTTAGTTTCCTTCTTACCTTGCAAGAATCTTGATAGGGCAAGGTGATAGCGCGAGTTAAAGAAGACTTCTTCAAAATTGGGACTACCCATGGTCTTCTTCGCGATGGCACCCCATCCCCAAACCATGTTCTTTCGCGTTTTAGGATCGGGTTTCGCGCCCGAAATTGCGCGACTGTATGAAATTGTGGCGAAGGAGGGTTTAAGGATGGCGGCCCATTGTTCATAGACCAGGGCGGCTTCGACTTGTGCGTCGACTAGATTGGCGTTGACCGCGAGGACGTCCGTAAGGCTGTCGAGTGCCGTTTTATAATCACCGACTAAGCGAGCGGCCGTACCGAGTTCTAATCGCACCTGAGTCAGCATTGTTTCACCGGCTAACCAGCTCGGTTCTTTTGCACCACGTGCGGCGATTTTCTGCAACAGTTCGCTGGCACTCTTAATCAGAGCTTCTGCTTGGCCCGTGGCTTTGACATCACTGGCGCTCATTTGACCTTGACCCAAGCCGAGCATAGTTTGGGCGACCCAATGAAGAGTTTTGGAGTCATCGGTGTTTTGAGCGAGCTGATTTAAGAACAATTGAAAGGCATCGGTCAATCGCTGCTTTTTATCGATCGGCGCCGTTTCCAATTGTGTGCGGATATCGCGAGCCAAGCGGAAGTAAGTGCCGACAAGTTTCTGTTCACCATCGGGCTGGTCTTTATAGGCTTCTTGCAGTCCGGCCATCACCGTGGTTGCTCGTTGCATCAGTCCCTGGTCATTGCCGCCGCTATTGGTCAATTGGCTGACAATCGCCTGCAGGGCTAGGCCGTAGACTTCTCCCTTAAATTCAGCAGTGGGTGGTTCGATCTGGTCGATTCGTTTGAGCGGGCCATAAATGTCTGAATCGAGTGTTGCCAACGCTTCGGTAGGCTGGTCGCCGAGCATTTGAATTCGGGCTAGTAGAAGTGCGCCTTCCAAGGACGCTGCGTCGACCGAATCGCTGGTCAGCGAGTTCAAGCCTGCTTGCAAGGTCGCGGCCGCTTCGCCGCGTATGGCCTGCGCACTTTCGGCATCTCCTTCGGTTTGCAACTTGATTGATTGATTCCACATCAATCGGCCCATGGCTCGCTGCAATTCGTTTTTGGAAGTATTGTCGTTGGGTAGCTCTTCTAAATAGCGTTTGGCAGCATCGAAATCGTTACGGCCAATGGCGACTCGCACCAATAACTCTTTAGCGCTGGCCGCCTGCGGGTCATTGGGCCATTGAGTGACTAAGTAATCGGCCACTCGCTGCAATTGGTCCAGCACTGCCGGTGTGCGTGTCTCATCGGCATCGCGCAGCGCGTATTGCCATGATCCGAGTGCCGTTAGTCCACTGGAGAGAGCCAGCTCGCTGGAGGGATATCGCCGCGCAATGAACTCGCCAACGACTGCCGCTTCCCGGAATCGTTCGGCGCGAAAAAGTAAGAAAGCTAAGGATGCGCGAGCTTGGGTAATAGCCCCGGAATCCATTTCTTTGTCATTCAGGGTCAATGCATGACGAAGGATGTCGATGCCACGAACTCGCAGGTCATTCAGCGCTTGGCGGGCCTTGGTCTGTTCGTCCTTTAGCTTTTCTCCCTGCTCTACACGTTGATCGATTAGCTGTGCGGTCAGCGTCAGACTTTTTTCTTCTTCAAGAATTTCGTCGACCAAAGTCATTGCTTCTGCGAACGTTTTGGGCAAGGTGGCAGTGCGTTCCAACGCGGCACTTTGACCGACGTTCACTCCCAACGAAGCCAATTGTTTTCCCGCTGCATCTTGGAACGGGCTGGCAACGCGGGAGACGGCAAGCAACAGTTCGCGGGCAACACCGGTCGCTTTGCGTTTTTCGCCTGGCGATTCCGTGATTTCGGCGAGCCCCAAATAGGCTTCGGCCAGAACCATTCGCAGTTCACAAAAATCCAGCTCGCGTTTTTCGGCGGGTCGGATATCGTCTGCCCATGGTTGGCCGCGATTGATGGCCTCTTGGTAGTTAGGAGGACTGACGCTCAACAATAGCCGCATCAGACCGATGATTGCTTTGACTTTTGGCGATCGCAATACATCGTTGTCGGGCTGATCTAACACGGCTAAATAGCTGGCTGTCGCGGCCTCGGTATTGCCTGTGGACTGCTGCACTTGGGCCGCATAAAGTGTGGCTAAAATGCCTGCCAGTGTGTCGTCATGTTTGTCTCGCAGTTCGACGAAACGATTCAGTGCATCGGTATAAAGCTGCTGTCGTTCGGGAGTCGCGTCGACGAGGGTATCTGCGGCACGTTTGGTTGCATCGCCTCCGAGTAACAGAGCTTGCAAGTATTCAGACCGATAGCGATCTCGCAGAGCAATCTTCTCAGGTTCTTTCGTCGCATCGATCTTTTGCCCCTGCATCCCTTCGAGCACAGTGCGTAGGTCGGTCACGATCTCGTTGAATGTTTGGGCTGCACCCAAGAATGCTGCCTTAGCTTTTTGGCGTCGAGCCGCATCGGGTTCTCCTCCCAATTCCATCAATTGGGCACCGCGCAGTAGTTGCAAATTGCCCAATTGCAGGCGAGCTTCGGCGCGGCGCGTGTTGCTCGGCTGATCGCGAATGAAGGCTTGCAATGCATCCGATGCGTCGGAATAGTACGAGTCGCGTTGGTCGATGACCCGAGACTTTTGCCCCGCTTCTAATTTGACTTGCGCTAATTCCAATTGAACCGCGTCTTTGAACGCTGGGTTGACTCCCGGAAATTCGTCGATCCGCTCCAGGTAGCGAATCGCCAATTCGTGATATCCTTGCGAGCGAAGCTGTTCGACGAATTTCTGCGCGGGCTCCTCAGCTTGGGATCGGGTTGCTGTGCAGGGAATCGCTGCCCCTGCCAAGAATGCGATACACAACCATCGTCGCCAGCGTCGCCGCGAGATGGGGGGATAGGCAGTCTCCAGTGCAAAGGTCTCCAGTGCAAAGGTACGGGGCATTGCCGTAATAACCTCGAAGTGTAGGACAAGCAGGTGCGGAGGGCCGAATCAGAAAAGAGCTACGTTTGAGCCAGCGATTTGCTCAAATTATAGACACAGCAAAAGTCATTATCGCAGATTCCACGATAAAGTGGGGAGCGGGCAGAAACAAGTCGCGGACAAAGGATGTCAAGACTCTCTACAATGGAATACACCGTTGGTGAGGGTTGAAACGATCGTTCCAATGTTCCCCATCAATCCCGTCTCCCAATCAACACCCCCTAAGGGTTCCAGCATGCGAATCCGGTCACCCATGACCGAGCAAAATCTCTATTCCGAGGTCCGTCGCGAAAAGCCGAAGGTGGGTTGGCGCAAGTTGACCGCACCGGCGATCAAGGGAAATTATCCTGGAAGACGCGTTTTTCGAATGATGATTTTGTTAGTGCTAGTCCTATTGCTCATGCAGCGGGCCGCCGATCCTCAGGTATACCGCAATTTCTTTCATGCGCTGGGCGCGCCGTTGGAGCAACGCACTCCAGCAGGTGGCTCTCCAGGCGAGTTGCGAGTGCTGACTTTACCACCGGTACATTCGCCAGACGTCTCCCCCCTTCAGGAAAATGAAGGAGCGGCAGACGCACTGGTAGCTACCGTCGCGGCGTTGAGTGAGGAGGGGCGAACCGCGCTGACCAGAGCACTTGCCGCTATTCGGCAGGGAGACGAGGCAGCGCTGAAAAATGATCCTGCCAACTTATTGGATCGATTGGCCAGTGCAGCGGTGGAATCGGGAGAGATTCCTGCCAGCGATCTGACGTCAGCGCTTGAGCAAATGGGGACCCCTGCAGCGGCACGCATGGAAGACCGTCTGCAACGAGCACTCGATGAACGGTACTGGACGACGGTCTCCGATGCCAAGGTTTGGCAGCCCGAGGATTTGATTCCGTTTTATCGCGCGCTTGAGAAAATGCAAAGAATTTCGGCAGCTGAAGAAGGTCCGTCACAGGGCGACCGAGAATTAGCGACACAAGTCGGCTTTGCGTCGCTGGCCGATCAACCAACGGCCTATCGCGGCAAGCGAGTCGTCATTGACGGCACCGCAGCACGCATTGAAGTGGTAAAAGCAGAGACCAATCCCTTCGGCATTCGGCAGTTATGGTTAGTGTGGCTGAGGCCACTCGACGGTTCGGAACGCCCCGTCATGGGATATGTAACATCACTCCCCGAGAGTCTCGAAGCACTAGTTGGTCAAGCCGAAATACAGGGCAACCAGTGGTTGCGATTGGATGGGATTTTCTTGCGGCGTCAGCTCTATCGGTCGGTGAAAGGAAGTGAATTGGCACCTGTGATTGCAGGTCGAATCGGAGAAATGACTAGCCATTCCGAACCGTTGGCGTCGGGCGAAGCGGGCGAGCAGCTGGCCATCGCTTCTTTAAGCACGAACGGGTTAATGCGTTGGATCTTGGTCGGTATTCCTCTCCTTTTTGCTGTGGGGTTTACCCTCGCTATTGCGTACTACACGGCCAAGGTCTCTCGATGGCGAAGACGCTTGCGCCAACAGTCGTTGCCAGACAAAGTGTCGGTTCCGTTATTATGTTTTTTGCTAGTTTGTTTTACTCAGCACTGTAGCGCGGACACTTTGGTTGACGCAGAACCAGAACGAGTTAATTTGCTGTCGATGTTGCCCGGCATCGATGCAGTGAAACTGGCGCAAATCGCTGCTCAAGGAACGAACCTGGGCGACGATGCGGCCCGGCTCCTCTATGCGATCAAGCGAATTTCCCCGGAGATGCTGGAGGGGTTCGTGGGGCAAGCTGGACGCGAAGATGCTGCCGAGAAATTGCGTGTGGTTCGCTTTCACGGACGCGCCCAGAGCGTGAAAGAAATAGGAGTGAATCCAGCGCTTGCGGAGATGTTAGAGCTGAACCGCATGTATGTGGTGACGTGCGCGGGAGGCGACAGTGAAGGTGAGAGTGCTAGCCAGCTTGGTGTCGTCCAGCTGGTAGTGCCCGAAGTGCCGCGCGCATGGCTTAAGAAAGATGTTGTGCTCGATGAACCGGTCAGCGCGATAGTTATTCAGCTCGACAATCCAGCCAATGTTGAGGCGAGCAATTTGGCATTTACGACACGGCTGCGCTGGTACCCGAACCCTGACGCGATAGGTAGTCCGGGAGGGATCGGAGATACAGCAGCCCAGCCGCATAGCTGGCCACTCGGTTGGCGTTTGCTCAGCTCTTACGGTTTCGATTGTGGCCTATTGTCGGGGATTGCCT
Organism: Pirellulaceae bacterium; assembly: GCA_041749395.1. GTDB lineage: Bacteria > Planctomycetota > Planctomycetia > Pirellulales > Pirellulaceae > Laterigemmans. The sequence goes on from JBGTBJ010000022.1 coordinate 24,462, forward strand.
CGCGAGCTCGTTTACCCTTGGTCCATGATGAGATCGAACCGTTTTATGAAATGCTACGCGTTGCAGCAGCCGTGCAACCGGATGCGATACCCGAGCGGATCATGACCGTCCGCATGCTCAAGGAGGCGCCGTCGCTGGTCGGACAGTGGATCCAAGTTGACTTAGAAACTGCACGATTCAGCCGCGTCCTGTTGACCGACGCCAAGCAAATTCAGCAGCTTGGTCAAGACTTTTACTGGCAAGTCGACGCCTTTGGAGAACTCACCAACGTTCGCATTGAATTGGAGGCTGCCGCAGGGAGCGAAAAATTAATATTTGAAAATCGTTTTCCGGTGTCACTCGCGATCTTGCAATTGCCCGACACGCTAAAAGGGGTCTTTGGGGACGACGTTGCGGTGCAGGGTGCGGCGGAATTATCAGCCACCAGGGCAGGGCGGGTGGACATGAAAATGCAAAAGGAAAGCGTCACCGTCAACGGATTTTTTTATCGCCTTTGGAGTTTCGAGAGCGACTACACAGAGAGCCGGGGTGGGCGTCAGGTCGCGCCGCTGATTATCGCCAGCACCCTGCAATTGCGTAGCGGTGAACTGACTGGGACAGGCGGGGTCGGCGTGATCGGCTGGGGATTGATGTTGCTGATCGTTGGCGGGATGGTGGCGGCCTTTGTTTATCAGTTTGGCTTTGAATCGCGAAACAAGCGCCGACGAGTTCCGTAGCGGCTTTTGGTAATTTGCCGATACGAATCCTGTTGTCGCGCCTACTTGACCAGATTCCTCCCGCGTCGATATTCGAGGACTGGCGGAAGAGTTTCTGACTCATAGAGGCCGAATCTCCGTCTGCCACCCCCCCTCAGATTTTCCACTACCTGCGAAAGAGCTTGGCAATCATGCGACGTGCAAAAATCACGATTATCGGAGCCGGAAATGTTGGTGCCACCTGTGCTCACTGGTGTGCATCACTAGAGTTGGGCGACATCGTATTGCTCGATATCCCCGCTGCAGGCGACATGCCGGCTGGCAAAGCGTTGGATTTGATGCAGGCTTCCCCCATTATTGGCTTTGATTCCAATATCATTGGCACGACCAGCTACGACGATGCCGCCAACAGCGACGTGATTGTTGTCACCGCCGGAATTCCACGAAAACCAGGAATGAGCCGCGATGATTTGCTCAGCACCAATGCTCGCATCGTGACAAATGTTGCCGAGCAAATCAAAGCCACCAGCCCCAATGCCATCGTCATCGTGGTCAGCAACCCATTGGACGCGATGGTCCAGCAAATGTGGAAAGTGACCGGGTTTGCACCCCATCGCGTGATTGGTCAAGCGGGAGTGCTGGACACGGCTCGCTACCGAACTTTTTTGGCAATGGAATTGGGTGTGAGTGTCGAAGACATTAGCGCATTGTTGATGGGTGGACACGGTGACACGATGGTCCCTGTGCCTAGCTGCACAAGCGTTGGCGGAATTCCCGTAACGCAATTGATCGATGCAAAGCGGTTGGACGAAATCGTTGACCGAACACGCAAGGGTGGCGCGGAAATCGTGGCGCTGTTGAAAACCGGTAGCGCTTACTATGCGCCGGCCGCAGCTTGCGCCCAAATGGTGGAAGCAATTGTCAAAGACAAGAAGCGGATGATTCCATGTGCCGCATATTGCGATCGTGAATATGGCGTGGGCGGATTTTATGTGGGTGTGCCGGTCATTCTTGGCAGTGGCGGGGTTGAAAAAGTTGTCGAGCTGCAATTGACTGATACCGAGAAGGCAGATTTCAACAACAGTGTTGAAGCGGTGAAGTCACTTGTTGCAACAATGGATTCGCTACTGGCCGGTTGATCATCGGTCAAAAAAATGATTTCGGGGCGCTGACGTTGACGCGGCACCCTGATGCGCCATAAAACCTCGCATCTCGATCGATGTGGTCGATCGAACTAATTCTTCCTCCTGCAACTGAACGCGATGAATCGACTGACTCGTACCGGTGACACCGGCCGAACGTCAAAGACGCAACAGACCCTGCAGGAAGCGCTTCAACCGGACAATGCCCGAAGCGAAACCGGATCGACTAGTTTTGTCCTTCCGAGTCGATACGAAGCGAATTATCAGTATCCGCTTATTGTGTGGTTGCATCACGATGGTGGTTCGCATCAACAAATAGTTGATGTCCTGCCCCATATCAGCACACAGAATTTTGTCGCAGTGGGCGTGCAAGCAACGCGTGCCTGCGATGCGGCAGGACACTGCTATCAGTGGTTGCCCACTCCGATGGGAACTGCAGTGGCAGAGGAAGCCATATTCGCAGCGATTGATGCCGCGAGCCAAAGGTTTTCGATTCATCCCCAGCGAATTTACTTGGCCGGTTATCGCGAAGGCGGAACGATGGCCTTGCGAGTGGCACTGAGAAATGCTGCTCAATTTGACGGCGCGATTTCTATAGACGGTGCGCTTCCGCGCGGCGGCCGGCCGCTGGGAAATATTGATGATGCACGTAATTTGGCAATCTTGGCGGCAGTTTCCATGATGGGCCAGCGATATCCGCTGCACACCGTGTGCGAAGATCTCAAGCTTTGGCATGCGGCAAGTTTGCGCATGGATATGCGTCAGTACACTGTTGAAGATTGTATGGTCAAAGAAGTGATGCGCGATATCAACGCGTGGATCATGCGTCGTGTAACAGGTCAACCGGCAGCCGGTTCTCAGCAATCCACTGGAATGCTGGGTTTAGAAAGCATGTGCATCGATCATGAAACGACCCCAGTAAATTTTTCCAATAACTAGTTGGCAATTTGCCGATTATCTAGTCTGGGGGTGGAATCGCGGTTCACTCCTGTTGCAGCGGCCCATTTCGCTTTAACATGGTGTCTAGTCCAAGATCATCATGGACCGCTTTGCAATTGTTGTGTCCCGCCGAGAATCATTCATGACCAGCGACATACCGGAAGCCGAGGATAATACCGCTCTCGATGGGGCGATTGATGCCACAAACGCTGGCGGCCCTAAAGTGTTGCTCGTGGATGACGACTACGAGATTGTGGATTCGATTCGCTACGCACTGCAGGGTGAGGGATATCAAGTCATTGTTGCCCGCGATGGAAATCAAGGTTTGGCATTGGCAGAGCGAGAAAATCCCGACTTGATGATCCTCGATATGATGATGCCCAAGCGTAGTGGATTTCTCGTTTTGGAAAAACTGCGGCGGACGCGCGACACTCCGCTGCCGGTCATCATGATCACCGGCAATGAAGGGAGTCGCCATAAGGCTTATGCCGAATTGCTGGGTGTGAACGATTACCTTCGCAAGCCATTCTCCATGGATCGGCTGGTTGAATCGGTGCGCAAGCTGCTCGCCTAATCGCTTTCGTGATACCGCATGCCGTCATAACCGCGCCAAGCCAAATCATTGACTCGCCATACGGGGCCAACTTCTTTTTTGGCCCCGATAATTTATTTTGCATTCGAGTTGCGGTGACCTAGGGTTCTTTGGATTCAAGAGTACCTCCGGCAGGAGGGTCTCCTGTTCCCACTAATCCTTTTCTTGTGACGAGTACTCCTTGGGGCACTCAGTCGCCGTATCTAATCGAATAGCCAAGCTGAATTCCATGAGCGATCACACCGTCCGGTGCGTTCCCGCGCGTCCATGTAGCGCCAAGTCCACTCGCTTCCGGCCTCGTATTGAGGCGCTTGAGAATCGGCTGCTGATGACGGCCACAGATCAAGACTTTTCGGATTTATTGGATTCGTACAATTCGCTCAATGCATGCGGATGCCCGATTTGCACCGGCAAGGGACTGGAGTTCATTCCCGTGCAAACGGTCTCACTGGCGGGAACGTCAAATACTAAGCTCCCCCTGTCGTCATTGCCTATTCTCAATAGCCTGCCAAGTGCAACGGCAAAGCTATTTTTGGACTTCAATGGAAGCACCACTGGTACTTGGGGTTCCTACTCCAATGTTTCGACGCCGGTCTACGATCGAGATGGCGACGCGCTCACCTTTTCAACAGACGAGCTCGTTTCCATTAACGAAATCTGGCAGCGAGTGGCTGAGGACTTTGCACCCTTCAATATCAATGTGACAACGGTCGATCCAGGCAATTCGACCGACAAGGTTACGGCCCGGCTTGCTATCGGCGGAAACTATACCGATTGGTTCCAGGATTCGGCTGGTGGCGTGGCGTACGTTGGTGGTTTCTACAATAGCGCCTCCAATACCGGCTTCGTTTTCGAAGATGCGTTGGGGAATGGCAATCCCAAGTACGTAGCCGAAGCCGCTTCCCATGAAGCGGGCCATCTATTTGGGCTCAGCCATCAATCGGTTTGGTCGGGCAATACACTGGTGGAGAGCTATAGCACCGGGAGCAACGGCTGGGCGCCCGTGATGGGAGTAGGCTACTACCAAAATGTGACGACTTGGCATAACGGTTCCACGCCGTCTGGCGCAAACGCCACTCAGGACGACCTCGCGATTCTTTCGGGTGTGGCGAATGGTTTCGGTTATCGGACGGACGAATATGGGAATACTCAGCAGACTGCCTATGCGCTCAACACGATTGCCAACGGCGGTACCTTTAGTGTGCCAGGCCTGATCTCAACGAACTCTGATATTGACGTCTTTTCGTTCTCGACGAGCGGCGGAAATGCAATCATTCGCGCAGAGGGTGTTGGGGTTGGGCAGAACTTCGATGCGGTGCTGGAATTGCGCAATGCATCGGGTTCCATTCTCGCTACAGCCAATACGAGCGCTCTCAACGAATCGATTAGTAAGAGTTTGTCCTCGGGTACTTACTATGTGTTTGTTCGCTCGACTGGCGCCTATGGTCGTATTGGCCAGTACACGTTGTCAGGCAACTTTGCGTCGGCGCCCGTCAAGGCACCGGAGATTTCGGTCACGGTTGCTAATGCAAACATCGAGAGCGGCGGCGCGGCGATCGACTTTGGAAACATTGCCCTCAAGACGAGTGCGACTAGGACCTTTGTCGTGCGCAATGAGGGGACTTCGAATCTGACGCTGACAGCGTTGAACAGCAAAGATATTCCCGCAGGTTTCGTGATCACATCCAATCTCAAGTCACGGACACTGCGACCCGGTGCATCCACTTCGTTTACGATCGGAGTGACTACGAAAGTCTCAGCAAACTATTCGGGCACGTTTACTTTGGCCAGCAACGATGCCGATGAATCTGCGTTTACGATTTCGCTCGCCGCGGTGGTTGGTAGCGGTTCGTCTTCTGGCGGCGGCGGGTCAGGTTCGAATTCCGTCACCGTTATCGATGATGGACAGGCTGGATTTACAACAAAGGGTGCATGGAAAAAGTACACAGGTGCAGGAAATGGCGCCGACCGTATGATTGCCAACAAGGGAACAGGGACCAGCCAGGCGACTTGGCAATTCAACGGTCTCGCTCCTGGCCGATATCGCATTTCCGCGACCTGGGTGGCAGATAAGACGTTGGCTACCAACGCTCGTTATGAAGTTCGCTCCGGCTCAAAGTTATTGGGTTCGGCAAACCTGAACCAAGAGAAGACCCCTTCGTCACTGACCACGGGTGGCACGAAGTGGCAAGATATCGGCTATGCCACGGTGACCGGCAATAGCATCACTGTCACGCTTACAAATAAGACCAATGACAAAGTGATGGTAGATGCGATTCGTATTGAGCGTGTATCAACGAGCAGCTCGAAGCCGGTCAATCAATCCTTCTCCTTGAAAGCGCCAGTCGTAGAATACGGCTTCGAAGACTTCGAAGCCTCCGAAGCGTCCGAACAAGACGATCTGGACGGAGGTTCGCTCGACTCGAACGGCAGTGGAGTGCACAGTGCACCCTCCACTGCCACCACCGACAGAGTTGTTGCCAGGGTCCTCCAAAACCTCGATTTGATCGATGCGGCGTTTGCCGAACTGGGTGCGATGGATGATGTCGGATCGTCATCTTCCAATCGACTAAAATCCGTTGGTTTTTGGAGTGCTGCTGAAATGACTTCAGCCACAGATGATTTGGAGCAAAGGGGCCCGTCACGCTCTCTAGCGCAGGTTCTAGAGGTCCTCGAAACGTCACTCGATGACCTTGAGGTGGGAGAATGATCGCAGCTCGGGAATGACCCAAAACCAGCTCACACTTGGTATGTTGTCGGGTTGTGCAAAAACGAACAGCTTTTTGCACCGTGACCCTTATTCATAGGCAACCAGTGTGAACATCAAGCAATCATCGCAGGTCTACGGAAAGAATTGGCTGATCGCAGCGGGTTTGTTGGGATCCTTGGGAGTCGCGATCGGCGCATTTGGCGCACACGGCTTGGAAGGCTGGCTGGAGGGTAGCGGCCTGGACGCCGCGACAACGCAACGACGTTTGTCACAAATGGACACGGCTGTCCGATACCACTTAATTCATGCCGCCGCCTTGTTGGCTCTGGCGGCGATCTCGCCGCAATTCCCCAGTCGCTGGGTACGGGTCGCCGGTTGGCTATTTGTTGTGGGAGTTATTTTGTTTAGCGGTAGCCTTTACGTGTTGATTGCGACCAACCAACCGAAGTGGGGCGCAGTGACTCCTTTAGGTGGTCTCGCCTGGATTGTAGGCTGGTTACTAATTGCGATGTGTGGATTTTTGTGCAGTCGCGAGAATGTGAACGGATGATACCTGAGAGAGCCGAAACTGGGACAGATTCGTGCGAAATAGGGTGGTCCGGACCGAATGAACGTGAAATGCGGTTGCGGGGGAAAGTGAATTCGGTATATTTCGGGGCTCAATTGCACGTGTTGCTGAATCGAATTCGGTCGCAATGCGGTTTGTTTGTTATCCTCAAGACTTTGCCAGCGAAATAGTGCTGTTGCTTTTTGGAGTTGGATGCGATGTCCCGACAGTGTGAAATGTGTGCCAAGAAAGTCCAAGTCGGGAACCGCGTCGAAACTCGTGGTAAGGCCAAGTACTTGGGTGGTGTTGGTACCAAGATTACCGGTATCACTAAACGCAAATTTGTCCCCAATTTGCAACGTGTGCACGTGACTTTGCCGAGTGGCGAAAATACGACATTGCGAGTTTGCACCCAGTGCATCCGCAGCGGTGTAATTCGAAAAACGGTTCGCCAAAAGCCCTTCGCGCTGGAAACCGGCAAGAAGAAGTGAGCGAGCGGTTGACCGAAGAGGACGTTCGCAAATTGGCATTGCTGGCTCGGCTAGATTTGTCCGATGCCGAAGTTGCCAAGTTGGGTCCGCAGCTTGAGACGATTCTTGGTTTTGTCCATCAGCTGTCGGAGCTGGACACTGAAGGCATTGAGCCAATGACAACGGCGTTGGACGTAGTGAATCGCTGGTCCAGCGACGAATTGCATAGCGGTCTTTCAGTCGAAGCGGCTCTCTCCAACGCACCTCGACGCGACGATGCATGCTTTCTGGTTCCTCCTGTCCTGGGACCCGCGCGTTAGGTGTTGCGCCAAGTGTGTGGTCAGGGACATCCTTTGACGCTAGGCCGCAACTGTGATTCCCCTTGATTCGGCATCGGAACTCTTGAAGTTGCAATCGCAGGGCGAAGTATCCGCCGTGCAAATTGCCACCGCAGCCATGGAGAGCATCTCGCACAGCGAAGCGGCAGTGCGGGGTTTTGCTTATCGTGTCGACCCCATCGAAGTTCTGCAACAGGCAGAGCTGATTGATCAACGACGGGCCTCCGGCCAGTCACTGGGAGTGCTCGCCGGCATACCGGTGGCGGTGAAAGACGTGCTTTGCACGCGCGACATGCCAACCACCTGTGCATCGCGAATGCTGAAAGACTACTGGTCGCCGTACGATGCGACTGTGGTTACCCGTTTGCGGCAGGCAGACGCCGTTCTGATTGGTAAAACCAATCTCGATGAATTTGCGATGGGGGCAAGTACCGAGAATAGTATTTTTGGTGCGACGCGCAACCCATGGGACATTTCTCGCACGCCGGGCGGCAGTAGTGGTGGTGCGGCCGCAGTGGTGGCGGCTCAGAATTGTCCGCTCAGTGTCGGTACGGATACAGGTGGATCGATTCGCCAGCCTGCCGCATTCTGTTCCCTCACTGGCATGAAGCCAACTTACGGGCGAGTGAGCCGGTATGGTTTAGTGGCTTTTGCTAGCAGCCTCGATCAGGTCGGTCCAATGGCATGGAGCATGGAAGACTGTGCGCTGTTGATGCATGCCATTTCCGGTTTCGATCCGAGCGACTCGACCTCCCTTGATGTTCCAGTGCCCGATTATTCGGCAGCGGCCCAAGGCAAGGATCTAAGAGGCATGCGGGTGGGTGTGATTCGCGATGCCCTAGAGGCCGATGGGTTGGACGCCGAAGTTCGAATGGCCGTCGAGCAGGCTATGGAAGTGCTGGTGGAATGCGGGGCAACTTTAGTCGACGTGCATCTGCCCCACAGCCGCTACGGTGTTCCCACTTATTACGTGATTGCACCGTGTGAAGCGAGCAGCAATCTATCTCGCTACGATGGTGCCCATTATGGTTATCGCGCCGCATTGTCGGAGGCCGATATCCGCGAGAAAGGGCCACTCCTGGCAACCTACTGCAAGAGCCGTAGCGAGGGATTTGGCGAAGAGGTCAAGCGACGCATTATGATCGGGACCTACGCGCTCAGCACCGGTTACTACGATGCCTATTACCTCAAAGCGCTGCAGGTGAGGCAATTGATCCGTCGAGATTATCAATCGGCCTTTGAGCAAGCGGACATTTTGCTGGGACCAGTAACCCCCACACCTCCATTCGGAATTGGTGAGAAGATCGACGATCCCATTCAGATGTTCCTATGTGATTTGTTCACGGTAGGAGCCAATTTGGCCGGGATCCCGGCCGCCTCACTTCCTGCAGGTTTCACGAAATCAGGCCTGCCAATTGGATTGCAATTGCAAGCACCACCCTTGGAAGAAAGCCGTTTGTTTAACGCAGGCGCTGCCTTTCAATCCCACACGAGCCATCATCAGAAGAGGCCTCAAGTATGAACGCTTCTTCGACAGAGCATGACTTTCGAATCATTATCGGCTTGGAAGTCCACGTCCAATTAAAGACGATTACCAAACTCTTTTGTCGCTGCAGCACAGAGTTTGGTGCACCTCCCAATACGCAAGTTTGCCCCGTTTGTCTGGGACTCCCCGGTGCGCTGCCTGTCATGAATCAGCGGGCTATCGATTTAGCGATTATGACAGGCCTGGCTCTGCACTGTGAAATTCCACCCTTAACGAAGTGGGATCGCAAGCAGTACTTCTACCCAGATCTCCCCAAGGGTTATCAGATCAGCCAATTTGATTTGCCAATTTGTGCCGACGGATACCTCGATTTTGCCGATCCGAATCCAGAATCGGAAGGGCAGGTTCGACGTGTTGCTCTGGTTCGCGCGCATTTGGAAGAAGACGCAGGCAAGAGCATGCACGATGAAGCGGCGGGACGGTCCGATACACGCATTGACCTGAATCGTTGCGGCACGCCCCTCTTGGAAATTGTCACTCAGCCTGAAATACGTTCAGCAGCCGAGGCACGTGCGTTCTTAACTGAATTGAAACTGTTGCTAACTCATCTCAATGTCTCCGATTGCGAAATGCAAGAAGGAAGCCTGCGGGTCGATGCCAATGTGAATTTGCATGTCGATGTCGACGGCTTGCGAGTTGCCACACCGATTGTCGAAATTAAGAATGTGAACAGCTTTCGCGCTGTTGAACGGGCGATCGAGTATGAGGTGCGGCGTCAATTCACTGATTGGCAAGAAACGGGTGACACGATTGGGACCCGCCCCAAGCAAACTCGTGGTTGGGATGATGCATCAGAATCCACTTTCGTGCAGCGCGAGAAAGAAGAGTCGGCTGACTATCGCTACTTTCCCGATCCTGATCTGTTGCCGGTGCGATTGCCTCGAGAACGAGTCGAGGCAGCTCGTGAACAATTGGGTGAATTGCCCGCTGCGACTCGGCAGCGTTTACAAGACCAATACGGGCTAAAACTGTATGATGCGGATGTCATCGTCAACCAAGGTCCAGACCTGATTGCCTACTATGAGAAAGTAGCCGCTTTATCAGGAGATGCTCGACGAGCTAGCTCCTGGTTACAGCAAGATGTGATGCGAACCTTGAAAGAACGTGGCATCGAAATTACGCAATTGTCGGTATCGGCCGACGATTTGGGTGCCCTGTTGTCTAGGGTGAACCTTGGTGAATTGGACAACGCGCGGGCTCGTGATGTTTTTCAACATATGTTGGATAATGGAACTTCAGCGGCCGCATCCATCGCTGCGCTCGGCATCGTTGCTGTAGATGCCGGCGAAATCGAGTCCCTGTGCGAAGAGTTGCTCGCAGAGAATCCGCAGGTGGTCGACCAGTATCGGGCAGGAAAGACACAAGCCTTGGGTTCACTTATTGGCCAAGCAAAAAAGAAAAACCCCAATGCAAATCCTCAGCAGGTGCGAGAAATTTTGCTCAAGCTATTAAGCTAGTGCCAGATAGTCGCCTTTCGCTGCGATAGTCGCCTTTCGCTCCGCGAAAGTAGCGTTGGTATTCGCTGCTCTAGCGCTTAGTATCTGCTACGATAAATTTACGACGCT
>JBGTBJ010000023.1:0-21037 GCA_041749395.1 Pirellulaceae bacterium
GTGGTGTGACTAGTGGTGTGGCGTTTGTAGGCGGGTGTGGATGCCTGCAACCCGCTTTGATGTCGCCGCAGCGGTGCGACTTCAATGCGGGACTGCCCCGCGACGAAAGCCGACCCTGTCTGCTAAGATAGCCGGTTGAACAAATTTGATTTGCGTAACGTTTAGTGAGAAATTCGAGTGGCCAGTCCTTCGCGTAGCGGTGTATTTGACTCGACCTCTGACTCGCGCGTGGAGCGATTTTGCGAGAGCATTAGTTTCGACGAGCGACTGTACGAAGAGGATATTCGTGGCTCGATTGCCCATGCAGCAATGTTGGCAAACCAGGGGATTATTTCTCAGGACGAGTCGGTGCAAATCGCAGCCGCATTGGAAGAAATCCGACTGCAATTGGAAGCGGGCGTGCTACCGCTGAAAATTGAGTTGGAAGACGTTCACATGCATATTGAACAAGCGCTTATTGAACGCCTTGGCGACATCGGACGCAAACTGCACACCGCCAGAAGTCGTAATGATCAAGTCTCGACCGACTTTCGATTGTGGGTTCGGCAGGCCCTCGACACGGTCGACCAACGGTTGAAAGAATTGCAGTTGGCCTTTTTAGGGCGATGCGATGCCGACATGGACTGCATTCTGCCCGCATACACTCATTTGCAGCGAGCCCAACCCGTGTTGGCGCCCCATTATTGGCTTGCTTATATCGAGAAGTACGAGCGAGACCGATCGCGGTTGGCCGATTGCAGGAAGCGATTGAATCAGTGTAGCCTCGGGGTGGCAGCGGTCGCTGGTACAACGATGGATATCGATCGTCAGCAAACGGCATCGCAGCTCGGTTTCGATGGACCAACGGCCAATAGCTTGGATACCAGTAGCGATCGCGATTTTGCGCTAGAAGCTGCCTTTTGCCTGTCCATGATTGCTACGCACTTGAGCGGCTGGGCGGAAGAATGGATCTTATGGAGCACGGTGGAGTTTGGTTTTCTCAAACTTCCTCATGCATTCTGCACGGGCAGCAGCATCATGCCACAGAAAATCAATCCCGATGTCCTGGAACTAACACGGGGTAAGTCGGCTCGGGTCATCGGCAATCTGCAAACGTTGTTTGTTTTGGTCAAAGGGCTTCCCCTCGCTTACAATCGAGACCTGCAAGAAGATAAGCCACCTATTTTCGATTCGTTCGATACAGTCATCGCTTGTCTTGAACTCGCTGCACCACTCGTAGCGGGTGCGGAATTGCGCAGAGATTCCATTCGCTCTCGTCTCGAAGAGGGATATCTCGATGCGACGACATTGATGGAATGGATGATGAAGCGAGGTATGCCTCAGCGCCGCGCTCACCATTTGGTAGGTGCAATTGTGGGCGATGCGATGAAGAATCGCCTGCCACTAAAAGATATGTCGCTGGAGCAATTCCAATCGCATGATCCACAAATAGATGCTTCCGTTTATGAAGTCTTAGGGGTCGACCGAGCCGTGCAGGCCTTTGTTAGTTACGGATCAACAGCACCCCTTCAAGTTCAAGAGCAAATTCAAAAGTGGAAATCCAAACTAGAGATGATTTAGTTGGATGCAGTAAACCCCATCTTTCGACCAGCGAGTAACGGTTGTGACCCGAGCACTTCTAATCATCGATGTTCAACGCGAGTATTTCGACGGTGCCTTACCGATTACACACCCTGCGGGCCATCTGTCGCAAATTCTGCGTGTGATGGATCACGCCGTAAGCGTTCGCATGCCCACAGCCGTGATTCGACATCACCAGCCTGATCCCGATTCGCCCATTTTTCGGCTGAATTCCGATATGTGGCAACTACATCCAGAAGTGGAGCAGCGGCCGCGAAATGTACTGATCGATAAACAGCTTCCAGGCTCGTTTACGGGTACACCTTTGCAAACATGGTTGGAATCAGTGGGAGCCGATACCGTTTGTATTGCCGGATATATGACACAAATGTGCTGTGATACCACTGCGCGTCAAGCCTTTCATCTCGGCATGAAAGTCGAATTTCTCAGCGATGCAACGGGAACGCTGGACGTTACCAATCAAGCCGGATCGGTCACAGCGGAGCAATTACACGAATCGATACTAGTCGCTCAGCAAATGTTTATTAGTGACGTCATCGATACGAAGACATGGCTTGAACGACTGGCTTAAGGGGCCTTAACCTACTTTTCTGATTTGCAAATGCGAGCGGCCAGTTAGTAACGATCCACTCGCTTCTTGTTCGTGGCCCTGCGGCCTTACCCCGCACTTGGCTGATCGGCCTCTTGCTGCGCTTTCTCATAGGCTCCGACGATGGCTTCGAGAAATCGTCGTTCCATAGAAGCGGACTGGAGTTGCTGCTCAAGCTGTCCCATCTTCTCAAGTTGGATTTCGTCTTCGCGTTCGAGCCGCTGTTTCGATCTCAATATCTGACGCACCTGAATCGCCGGTGGCGTGTCACTAAGCGAATCCAGTTTAGCAATCGTTGCGGATCGTTTTTGCATTAATTCCTTAAGGCCTACTACTATCTCCTCCGGCACTCCATTCTCAGCAAGTTCTGCCACCGCCTTGGAGTTCGCCAATAGCTTTTTGGCTTCCCATAGCTGAAGCTCAGTTTCACGCAGATCTTTCTGCGAGCGCAGCCCTTTTCTTGCCGCTACCATTGCCTCTTCCTGTTGCGCGGAAAGTGAATCCACGATTTTCGACTGGTACTCTAATATCTCCGCTTGTCTGGATTTTTCGACAGTAGCGTCGGGATTGGACTTCTCTTCCTGCTGCCGTTGTTTCAACCACGCCATTTCGGCATCGATTTGTCCTAGCATTGCCTTCAACTCTTCCGACTGGGCATTGCGTTTGGCTAGATCGTCGGGTGAGCTGATGTGATAGTCCGACAGCGTTCCTTCAGTGACCGCTAGTCTCTCTTGGCTTTCGCTCCAGCGCTTTTGAGTTTCCGCAATCATGCTCTTCAAGAGTGACTCTTGAATTGTCAACTTTTCTATTTCCCAGCGGAGCGGCTCTAAAATGGAATAACGAATTTTATCTGGGCGGTACGCTCCTTGTGCGACTAGTGCTGGTGACATTCGAGCTCCTGGCTCGGCTGTCTCCAGTTCATGTACCAACTTGGTTAACCGATCAAATTGCGCTTTGGCAGTTTGAGGAACAGCCCCCAGCAAAACAACGACTGTAAGGATCGAACGATAGGTCCACTGCATGTCAGGACTCCTGAAAGAAACGTAAGAAACTACGAAGGTAGCTAGTGAGCGAGAACTGAAACGGTCATTCAACGCCACTGGGCGTTTAGTGATTGAAGCCATCGGCACAATAAGTTAAGGGGAGAAATTACTGCGAGGCGAGATCCGACTGATGCACCCAGTAGTCATAGGCGGCGCGATTGCGAATATGTTGAACGTATTGAGTATTCGCCTGCTGAATCTCTTTAATGCATTTCTCTGCATGAATGATCTCGCTGAGTTCGTCGGCGGATTGATTGAGACGATTGAGATCTGCGGTAAACTGTTCCTGCCACTGCGAAGCGATATACTGCGCAGCGACGGCCTGCGAAGATTCGACATTGGTGTTCGCTGGACTCACTGCCGTGATATTTGGATGGACGGGCCGGCCCCCCAGCCACCACGAACTGGCTGCGGCGAGCAGTCCTGCAACACAACCAAGAGCCCGCGTCAGCCGTTGACGACGGGTTCGACGAATGTAGCGTTGCTTGATGGCTTCGGCTTCCAATCGCGGAAGCTCTGGAACTTCGATTGCTTGCGTTTGCAAATAGTATTCGGTTTCATCGTTCATCATTCAGCGTTGTTGGTTGGGATTTCGAATGTAGTATTTTGTCGCGTAAAGATGTTCGATGATTCGCTAATTGCCGTGTGATCGAGTGTCAAAATGATCGACAAACGAGTTCTCGCGCGATGCAGACGTTGGTCGAGTGCCGTTCGTGAGACGGAGAGAATTGCGGCAATATCATCGATCGTTCGTTGTTCAACATAACGCAACAGGAGCAGCTCGCGATCGGCAATGGGAAGACGGTCGACCCCAGTTCGTACCCATTCCTGAATTTCATACTGTGGCTGTGAATCTAACTGCGTTGATGTAGGCGCAGTGTGCATTGCCCACTGGAAAAATCTTCTTCGCGCGCGCTGCCGCCGAATCCACTTGCGGCACACTCGCACCGTAATACCGCATAGCCAGGTCTCCAGCGATGACTGCTGCCGAAACGTGTATCCTTTTTGCATAGCGATCACTAACACATCCTGAGACAAATCCTGCGCGTCGGCATGACCACCGCACAGTCGCCATGCCAATCGTTGAATAGTTCCACCATGCTGTTGCACCAGCAAATCGATTGCCGATAGATCACCTGCTCGGAGCTTTCGCACAATTGCATCGTCTAACTCCGCCATTGCAATTCCGAGCTGTGATGAACTTCCTCAAGCATGTTGCCAGCAGGAATCCCTGCCCTATTGAGTGTGAGTACCCTTGGCAATACAACTTCTGACACAGAATTTTGAAAATATGTCACAAAAATTCCATGTTTTCACTTTCGATCCACTTTGAATTAGAATGCTGGCTCAAGTTCGAAAATCCATGCTGGGCGAGGAAAACATGTTGAGTAAAACGCGGCTTATGCCAGTTCGAACCGTTGTTCATCCATTTTCTTTTTGCGTCCAACATAGCACTCTAAAGGTTGTCGCAGCGCTGTTCATGACCTTGGGGCCGTCCTGCGGGGCTTGTAGGGCAGATGTCACGTCGGCGACTGAAACGGGGTTTTTGATCGAAAGCGAATTTACTGTTGCGGCGACTCCCCAGCAGGCCTACGAAAAAACAGGTCATATTTCGAAGTGGTGGGAATCGGCACATACGTATTCGGGGGATGCTGCCAATCTTTCCTTAACTTTACAGGCAGGCGCATCATTTTCCGAGACGCTTCCCGACGGAGGTTCGGTCGAGCATATGCGGGTAGTGATGGCAATGCCCGGTAGCGTGCTTCGACTACAGGGAGGGCTAGGGCCGCTGCAACAGGAAGCGCTCGTCGGGACCATGACGTTCACCTACGTCTCCGAGGCAAAGGATGGCGAAACGCCAAAGACTAAAGTCCGTTGCCGCTATCTCGTTGGAGGTTTTCGACCGGGAGGATGCGCTGAAATGGCTCCGCCAGTTGACGCAGTGATATCGCTTCAGCTTAAGGGATTGCGCACTTGGATCGAGTCTCCTCAGGATGCAACTTCGACCGATGACTCTTTGCCTTCTCAAGCCACAGAACACACGATGGTTTGGAGTGACGATTGTGTATCACCCGAAATTGCTGTCGATCAATTCGAATGGATGGTTGGCCGCTGGTTGGGACCGGGACTGGGAGGTGAATGCGAAGAGGTTTGGACGCCCTCGGTGGGTGGTCAAATTCAGGGAATGTTTCAGTTTTCCAAGGATGACCAAGTCATTTTTCGGGAGCTGATGTCGCTTCAAAAGGATGAAGCGAAGGGCTGGGTCTTACGACTGAAGCACTTTGGCAAGGAATTGGTGGGTTGGGAAGAAAAGGATGATAAGGTTGAATTTCGCTTAATTAAAGCGGAAGGTAAACAGGCCTGGTTTGATGGATTAACCATGGAACGCATTAGCGACGAGCAAATGAATGTCTATGTTGTGATTCACACGAAAACAGGTGAGGCGCAGGAAGCTCTGTTTGAATACCGACTCAAACCCCTTCAATAAATAGTCGCCTTTCGCTCCGCGAAAGTAGCGTCTGGATAGTTGCCTTTCGCTCCGCGAAAGTAGCGAAAAAAGTAACAAATACAAACGCTACTTTCGCGGAGCGAAAGGCAACTATCTGCAACTAGGGATGGAGTCGCTTGCGAAGCTTGTCGATTCGTTTGGCGAGTTCTATTTCATAACCTCGGTCAACTGGTTGGTAATACTGTGGTTGGTAACCAAGGTGTTTGATTGCGTCAAAATAAATTTGCTGAGAGACTCCATCGGGCGCGTCGTGAGAATATTCGTAGTCAACACCATGTCCCAGTTGTGCAGCACCCTTGTAGTGTGAGTCTCTCAAGTGGATGGGTACTGGAATCAGTTGTTTTTCCAGCACATCTTTTTTGGCCTGTGAAATAGCGACCGTGGATGCGTTGCTTTTAGGAGCAAGCGCTAGATAGGCGACTGTTTGGCTAAGCGTTAATTGGCACTCGGGCATGCCAATAAACTCGCAGGCTTGCATTGCTGAGATTGCCAGTGGGAGTGCGTTTGGGTCTGCGTTGCCGATATCCTCGCTCGCCAGAATAACCAGTCGGCGTGTGAGAAAGCGAATATCTTCGCCACCATCGAGCATGCGGGCGAGCCAATAGATCGCTGCATCGGTGTCGCTACCGCGAATGCTTTTGATCAGTGCACTGGCCAAGTCGTAGTGATCATCGCCGGTAGCATCGTAACCAACTTGTTTTCGCTGCATGGACTCTTGCGCCGCCTGCACGGTCAGCTTGACAGGTGATGTGCCGCTGCTGAGCACGGCGATTTCCAATGCCAAGAGCGCGCGGCGCGCGTCTCCTTCCACCTGCTCTGCGATCCACTGTAGAGCATCATCTTCTGCCTCTACACGGATCGCGCCCAGGCCACGCGACTTGTCGGTTAATGCACGATGCAGGAGAGCTACAATTTCATCAGTGGTAAGGGAATGCAGTTGAAAGAGTTGGCTGCGTGAGAGCAGAGCGCCATTGATCGAGAAAAATGGATTGCTCGTGGTTGCGCCGATCAACGAGACAACACCCGACTCTACATCGGGCAGCAAGGCATCTTGTTGGCTGCGGTTAAAGCGATGGATTTCATCAATGAACAACAGCGGGCGTCCGGAACCTGAGGCAACTTCGTCTTGTGCCCAGGCGAGGACTTCGCGTAGCTCTTTGACGCCGCTTGTCACAGCGCTCAATTGTCGAAAACTACTACCTGTTTCGTTGGCAATCAGGTGGGCGAGTGTGGTCTTTCCAGTCCCCGGTGGTCCGAAGAATATAATGGAACCCAAGCGACGCGCCGCAATCATCCGGCGTAGCAGTTGGCCTTCGCCTAAGATATGTTGCTGGCCGACGAATTCCACCAGTCGCGATGGACGCATGCGCGCGGCGAGAGGTTGATTGCGGCGGAGGTTTTCTGCCTCGCTGTTGGCAAAAAGACTCATGCTGGACCCATTTCGATGAAGTTAAAGAAAACTATGACTTGGACCCTGCTGATTATGGCGAGTATCCCCGTTCTTTGGACATTGATCATTGTAGAAGATTGGCAGCGAGATTTTTCAGAGAACTTTGCCAAGACCGATGCGGCCGCTGCCGATCAACGTCTGCACCCTGTCCGTAGTACGCTCGCTGCTCCGGCGTTGAACGAAAAATTGGTGGCCTGGGTCGCTGGTCAGAGTCGCTGGAGTCTTGCGTCAAGCGAGAATTTGCCCGATGGTACCATCAAAATACACCTAGTGAGAACCACCATGATCCTGAGATTTAAAGACGACATTCACGTTACGATTCGTCCGCAAGTCGAAGGCGGATCGCTATTGGAAGCAGAGAGTCAGTCACGACTGGGAAAAGGGGATTTGGGGCAGAATCCCCGCAATCTGCGTGAGCTGACAGATGGTCTGAGAAAATAATTTCTGATTGCTTCGTCCTTGCGTCGTCGAAGGGCGTATATTTCCGATGGGATTATTCGACGGCTTTACCGCAGGAATCGAGAATACAACATGAGAGCGTTTGAAGCGACTCAAGCTTATTTTGACCGTGCCGCCGAAAAGATGGATCTCTCTCCTGGAATGCGCGAGATGCTATTAATGGCAAAACGCGAAGTCCAAGTTCAAGTTACCATCGAACGCGATAGTGGTGAGCTGGCCAATTTTGTGGGTTTTCGAGTTCAGCACGACAATAGTCGTGGGCCTATGAAGGGAGGTTTGCGATATCATCCGGAAGTGGATCTGGATGAGGTTCGTGCTTTGGCTAGCTTGATGACTTGGAAGACGGCCGTTGTTGACCTTCCGTACGGTGGTGCGAAGGGGGGGATTGGGGTCGATCCGGCGACATTAAGCAAGAAAGAGCTTGAAAGACTGACTCGCGCGTTTGTCGATCAGATCCACGATATTATTGGACCTGATACCGACATACCGGCACCCGATATGGGTACTGATCATCAAGTGATGGCATGGTTCCGCAATCAATGGGAGAAGTACCATGGATTTCATCCGGCAGTGATCACGGGCAAGCCTGTTGAGGAATATGGTGCGAAGGGTCGCGAGGAAGCGACAGGGCGCGGAGTGGGTCTGCTAACCGTGAAGCTTTGTAAGCGAAACGGCCGCAAACCGGAAAATACGCGTGTCGCCATTCAAGGCTTTGGAAATGTTGGCTCTCATGCGGCAAAATTTTTGCATGAAGCGCAATTTCCCGTTATCGCGGTCAGTGACGTAACCGGTATGTACTACGATCCCGATGGATTGAACATTGCCGACGTTTTTCGTCACAAACTCACTCATCCGCGAGGATTATTGCAGGGATATTCTCATTGCCAGGTTTTGCCCGCTGACCAACTATTGTCGCTGCCCAATGTTGATATCCTCATCCCTGCCGCGTTGGGAGGAGTCATTCGCAGCGACAATGTTGATTCGATTTCTGCACCGATCATCATTGAGGCGGCCAACGGTCCGATCTGGCCCGAAGCGGATATGGCATTAGAGAAACGTGGTGCCATTGTTTTGCCCGATATTCTAGCAAATGCTGGAGGCGTAACCGTCAGCTACTTTGAATGGGTGCAAAACCGTCAGCATTACCGTTGGAGCCTTGATCGAGTACGTCAGGAACTCGACCGCACCATGAATGATGCCTTTGAAAACGTCTGGCAGACATCGCAACAACATTCGGTGTCGCTGCGCACAGCCGCTTTCATGATCGCGATACAACGTGTGCGCCGGGCCGCGGAGTTGGCAGGGCTATAGGGGACTAGCGGGACCATCGCTTTCTGCCGATTTGAAGAAATCTTGGGGCAGCGGCAAGGCACCATGCTTGGTCTGTTCATCCAGCTCTGCATAACGCACGCGGACAAGATCAACGAGTTCGCGGAAATGCGCCGACATCTTCAAACGAATTTCTTGTTCGGCGAGACTGTTGAAGGACGGCGAGTCCGCATTCAGAGGGATGTGAAGTTCTCGTATCTCGGTACTTACCCAGCTGGTAAATGTCTTTGCAAATCGAGCGTCAGTGGAAATGCGAATATGATCCAATTCGTGCCGAACCAGCGGGTGGTCATAGAAGCTGTCTGTGATCAATCGTTTCGGCAATAGGACGGTGTGGGTAGCGGTCACTTGCACCATGCGAAACTGTGGCCGAACGACTAATTCACGACTTCCATCGCGAGTGCGAATTTGTCGCCATCGAAATTCGGACTTGGAATCGTAGTTCATTTCGAACCGTGTTTCACCCTGAAACTTGCGGCGGAATTGCGATTCGTCATAGAAGACAAACTCCACCTTCCCGCTTGTCAGAAGTTCCTGCAAATCACTAGGCGCGGGGGGAAGCTGAGCATCCCGAATTAAGTCATCAGGCCATGGTTCCGACGGAGGCAGTGATGAAAACGTAGCGGGTTGAGATGTCGGGTCCGATTCAGGAGTCGTTGCCTGTGTACCCGACGAAAACTGTGCACCCGACGAAAACTGTGCACCCGCAGAAATGGGTGCATTGAAAACCATGCTTACCAACAAGGCAAGTCCTATCGGAGCACCAAAGCGGATGGGGCGGTTAGGGTTCTGTGCGTGGGGCAAAAACGCAGCCTTCAAAATAGTGGCGGACCGTTGGGTCCAACGGCTATTATTAAGAATCCAGAAAGGCCGTTAAATCGATCAGGAGCCTGACATGTTTCGTTTACTTATTTTGATGATCCTGTTGGTTCCTATCACAGTATCACGCGCGGAGGCCCAACAAGCAAACGGCCCCGCGGTTTCTGCACTAAACACTGCCACGTCTCCAGCGGAATCGCAACTGGAATCTGCAATTTTTGCTGGAGGTTGTTTCTGGTGCATGGAGTCCGCCTTCGATCCTGTTCAGGGTGTCGTGGAGACAATTTCTGGATACACAGGCGGCAAGACTCGCAATCCAACCTATCACGCTGTGAAGCTTGGTAAAACGGGGCACTATGAAGCCTTGAAAGTGGTCTATGATCCCCGCAAAATTTCCTACGAAGAACTTATGCAGGTTTTTTGGCGAAATGTCGATCCCTTCAATGCTCGTGGACAGTTCTGCGATTCGGGAAGCCAGTATCGAGCAGCAGTGTTTGTGGCGGATACCGAGCAGCGAACTGCAGCCGAAGCGAGTCGCGACAAAATTGCTGCGAGAACGCGGTTGAAGATCGTTACGGAAGTGATCGATGCCACCGAGTTCTATCCTGCTGAGGAATACCATCAAGATTACTATCTGAAGAATCCCCTCAAATACAGCTATTATCGATCGAGTTGTGGACGCGATGCGAGACTGATTGAAATATGGGGTGCCGAGGCAGGTGGCGTCAGGCACTAGCTGCGAAAGCGTGCAGCAAGTCTTGTTGGAGATCCTCGATATCTTCCAGACCAACGGATAGCCGAATCAGCCCGTCCGTGATGCCAAAACGCAAGCGATCTTCTGCAGCATAACTAGCGTGCGACATGGTGGCAGGCTGTTCGATCAGCGATTCCACAGCACCAAGGCTGACGGCTAATCCAAACAGCTTTGTCGATTCGCAAACGCGCGCCGTTTGGTCGACTGTGGCATCAAGTTCAAAGCAGAGCATGGCGCCATAACCATTCTCCATTTGCCTCGTTGCCACATCGTGTCCGGGATGACCTTCCAGCCCTGGATATAGGACGCGAATAACTTGTGGCAGCGATTGCAGCCAACGTGCCAATTCCAACGCGGTCTTCGATTGTTCACGCACACGAAGGTCTAATGTTTTTAGTCCGCGTGATACTAGGAACGACGTCATTGGATCAAGGACAGCGCCAGTAGCGTTTTGGACGAAGTAAAGCGATTGGAGTAGCGATGCATCACGCACTGCTAAAGTACCTCCTAAACTGTCACTGTGACCCGCCAAGTATTTCGTTGCCGAGTGCATCACAATGTCGACGCCATGATCGAGCGGACGAAGCAATGCGGGAGTTCCAAACGTATTGTCGACTCCGAACAGCACACTTTTTTGCTGTGCAATTTTTGCTAAGGCGGCCAAGTCAGGAATCGTGAAGAGCGGATTGCCAATGGTCTCTGCCCACAGCAGTTTCGTTTCCGTTCGCATGGCACGGCGAACCGCATCCAGGTCGGTCATATCGACGAGAGTGACCTCTATGTTGGATCGCGAGCAAATTTTGTGAAACAACCGATAGGCACCACCATAGAGGTCGCAACCCGCAACGATATGATCACCCGCATTCAAAAGCATCGTGACGCAATGGATCGCCGCCATGCCGCTGGAAAAGGCTAAGGCGCCGCACCCATTTTCCAGGGAAGCAAGCGTTTCTTGCAACGCAGCACGTGTGGGATTTCCGCTGCGTGAATAATCGAATGCACCCCACTTGCCAGCACCTGGCTGACGAAACGTCGATGCCATGTGGATAGGTGGAACTACAGCGCCCGTTTGCGGATCGGGCGCATTTCCTACGTGAATCGCGCGCGTGCGAAACTTCATGATTCCAGTGCCATGGCTAGGTCGGCGATCAAATCATCGGCGTTCTCAATTCCACACGACATCCGAATCATATTGTCGGGAATGCCGAAGCGAATTCGTTCTTCAGGTGTGCAATTGTAGTAGCTCATGATTAAAGGCTGTTCAATCAAGGACTCCACTCCACCCAGACTTGGCGCAATCCGCGGAATGCGTGCCCTATCGACAACCCGAGATGTCGCTTGCCAATCAGCATCCTTGACTAAGAACGATATCAAGCCACCAAAGCCCTGCATCGTTCGTTTCGCAATAGCATGAGTTGGATGCGATTCAAGTCCAGGATAGAAGACTTGTTCAATTCGTGGATGAGCAAGCAGGAATTCCGCTAGACGCTGACCATTTTCATTGTGCCGTTGCATGCGTAGCTCAAACGTCTTCAGACCTCTTTGCAGCAAGTAAAGATTATGGGCAGAGTTGATGCCCCCCATGATCCCGCGCAAGTTCCGCACAGGTTCCAGTTGATCTTTCGAACCACAGATTACGCCTGCGAGTAAATCATTGTGTCCACCGAGATATTTTGTGGCCGAATGCAGAACATAGTCCACACCAAAGCGATGAGGTTGAACATTGAACGGGGTCGCCAGCGTGGCATCGATCAGTGTTTCCACTTCGTAAGCCTTAGCGACAGCGACAAATTGCTCGAGGTCGATTACGGTGAGATGAGGATTCGTCGGCGATTCGCTGACCAGCATTTTGGTTCGCGGTGTGATGGCTGCCTCCATCGCTGCAAAGTCACCTGTGGGGACTTGGCGAGTCACCACGCCAAAGCGACTCAGGTGCTTCGTACAAAATTCACGGCTTCGCCGATAACATTGATCAAAGAAGACTATCTCGTCACCGGCGCTGAGCTTCGCCATCAGTAAGCCAACAATCGCCGACATGCCTGTGCTATACACCACGGCATCTTCGGTTGCGTCAAGTGCCGCCAGTTTTCGTTCGACGGCCCGTTCATT
The DNA here is from genome assembly GCA_041749395.1 of Pirellulaceae bacterium. Lineage (GTDB taxonomy): Bacteria > Planctomycetota > Planctomycetia > Pirellulales > Pirellulaceae > Laterigemmans. The sequence goes on from JBGTBJ010000023.1 coordinate 12,643, forward strand.
GGGGTTGCCGTAGCGGCCATATTCCTCTCGATCCGATCGCCCTTCCACATAATCGATTAAGGAAGCGGTTGAATCGAACCCATACGTGGCCGCGCAGAAAATTGGGTCAGCGATGGAATCGCCGGGCTTATATCGCAACTCCCCACCATGCACCGCTACGGTCCCTGGACCTAAATCAGTCGATGGTTGGTATTGGGGTGACACGGGATGCGACGAGCTATTGGACGGATTCGATGGTGACAACGTAGAATGAATTGTTGAAAGGGGGAGAGGGGTTTTGATGGCCATAATTCCCTACGGAAATGGTTCCTTGTGGTGCCTCAATGGACGCTATTGGAACTGGACGCGGCATAAAAAAAGCCGCAAACCCAGATATGGATTGGCGGCGTGCTCGCTTTCGAAGCTGGCTCTTTAGCAGTTAAGGCTGCAATCGGCCGCAAATCCCTGTACGATTACTCTAACCGCCCGACACCAGCGGAGCAACTCGCCCCTGTTGGCAATCGTTACCAGCAAGGAAAAAGCGGGTCCCCTATGTGTCAAATGAGTCAAAGTGAACGCATGCCTAATTCACAACCAAAGCTGCCTATTTGTGCATTTTCTCCGCTCGTTGCCAGCAAAAATGCAATGTCTTCCTTGGACGTCGAAGATGGTCTGAGGCGTTACTTTGCCGGCGGTGGTTCGCTTTTATGGTGCGGGTTGGTTGTATTCATGGCGGTTTTCGTAGGCTTTTCTCCTGTTTACGGGCAGGAAGGTACCCTTGATGGGGTGCCCGCTGTTTTGGGTGATGACACGCCCGATCCAAATGTGACGAAGAAAAAAAAGGAGCTGGTCAATGACGCAGAATTGACCGCGCTGATCGATCAGTTGGGGGCAAATTCGTTTCAGTCTCGCGAAGCAGCAATGTCGCAGCTTCTGCAGATCGGCCCGGTCGCCCTGACCGCCTTGCGTAGTGTAGATACATCGAGTGATCCGGAGTTGAAGCAACGTATCGACGTGATCGCGGAACGACTATCGAATGATGATTTTGAAGGTCGTGTGGCCGCGTTTCTCGCTTTAGATCCGGGGGCCACTTTGCCAGGTTGGGAATACGCTCGAACGAAGTTGGGCGATCGACTGCTGATGCGAGAACTCTATGTAGAGATTTGTCGCAAGCATCCAGCCGTTGTGAGGTTAATTGGAGGTACTGTTGCCGATCGTATGGCGGCTCAACAAACGTTGACCGCTGAGATCGCCACCGCTGCACTCAATATCAGCGATTTACCGAATCAACCGAACACCTCGGACGTTCTTGCGATTCTACTAATCGCGACGGATCCTGAATTGCCTCCGTCGGAGGCAGCCGACTCGATGGTAGTTCGATTGTTGCGTCGTTTTGAGATCATTTCCTCCCTGAACGACCCGGAAACCAAAGATCCACTTCGAGATTTGCTTGGGCAGTGGCTTGTGCGAGTCGGGAAAGGACGCCGCTTGGATGCGTTAGCAATTTCCATCCAATTCGAATTTGTGGAAGGTGTCGCATTAGCCAAGTTGGCGCTCCAGGATGCCAATGATGTCGAGACGGCTGAATGGGCGATAAAGGCACTGGCCAAATTTGGAAAGCCAGAAGATGCCGATGTACTAAGACCATTTCTGCAAGACGCGCGGCCCGCTGGCAATGGTTACATCCTCCGCGATCCTGCCGGACGAACAATGGTGGTGAAATTGGGTGATGTCGCAATGGCGGCGGTCGCTAAGCTGCATGAGCGAGAGCTTCGCGATATCGGTTTTCCAATCGCCCAAATGGCACCCATGGTTGTATTTGATATCGACACGCTAGGATTCCCAATCGGCGAGGCGGGTGACCAAGCCCGCGCTCGCGTACTCGATGAAGTCAATAAGCTACTAGCAAAAGGCTCTGAAAAAACCCCGTAAAAGCTAAAAGGTGTCAGGTACAGTTTATCCAAAAACTGAAAAAGGTACCTGACACCTTTTTGCGGGATGGGCCTCATTCGGAGCCTGTTGCGAATCAATCTACATCGCAGAGCCCAAGCCCATGATGCGACGCCAAGCACTAACTTGGCCCATATGAATCATCATGTGACCGCCGGTGTAGAACGCATGCATTCCGCCAATAGTTGCAAAGCGATTTCGCATTGCTTCATTGGGGTTCGGTGCCTCAAACGCCGCATCGTCAGTGGCACGTAAGACCTGCTCTGCAGCCCGGTAGCCGGCAAGAAGTGTACTTACCAAATCGTCTTTGGCGGGATAAATCGACCCATCGGGATCGTCTTGGCAACGGCTTTGGTGAGAAAAGAGTTCTGTCCATGCGGCAGGAGCCAAGTAGGGTGTTGCATCGCCACCCAATTCCGATATGACTCGTGTGGAATAAAGGCTAAGGTGACCATAGACCCAAGTGGGGTGATTGGAATCGATCGGTTGACCGTCTACGAACACTAATCGCCCAAATTTTTCCGGTCCGACATTCTCAGCAAGCTTTTCCGCATAGCGAAGCGAAATCTGAAGCGATTCGGCAATCATCTGGCCAATCATGAAAGGTGATTCCTGATAGAAAAGTTGAGGTGTTCAAACCACTTTGTTTGACTGGTTTGCAAAATTTTAGTGGCGGTATGCAGTCGCGTCACCGCGCACCGTCAAAATCTACACTCTTCAAAGCAATCACGCCATGCGACCAATGTGAGAGCACCCACAGGTTCTCGTGGGTCAAAGGCAGCAATTTGTTCCAGTCTCCTCTACCCTTCAAAACCATTCGTTCGCTGGGCCTGTAAATCCGTGGCCGGCTTGTCGCGAGCTGGACGATCTGATGAGCGTTTTCATCGCCAGTCGCAACGCCACCAGCCATCAACATTGCGAACTGTTCTAGCTGAGAGCCACTTGGGACAAACGCTGAGCGACTTGCTGGTTTCCGATGCGTGGACTGTGTACGCAACACGCTGCCAAATGTACTGCAATTCGAAGAGTGTTTTGAAATACATTCGGGTAATGGCGTGCATTAGAATATTGCAGTAGAAGACTGTATAGATTGAAATAATAATAGTATTTGATACTTGAGTATGTCCGGCAGGTGTATCGTTTATTAAAAGTTGTTGTTTCTCTATGGCATTTAGTGGGCGCTTTTACGTGAACCCTCTGATGTTGTTATGCAATGTGGGGAGATAGGTATGCGAAACTGTGTGGCAACGGTCGCTTTCGTGCTTTTGGTGTCGACAGGGAGGCTACTAGCTGAGCCCCCGACAACCACGCAAGTTTTGGATGAAATGCGAAAACTAAGAAGCGAATTGCCCAACAAGGTACAGTATTTGATGTATCGTGAAGTTTTCAAGGAGGGTAGCAAAGAGGTCGTTCTTCGCACTGTACAAAACGGCGAAGTCATTCATGACCAATCTGGTAAACGCTGGGTCTGTATTAGGCATGAAGAGGTACTAGATACAAAATCTAAGCGGAAAGAAATCACTTCAGATCCCGAAACATGGCAGCAGTTATCTTCCACGCCATACAGCGGGAATGAAGTGCGGTATTACGCCAATGGCCAATTAAGGAATGCGGGGAATAATGGAGTTTTCAGTTCAATAGCTCTCAACAAGAGTTGTGAATTTCCAGATACTCCAATTGACTTTAGGATGCTTGGCCTTGCCTTACCTGGGGACTACGTTCGCTTTAACTTTGAGTCAATAGTCAAGACATTATCTGAATTTGAACACAAGTTAGTGGTAAGCGGCCATTCATTTCGTCCAGAGTGGGTAGAGGCCGAAGCGGATGGAATTGCGATGTACTATTTTACTGGTTGCAAGGTTGAGGTAGATGTACTTAAGGACTTTTGGCCAGTTCGACACGAATTGATTACCCGCAAGAAGATTCTTGGGCAGAACGTTGATGTGGTTGCTGATACGACACGACTTGAACTAGAGCAAGTTGACGGCACGTGGGTACCAAAATATGCAGAAATTGTCTCTTCTCATGAACGGAAAGAGATATTTATGAGTTGGTCCAATATTGAAAAGCCCGAAAATTTGGATCTTAATGAGGCACTGCTTTCGTCACGCCTGCGTGCCTCCAGCGAACGATTGCCCAGTGAGGGCGTCGTTCCCGAATAGAAACGCGTCAAAGGGGTCAGGCTTATTTCTGCAGTTTCGCACACCAAAGAGGCCTGACCCGAATGCCGCGTGTTTAAGCGTGAATCACTAGATGCAATCGCCTACGGTGTTTGTTGGCACTGCGGGTAGTGGGAGCAAAAGCGAGAATGCACTTTTCGCGCCAACGACGATTTCAAACACGACCGAGCTCTGTTCTGATGGACTGAACTTCAAAACCCCGTTCCCGTGATGCCGTGGCCCGTCTCAACGCATTTCGGGTGGAACATTCAAAAGCAAAAAGCCGATGCCAACACCACCTCATATTGCAAAGCTCGTCAGCGACTGCCCGAAGCGGTTGTTGCCGAAATCAGTAGACGCAGTAGCCAACGATGCCAGGCAACCGCCGCCTCGAATTGGCAGTGGAAGGGACGCAATGTCAAGCTCGCCGACGGTACCTCAATGACGATGCCTGACACGGACGCGAATCAGAAAGAGTACCCGTGGGTATCGCGATGGCCTCCCGTGGATCGCATTGTTCGTTGCCGGTTGTGCGTGTTGGGTTTTAAACGGTCGAGCTGTCACCATCATTAGACATCAGTTTATGGTATTTGCTCAATCGCGACACACCGATGAATGCAGGGATCGATAGAATCGGGAATCCAAAGGCACCGGCCAAAATACCGAGCCATCTAGCCCATTTGTAGCAACGGTCAAAGTCATTTGGAAGTTGCGCCGCATTTCTGATCATTGTGCCGAAGAAGACAAACATTGCCAGCATCATGATTGGCGGGCCGACCTTTTCTCCCATTAGCATCGAGTCGTCCGTAAGCAGTTCGTAGAACCAGAATGGAATCGCGCAAATCAAATAGGCAAGCATCACGTAGCCGATACCCTTGAAGTAACGGCATGCTGAGATCAGATACCATTCTGGTTCGCGAGAACGGCCAGTACTAAGCGGAGCCGCGTACGGATTCGGTTGTGAAGTTGATGTCTGCACGGCAGGTCTGAGGCAACGAACGTGGGCGATCAGCGGGCGGCGGGAGTTGATTCATCATTGCCTGAAACGTCCTCACCGCCGCTCCGTTGAATTGCTTGGTTCGCCGATGTTCGTCGAGGTGGGAGGTCGACGTACGATCGACTTGAATAAGCCTGCACGTTTCGCAGTTCATCAAAGACGCGATGGATGTCGAATCCAGCATCCGCTCCGAGTTGGTGGCGAATTGCCTTGATTTCTTCTATCGGATTAGGCGTTGTCATAGGATTCCAGCAATTGCTCAGGTGTGCAGATGGTCGCCGGGATATACCCACATTCACGGCAAATGTCCGCAATCCTCCGATGGAGATGCGGATTAAGTATATGCCTAAAGTTCCTATCGTGCTCGTGCTCAGCGAAGCGGTGCTCGTGCTCGTAATCGATGTCAGAATTGTACTCCACACTCGAATCGGCGACACCATCGAATTTCATTGTCTTCCGAGTCATCATCGCGAAGATCCGACGCAGCACCGCTTCCATCGCAGCATCATTCTGCCCCTTGCTGCCTCTCCGTCGTCACCAACACGTCCTGGATCGCGGCACACTCCAGAGCAGAACCAAGCGCGTGACGATGTAGACCGCCCAGCGATTGTGAAGGCTCGAACGAGCGAGCAACGTCGTCGACCGAAAGATGACAATCGTCGAGTCGTTCGTAGACGACGGATTGCGCAGTCATCAAGGCTGGATTCGATTACGAGCACGAGCACCGTCGCTACGCGACTGAGCACGAGCACGAGGACTTCGCCAGAACGTTGGCGATTACCTAGCCGCCGGAGTGATCTTTCAATTGTCAAGACGCACCGTTCGGAGGCTTAGTTGCATCGCTTGGTTCTGACATCATTTGATGCGAGTCAGCAGATCGGATTCATACTCTGGCATCTGCACGGTCGTCATTCCCAATTCCAGTGTGTCGTCGTCCACTAACTTTGCGACCGAGTTGCAGGCGACACCATTGAAAGGATGGGATTCGCCGTCGTGTAAGTAGTTCTTCTGCGTAAAGTGGATTGCGTCATCTACGATTCTCGCGTCCAAAATATCCATACGCCATGTATCGTTGTCTGGCGCGGAAACGACAACTTGGTCACGATCCAGCTTGATAATGAGCGAGACCTCTCCATCGATTCCCCACTGTCCAACCATTCGCTGGGTCGCATCAGTTGCGGGAACTGATGACGTGGCACCTTGTTGAGGTTTTATGCCATTGCAGCCAAGCGAAAGCATCGCGAACAATGCCAATAAGTAAATCGCGCGGGCATGAATCATGTGGTGCTTCCAATGGCAGAACATCATCGATCACCTTGCCCGAGGAGACAAGATAGACCGCAAGTGAGCCGATTGTCGAGGGCTAAGGTGAATCGAATGGATCTCATGCGTACTTTGCCCGCGAGCAGCTTTCTACGTGAAGACCCGCTCATCGGTGAATCAGCATAAATCTACTGGCTGGCAGCTGCGATTTCAATCAAATTCATTGGTACGAATTATTCAGTGCGAAACATTTTTCCCATGGAAATTGGGATTTGCCCAAGGATCGAAAGAGTGATCGAGGAGTAAACCACGAATGACACGAATAACACGAATGGGAGAGAACCTGAGTTAACACGACGCTTGCATGCGAGTATCGCAGACATTCAGAAGAACGTGTCGGATTGCAGGCGAGCATTTAAATTCATGTTATTCGTGTGATTCGTGGTTCCTTCTCCTCCAATTCTTTGGAACCATAGCCAAGTGACCAATCATTAGGCTTGTCCAACACGATTTTTGAAGGGACCCCAAGTGTGACTCGGCTTCGCCATTTCCCCGGGGCTAAACGCATCTCAGCAAACCGAAGACTGAACCAGCAAAGCACTTCAGAGTTCAGTGTAGTTAAGATGACTAGGTGGAGAAAAACAGACGTAGCGCAAACATCGCGAGCAAGATACTTCCGCAATGGGATCGGCACGATTCACACGGCATCGGCCCCATGGCGAGATCAAAGGGGTCAGGCCTCTTTGGTGTGCGCGAGGTCAAAGGGGTCAGGCCTCTTTGGTGTGCGAAACTGCAGAAATAAGCCTGACCCCTTTGATGCGTCCATCAACATTGCGAACTGTTCTGTCTCAGAGCCACTTGGGACAAACGCTGACCGACTTGCTGGTTTCCGATGCGTGGACTGAGTACACTACACGCTGATAAAATGTACTACCATTCGAAAAGTGTTTTGAAACACAGTCTCCTAGACCACTGGAAAAATCCTAACGGATTATATGATGCAAAATGTTAACAGCCTTGTCTTACCTATCGCTCTAGTGTTGGTTGGCGGATTGACGACGAGAGCGGAAGAAAATGATGATGGCCTTACAGATTTCTTGTTGCAAACCGCAAAGCCTCATCTCGGCGCTTGTGGTGGATGGTACCATTCAGGTTTAGAGTTGGTGCTTGTCACAATTACATGGGACGAAAATGCAACACGCGAGCTCGAATTGACAGCCGAGCAAAGCCAGAGATTAAAGGAAATAATTAAAAACGATTTTAGGCTGAACAACAAAGCTCGTTGCTCCGAAGCGATTGGATTGCTTACGGCCGAACAAATTGATCGCGTACATAAGTCAGCACTACTGTTAGATGGTGTGGCTGGGTTCACAACTGACTATTGGGTCGAAAGATACGACATATCGGACGATGCCCTGCACCAAATCTCTCAAGTGACAAGCGAATATATGCGGAAGTACACTGGCAAATCCTACAGTTCTGCGTTTGTATTCCAAGGAACTGTCGAACAGCAAGCTGAATTTTCGATCAACAATGTGAAATTGAGCATTAAGCATGGACTCGAAGTGATATCTAAGCTGAGTGATTCTGATAAGTCAGCAATAATGCGGATCGTCAAGAACATTGATTATGAGGAACTTGTGTATTTGCGAACCTTGGCAACACAATATAGATATTTGATGCAATAAGTGCGACAATTTTACCTTGCGGTCAAACTTGGAAACGCGTCAAAGGGGTCAGGCCTGAATGCCGGGTGTTTAAGCGTGAATCACTAGATGCATCGCCTACGGTGTTTGCTGGCACTACGGGTAGTGGTAGCAAAAGCGGGAATGCACTTTTCGCGCCAACGACGATTTCAAACACGACCGAGCTCTGTTCTGATGGACTGAACTTCAAAACCCCGTTCCCGTGATGCCGTGGCCCGTCTCAACGCATGGCGGGTGGAACATTCAAAAGCAAAAGTCGATGCCAACACCACCTCATATTGCAAAGCTCGTCAGCGACTGCCCGAAGCGGTTGTTGCCGAAATCAGTCGACGCAGTGGCCA
>JBGTBJ010000024.1:0-9701 GCA_041749395.1 Pirellulaceae bacterium
CGGAACGCGAAGTTTAGAGAGTGTCGGTACAACACCCTCCAAAGTAATCCTTCCCTTAAAAATACTGGCCGCCTGATTAGAGTTGCGTAGGAACAGCGGGGTCCAGCCTGTCATGACTTCGGAATCGTAGTCGCCTGGAGCTGGAAACGTTTGGTTACCGTCCTTGTCGACAGACCGTCGACTGTTGAAGCGAATCGTATAACTTGCCAAATACTCGCCAGGGGAGAGATCCTGATTTAACGAAGGTGTGAGCACATCCAATTCGGCGACTTGACCCGGTTGCATACTCCAACGGACGTCGATTGGCTCGCCAGAAAACCAGACGTCCTTCACTTCGACATCGTCGCCGTTGGCCGTCTTGATCTTTAACGTGTCACCTTGGCGACCTGTCTCACTAACAAACGTAATCGGTTGATCACTCACATTCTTAACGTGCATTACTGCATGACGTGAAGTCAACGTTTCGATTCCTGGAGCCTGAGTTGGAATGCCGCTGTCACGAGGTACGCGAATTTCTAACGCAGCTCGAAGCCCTTGGACCTCTGCGCCCCATTCCAAGTCTGGTTTGCGATATCCTTCGGGTGCGATTGAGAATTTGGAGAACTGAGACGAAATCTGATGGTCCCAAACATCGGAAGCTTGGTCGCTAGTGCGATTGGACTCGATCCAGCCCTGGACTTGTTTGATGGGGCCATGATAGCGGACTTGGACTCGATAGTCGCCAGGTGCAAGTCGATAGTCCATAGATCGTTCGAATCGCGACGGCTGAAGCAAGAACTTAAGCTTCTGATTTGGTTCGATTTGAGATATCAATGTACCGCGAAGTATAAGTGCATGCGTATCGAGCACAAACTCTCGTTGCGTCCTCGCAATTGCGTTTCCTTTCGCATCGGTAAAATTGAAGTCAAACAAGTGTGGGGCGAAATGGTTTGCATTTGTAGTGCGGCGAGTCTTCTCGGCGTAGCCCTCGCCGTATCGAATATCGCGAATTGAAATTGGCTTGTCCGAAACGTTCTCTATCTCTACAGCAAATGTTATATCGTCAGGCGACTCGAAGCGATCTTGTGGAACGCTTAAGTCGACGTTGTCCGCGTCCATCGATGGCGAAACTGGAACGATACGACAACGTAAACCATATGATTCTTCTCCCCATTGATGGTTATTGTCGTTCGATGATTGGCTTTCTAAAGACTTGTTGCCACTTGACTGACCTACAGCGATCATTGACAGTCCTCCGAATGCTGCGGTGAGTGCGATTGCAGCGACTGTGCCTCGAGTAAAGGAAATTCGCGGCACTTCGTTTTCGTCCAGTAATCGTTTGATGCGATTCCCAAGCTGCGAAGGGTTGCCACCGTCGGCCGCAAGGGTCTCCAGTTGCTGAGCGATTTTTACTCCGCGAATCGCGGCACACCGCTCGGCCATTCGCAACAGTGCGGCGGCATACTCAAATCGTCCACATCCGGCTGCTGCCAGATCATCACAGCAATTCTCGCGCTCAATACTTACACGACGACTGATCCACCAAGTGACTGGGTGAAAGAAGAGCAACGCCTCGACCACGCGCTGCAGCAAATTGACCACCAAATCGTAACGCCGAATATGAGCTATCTCGTGACTGAGGATTGCGGCAATTTGATTTGGATCGAGACCGCACAACAACGCAGGTGGCAAAAGTATCATCGGCTTGACGATGCCAACCACAACCGGCACTGATACTCGCTGACAAAGAGCTACGACAGGAATTCGTTTTAAACCTATTCGCGCACATTGTTCCACGATCGTTCTCAGCAACTTGACATCCGTAATAGGCTGGATGGTTCGATGCAGCCGAGAACTGCCGATGATCGACAATGAGAAGCGAGCCAACATAAAACTGACACCGACCAGGTAAGCGAGCAAAAGGTACGGCGAGAATGCTTGAATGCGCTGCACTGGTGATGTCTGGGGCTCCACCACAAGAGTCGGCGGTTCGATCGTTTTAGTGACAGGCCCCTCTGCATTGATGGGTGATGCTGAGGGTGGCAGAACGGAAATGTCAGAGTCAGCCATTGTTGGGATGGCTTCATTTGCAGTCGCCATTGACGACGATGGAGACTCAACTGGATCACTTACAACCAACAAAATTGGTCCATGCGATTGATGAACCCACGCGAAGGTGGCGAGAACGGAGATCGGTAACGAGAAGAAGCCAACGCATGCGATCGTGTAACGAAAGCTAGCGGAACGGCGCGAGCTGTCCGGTGTTGTTTCGATTGAGCAGAGGGCTCGCGCCCTGCCGCTAACGATCTCGAATACCTGCTCCGCAAGGGCAAGTAAGATTCCGCCAACGCAAGCCTGCCACAAGAAATGGCCAAACGTGATGACCACTTGCAGCGAGAGTTCAGGCCAATCTATCGAGAAACGACTCATGACTTGGCCTCCCGCATTTTCTTGTTTAGCAACTTGCGAAGACCAGCAAGTTCTTCCTCGTCGAGCTCCTTCACATCGAACAGACTCAGCATCACCGCTTCGGCGGAGCCATCGAAGACTCGTTCGACCAAGTCGCCAAGCATGCCTCGCGAAACATCCTCACGTTTCAGCAGCGGCGAAAAGCGGAACGCCTTGCCCTGAGTCGGCTCCAGCTTTTCGATCTGCCCTTTATCGACCATGGTGCCCAGCATGGTGATCACAGTTGTGTGTGCCAGATCACGTCCACCGGCAGCTAATGCGTCTCGCACATCCCGAACCGTCATCGGCTCCGTGTCCCACAGCACTTTCAGTATCTGCAACTCCAACTCCGTTGGATACTCCGAATTTGGTCTCGCCATAGTTTGCCCTTTCGAACTTAATCTCTAATTAACTAGATTTTACAGGCGAGACAATTGGCAGTCAATGCTATTTCTATATAATGCGAAATACCGCGCTGTAAGTCTCGGTGGGCGTACCTCAAAGCTTCTTGATGGCAAACACCAATCGATGGTTGCCTGCAGGTACATAAAGGATCATTCTGCGTTCGCTGGAAGGCGCATAAACGGCAAGTTGCCGGACGATCTTGTCGCCGCTAGTCACCAGGAACTGGTCACGTGACCGTACACAGCAAAAGCGATACAGGCAGCGATCGCTACCAGGCACATCAACCCAACTCGTTTCGTCGATGCAGCGTTGCTCACTTTGCATTCCCCTGCGATGTAACCTCCATTTCCCTCCCCGTACCAACCCTGAAATCGAACCTTTTCTGAGAACTCGATTTCGGAAACACTGTAAATTGCAGGACTTATTGAGTTCGAGTCCGTTCCGGTTGGTCGTTCTGAGTGTGCCGCATTACGGAAAACTAGCTTAACAGCCAGAAACATCGACGCACTCGAACCTTGTTTAACCTCACCCTCAGTCGTCTCGATCGCCCCACTTGTCACCTGCGTCGAAACCCTGACGGCGTATGGCGAGGTGCCTGGCTAGAGGACGAGCGAATGCCCACTGAACTGATCCCAACTCCCATTCTTGAGGTCGCTAGTGGATACTGGCGTTCTGGATGAAAGTCAGTGTAAATCGGGCGATCGCTGAGTACATCTTGGAAGGCTGTGCGATTTTATTCTGTAGACGCTTCTCTAGAAATGATTTTTTTTGCGAACCAATGCAGTTGAAGAGCGTCTATATCTGCAGCACGCGAAGAATGTTGTCGCGGCATAAAGATTCTAAAAATGCGATGCATCACCGGAAACCGAAACATGTCTTCAATACGGCCCAGTTTTACCCGGTCACATCTGACCGAACGATTGAATGGATATGAGGGTACGATCGCGTCGCAAGACGCGAATACGCTTCCCTTATATCCATGTCGGAGATAACACTCGGCCGTACTAACGAAGCAACGTTGGCAACCCGGTGTTACCCCAAGTGACACCGGGTTTTTTCGTACCTAGATCAAGCGGTAAGTAGTAAGCAATGAGGTATAAGCCAGAACAGCTTTGTGATTGCTTATACCTTATGCCTTACACCTTATTGCTTGCCATGGACTGGTAGCTGAGACGGTATAGCGCTGGTCTGAAGAGCCGGAGAGGAGGATTCGAGCGCCTCCCAGTCCACTGAGTATCAGATCTGAAAAACACAGATGAAAACCATTGCGCTAGAGGTGCGCACCCACACAATCATCAACGGCTCGTTCAACTTCTGGTGAGGTTGCTGGTCTTTCAAGCCAGCTAGGTCGGGTTCGAATCCCACACGAGTCACTAAGCGGGTATCAGGCGTCAGGTTTCAGGTAGTTCACTGAAGTCTGACTGCTGAAGTCTGATCACGGGCTTGCCGACGGGTCGGCGCTTTGATTTGCACTCAAGGCTTCAGGGTTCAACTCCCTGCAGGTCCACTGACATAACGATTCGGGCAGAGGTGCAGATGGTAGCACGCCTGCTTGGGGAGCAGGAGGCAATCATTCTACTTTCGGCTCCGCCTCGGGCGTGTTCGACCCCGAGGTGCCCGACTTAAACAGATTTCAGTATTCAGGTCTTAGGTATCAGTATCTGAAGCCTGACGACTGATTCCTGAAGACTGTGTAGGTAGTCGAGGGCTGGTTGAGGTGGTGAGCTGATTTCGGGCGCGCCGAAGTCTTAAGATTGACTTGGATAGGTGGATTACTTTCGCGGAGAGGCTGTGAATTTATCAATCGAAGGCAATAATAGTCGCATTTCGCTACGCGAAAGTTCTGAGAAAGTAGCGAATACCAACGCTACTTTCGCGGAGCGAAAGGCGACTATCGAGTCCCACCGATGCTACTAAGTCGTTTTATGGCATCGTAGCTCAGTCGGTAGAGCACCAGCGATTCTGACACACCACTTCGTTGATCGTTATGAAACATCACTTGACTGCCGGTTCGGAGTACATGGATTAGCAGGTTCGACTCCCGCCGGCCCGACTGGAAACAATTCGGGCCGATCTCTGGCCAAACTTCGTCAAGTGACGTTTATAAATCACAAAGTTGCCGCGAACGTGGTAACCAGTGGGACTGTCGCTCTATCAACCAATCCCATACTCCCAGGCGTTTTCGAAAGCAGACGGAATGGACTAAGCATGAGTACTATTGCAGCAAACCTCGAAAGCTTTGGAACGTCAATCGGACTGAGTCCAGCGCTTTAGCGTCCAACGTTGGTACTGAACCGAAACTGGCAGCCGATCAGCGTGGCGACAGTTGCGCGAGCACTGATCATGTTGTGGAATGATTCGGCAAGAATCGTCGACCCAGTGGATTACCAGTTGTACGACTGGAGCGACTGGAGCCGTTTGGTACCCAACCGTGACGAGCCGTTCATTCAGTCGGTACGACAACGCATCCGCATTCCTGAGGTTATCGCCTTGACGATGTTCGATGCGATGCCGACGCAAAAGGTTACTTTCAGCCGCAGAAACGTATTCAAGCGTGACAAGATGGCCTGCCAATACTGTGGAAAGCAGCCTGGCAGCGAAGAGCTCACGATTGACCATGTTGTTCCGCGAGCTCAAGGTGGACAGTCGAGCTGGACGAATTGCGTATTGGCATGCGTCGACTGCAATTCTAAGAAGGCTGACCGTACTCCGGCTCAGGCACACATGAAGCTGCGCAAGGAACCGATACGTCCAACTTGGAAGCCGGTTTATGCCGATCGGATGCATCGTGTGAAGAGCTGGTCCAAGTTCATCAGCGAAGCCTACTGGGTTGTAAGCATTGAGGAGTAAGGTTTAAGGCATAAGCAAAAGAAAAATGCAATTATTACTTACTCCTCATCACTGGTAGCTTGTCCATGTTTCAATGCTTCTTCTCGGACTGACTTCCCTCTCATGGAGCGGATAAGTCCGTGAAGAACACGTCCGCATTCGAAGAGTATGGAGCTTTCGTCCACAATTGACGACCCAGCAGGCAAGTACCCAAGACGGTGCGCAAGCGAGATCTGATATTGAAGCTCTCGTAATGACCCATTTGACATGTCGAGGAATCGTAGAAAGTCAATGTCGCTGCTTCGGCCACATCCTTCCGCAATGTTGGTAGAAAGGCAACAAGGTGAAGCCCGAAATCACCGGTTTCTCGGACTAGCCGTCGATTTGATTAACAACCGGGTATCGTGCGAGACCAAAAGAAACAGGTCTCTATCTGTAGGGTTACGCACAAACTGGGCTAGTGGACGAAGGGGCAGCCGAAAATTTAGCTGTTAATTATGACTTTCCGAAAAAGTTCAAATAATCGTGGCTGAAACCCGCAGTCAAAATCGCATTGATAGTGGGCCGACATGTCGGTGAAGCAGTTGATGAATCGACGTACTGATCATGCTCTGTGCCCATTGTTATTGCCAGATGAAACCCTTTTTTGCGGGGCCAAAATGACTGCCAAGTGCTCGAAATGTCTGAAGTTATTCCTGATTCTTCTTAGCCTCGCTGCTTTGGAGCAAAGCAGCAGTGCACAGTCTCCGAAAGCTAAAGCGGCGATCAAAGAAACCATTGCGACAGAAGACGAACTTGCAATCCGCAAGACCATTGCCGGAATTGAAGAGGCTTGGAATACCCACGATATGAAAGCTTATGGCGCTCTGTTAGCCGAGGACGTGCATTGGGTTAATGTGGTAGGAATGCATTGGCGAGGACATAGGGCTGTTCTGGGGGCTCACATTGCGTTTCATGAGACTATTTTTAAGAGTCACATGATAAAAACAGACAACGTGGAGATTCGCTCGCTCGGAAGCGGCGTTGCCATTGCTGTAGTTACTACGACGAACGATGAGTTTACGACGCCTGATGGTTCCGTTATTCCAAAGCGGCAGAATCGCCTTACCTATGTGTTACACAAAGAGGCCGAGACATGGAAGATTGCCCATTGCCACAACGTACCAATCGACCCCCTCGCGGCCAAATCCGATCCCGTCAATGCTGCTCACTGACATTTACACTATGCATCCCATTCCAACCAAAGAGATCATTGCGCCCCTGCTTCTGCTAAGATGTGAAGTAGCGGAGTGCGTGGGGGTGTTGAACGATGTCTGATGTTTCGAGAGTCCTTTTGAAGATCCAGAGTGGCGATCCAACGGTCGCAGGTGAACTACTGCCTTTGGTCTACGATGAGTTACGAAAATTGGCAGCTGCTAAGTTGGCTTTGGAAAAACCTGGACAAACACTGCAACCCACTGCGCTCGTGCACGAAGCCTATATGCGGCTAACTCAAAATGAGGAAAGCCACTCTACGGGCGAAAGAGTTCATTGGGATGGGAAAGGGCATTTTTTTGCAGCAGCCGCCGAAGCCATGCGACGCATCCTCGTGGAGAACGCTCGCCGAAAAGCCCGCGAGAAACATGGTGGCGATTTGACGCGTCAGGAACTCCAAGATGTGCCAGAAGCCGCTTTGGCAATCAAGGAGGACATATTGGCTCTTGATGATGCCTTAAACGATCTAAAACAAGTGAATGAACAAGCGTATGAATTGGTAAAGTTACGATACTTCGCTGGCTTGTCGTTGAGCGACTCTGCGGAAGTACTTAACGTCTCTGATCGGTCTGTCGGTCGCCTGTGGGCCTATGCTCGTGCTTGGTTGCATCAGGAGATGTCGGGTAAAGGAGATCGATCCATCTAATCTTGAATCTGTTGGCTTGCATAAGCCGTTTTCGTCGCATTGTTATTAGACAA
This sequence comes from Pirellulaceae bacterium, assembly GCA_041749395.1. GTDB lineage: Bacteria > Planctomycetota > Planctomycetia > Pirellulales > Pirellulaceae > Laterigemmans. Next base: position 7,615 of record JBGTBJ010000024.1, read on the forward strand.
TCATGAAAAACGACCGAAGGAATTGTGCGATGAACGAGTTTGAATTGTTCCAGCGTGCGCTGGATCTTGAGGATACCGACGCGCGACAGCACTTTCTGAAATCGGCCTGCAGCGGTAACCTCGCACTGCTTCGTAGAGTCGAATCGCTCTTGGATTCGCATTATGGTCAGAGTCAATTCCTGGAAACCCCGGTTGCCGAGCAAATTATAGTCCCCGACGGTCTGGAGGCCGGTGAAGAGCAACAGAGTACCGTTGAGCATTCTGACGAGAATGCACTCTACGGCGAATCGGAAGCACACGACTACAAATATCTTTTGGATTATTTAAATGCATCTACCAAGCCTGATTCGCTCGGGAGATTGGGGCATTACGAGATTATGAGCGTGGTTGGTCGCGGCGCTTTTGGAACGGTGCTGCAAGCGTTCGATGAGAAACTACAGCGTCTGGTCGCGATAAAAGTTATGGCTCGTGAATTAGCCGCAACTTCGCCAGCACGCAAACGGTTTATGCGTGAGGCGCAGGCTTCAGCCGGAATACGTCATGAGAATGTTGTCAGTGTGTTTGCTGTTGAGGAGCAACCATTGCCGTACTTGGTAATGGAATTCGTGCCAGGGCAGACACTAAACCAATATCTCATCGATCACGGCCCGCTTGAAGTTTCCACCGTACTGTCGCTAGGAAGGCAAATCGCCGAAGGACTGGCAGCAGCCCATTCACAGGGTTTGATACATCGTGATATCAAACCGAGCAACATCTTACTTGAGCCGGGTCCAAGCAATCGTGTGAAGATCACTGACTTCGGTTTGGCGCGCGCGGCCGATGATGCCAGTTTAACGCAGAGCGGAGTGATTGCCGGAACGCCAATGTTCATGGCTCCAGAACAGGCGCTCGGGCAAAAACTGGATCAACGAGCGGATCTTTTCAGTTTGGGCAGCGTATTGTACCAAATGGTCAGTGGTCGCCCACCTTTTCGCGCAAACAACACTGTGGCCGCATTGAAACGAGTGACCGAGGATACACCTCGTTCCATTCGTGAAATAATTCCGGAGACCCCACAGTGGCTTTGCGACATTATCGGCAAGCTCCATGCTAAGAATCCCGATGATCGTTATCAGTCAGCACGAGACGTTGCCGAAGTGCTCGCTGACTGCGATTCACAGCTAAGTTCGCACGCCGTGTTGAATGATTATTCCTTGATTCCTCGAATAACTAAAAAGTCACTACGGCCACGACTCTGGATAATGGCTTCCGTATTGATCCTTCTTCTGCTGGCGATTGTTATTTTTACTGTTTATGGCCGACCTAACGATCAGTTGTCGCTTGGCAAGCGTAGCGAGGAACGATCATCAGTAATTTTGAATCCATCACTGTATCAATTCGTCTCAGACGAATGGATCGATGTGATCCCGCTGACTGATCCGGTGAGCGATAAGTTTAACGTACCGCAAGTAACGGGGAAAAATGATTGGAGGATCGAGCGCGATGAACTCGTGATATTACGCGATCAGCGCGGTTCAAAACTCTTGTTCCCGCTCGATTCGCAGTGGAACGCCTTTGAATGTGAAATCGATTTTACGCGTCGAATTGGCGAGAGCGGATTTAACTTCAACATTCCAACCAAAACGGGCTATTGTCCCCTTGTCATTGACGCTCCTGGAACTCCCGGAGGCGTTTTTCTTGGATCGAGAAAGAAAGGGGTGGTTCTACATGAAGGCCGCAAGATTGTAACTTCCGAGCGTTCGACCGTTCGGGTGCATGTGGACTCAACACGCGGGGTAGAAGTTGAATTCAACGGTACTCCGGTCGGATCTTGGACGGGTGATTGCGATTCCATCTCTTCTACTACGAACGAAGACTATCTTCACGCTCGTCGTTTAAGCGTTTGGATTCATCCTGGAGGTAATGAATTTGTTTTTCATCGCATTCGCGTCCGCACACTTGGCGGTAGTGAAGTGGACCCCAATTTTAGGACCACAGCTTAAGATAGAAAATCGCGTTTTCTCCGGTATGCTGTTGAGGCGAAGCCAATTCGGTCTACCAAGGAAGAACCATGACAAGGAAGCGACGATCATTCACACCTTCTTTTA
>JBGTBJ010000025.1:0-5866 GCA_041749395.1 Pirellulaceae bacterium
GCGACTATTTGCAGCGAAAGTAGCGTTGAATATTCACTGCTTTATACGCTACTTTCGCGGAGCGAAAGGCGACTATTTGCAGCGAAAGTAGCGTTGAATATTTACTGCTTTATACGCTACTTTCGCGGAGCGAAAGGCGACTATTTGCAGCGAAAGTAGCGTTGAATATTCACTGCTTTATACGCTACTTTCGCGGAGCGAAAGGCGACTATTTGCAGCGAAAGGCGACTATCCCTAACTCCAATCTGCCAGCGGGCCTGCGCCTCGATGCAATTGATCGAATTGAGTATCGCAGAAACGGTCCGTCATGCCGGCGATATATTCACCCACTGCGACATGGACTCCCACTGTTTCACTACGCATGCGAAAACGGAGCGGCAGCCGATCCGAATGTTGCACAAGAGTCGAAAATAGTTCTTGCAATCGATCTTCCGCAGACTTTCTCACCGTTAATAAACGGGGGTGCCGATAAACCCGATCAAAGAGAAATTTTTCGAGTTCACTGCGCTCTTCGGCGACCGCGTTGGTGTGTGCCAACCTCACACCAGCAACGCTAACTTCATCACTGCGACGCGACAAATAGGGTACCAATTGCTCAAGCGAGTTGCGGAGGAAATCGCTGATCTGAATGTCGATTAACTCATGGACCAGTGCTTGCCTTTGACGTGTTTGCGTTAACACTCCATAGCGATGCTTCACTTGATGGAGCGCCCGATGGACGATGGCCAATTTGCCTAACTCGTCTAGCCCTAGTAAACCCATTTGCAGGGCATCATCCATATCATGAGCGTCGTAGGCAATGGAATCGGCGGCGTCTACGATTTGCACTTCTAGGATTGGCGAATCACCAATGGCAGCAGCATCTTTGTGTGCTCGGATATCTTGACCAGCAAGCACCTCCAAGGACAAATTGAGTCCCGCCCGCGCGGTAAAACGCTGTTCCAATTCTTCTACGATGGTGAGGGCGAACTGATTGTGAGAAAAACCTCCATGCGATGATAAACACGCGTCTAATACATCTTCACCACAGTGTCCGTAGGGCGGGTGACCAATGTCATGCATCAGGGCGAGTGCTTCCACTAAGTCTTCATTCAATCGCAAAACGCGCGCTACCGTTCGAGCTACCGATGCCACCTCGAAGGTGTGTGTCAACCGCGTCCGATGGTACTCTCCCATGTCGCCAGTGAAGACTTGCATTTTACCGGACAGCCGACGGAATGCACTGGAGTGGAGAATGCGATCTCGGTCCCTCTGAAAAGGACCTCGGTAGGGATGCACTGGCTCAATAAACCGGCGTCCCCGAGAATCACGGCTAAATGTGGCATATGCAGCCAGCATCCAGGGCTCGCGGTCTTGCCCGAAGGGTGCAAGCGCGGGAGTCGGCGGGGGGTTGGTTTCACTGCGGGCGGCAGAACCGTCTGCAGTCGGGATGTCCAACGGCGATGTCATCACTTGGTCAAAACTTGTATAGGTCTCAATGGTTGACAATCTGCTTACTATCTCTGACGCCTATCCTCAGCCACAAAATCGTCATAGGCTGATGTGGATGTCGGCATATTCTATTCTCTTATAGGGCATTGTAGGTTGTGATCGAGCCAACGGACACGTCAATCGGAGTGGTAAGGGAAGGGAATACAGAAACCCTAGTCCGCTCCGGTAGCACCCTTTTCGAAAACGTCATCCGAGTCCGCGGTGCACGTGTTCACAATTTGCAGTCCGTGAACCTTGATTTACCGCGAGACCAATTGACGGTTATCACAGGAGTCTCAGGTAGCGGCAAGAGCTCGTTGGCATTCGACACTCTCTACGCCGAAGGTCAACGCCAGTACATGGACAGCCTGTCTGCGTACGCTCGACAATTCCTGGACCAACTTCCTCGCCCGGATGTCGACTGGGTGGATGGTCTGGAACCCACGCTTTGCATAGACCAAAAGCCAGGCGCTACCAACCCGCGCAGCACCGTTGCGACCGTGACGGAGATATACGATTACCTTCGCTTGCTCTACGCGCGCCTGGGGACTCCCCACTGTTACCAATGTGGTCAGCCCATCTTACAGCGTTCAGTCGAACAGATTGTCGAATCCTTAGATACATTCCCTGAGGGAACGAAGGTGATGATTCTGAGTCCCATGATTCGTGGACGTCGGGGTGCTCACCTGGAAGTGTTTGCAGAGATACGTAAAGCCGGTTTGGTGAGAGCAAGAGTTGACGGAGTGCTTCTCCCCTTAGAAGAAGTGCCACCACTTGATGCTCGTAAGAATCATACAATTGAAGCCATTGTGGATCGGCTCATCGTTCGACCTGGCGTGACCGATCGCATGTCCGACAGTATTCGTCTGGCTATCCGCTATGGAAACGGCTTGGTCTCTTTGGCCCTGCAATCTCCCAGCGAAGAAACATGGAGCGAACGACTCTACAGCACTCAGTATGCATGTCCCGATTGCGAGATTAGCTATGAGGAAATGGAACCGCGCACGTTCTCCTTTAACAGCCCCTACGGCGCCTGCCCGCAATGCGACGGAATGGGTAAACGAGTTCGATTTGATCCAGACTTGATTGCACCGGACCTAGATCGCGCTCCTGCGGATGGTGCACTATTGCCGTGGAAAGGTGCGCCCACCAAGATACGCAATCAATTGCGAGCTACTGTAGACGCATTCTTACAGTCGCATCGCGGAGGTTGGGATCAACCACTTCGCGCTGTGTCGCCAACCCATTTACGACGATTAATGGAGGGCGACGCAACTTTTATCGGTTTGGTACCTTTGCTGAATATAGAATGGGACGCTGGTCCCACCGAAAAACGGCAGGAGTGGATGTCGGCATTTCGTACCGAAATGACTTGCGAAGTCTGCCAAGGTGGGCGACTTCGAAAAGAGTCGATGAGCGTCACCGTGGGCGATCTTCCGATCCATCAAGCAACTGCCCTGACCATCGCAGACGCGGCAAAGCATTTTGCAAACCTCTTGCATAACGATCCTCAAAACGCCGTATTACGACCTTTGTGTTCAGAGATCATCAAGCGATTGCAATTTCTATTGCGAGTCGGTGTTCATTATTTAACGCTTGATCGCCCCGCCCAAACACTCAGCGGTGGTGAATTGCAACGAGTGCGCTTAGCTACCAGCATTGGATCTGGCTTAGTCGGTGTGTGCTACGTCCTCGATGAACCATCCATTGGACTGCACCAACGTGATAATGATCGGCTGATCGACGCCATCAGAGATTTGCAGCAAGCAGGGAACACAGTCCTGGTGGTTGAACATGACGAAGCCGTAATGCGTGCGGCGGATTGGTTAATTGACATGGGGCCCGGCGCAGGCCGAGAAGGTGGGCGAATCATTTCCTCGGGTACGCCGGCGGAGGTTGCGGCCGACCCAAATTCCATCACCGGAAAATTCTTATCCGGACATAATTGCGTCCCCATTCCATCGCAACGCCGAACCGTAGATCCAAAGAGAATGCTGCGACTCTCCGGCGTTACGACCAATAATTTAAAGAATGTAAACCTCGACCTGCCGCTCGGACTCCTCGTGGGAATTACGGGTGTCAGTGGTAGTGGTAAGAGTTCATTGATTAATGACACACTCTTTCCCGCCGTCGCTCGACACTTAGGTTTAGTCGCTCCCAAGCCAGGTCCGATGAAGGACCTCAGTGGCGCTGAAACCATTGAAAAACTACTTCAAATTGACCAGGCACCGATTGGCCGCAGCCCGCGATCATGCCCTGCCACCTTTACCGGAGTCTTTGACGAGATTCGCAAAGTGTTTGCGGCAACACGCGAATCGAAACAACGAGGCTTCAACGCAAGTCGATTCAGCTTCAATGCTGCGTCAGGTCGTTGCCCACAATGCCTGGGACAAGGGGAAGAGAAAATAGAAATGAATTTTCTCAGCGATCTCTATGTCAAATGTACCGGTTGCAATGGCAGGCGGTTTAATCAACAAACATTGCGGATTCGCTTCAAAGAACGAACAATCTCCGATGTCCTTTCTATGACCATCAAAGAAGCAGCCATTTTTTTCGCTAACTTCAGCAAAATCGATCGCTACTTGCAATCCATGCAATCCGTCGGACTGGGTTATTTGCAACTGGGCCAATCCTCCACAACTCTCAGTGGAGGCGAAGCGCAACGCTTGAAGCTGGCAACAGAACTAGCAAAAGCCGAAAGTGGACGGACTCTCTATCTGTTGGATGAACCCACCACAGGACTGCACTTCGAAGATGTTGCACGGTTGTTAGTAGTACTCGACTCGCTAGTCGAACGAGGAAACACCGTCGTTGTGATCGAACACAATCTCGATGTGGCGAAAGCATGTGATTGGTTAATCGATCTCGGCCCCGATGGTGGATCAGGCGGCGGTAGGATATTGGCTGCTGGCACACCAGAAATGGTCTGCCGTCATCCCGATAGCATTACTGGTCCGTATTTGAGTTCGCTGCTCTCTTAAGCGATCCATTTTTCGTCGCGATCGTTTCAACACGACCAATCGACGCAATTGAAACGATCTGCAAACTTCGCCCTCTTTGCGAACTCTTCCAGATTTGTGCCTCGTCAAGCCGATTCGCTCTATTAGTCACAGCACCATTGTTGGCTTCAGCACCCATTGATCTCGATCATGTCAGTGCCAAGCCTGTGATTCGCTTGCTCTCCATCCTCCCCTTGAAACTGACTATCGAGGCTCCGTCATGTCGGAATCCTACGAAGACCCGAATTCCGCCATTGCCGAATTGCAAGAAGCTCGCGTCTCACTGCGTCGCCGCAAAGGAGATGGTGCCCCCCAATCTCCGTTGGAAACGTATTTGCGCGAGATCAACGAAACGCCTCTCCTCTCCGCCAAAGAGGAACAAGAGTTAGCCGCAGGAATTGCGAATGGAGACGTTCGTGCTCGAGATCAAATGGTGCGAGCCAACCTTCGTCTCGTCGTGAATATTGCACGCGGCTACACTGGCAAAGGACTCGGACTTCAAGATCTCATTGAAGAAGGAAATCTTGGCCTGCTGCGCGCTGTAGAAGGTTTTGATCCAGGCGTTGGCACTCGCTTCAGCACCTACGCTAGCTACTGGATCAAGCAATCGATCAAACGAGCTCTGATCAATAGTGCAAAAACCATTCGGATTCCTGCCTATATGGTAGAACTCCTCAGCAAGTGGCGTCGCGCATCGGCGCGGCTCACAGAAGAGCTCGACCGCACTCCCACACACGAAGAAATCGCTCGTGTGCTCGGATTGCCGAAGAAGAAACTTCCCATCATCAAAAAAGCGATTCGCATCAGCAATAGCACACCGCAAAGTGATCAAACGGATGCCGGTTGGTCCCTTGGCGAAATGGTTATGGATGAACGGCTGAAGAGCCCTGATGAGGAAATGCTGGACCATGATGTTCTTCGCCACGCAATGGAGTTACTCGATGGTCTCGACGATCGAGAAGCAACCGTCTTAAAGCTGAGATTTGGTTTAGATGGTACTGAACCCCATACCCTCAAGGAAATTGGGGCCGAACTTGGGCTAACTCGAGAACGAGTCCGTCAGATCGAAACGGAAGCACTGCGTCGACTGGCTGATGGCTTAACCGATCCTCAAGACCGTCGCCGCCGCTAAAGATAATCATAGTTGCCTTTCGCTCCGCGAAAGTAGCGTTGGTATTGGTTGCTTTTTCAGAACTTTCGCGGATAGGCTGTGAATTAATCAATCGAAGGCAATCATAGTTGCCTTTCGCTCCGCAAAAGTAGCGTTGGTATTGGTTGCTTTTTCAGAACTTTCGCGGAGCGAAAGGCGACTATGTTGCCTTCGATCACGGTACGGCCACGCCATGCGATATCAAATATTCACGCTTCTCCTGCTATCCTGTTATTCTCTTGCAGTA
>JBGTBJ010000026.1:0-24498 GCA_041749395.1 Pirellulaceae bacterium
AAAGTAGCGACGATCTCAGCCACTGCGGTGGTGGTTTCAGAATCTGCGCTTGCCTGAACGATGCTTCCGGCGTTATCTTGGACATCCATGAGGCTTCCTTTCCTGGGCTGTTAGTGTGAGAACCAACATTCTCTAGGAGGAAGCCTCTTTTTTTAAATATCAATCGAACTGAATCAGGGCGCACTACGCGGATCGCACCCAGGGAAGATGATGATAAAATTTGGTGGGATGCGAGTGTCATCCAGTGGATCAGTGGTTAAGTCCGTTTTAATTTTTGCAAACGAATGGCGGTTCACTGGAATTGCATACCTAGTATTTTCTCTTTTCGTAAATTGCAATTGTTACTCTGTGCTATTGGCCGTCGACGGAGACCCGCAGATTGAAGTGCCTACTCTGCAACAGGGCCGCGCGCTACTTGCTCGCGATATGCTGCACAAACAATGTGAGGAGGCGATCCAGTCTCGAGATGGAAAACGACTGGATCAATTAGTCGGGCGCGCGATCGCAGAAGAGAAGCTTGCGTTTGGCTCCAATTTTGGCGGGTCCGATCTAACCATTGCTTACCGAAGCGTTGCGAGCATGTTGTTGGGAGAACAGCCAGAGTCTGTGACAGATGCTCAGCGACAGTTTTCCCAACAGGCTCATGAACTAAGCAATTTAAACGCCCTACTATTTCGGACGATGGGCAGTCAATTGCCAAACGATCTGAGAGTTGAATTTCCATCCGATGTTTCGAAAGCACAAAAGGATTTTGAAAAAGACCTCACACTGTTGGAACAGGCCGAAGTCATTACTGCGGAACTCCAAGTGGTTCTGCGAGAGGCTTATGCATCGAATGACTTCACTGATGCTGATCCAAAGATTGAAGCAGCGTATGAGGTTTGCAAGAAGGCTTTTGACCAGTTTGTACCTCAAGGCAACGCCGCGGATTCACCTTTGACAAACAGCGAACCTATAATGGAAGATACGCTGCGTGACTACTTCGAAGGAATGTACTCAGTATCCTTGCTCTATTCTCAAGTCAAGCAGCGCGCTGGAGAACAAGACGAAGCTAGAAGACTAGCGCGCCAAGCTCTTTCCTTAGCGAAAAAAGCGAATGCATTCTGGGAGTATGACACACGACCGATCATTGGTGGACGTGCAATTGCACAGCACCTGCTCGCCGTACTCAATGCTGACCTCGGCAACCAACGTACCGCCGGCGATTGGAAATCTGCCGTCGCAACCGTCGATGAGATGCTGCCACTAGCGAAGGCTTTTTGGGACGCTCCACAGAATTTGCATTTGATGCGAGACGAAGCGATACAGCTTTCCAAACTCTCGGAAAGCGCGCAATCCGACTATGCGGCAACAATACTCAAACAGGTTGACTTCGAATCCGCAGCAAACGATCGACGTTTCCGAGACGCAATTGAAATTGGAGTTGACCTAGTTGAACAGCGTATCCAACTCCTCGGTAATGAATGCGTTGAAGCCGCAAGAATCAATCGAAGGCTAGGGTATTTGTACTGGACGCAGAATGATTACGCGAACGCCTTTACTCGCCTCGCAGATGCCTCCTCCGTCCTTGCAAAAAAGGTGCCGAAAGATGATTCGTGGCTCTTGGGGGCGATCGCCGATTTATACATAAACGCTTCTTTATTAGCTCAAACGGCACCAGTAACATCGGAAGTCTCCACTCGACTTGAGAAAGTGGTGGACTCGCTTTCGACGCACTTAACCGAGGAACACCACAGCGTCGCAGAAGGTAAGCTTGCCCTCCATGGATTGAAGTTTATGCAGACCAGGTCTTCAGAGCAGAGAGAGAAGATCCTCGCATTCAACGTATTGGTCCAAAATCTGAACTCGTTGTACAACAATGGCAAGTTCGTTCAAGCAGCGGTTGCAGGCAAGCTACTGATGGAACAGGCCAGTACATTGTTTGGCAATCCATCCGCTCAGCACCTCAATCAACTGCGGTCCTATGCAAATTGCCTCACAAAATCCGGTGATCCCGATTCATCCATCGCCCTCTATCGAGACCTACTCGAACGATATGACGTACCGCCATACAATCGGACGTCTGATTTTCATTGGGTCTATCACGGAATAGCCGACACGTTACGCACTCTCGGAGGTCGCGAAAACAATCTTGAGGCCATCAAGTGGCTCGCTAAGGCTAGAAAACTGACGTTGGAATCGCTTGGAGAACAAACAACCTCGCATGCGAACCATTTGGAACTAGAAGGAGAAATCCTTCGTGACAACCTCTCTGCTCCCTTGCAAGCATTGTCAAAGTTCCAAGAGGCCATCGCCATTCATGAGACAGTCGATGGAAATCGAGACAGTTTCAATTACTGCCAAAGTTTAGTTCAAATAGGGTTATGCGAGAACGAATTGCGGCTTTGGGATGCTGCCAATGACCACCTAGTGCTTGCGTTAGAAATTCGCGAGCGTAATGGGTACCAAAGCCCTTACATGATGACTTGGAATTTATGGGCCCTGGGAACCAATTCCTTTGATCGTCAAGAATTTTCAGAGGCAGCTGAATATTTTTCAAGGGCTTTGGCAATTGAAGAACGCGAAACACCCAACGCCTCAGCAATTGCCTCACACTACGGCAATTTGCTGGTGTCATTCTTGATGCAGCAGGACGGTGCACTTCAAGCGCAAGAAGTGCTTCAACAATTCCTCGTTCGCCGTGGTGCACTCCATAGTGAAGCGCCGGAACGCTTTGCTGACGAATGTCGCGATGCCTGTAGCTGGCTTTTTGACAACCCTGGCGAATTAAGCAGAGGGGATATGTCAAAGGAGCGCCAGAGAATCTTAGAGGAACTAATTGCCGTAGGTCTCCGCTCGTATGAAGCGGCTGGCATCTCGAGTGACTGGAGACTTCTTGAACTACAAAGAATGAGCGGGCTTGCAGCAGAAATACTCAATGAACGACACAGAGCGTTCGCAATATACCGAGATCTACTGGAGAGGGCAGCAACGCTTAGTCCCCCTCCGTATAGCGTAATTGGAAGCATTCACCAAGGACTCTCCAATCTATACAAGGAAGAATTCGCCCTTGATCGAACGATTCATCATCGAAGGCTTGCTGTTGAGGCCCTGGAACTAGAATACGGCGAACATTCGATGCAGGTTGCGCAAGCGATTCGAGGAGAGGCGGATATCTTACTGGCCTTGGGCGATTACTCGCGGGCAGAGGAGTTGACGCAACGGGCAGCTGATATTTTCACTGAACTCGGACACCCAATGCAAGCAGAAGTCTACCAACAACTAGCTGTGATCCATCTGCACCGCGAAGACTACGATCTTGCGGAGCAATATCTTCATGCAGCGCGTGTCCGATTGAGCAATTTGAGATCCCACCATGAACTAGATCTCAACATTCGTTACTGGTTAGCAAGACTGATGTTGACGAAAGGAGAATACTCGCAAGCTCTGGAAATCGCCAGCCAACTTATTGAAAGTGTATCCGACTCCTCCGATGTGCAGTTCGCTTCCTCCGTCCGTTCCATCCAGGGAATTGCCCGACTGGGCCTAGCGCAATCGCAGGAGGCTCATATAGCCTTAAAAGAAGTGATTGATGCAGCCGAGCAAAATCCGTTAGTGCAAGTTTCAGACGAAACACGTGCAGCTTACGCGGCAGCGTGCGAATGCATCGGTGATGGGAAAGAAGCCAACAACCAGTTTCGTTTACTTATCAGCAAATTGGCTGAGCAACACGAAGTCTTTGGAAACGTTCTCTCCGAGCGGCAAAAACTAGAGATGCGTTCGAAGCTAAGTCACGCAACGAGCATCTACGTTTCGCATGTGGTTGGAACAGGCGATTCTCTTTCGGAATGCTACAAAACGATTATGCCGTTGAAAGGACTCGTCTCAGCAGGGCAACGTAGACAACAAAGCCATGATGAAATAGCTTCGCCTGAAGTTCGAGCATTATCAGCACAAATTGATCAAATTAATCAGAAACTCTCGTCTCTCTTGTTTGGAAGCACCCCCTCTGCTCAAACCGCATCCGTGGAGCAGATTGGGCAGCTTACTAACCAACGAGAGTCACTTGAGCTCCAACGAAACGCGTTGGAGGAAGCTACCAGAACTCTTTCCAATCACTTGTCACCCGATATCAGCTTGGAACAGCTTCAAGAATCGCTGCAGGAAGACGAAGCTCTGATCGATTTTGTCACGTACGTGCACCACTCTCAGCCAGGGCTACCAAACTCAAAAACAGAGGACCAAGTACTCGCATTTGTCGTAACGAAAGTGGCCTTGAACGCAATTCCACTTGGACCGGCTAGTGAATTGAGAACGATATCAACTCAATGGCGCGATACGTTGCAGAGTGGATCAGATATGGAATTTACAGCCTCGAATCGAAAACTTGCGGGGCGAGTTTGGGACCCTGTCAAGCATCAAGTCGGAGACGCACGCGTCGTGCTACTAAGTCCCGATGGCGTGCTATCGAATGTTTCGTTCGCCGCGTTCCCGTCCGATGATGACGGCTACTTGGTCGATGATCGGACATTTATCACTGTGAGTGGACCACGGCTACTGGTTCAATCGCGTGCTCGCGAAGCAGCTTTGGAAAAGGCTGCCGTCGATTTAGAAGACAAAAAGACGCTCTTGTTGGTGGGAGGTGTCAATTATGATTCTCGATCAAGTGAATCGAAGCTTTTAGAAACGCCGCTTGACCTAATTGCCTCCAATTCTAATGGTCCATCGAGTCCAAGCACGGCCTTGCGTTCGGCCAGTTCGGTCACCAGTTGGCCCTATTTGCCCGGAACTGAGGCGGAGGTTCATCAAGTCGCCTCGTTAGCTAAGAACTCTGGAGTTGCTTCTTCAACGGTCACACTGGAGGGTGAAAATTCGAGTGAGACATCCCTTGCAAAACTTGCCAGTGGCGCAACATGGATACATCTGGCAACCCATGGATTTTTTGCTGAATCAAAAGTCAATCCAGGCGGATGGGCATTCCAATCATTGAGTCGTCAATCGGTGGTTGGATTTGATCCAAGACTGTTAACAGGAATTGTTTTAGCCGGTGCTAATCAATCCGAAAAAACGGGGATGGATGACGGCATTTTAACTGCGGCCGAAATCGAGCATCTAGATTTATCAAAAACCAAATTGCTCGTTCTTTCAGCGTGTGAATCGGCCCTCGGCGAAGAGCACAGTGGTGAAGGTGTCATGGGATTGCAGCGATCATTGCACCTTGCCGGTTGCCACAACGTGATTGCGAGTCTTTGGAAGGTAGACGACCAAGCCACGGCAACCTTAATGACAGAGTTCTACCGACAGTTATGGGAGGAGAACAAAACACCCTCCGAAGCGCTGCGTTCTGCACAACAGAAACTAAGTCGTTCCCGCTTCGAAAATGGGAGCATTGTTCGAGGCGATTCACGGCTTGACTTTGGAGGCCCTCAACCATCAAAAAGTAAGCCCCGCAGCCTTTCACCCAAATTCTGGGCCGCATTTTGTGTCTCCATCAACTAGATATCTCGGATGGTTGCACATCACTTAGTCCACAAACGGCCGAGAAGCAAACATAAAGGACTGTTACTTCAGAACTGTTGGACCGTGAGCGAGAAGTGCTAAGAGAGATTGTCACGTCGCAAATATTTTCCAAAAGCTTGACGTAATTAGTCGCGCCGAAGCCGTTGCTTCAGCATTCAAGCGCGGGCTACCATCGGTCAATCGCTGTCCATAAAACTATGGGCATATGCGGCAGCTCGCCGCATCCTTGCCGCATGGGTGCAAGTCCGCCACGTCCGTCAGAACTCGATCGTAATCGCCTCATCAATGGGGTGTGACTGACATGCCAGTATGTATCCTTCCGACTCTTCTGATTTTGAAATCGCGTCTCGACTGACCATGCGAACTCGGCCGCTGGAGCATCTGACCTTGCATTGTCCGCAGATTCCGGAACGGCATTCGAACGGGAGTGCAACCCCAACTTGTTCGGCTGCTTCGAGAATGGTAACCGTGGAATCGATGTCGGCCATTTGTCCTGATTTGGCGAAGGTAATGGTTGCAACCTGACCTTCATACAATGATCCGAGCGCCGTAGCACTGCTTGTAGCGACAGTCGACAATTCGGCAGGCATTGCTTTCGGCGAGACAAATTCTTCCGTTGAAACGTTGTCGTTGGAGACGCCTAGAGAAATAATCGTCTTGCGGACGGCTTGCATCATAGGATCGGGTCCACACAGAAAAATCGGCAGGACCTTCAAATTTGGGATAAAGGCGTCCAAGCCTGCCGCGTCGATATATCCCGATTTCTCAATCCAGCGATCGGCGGGAAGCTCGCTGCAGGTCATTGGCAACGCTTTGCTGTAATACGTCAGTACTCGCAGGTTCTCAAAACGCTGCGCAAGAAAATTAAGTTCATTGGTATAAATCACGTCGTCGCTTGATCTGACCGCATTGATAAAGAAGACCGTTCCTCCCCAAGCTTGATCGGTCAAGTCGCGAAGAATTGACATCAGAGGTGTGATGCCAACCCCACCGGAAATCAATACAACACCCTCGGCCTTCAAATCGTTAAAGTAGAACTTGCCTGCTGGTGCGCCGATACGAATTCTCTCGCCTGCTTTCACCACATCATGCATATAACGCGATGCTTTGCCTTCAGGATTGCGTTTGATTGTCAGCTCAACATGACCACGTTGCGTTGGTGCAGATGCAATCGTATAGGAACGCTTGACGGTCTCTCCATTAATACTCAGCGTTAGATTCATGTACTGACCAGGCAGATGAACGAAGGGGATTTCTCCACCGTCCGGCGCGACAAAGCGAAACGTCTTAACATCATGAGTTTCCTGCCGAACGTTCGCTATTACTAACTCACCGCTCCAAAACTTGCGAGCCTTAACAGGGGCGATAGCTATAGCATTCGCTTTCGATGCACTGCGACGCAAATCAAGATAGTGCTTTACGCTCCGAAAACCCAAAATCGGAGTCAGGACAACGGCGAAGGCAAGCGGTTGACGTACATCGCTTTTAACGAGCATGTAATAGTGGACCACACCCAGAATTGTCGCAAGATATGCCAAGCGGTGCAGTAACTTCCAACGGACCGGTCCCAGCTTGCGAATCATGGCGTTGGTACTGGTCACTGCCAATGGCAACATCAGTGCGACGGCAACGAAGCCTACCGTCAGAAATCTTCGCGATAGAATCTCTTCCAACGTGCTGGAGATGCTGCCCATTCGGTCGAGCACTACGTAGATTCCAAAATGCAATGCTGCATAAGCAAACCCGTACAATCCTAGCGCGCGTCTGTACGCTACCAAACTGTTCCATCCTGTGATCAAGCGCAGTGGCGTAATGATCAACGAAAAGAACAGAAACACCAGCGACAAAATACCAGTGATGTGCAGCGCATTGTTGACACCATTAGCACCAAGTTGTCCGCGCCATGCATCCCACGAAAGCACCAACAGCGGACCTGCGCCCGCCAAAATAACAAGATTGCGATAATAAGCGACATTCATGGTGTGAATTCAGTCCTAGAAATGCACCGACAAATCGAGCCCCGAATAGAGAGACGCAACTTGCGCCTCATAACCATTGAACATCAGCGTTGTGCGTCTGCCCGTTTCGCCGATGCGTTGCTCTGTTGCCTGACTCCATCGCGGATGTGGCACACTTGGGTTCACGTTAGCGAGGAAACCGTACTCCGCAGGCGCATAACGATTCCAACTCGTCGGCGGCTCTTCCGACAGAAGTGTGATTTTGACAATGGACTTGATTCCCTTGAAACCATACTTCCACGGAGTAACCAATCTTACCGGTGCACCATCTTGTGCAGGCAGTTCTTTTCCGTACAAGCCAACCGCCAATAGTGTCAGCGGGTGCATCGCCTCGTCAAGCCGCAAACCCTCCACATACGGCCACTGAAGCACGTCTGTTTTTTGCCCCGGCATTCGTCCGGGATCATATAACGTTTCAAAAGCAACGTACTTGGCATCGCTCATCGGCTCGACGGCGTTGATCAAGTGCGACAACTGCAGTCCAACCCAGGGAACCACCATCGGCCACGCCTCGACACATCGCATCCGGTAGATTCGTTCTTCAATTGGCCCCAGCGATTTTAGATCGGGAATCGCAAACGTCGCCGGCTTCTGTACCATACCCTCAACACGAATCTGCCAACCGGTTGTTGTGAAGTTCTTGGCCGCATCAGCAACAGCGTTCTTGTCGGTCGTGAATTCATAGAAGTTATTGTAGGAAATAATGTCCGACTCACCTGTCATTGGTTCGTCGACCAAAAAACCCATTTCGCGTCGTTGATCTGCGCTCAATTCGGTTGGAACCAGGCCATCAACTGCGGCGGTATCCAGCTCCATCTTTCGGACTGGATTGAACCAACGATAAACACCGGCGGATGCGGCCAAGGTACCAGCCGCACCAATCGCTTTCATAAAACGCCGTCGGTTGGCGTACAGCGAATAAGGCGTGACTTCGCCGCGAAGTTCATCGCCCATCATTTTGTCACTCAACGTCAACTCCCTCGGAACAATATCTAAATGCTGAGTGGAATTCGATAGAAAACATTACCGGACGACTTTCGAAATTGCCGCCCGGTTCGATAAACGCTCTTCAGTCTGACTGCGGGCTTACGCCGAACCGCAATATTTCCCTAAGACACCAACGTCTATCTTCGATCTCTCTTGGTAAAACGCCCGACAGTAGGTCGCACAAAGTAACGGAGTCTTTAAAAACCTCTCCAAACGGTGCTGGAGCAGCGGGAAGGAGGCGACGATGGCTTTCAGCTCGCCACGCTTGCTTCCCAAACGTCTGACGCTGCTAGCTTCAGCAATCTTACTGCGGCCCGAGAAGAATTATTCGAAAATTGTGGCCGCTGGAAATGCGATCAGTTCTACCTTCGAATTTGTGGACATTTGCTCGAAAAACTTGAGGAAACAGTGTCGAAGCGAACGAATTTTCCTTGGCGAGTGAGATTTTCGGAATTTCTATGGTAAGAATGATCCGCTTGGAAGCGTCAGGAAGTAACTGTCGGCAAAACGCGTATTTTCGCAAGTTTCAGACAGTCAACTGTGTCGAACCTGAAGGCTTCTCCTCTGCATCAAAATGGGGCTTGCGAATCGCCTGTTTGCTATCATCGATTGATTGTTCTACTGCCTCTGTGTCTGCATTCGATTCAGTGGGATCGGGCACTTCCGCACCGAGAATAAATGCGAGTGGTTGCAACCCATCATAGCCTTCACAGGCCATTCTTGCAGCGATCAGAATTGGCACTGATAGGAATACGCCCATTACGCCCCACATCCATCCCCACAAGACAATTGAAAGAAACACGATCACGGGACTCATGCTCATGGATCGCCCCAAAATTGCGGGCGTGATGAATTGCCCTTCGAGAGACGTGATCGTTAAAAACGTCGCGGCAACAAGAAACGCGTAGTAGGTCGACTCGAAGCTGACCAACGCCACGAACAAGATAATTGCTGCACCCGCCATCGCTCCCAAAATTGGAATGAAATTAAAGCTAAATGCCATTACACCCCATAACACTGATGAGGGCATTCCCATCAACCACATCGCTATGCCGACACTGACACCTAAACATGCGTTGATAGCCGAAATCTTAGCCAAATAACTGCCGAGTCCTTCTTGCACATTTTGAATCACCTCCACCAGCTTTCGTCGAGCTGTGAAGTCGGGCAACGCATGCATAACGCTGCGAAGAAGGTTATCTCCGGTCGCTAACAGAAAATAGAGCAGTGCAATACAAATAACCAAGAATGAAACAAAGTTGCCTGTACCGCTGAGATAGTTCCAGCCACTCGTCCAGCTTGGTTGTTTGATTTCGACTGGCACCGGCTCTTTCTCGTCCGGCTTATTTGATGTATCTCCCTCGGCCTCGGCGAGTTCCTCGGTCGCTTGATCGACATCATTCAAACGCTCGGTGATAAACGAGAGCTTGCTTTTTACTACAGCCAAATGCTCAGGCGCGTTCGCAATCGTTTCCTTGGCCGGTTCGAGAACGAGATATGTTCCCAGACCAAGTATAAAGATGAGCCCCACGGTAATCCCGATAGCACTAAAACCAGAAGCTATACCAAACCTTTGGGCCCGACGAACGATGGGTCGCAGTGTGAGATAGAGGACGATAGCAAACACGATGGGGATAATGAGCGATCGCGCATAGTACAGCGCATAGAGAACCAACATGGTCGCACAAATGCGATTCGACAATACACCGGTCTTTTCCCGCATCGAATCACCAACTGTGTGGTCATCTGGTTCTTGGTTCACTTGTGTCGTTGCTCCAGGTTAACTTTGATGCGACATCATCGCTATTTATTCTTTTGGATGAACAATTCTTGTTTCGATCTTCTTTTTCAAATGTTCTTCCAGTAAACGAGCATTCCTTAGATTTGATTTCCAATAAACGTCGAACAAGTCTCCCAAGAGCGGGATCATTCCGACGGTAACATCAACTGCAACGTTCGCGGCCATTCGAGCGAGCCGACGCTTTGACACTCCAGATTCATGTGCCTGAAGCAGCACCCAGCCGCTGATCACAGCGGTACTAATGTCTCCGATCCCAGGAATTAGACCAAGAGCACTGTCGAGTCCAAACCGGATCGGAGTACCCGGGATGGACATTGAAGCGTCCATTATCCGTGCCATCCGTTGAACGCGCCGAAGTCTCGCCGCATCCGCTTGCGACTCATTGTCGGCACGTGCCTCAACTGGCTGCAGATCATGCAGTTTGACCTGCCGGTGATGACGCGTTTCTGCTGTAGACATGGCAAGTGATCTCAAATGAGCGATTCGGGGACCATTCAATTGCGGAAGGGCATGGGCATCTATGGGATACCTACTGAACTCAGCTATCCAGAGCAATGAAGAATCGGCCGGCGCTTTTATAGCGCGACAATACCCGCCATTGGCAGACCGATTCTAGCAGCTCGGATTTTGCGAGCGAGCAGACCACTAATTGTCTTCCGGGAGATCTACATCCACGTCAGGAACGGTGACGGTCTCCTCATCTAAGATTACCTTTGGCACTAAGACTTTCTTGTCTTCGGTTGAGACATCGACATCTGGAAGGTCTACGTCATAAGCCGGCAACTCGCCAGCATCACCGCTGACATCGACGTCAACGTCAGGGAGGCGACCGTCGCGAGTTTGTTCCACATCGCAACCGGCTGTGCTAAATAACAAAGCCCCAACTAACAGGGTGAGGTGAAAGAGCTTGGACATGAGATTTCCTTTGTTCTGTTGGTCAAACGTTGTCGACGAGTTACGCTGACAGAAGCCGTAAGTGTTTGCTTAGTCG
Source organism: Pirellulaceae bacterium (assembly GCA_041749395.1). Taxonomy (GTDB): domain Bacteria; phylum Planctomycetota; class Planctomycetia; order Pirellulales; family Pirellulaceae; genus Laterigemmans. The sequence goes on from JBGTBJ010000026.1 coordinate 11,297, forward strand.
ACATCTCATAGCCATGCAAAGGACGGACCAAACATGTTAGATGTAGCGCTGAGCCGTTAAACTATTGCAAACTGAGCCGAATACGAACACGTTGGCCAAGTACCGACCAATCAGAAGCTTGCGAGCATCAAAGCGAGTACTGTGGCGATGATAGCGATGCTCTTCGGGAATCTGTGGATAGCGACATCGCCTGACAAGCGTTCGACGCATGGCGGTCCAGTTGGGCATAAAAAATGCATTACAATGCTTCGCTCAGTCAGCAGTCCCCAATCACGATCTCGGAGATAAACGATGGCGATCCAAAATGTTTCTGTTTTTGCATTGTTATTGACTACCTTAGCGTGTGCTTCCGTTACCGCTGAGGAAAAACCAGATGACACCGTGAGCGAAAAACTACAAGGACGATGGTTAGTTGTCTCTGGCGTGAATCAAGGTCGAGAGCTCTCCAAGCAGGAAGTCGAAGGCGTATACGTAACTGTCGCTATCAACAGCATTACCACGTACGACCGCAATCAACAGCAAAGATTTCGCGCCGTGTTTCGCACAGACGGCTCCCAAGACCCAATTCACATTACCATGACGCCGCTCGCGAAAAACGCAAGCAATGTGTCTAGTGCCGAATTTGCACCAGACGAGAAAGAGACGGCTCCAGCCGCTGCGGGGATTCTGAAGTTTCTCGGTAACGATAAGTGGATGCTGTGTTATGGGCTACCGGGTGCCGAGCGTCCCACCACATTCGAGTCACCCAAAGGGAGCAAGAACATGCTTTTCACATTGGAACGAGACCAAGGCGATCCTGTGCCAAGCGTATTGAACACGAAATCCACGAACGAAAACTAGATAGAGGAGGACCGATTATGCCGATCCAAAAAATGAGCCCGCCTAGAGTTGGAGACATACTTCGATGCAGCAAGTGCGGAATGCAAATTCAGGTCACTAAGGGGTGCGACCGCAAGGATTGCACCACCGATTTTCAGTGCTGCGGCCAGCCCTTGGTTAACGTCCCAGCGACCAACGTTCAGAATGCATGAGCCTCAAACGAGCCCGCATGGCCTTAGGAGTGCAACAGGAACGTTATGTTAACGCGAACGAAGAATGCCCGACATCAGGTACCGCATCCGACCGTTTTACTAGCCGGCGATGAGTACCGTGTTGAGGCCGTTGTCAATTCCTAGGAAATGACTCAGGTAAACGACGGAGCGTACAACATCACGTCAATTTGCCTGCTGGATGCACAGGACTCGCTGCACATTGCCCTCGGGTTAAATCAACATCGGACGGCACGTTGTTTGCGTCTACTACTGGGAGCGTTTTCCATTCGTAACCAAGCAACCCAGTCATCTCCAATGTCCATAAGCCCGCATGCCAATCAAGAATCGTCCAAACAATCGACTAATTTTGAAACACTTTCGATGCCCAAAGTTCCGTCGTGGATTGAAACGCTCGGGCGTGCAGGACACATGGTGAAAGGCATAGTGTACTTCATCATTGGCTTCCTTGGTTTTAAATTGGCAATTGGCGCAGGCGGTAAAGTGACCGACTCGCGTGAAGCAATTCGAGAGATCGGACAACAACCGTTTGGTCGGATCTTGCTTGGATTCGTGGCGATCGGGTTGATCGGCTACACAATATGGCGATGGGTCCAGGCAGCCAAAGATACCGAGGGCGATGGCCATGACGCGCGAGGGGTTTGCATCCGCATCGGCTATACCATTAGTGGAATTGCTTACTTGGCGCTCGGTTGCTTTGCCGGCTCGCTGTCATTGGGACTCGCTTCGAACTCAGGTAGTTCGCGAGGTAGCACGACAAGTCCGCTTCTAGATTCAGCTTGGGGTCGTGTAGTTCTGGGGATCGCCGGTGCGATTACTATCGGAGTGGCAGGCTTCTTCGTTTATAAGGCCTACAAAGCAACGTTTATGAAAAAGTATGATTTATCCGCGATGAGTAAAATGACTCGCAAGGTTGCTTTGCGTGCTGGCCAAATGGGTCTTGGCACTCGCGGAATCGCGTTTGCCATTATTGGTGGATTCATTCTGGTTTCAGCGATCCGAGGCACCGCAGACGGTGAAGTCGCTGGCATGAGTGACGCCTTGGCCGCGATCGCGGCGCCGACTTTCGGCAAGATTCTTATTGGTATCACTGGCTTCGGTCTAATGTGCTACGCCGTTCATACAATTCTGATGGGTTGGTTCCGAAAGTTTAACGTGACGTGATCGAGCGTTCGTCACCGCCGTCCATGTGGTATTCTGGTTTCCATCATGAACTGTATGCATTCTAGGCGGGAGTACGAATTCACCGCGTTCAGACTCATCAACGCGCAAGCATTCACTCCATGTGCCGGCAACTTGTTACATTCCCGAATCAAATAATCATAGTTCAAATAGTCATAGTTTAGGAAAATTCAATGCTATGGATCGTCGCCTACCTCTGTTCCGTGATGGGGGCGTTCCTAACAATCCTGGCAATGACCATCATCCGCAACGAGCAACGACATAGCGTCGGCCGCATTGGCTGGTTGGGATTAGTCCTGTTGTCGCCACCCATTGGCTTGCTCCTATTTCTGTGGCTGGGCGGTCGCAAAATCTCAGCAGAACACGAACAACGCAAATTAGTGGACATGCCTACCCTGCCAGGCGACGAGAAAGAACCGCACGATGCGCTGGAGCATCTGCTGCGTTCCAGGAATCTCTGTCCGCCAACGACTGGAAATACCGTTCGCTTTCTTAGTCACCCAACCGACGTACGAGAAGCATTCATGGAGCTGATTGACAGTGCCGAAGAAGCGATATACATCATGACCTTTATACTAGATGAAAAAGAGAGTAGTAAAGCGATAGTCGACAAGCTCTGCGAGAAAGCTCGAGCCGGAATCCAAGTGCGTATGCTGGTCGATGGCTTCGGCTCACTTCTCTTGCCTGAAGACCAGTTGCAAAGAGTTCGTGATGCGGGCGGACGAGCTGTGCGGTTCAAGCCGATGTCTCAACTTTCGCGGCTCGCGTACTTGAACTTCCGCAACCATCGCAAGCTTGCGATTGCAGACGGCAAACGTGCAATCCTTGGTGGAGCAAACATTGTCGAACAAGAAGTTACCGATGAACCCGGCGAAGATGCTTGGATCGATATGAGCCTTTGGATTCAAGGTCCCGCAGCGACGCAGTTACAGTCGGTCTTCTGCAGTGATTGGAATTTCGAGACTGAAGAAAACCTTCCACCTAGTAAACTGGAAGAGTCAGACGCAGCGGATGCTGAAGCAGGTTCGCGGCTAACCGTTATGCCAATTGGTCCCGATGGACCTACCGAAATACTTGATGACTTTTGGCAGTTTGCAATTCACCAAGCGAAGCAACGCATTTGGATATGTACTCCCTACTTCGTTCCTCCGCCTCTCGCAATGCGCTCATTGGAGCTAGCCTGTCGCCGCGGGATTGACGTCCGAATTCTGGTGCCGCAATGCAGTGATCTTCGACCGGTTGATTACGCTCGATTCGATTACTTCAAGGACCTGATCGAAATGGGCTGCAAAGTTCTTCGTTATCCCGATCGAATGGTGCATGCCAAGATTGGCGTCGTCGATGACATCGTTGCGCTGGTAGGTTCCGCAAACTTCGATGTTCGCTCATTCTTTTTAAACTATGAGTTGTCAGTCTTAATTCACGACAAACAAACGATCTGTCAAGTCAGTGATTGGTATGAAGACTTGGCGCACGGGTGTGAGTCGGGATTAACCAATCGGTCAACCTTTCGATCAGCGATGGCAACAGCGGTGCGACTGTTTGCAGATGAGTTGTAGTGTGGTTCGACCCAAAATCTATCAAGAAGCGTTCCCTAGATTCGCCGTTTCTAACCTTGCCGCGCGCGGAACGTGCGACGGATCGAGGTATCAGCGACGCCACGCGGCGGCTCGGGGCGCGAATTAGAGCTCTTCCGCTTGCAACATCCACAGGTGTTTCTCAAGCGGTGCTGTCACCCCGATGCAAATGTCTGCTGTGATTGAATCTAAGTTACCAAGTTTTGTAATCGCAGATCGTAATTTTTCAATAACTGTCGCAGGAATATCTTCCAACGATGTGTTGGCAGCAATCGTTCTCGTCCAAATGAAGATGCACACTGCGAAAATTGCTACCAACGACGTTCCAACGCTTGTTTCATCAACAGAGCCATATCGATCAAGTTCGTCGACTCGTTGGACCACTTGGCATCGCGGTACCTTTCAACGCACAGATGCCCCGACCTTCCATCAGTTTAGAGTACCACGATCAAAGCATGAATGACCCCAACGATTCAGAATCCAAGCAAAGTCAGCAAAATGTTCAACAGGAATTGGCCGCCTAGACCTTTATCCATGAAAACAGCAAGCGGTGGCAGAAGTATTGCCAGGATAACTTTGAGTGCTGTGTTTTGATTTGCCATTGTCGTCGCCATAACGGAAGTCCTTGTAGAGCGGGTTTGAAAAGCATTTTAACGTCTCAATAGTACGCCAACTGTACGCCAGGGTACGCAAACGATATGCCAAACACGCGTAAACAACATACCGGCAATTTCACGTTCTGTTGAGAGCAGGATCAGCGGTTTCGCTTGCTCATCCAAGATCGTGTTGACCCTATGTCCTTTGCGTCATTGTTGTAGACATGAATTTATTCTCCAGAAAAGCCACGTGCTAATATCCTAAGCTCTGAGGTAGTCTCCCGCGTCTCCTCTTGAGCCAACGAATGGAAGCGTCTGCGGCGGTCGATTGCCGACCACGGAGGGCGATAGCAGTGCAGCGGTTCATCACTTTGTCTATTTCTCAATCTTTACCGCAATCTTGGCCGCAAAGATATTAGGTAACATCACGAGTGTTGCGCCGGCATCCGCGATACACGGCCTGCCGCGACTCCGGGGCTAACGACAAACTGGCATAAGTCGCAAAAATGGGTAGCGACATGACGTAGGAATCGGGGACTCCTGGCCGCTTTTGTGACCAAAACGGAACTGGCTGGTAGTCGGGATTTGGGCACAAAACTTGCTTATACAAAAGTCCTCCTGTTTGCATCTCGCCAAGATTCCGTTCTATGACTCAATCTGCTCCACCCAAACGATGCGTTATAGCCGACGACGTACGAGCGTCACGTGAGACACTGGGAATGTGGCTGCGGGACTGCGGTTTCGATTGTGCGCTGGCAGAAAACGGTCAACAGGCGTGGGATTTGATTTGCGAGTGCCACACTGACCTACTCTTGACTGACCTTGAGATGCCAGAAATGTGCGGACTTGAGCTGTTACAGAAAGTCCGCCACGCTGCTGATGAGAGAATCTGCAAATTGCCCGTTTTGGTGATGACCAGTCTTCGCGACGGCCAGACGCTGAACGTTGTCCTGCAGATGAATGGCGATGGTCTATTTCAGAAGCCGCTCGACAGGCAAGCCACGCTTTCGGCAATACTCGACTTAGTAGCAGGTCGCACGAGCCTTCGGCACATTGCGCAGTCCGGTAACACTTGTGTCCAGGGAAATGGTTTGATTTCACCGACCTTCAGACGCTTGCTCAAAACCGTAGCAAAGAATGAGAGTTGATGTTGTAGTGATATTTAAGCGGCGATAGCCCACTAGGCTCTTCCGCCGATCCAGTTTCCCGTGTCTAACACTTGTCTTCGATATTCAGGATCTCGAAGCAGCCAGACAATTGAGCGATAACGGTCAGATAACAACTCTATTCCACGTTGGTCTTTGAGCACCAGCTTACACTCTCGCCTTAACGCGCCAGCTTGCCGCACCAATATTCGGCGGTGCGATTCATCGGATGCAGATACCGCGACCTTCGCTATCATCTCCATCATATGGATCGACGCATTGCGATCTGCTGAGACATAGGGCCGAAGTTGGTCGAACACCAGGGACACAAAACCTGCGAATTGTTCTGGTTCGGCAACGATACGAAGTTTCTGATCGTCATCGTATCGGTACGCATCCGGCAGTTCTCGCTCAGCAAGGTTCTCAAGCGCAGACTGAATCCAGTCCATGCAGTTTGTAGCGGTAAACGGATCATTCACGCCAGGGGATAATGCACGCATTGCGACTTCGATCAGTTGGTCAAAGACAAATCGCAAGTTTTGATTGGCCGTTCTCTGTGTACCCGATACGTATGTGTGGAGCATTTGGTCGACAACTTTTTCGCTTACATTCGACTTGGGCGACGCCAACAACAGCACGTTGCCAGGCGTGATGAAGTCACCAGCGCGAAATCGCATTCGTATCACCAAGTCGTTTTCGACCGCGATCCGCATTAAGCCATCGGTATCGGCAAACTCAACATAACCAGCTCGCTTAGCTTTAACCGCCTCCGCAGATTCGTAGAACGATGCTGGCAGGCGTGACTCGAGCTCCCGCCTTGATTCCCGCTCATGGGGTTCGCCCACTCGCGAGGGAAACTGCTTCTCGATCCGTCGATTCAAGTCTCCTCCAATACCCGCTACGATGTTAGAAATATGGATACTCTCAGGGATATGATGAATGAAAAAGATCAAGACACCGACACTAGCGATTGCCATGAGGATGCCAACGATGATGGCGATATGAGGAACAAATGCGGAGATTTCTTCGCTACCACTGCCGCTATCTCCGTTCCGTACAGTTCGTAAAACCATCAAGCAATACAGGAATGTCGAGATGAACACTCCCAGCGTGATCTGGTTGCCGGTGTCACGCATGAAGTTGTTGAGCAGTCGCGGCCCAACCTGAGCTGTCGTGTATGATATCGACAGAATGGTCATAGAGAACGTAACCCCGGCAACCGTTATCATTGACCCTGCAACGGTCGACAACACAGCGCGAGCACCTGCTGGTTTGTTCGCATAAAGCCAACTTATTTCTTCCAACCAGCCTGCGCCGATGTGGCTGTCAACTGCGGTGGTTATAAACGAGAGCACAATGGCACCAATCGCCATCAGCGACGGCACGAACCAATAGCTGTCGCGAACGTGGGCAATCCAAGTAATAACAAAAGCTTTCATGAGGACTCCGTAGCCACAAGCTGCAAGGTCGGCGGTATAGTCACAAGAGCAGCGAAAGTCTAAACCACTTTCGCTTCGGTTTCGGGCTCACAAGCGGGCAGATTGTAGCTACCGCTAAGTTTGGTCCCGATCACGTTCCCAACGTACGGGCATTTGCTGCCGAAATCGAAACCGCCATTGCTGGGCGATGGGAACCAGATCATAGATTGCAGTGCTTGTCGGTGGCGTGAGCGACTTGGGCTCTACGCCTTCAAGGAGAGCGAATTGGGCTCGCGATATCGGAATTTCGATGCTGTCCGGCATACAGTCGAAACTTTTCCAGCTGACGGATTCGCGATGACCATCCAAAGGTCCACCAATAAATTCAATTACCAACTTCGTAGGCAGTTCAGGTTCTCCATCGCGTGTTTTAGACGCCAGCCATTTGCTTATCCAACCGCGTACTTTCGCGGAAACTTCTCGTACCGGGTTCATATCGTTACTCTCCTCTAGCAGGAGGTTGCAATCAACAATCCACCAATGGAAAAGCAAACGTCGTGCCAACAGCAAAACCGCTTCTCTAACTGTCCCTATTGAGTCCAACCCCCAAAATCACCATGCTGTGGCTTATTTTCAGTCGCCAATCGACTCGGGTATTCAAACAGTGCCTAGCCGCAATAATATACTGTTCAATTGAGGCACAAAATTTCACTGGCAGTGTGCCCACCCTTTCTCGTTTCTTTGGGAGTAAGTCAAAATGGCCGCACAGACCGCTTCACGGTGGAAATTCATAACCGGCATATGTGTACTCGGTATGGCTATCGTGGCACAATTCGGGAGTGCTCAGACGCCCGGCAAAAAAAATGTTGATCCCAAACCAGCAACCTTAGCAGGAAATAACGTGGAAACTGAAAAAGCAATTTTGGCTGGCGGCTGCTTCTGGGGAATGGAAGATCTATTCCGCAAGCAACCAGGCATTGTTTCGACTCGAGTCGGATACTCCGGCGGCGACGTGAAGAATGCCACCTACCGTAATCATGGCACACATGCAGAAGCAATCGAAGTAGTATACGATCCCAGCAAGACGGACTTCCGCAAAGTTCTGGAGTTCTTCTTTCAAATCCATGATCCAACCACAAAGAATCGTCAAGGCAATGACCTTGGAGCTTCGTACCGCTCTGCAATCTTTTACACTAGCGACGAACAAAAACTTGTTGCCCTGGATACGATTGAGGACGTTAATGCATCAGGTTTGTGGCCCGGTAAAGTCGTGACGGAAGTCAAACCGGCCGGTGACTTTTGGGAAGCAGAGCCAGAGCATCAAGATTACTTAGTGCGAAACCCAGGTGGCTACACCTGCCACTTCCCTCGCAAGGACTGGGTATTACCTAAGCGAGAAAACGCGTCAAAATAGCCGATATAGCGTTGACGGGTGCAAGTTGGACTATAATGCTAGAACTCACCATCTGAGTTCTAGTCCAGTTCATTTGCAGCGATCAGTGTTAAGATAGCGAAACAGTCTTGTCCAATGACATGCTGAGAGACTCCATCCTGGATCTCAGCGTCGTACGCGTGATACCCAATCGCTTCGCCGCTTGGGTGAGGTTTCCATCCGTTTGCCTCAGAACCTCGCTGAAGATTTCTTTCTCAGCCAAGCCAATAAGCTCGCGATGTATGTCATCGCTCCCCGCAGCTAATCTCTCGCGCGTAAGTGCGGAGAAATCCAGACCCTTGGTAACACTTCCTTGAGCTTGATTCATCTCCATGCTGGCTGGTTCTTCACCACGACGAACCGAATCCGGCAAGTAGGCTGGCACAATAACGGGCCCAGTGGCTTCGAGTAATGAGTGTTTGATCGCACTTTGCAACTCACGAACGTTACCTGGCCAAGGATATGAGTTGATGAGTTCGATTGCTTCGACGGCGAATCCAGTGATTTCCCTGTTGACTTCTCTTGAGAATCGTTTGAGGAAATAGTTGGCCAGCAAGGCTATATCCTCACCCCGTTCACGCAGGGGTGGTAGGTTGATTGTGTAGACGTTCAAACGATAAAACAAATCGTTGCGAAACTCCTTTTCTTCCATTGCTTTTTTAAGGTTTCGATTGGTTGCTGCAATAATACGCGCGTTGGTACAAATCGTCTCAGTCCCACCGACACGCTCGAATGACTGGTCTTGTAGCACCCTAAGAATTTTCGTTTGCATCAGTGGCGTCATATCGCCGATTTCGTCAAGGAACAGAGTCCCTTCGTTGCACAATTCAAACTTGCCTACTTTCTTCCGTTCCGCACCAGTGAATGCGCCCTTTTCATGCCCAAACAACTCACTCTCTAACAAATTCTCCGGAATTGCGGCGCAGTTGATCGCAAGAAAACGACCTGACACCCGTTGGCTGTATTGGTAGATAGCGCGAGCAATCACTTCCTTACCGGTACCGCTCTCACCGAGTATCAACGTGGTAACATTTTGACGAGCAACGCGTCCAATCGAACGATACACTTCTTGCATTGCTGCGCAATTACCGATTAACAAGTCCGCCTCACCTGCGTCCGGAATGGTCTCAACCGTGTCATCCGGTAACACTGCAGGAACTCTTGTCATTCGACTCGTCTCAGCCGCGTCTTCAATCAATGGTATAAGCGTATCGGGGTCGAGAGGCTTTAGTATGTAATCAAACGCTCCACGTTGCATAGCTTCGATGGCGGTTTGAGCCGTACCACGGCCTGTCATCAAAATAATAGGAACTTTAGGATCGATACGATGCAATTTCTCAAAGGCCTCCATGCCAGACATGTCGGGCAAGCGAATATCACAAAGCACTACGTCGGGCGTAGACTGAATGAAAGCCTCGATACCTTGCTGGGCGGTCTGACAAGTTGTTACCTCATCTTCTGCAAACGTCAGCGAGATTGCTTCCAAAATGAGTGGTTCGTCGTCGATGACGAGTAGATGGGTCATATGCAATTCTCGTGCAATTCAAGAGTTCTTAGTTGCCGCACTGCTTTGTCTATCAAGGACGTCGCGGATCAATCGCAAGAGTTGTTCATCGGTGTAGGGTTTAGGGAGAAAACCGTCGAAATCGTTGCCGCCACTACTATCGCTGCTGGGGCGACGCAAACCGCTACTGGAGATAATCTTAGCGTTCAAATCATGATTACGTAGCTTCTCTTTGATCTCTGGGCCGTTCAACCCTGGCATCATCATGTCCAATAAAACAACATCAATCTCTTCCGAACGATTTAGGAAAACTCTAATCGCATCTACGCCATTACTAGATGCAATCACTCGGTACTGGTTTGCTTCCAATGTCTCTCGTGCCGTGTCTAGTATCATAGACTCGTCATCTACAATCAAAATGGTTTCCCCCTTGCCGATTGGAACATCCGATTCCATTTCCACTTCGCTCACTGCGCCGATCGCAAGCTCAAGGCTCGAAGTAGGTAACAGTATCGAGAACTTGCTCCCTAACCCTGGTTCGCTGTAAACAGAAATGTCGCCACTGTAAGATCGCACGATTCCGATTGTCGTAGCCAAACCCAATCCGGTCCCTTTTCCCTGGGCCTTGGTAGTAAAGAATGGATCAAAAATGCGATCGATGATTTCTCGTGGGATTCCCTCGCCGGTGTCAGCAATTGTCAGCAAAACATGTGGCCCAATGGTCAGATTATCACTTCGTACTGCGCGCGATTCATCAACATAGAAATCGCAAACCTCAATCGCAAGCGTGCCGCCGCTAGGCATTGCGTCACGCGCATTGATTGCAAGATTCATCACTACTTGTGACAATTCCGTACGATCTGCATCAACCTTACGCAACGAGGCAGGAATCTTCACTTGCAAATCTATCGTTGTCGGCAAGGTATGACTCAGAATGTCTTCCAACTCCACAAGTGTTTCGCGGACATCGATATGCTGGCGCGCAGATTTCTCTCCACCTGCAAACGCCAACAACTTTTTGATCATCTTCGCCCCCCGATCAGCGCTCGTCACAATATTATCAATTAGTCGCTCAGGCGTCTTGCTGCCGCGTTTCAGCAGCTTCGCACTCATGATAATGGGTGTTAAAACATTGTTTAAATCGTGAGCAACCCCGCCCGCCAATGTACCAATACTCTCCAGCCGTTGTGAACGCCGCTCTTTCGCTTCTTCACGTACTCGGTCCGTCACGTCGACCATAAACATCAGCTGTGCGATCGGTTGATCATTCTCGTCGTTGATCAGCGAACGACGATTTTCAATGACCATTTCACGTCCGTCCGACATGCTACGATGAAACGTTGCAGAGTAGTTTCCTTTCGCCATCAATATGCTGCGTCCTGCATTCCATTCATCCAGCCGTCCTTTGAAGACTAGCTCGCGCACGTCTTTTCCAACAACATCATTTTCGGCCAAACCGAATAGGAATTCAGCTCCCTTGTTCCACGATTGAATGCGATCCTGTAAATCACATACAATGATCGCCTCGCGGAATTGCCCCAAGACGGCTGCATACTCGCGCTGTCGTGCCTTGAGTCGTTGCGTTTCGGAGACATCACGAAACTTCAGAGTGGTGAAGTGATCTTGATCTGCAATCGTTCGAATTGCCGTTCCTTCGCAAAAGAACTCGCTACCGTCGCTGCGCAATAGCAAAATATTCTGAAAACTAATTTCCTTCTGACCAGATGTCATGAAGTCATCAATTTTCTTCTTTGTATGTTCGCGACGCATCGGAGGTATGAAGTCAAGAATTTGTCGAGGATGCGATTGCTTCTGATCTATGTCAATCAAGAGAATCTCAGCCGCAGCCGGATTTAAATAGCGAACCTTTAGATCGTCACCATAAGTCAGAATACCTTCAAACGCGGATTCAATCACAGCTTGCAATTCATTCTGTTGCTTTTGAAGTTCATATTCTGCCTGATCTCGCTTTTTTCGATCGAGCAACGCCGCAAATCCAGCGAAAGTAACTAGCCCAAGGGCCAGTACATTGCCAATGGTAATCGTCGTTTGAGAGACAGCAGTTCTTTCCTGAGTTGTGACTTCACTTTCGGCTAACTTTGCCTCTTCGATGGACAGTATTTTTTTTGCCGCATCATGTGCTGCCGTCATGGATTGTTGGCCGCGGCCGGACTTTACAAGTTCAAGAACTTCGTCACTCACCTTGCTCTCAGGCGCCTTCTTGCGCAATTCGATCGTTTGAGTCAAGTGCGTGTGTTGCTTCTCAAGTGCCTCTTGCATCTCTAAGACAAATGGCCTGGTGTCATTATTGACAACAGTTAACTCAATCAAATCGTGGATCATTCTATTTGCTTTCGCCGAGCCTTCATTGTGCGGCTCTAAGAATGAGGGATCCCCTGTAAGCAAATAACCTCGTTGCCCTGTCTCAGCGTCCTTCATGGCCGAAAGCAATTGTTGAGTCGCTTCCCGAATAACGTACGCCTGTGCGACAGACTTTTCACTATCCCGAATGGCGGTCGTGTTGACGTAAGTAATTACCGCAAATAACGCAATCGCGAAAAATGCCGACGCAATGGCAGCAGGTAGCCAATACGTTCGTTGAGTTTTGATCTTCAAATTGTTTGAGCTCACATTGACGGCTCTCAGTATCCCCAACAAACAAACAAATGCTGCACGGATCGGCAACTACTCCAAAGTTTTCAATTTCGTCTGAGTTGGTATGCGATGTGCATTGTACCGCAGTCCGCCAACTTTTCCACCTACTTGAAGCAGCAGACAATGGCTCGTCTTATGCCCGTTACCCGACAAACTACCGAAACAATTCTGCAGCTTTATGACAACGCAAGGGGATCGTGGTGGGGCTGCAACTGGCATACTCAATTTGGCCCCAAGAAACTGAATCTCTTCAATGTGAAACCCCATCAAGCACGCTTGATCGCCGAAGCGACTTCCGGCGAAGAAAGAGATGCGTGGGACAGCGCTGCACTCTATTTGATCCGCATAGACGCTGACGCAAAATTTGCGGAAAAAACGGCCCTGCAAGCGATCCATCTGATGAACAAAGAACACTGGCCCGAAGCGCTGGCCGCAATAGAATCGGCGGTACGCCGCGAATCCATACACCGCGAGAGCACAACTTGGCGCCCAATTCGTGACGCCATTGCTAACGCATGCAAAGATGGACAAACACTGTCCCACCAAAATTAATGAAGAAACTCAAGCAATAGTCGCCTTTCGCTCCGCGAAAGTAGCGTCGTTGTGAGGTACAGTTTGCGCTACTTTCGCGGAGCGAAAGGCGA
>JBGTBJ010000027.1:0-70009 GCA_041749395.1 Pirellulaceae bacterium
GGTCGTGTTTGAAATCGTCGTTGGCGCTAAAAGTGCATTGCCGCTTTTGCTCTCACTACCCGTAGTGCCAGCAAACACCGTAGGCGATTGCATCTAGTGATTCACGCTTAAACACGCGGCATTCAGGCCTGACCCCTTTGATTCTCGAACAGAGAGCCAGCAAAGGAACTCCCAGAAGAACCGCTAAATACACGGCTCACATTATTGGGGACATTTAGAGAAGTATGAAACTGCTATTGGACCTGCGACGAGTGATCTTTCTTTGTAGTACTATCATCGTTTTTCTGAGTTACGTGTTTGTTTATACTGCGACTGTCGAGCGAGAGGGGACTCCGTTTGGTGAATTTCGCAAATGGGGTTTCTTTCGTCCTAGTTACGGACGAAGGCCGGAGTCATTCAGTCACTTCCTTTATCCCGCCCATTGGATCGATCGGCGGATTAGATACGAGTATTGGCATGTCCCGGATTTTGTGAGAGATTTAGACTGGAAAATGCCGCATTCCGACTTGGATTCTGGGGGAAATTATTGTCGCTGATCGCTTGTATCGCGAGGATTTGGTATCGTTCAGAAATGAATGCTCTCAACCAACACTACTTTGCTCTATTCGGGCTGGATTTTTCTTGGAGAGTCGCTGATGGCGACTTGGATCACTAGGGAAATCAGGTGGTTATCCATCTCGGAATCGCTTCTGTACCGGGTCGGATTGATCGCGTGAGGATTTGGCGTCGCCTTGGCCGGTTGCCTTGAGCAGGCGATAGTACGTTTGGGCGAATTTCTTATATCGTGCAATGCGGAATTCTTCGTTATTCGATAATACGGTATTTTTTATCGTAGTAACCTTAGGAAAAACGCCCCATTGAGCAAACAGCCCGGTATCGTTTTGATTAACGATTCAGTTAGGTTTTGTCTCAATACGCCCGGCGTGAGTTCGTATTGAAATTCCTCCCATTTCGCTTTCCACTTGGCCTATTCCTTAGGTCACATCGTTACCGTGCAAGGATCAACCAAACGCTAGGCCGCTTCAGGTTAAGGAAACTTGCCACGATTCCATTCGCCATTTACTTTGCCGGTTCAGCAGACGTTTCTACTGGCCCAGCCGCCTTCGCGAGTAACTCTCCCACCCGCTGCCAAAGCCCCTGCCACTCAACCCGCTCATCCTCGGGTAAATTCGCGAGCTCCGCCTCCTCACGAACGCCCGCCAAATCGGAATCGCCCTGCCAGTGCTTCAAAGTCTGACCCACAACCGGCCGCGTCTCGAGTTTTTCCATGGCCTTTTCCCATTGCACTAGCTCGCTCTTCAAGCAACTCAGCGCCTGCGTGCGAAGTTCTGCCTTCACCGCGTCAACGGGCGGCGGCTCGTCAATACTCTTGCTGCTTGCGGCTAGTGCGGCGCTGCAGGCGGCGTTGTAAGCGACTTGGGCTTGCCGGTTTTCAGTAACGGTAGAATCGCGCTCGATCGCCTCGCGATAGAACCGAGCCGACTGGTCATACCTCCGCAAGTCATAAGCTCGCTGCCCAAACGCCAAAAGCTCGGCGGTATCTTTTGACGCCTCGCCGGCAAGCACTTTGGCGAGCCGTGCATCCAGTTCCTCAAACTGCGGATCACTGGTCGCGAGTTCTATTAAGCCTCGCTCGGCTATTTCAGCTAGTTGATCGTCTTTGAGGCCCGCAGCGACCTCGTGCAAAACGGCAAATTGCACCTTCAAATTCTGGTGATAGTTTGGATTTCTACGATTGGCCAAAAGGGCGAGTTGCTGGTGTTGGATAGCCAACTGAATTAACTCGCGCGCTTCGGCAAATCGCTTGGCGTCTCGTTGAATGACCGCCATGTTTTGGAGCGACATGCCCAATAAATGTTGAAACTCGGTAACAGTGGGATTCTCCCGCGCGAGCCGTTCCCGAATCGTTTTGGACTGCTCGAAGGCGGCCCACGCTTCGGCCGGTTTACCGGTGGCGCCAAACAGATTCCCGAGGTTATGGTGACTAGAGGCTAAGTTGCTTTGAAACTCGTTAACGGAGGGATTCTCCCGCGCGAGCCGTTCTCGAATCGTTTTGGCCTCCTCGAAGGCGGCCAGCGCTTCGGCCGGTTTGCCTGCATTGATGAGCAGAATCCCAAGGTTATTGTGACTAAGGGCTAAGTCGTTTTGAAACTGATTAATGGAGGGATTCTCCCGCGCGCGCCGTTCCCGAATCGTTTTGGCCTCCTCGAAGGCGGCCAACGCTTCGGCTGGTTTGCCGGTTTCGCTGAGCAGAATCCCGAGGCTATTGTGAGTGTCGGCTAAATAACTTTGAAACTCGGTAACGGAGGGATTCTCCCGCGCGAGCTGTTCTTGAATTTTTTTGGCCTGCTCGTAGGCGGCCAGCGCTTCGACAGGTTTGCCGGTAGCGCGGAGCAGCCTCCCAAGGGTATCGTGACTAAGGGCTAAGTCGCTTTGAAACTGAGTGACGGAGGGATTTTCCCGCGCGAGCGGTTTACGAATCGTAATGGCCTGCTCGTAGGCGGCGAACGCTTCAGTAGGTTTGCCGGTGGCGCTAAACAGAATCCCGAGGTTATGGTGACTAAGGGCTAAGTCGTGTTGAAACTGAGTGACAGAGGGGTTCTCCCGCGCGAGCCGTTCTTGAATCGCCAAGGCCTGCTCGTAGGCGGCCAGCGCTTCGGCCGGTTTGCCGGTTTCGTCGAGCACAAACCCGAGGTTATGGTGACTAAGGGCCAAGTCGCTATGAAACTGAGTAACGGAGGGATTCTCCCGCGTGAGCCGTTCTTGAATCGCTTTGGTCCGCTCATAGGCGGCCAGCGCTTCGGCCAGTTTCCCGGTGTCATGGAGTACCTTCCCGACGCTAAGGTGACTAGCGGCTAAGTCGCGCTGAAACTCGGTAACGGAGGGATTCTCCCGCACGAGCCGTTCTTGAATCGTTATGGCCTGCTCGTTGGCGGCCAGCGCTTCGGCCGGTTTGCCGGTTTGGCTGAGAAGAATACCAAGGTTAAAGTGAATCTTGGCTAATTCGCTTTGAATCTCGATATCGAAGGGATTCTCCCGCGCGAGCTGTTCTTGAATCGTTTTGGCCTGTTCGAAGGCAGCGAGCGTTTCGGTCGGCTTGCCGATTTGGCTGAGCAGAGCCCCGAGACTATTGTAAATCTTGGCTAAATAACTCTGAAACTCATTAACGGAGGGATTCTCCCGCGCGAGCCGTTCTCGAATCGTTTTGGCCTGCTCGTAGGCGGCCAGCGCTTCGGCAGGTTGGCCGGTGGCGCTAAACAGATTCCCGAGGTTATGGTGACTAAAGGCCAAGTCGCTATGAAACTGAGCAACGGAGGGATTCTCCCGGGCGAGCCGTTCACGAATCGTAATGGCCTGCACGTTGGCGGCGAGCGCTTCGGCCGGTTTACCGGTGGCGCTAAGTAGATTCCCGAGGTTATGGTGACTAGAGGCTAGGTCGCTTTGAAACTCGGTAACGGAGGGTTTCTCCCGGGCGAGCCGTTCTCGAATCGCCAAGGCTTCTTGGTACGCTGCAATCGCGACTTGTTTGTCGCCGATCTCGTCGGTGAGTTGTCCCAAATCGAATGCCGCGTTGGCCAGCCTCGCTAGTGATTCCGGCCGCGTATCTTTGTCCGCCTGCAATCGTTCCCGGAGCGATTTGAAATAAGCCAATGGTTCTTTCAGCAGTTCCTTGCGTAAAGACTTCAGTTGTTCGCTGTTCTTCAGTGCCCAGTTCTGTGCCACCGCGTCCCCAAACCGCTTCACCGCATCAATCGCCTCTTGTTCCCGCTGCTCCGCCCGAGTGCGTTCTGTCTCCGCCAGCTTCTGTTTGTTCTGCGCATCCTCCTTGGCGATCCCTTCCGCCTTGGCCGCCGCCTCGGCTCTATTTTTCGCTGTCGTTAATTCAATATTCTTGCCCGCCAATTCCGTGGCATGTGCCCTTTGCAAATAAGCCACCACTAGCGCCGCACAAAGCCCAAGCACCACACAAGCCGCCGAGGTCGAAACCATCGCCGGATGTCGCCTGATCCAGCGCCGTGCTCGAATTGAAAATGGCTCGACGCAGCACGACACTGGCTCGTCGGCAAGACAGCGTTCTACGTCATCGGCGAGTTCCATCGCCGTGGCATAGCGGTCCGCCGGCCGCAGCGACATTGCCTTCAAGCAGATCGCCTCGAGTGCCCGAGGGATGCCGGGGTTCACCTGTCGCGGCGGCGTGATTTGCCCCGACCGAACCTGACGCAGCACCTCTGCGACATCCGGTCGGTCAAACGGGGATCGCCCGGTGAGCAGGTAGTATAATGTCGCTCTCAAACTGTAAACGTCGGTACCAGGCCCTAGCTGATCGAGCCGTCCCTCGGCCTGCTCCGGTGACATGTATTGAGGGGTTCCGATCGCAGAGCCCAGAAGCGTTGGCGCAGCGCCGCTGCCAGAACTCGGCTTCAACGTCGCTTCGTCGGATGAAGCGTGGACGTCATCACGCCCGATCACCTTGGAGAGTCCCCAGTCAACGATCAGCGTTTCGCCATACTTGCCGAGCATAATGTTGCCCGGCTTCAGGTCTCGGTGCAGTACGCCGCGACTGTGGGCGTACTCCATCGCCTGGCAAACATCGACGAAGCGTCCCAGCAGTTGACGAAACGCTAGGCTTTGGAGCGATTGATTCGACTTGCCCACGCCGATCTTGTGAAATTGATCGGCAGCTTCCTTGAGACTGTCCCCTCGGATAAACCGCATCGCGTAAAAGGGACGCCCGTTGCCATAGCTACCCAACCCGTAGACCGGTACGATTCCCGGATGTTCCAGGCCACCGGTCACCTCCGCTTCCAGCAGGAACCGAGCCCGACTGTCGGGATGGTCAGCATGCTGCTCCTGGATCTCCTTGAGCGCCACTTCGCGATGGAGTTCCTGATCGAGCGCCACAGAGACTTTGCCCAGGCCTCCCTTGGCATGCGGCCGCAGGATGCGGAACCGCACCCCGTTAGAAGCCTGCCCCAAGCTGATAGTGGATTCGAGGTCAGCGGAATCTTGCTCGGTCGCACGGTGGATGCCGACAATCGCCAAGGTCGCTTCAATCTGCGGATCGGCCAGCGAGCGGAGATCCTCACGCAGCGAAGCGCCCAGCGAACTGAGCGCCGCCAGGCTCTGTTGGGGATCCCCTTGGTGCAGTTCCAGGTGCTTGTCAACAAGTGCCAGAATCAGGTCACGCGTGCCCGCATCGATCGCCTTCGAAGCCAACAGGATCTGGTCGAGCGACTTGGACTTGTCGAGCACCCAAGCGCCCATCGCTTCGACGAGCCGATCGCGGCTGATGAAGTCCATTTGCACCGCAAGGATGCCGATGAGTAGGTTGCGATCCGACTTGTCGACTGGTTGCATGGGGATAGTCTCAATGTTCAAGTTTGATTGCGATTGACCTGGAAACGCGTTCACCGTCATTCAGATACAAGAATCGCCTCGCTAAACGAGCGGTGTTACTTTGTGCCTCCGGCGGGGAAGCGATCGCAGCATGAATCAGTGCGTCGCGAGTGGCTCAAAAGACATCATGAAATCAGAAAAGATTTTTGTGATTTTACGGCCTAACCTGCCGGAGGCCCGCAAGTCTGCCGATTGCTGAATCAGCGATGGAGCGGCGCTGCGTCCAAGCATTTCAACTTTCCCGAATGGAAGACCACGGAGGTGCTTGATGTCCTGGGAGAATTTGACCTTCTTCGCTTCTCTGGCCCGAAAGATAATTTTAAAGGTCAATCGCTGGACGCCCGATCGCCAAATAGGAAATTCTCCCGCAACCCCCTTAGCATCTCGGCCGTGCGCATGCGCTACAGGCGAGTACGGACTCGTTCGTTGCGGCTTCCATCATAGAAGCGTCTAAGGCGGTGGTCGGAGTCGGTATACATATCTGTACTGAATCAGAGCTTGTCAGTACCCATCCGCTTGTTTCGGCACCGGTTAACTTTCTTGGCTAATACCGTGAAGACTTGCGGCGGCACGGATTGGTCCAGGGGGGGCGGTGTGAGGAGGCCATGGGCGGGTTGCTATTGGCAACTGCCTTAGGTTGGTGGAAGTGGCCTAATCGCGCTGATCTCACGATTCGCGTTGAATTGCGGTTCCTGCTCGTTCCCCTGTGATTCATTGCTACTACGCCCTACAACATAGGGGCGTTTAGCAGGTGCTACGACGATAAAAATGCTACGTAGCAGTGGGCAAACACAGCGCCAATTTTCGCCCCTGTCGGCGGACATTCTTGGACTCGATATTGCCGGCTATTAGCAACCAAGCTCATTAAATCGCCCAACCCATTCCCCGTGCCGAACAGTATTACTCCCGGTATCGTTTTGAGTAACGATTCAGCTAGGTTTTGACTCAATACGCCCGGCGGGATTCGAACCCACAACCTTCGGCTTCGGAGGCCGACGCGCTATCCAATTGTGCCACGGGCGCGGCGTAAACGCTGTCGCTAGTCTCGTGCATTCCTGTGTGGAGTCAAGGCCTACTAGGCAGTCTGTAATTGCACTACTCGTAGTCCCACTTCATGACCCACGGGTCGTCCAGCTCCGTTTGTTGTTGTTTGAGCTTTTGCTGATATTCACGTAGCAGGTCCGCATAGTCAGGATCTGTGGCGAGATTCTTAGCTTCATGTGGGTCTGATTGCAGATCGTAGAACTCAAATGCTGGGCGATGAATATATTGATCGACCGTCTTTGTTCCATAGGGCGCATCGGGGCCCTTTAAGTATTGCGCCTGCCAGCTTGAGGCGGCCCACAGATCGGATGCGAAAGGGTAGGGGAGTCCATGAGCAATGTTCCAAATCAGCTTGTAACGTGCGTCACGGACAACGCGCATCGGATAGTACATTTGAATCTCATGAAAAGTGTGAGACGCAAAAATGGTTTCCCAGTGGGTCGTGTCGGGTGCAGATAGAATAGGTAGCCAGGACTTGCCGTGGAAGCTGCGGAATTTGTTACCACCACGATTTTCAAAGGGCGACTCACCTCGTTCGCGCCAAAAGGAGTTGGGGTCTTTCCAGTCGGTTGGACCATTTGTTTGAGGATCCAATCCACCAGCAAAATCTAACAACGTGGGTGTGATATCGATGTGGCTGATCATTGCTTCGGAACTAACACCTCGCAGTGTATAGGGATTGCGAACCACAAAAGGAACTCGCAGGCCTGGTTCGTAGACAGTGGTTTTACCGCCAGAGAATGCCATCCCATGATCCGAGGTAAACAGTATCAGCGTCTTGTCGTATAAATCTTGGTCCTTCAATATTTTGATTAGCCGCCCGAGCCCTGCATCCACTCTCGCACAGGATTGATAGTATTGAGCGAGTTCTTCACGAGTTTCCTGTGTATCTGGTAGAAACTTGGGCACGATGATCTCTGCCGGATCATAGAAGATTTCGTCTACTTGCGGGTAGGATTGATCGTTGGGTCGGTTGCCAAATAAGTCAGGCTTGAGTGCTGATGGTGAGGTTTCGTCGTTGCCCCCACCTCGATGTGGATCGGCGGTTGCGAAATAGAGAAAGAAGGGTCGATCGTCGTTTGTGTCACTAATGAATTGTCGACAATTGTCGGCCATCACTACTGGATTTCGCTGGGGGCCAGTGAGGTAAGTTTCAAAATGATAAACGGCTTCCGGTGCGACGTGGTATTTGCCGATTTGCGCAGTACGATATCCCACATCGGACAAGACGCGGGGAAGCGAAAGGCTGACGACATTCTGAAACGAGGCAAACTTGTGGTAGTCGTGCTGATGTCCAAATTGACCGTTCTTGTGATTGTGCAGCCCTGAGAGAACGACAGAGCGACTGGCAGAGCAGGACGAGGTGGTGGCAAAAGCGTTGTGAAAGATCATGCCATCTGCGGCTAATGCGTCCACATTGGGTGTTGCTGCGATCGCATCGCCGTAACAGCCCAGCGTAGGGCTTTCATCGTCGGTGATGAAAAGGATGATGTTTTTTTCCGCGGACCGAGCGGGTGATACTCCAAGAAGCATTGCAATCGCGAGCGTCAGCCAGCCAAATGAGCAGCCGAGTTTCGGCAAACTCAGCGCTGCGGCACATAAATTCGTTGGCTTTTGCAATGGGGTAGAACCGCAAAACATCATGGTCTCCACCAAGGAAGGGGGGATGTGGGTGTTTAAGATAGCTTACTCGATTGTAAAGCAGCGTGCAGATTACGCTGATTTGGTGGATTCCAGGGAACGGGATTGCGGCTAATCAGGAATTCACGATAGTCTTTAGAGACCGATGGGTGAGCGCGTACGGTTGTCGTGAGCTAAACTACCGAAAACTAACCCGTAACCCCTGTCTCGTCAGTGATTTCGTGCCCATTCGGCCAGCCACTTTGAAGCCATTTTCCGCCGCATCGAACCACGGTGGCCAGTCCTGGTCGCAACGGTTGCAGCAGCGTTATCGCATGCGCCTGTCGCCCGATTTGGTTGATTGGTTTGATGCCGAAATCTGGCAACAAGTAGGCAAGGGCGAGTTCAACCAGGCGGTTTCTCCCGACATGTTGTTGGCCGATTCGCCTGAAGTGATTTGGCCAGGATTGATGTTGCCCGACACTTTGCCGCTGCTTGGCAATCGCTATGGCGACTGGCTCTGTCTACGAGTGGGTGCGGATAATGGCGTCGGTGAGGTGATTCATTGGTATCACGGAGGGGGCGATTGGATACCCTGGGGCAAGTCACTCGCAGAGGCGGTCTACTTTGATTTCATACGCGATTGGTTGCCAGGCCGGCGATTCAATCATGCGATTGCTGCTGAGCCACAGCGGAAAGGAGATTCGTCCGATGTTCTGTTGCGCTGGGCACTTCGTTGGTTGCCCGCAGAGGCGACTCAGATCCTCAGTGACAGGTCGTTGGTGCAAAACAGCGAGGCGCTTGCTCAGCAGTTAATCCGGAGCCAAATTTCTGACGTTGCCGTGACGTGCGAGCTAGTGCTCAATGCACTCGATAGTGAAGTTCGCCATTTGCTAACACCCGATGTTGCATCGCAATTGGGAATCGGCTGGGAGCCCGATGCGGTGAGCTGGCTGTTTGATTGTAGTTTGATTGGCGTCGAGCAACGGCGGCAGTTCTCCAACCTGGTTGGTCGGCAAGTTTCTTTTGAGCAAGATTGGGAGTTGGGAGCGCGTTTGGCTCGGCGAATTTGTTCGATACGGGGCGATCTCGGTTGGGCTTTCGATGTCAGTGGTTGGGCTGCTGAACGAGCAGGGCGAATGGATGAAGCGATAGGCTATTACGAGCAGGGCGCACTCGCATTTGCATTTGCTGATCAATCCATACGCTTTCGAACCCATTGGTTCGCACAGGCCTCCGGTAAGTTTTCCATTTGGAGATTACAAAATCTGCCAAAGCTTGGAAGCTCGGCTGTAGATGGCATGCTGCAGGCAATTGAGGGAGTCGATGCGATGCATTTGCGTGAGCAAGCGACTGCCTATTGGGTCGACCAGTCACAAGTGTTTCATGATGCTCAAGAATGGAGCCATGCGTACGATGCAAATTATCGTGCAGGATGGGACTTAGGCATTCACAACATGAGCGACTTTGGTGGCTGTCTAAAGGGACTCTGCGAGTCTGCTGAGAAAGCCGGCCAGACCGCCCGCGCTGCCGTTGCGAAGACACATTACGATGGCTTTCTAAGTCGATTTGGTTAGTGTCACAACCGTGACGGCGAATGCGGCGGTTGAAAGGGCGAGGACCAGAGACGGAACAAACCATCGCGGTTCATAGCGAACCGTTAGCTCGTGATCACCTGCGGGCAGAACGATACCTTGAGAAAAGATATCGACCTTGAAGACAGGCGTGGGCTTCCAATCCTCGCTTTCATTAGAGCGATAATAGCCCCACCAGTTTCCGTCTTGATATTGTGTCATTCGCAAGAGTCCCCGATTCTCGGAGCGAACTTTGAACTGCCACTCCATTGGTTCATAGCTGAGCAGGTTAATGGTTGCCGGGTTGTGCGAGTCCTTGGTGCTTGCTGGGGGCAGCGGCGGATTCTCCGAGCTGTTTGCGTGGTTATCGAGGTAAATAATCGGCGGTGCATCAGCGGCCTCTGAGGCGAGCTGATCCAGAAGGGTTCGTATTTCCGGCACGGGGAAGCTCGGGTCCCAAGTCACCGTCGACCATCGGTCGTACCAACGTACAACGTCGTCTTGAGATGACGGTTGAATTGGCGAGTTCGAGGTAGGAGTTCGATCGGCCAGTAGTCCTTCGATTCCGAACCGGTCCATCAGCCGCTGTTGCAGATGTTGCTGCTGTGAAGTTGAAAGCGAGCGTTGTTTTTCTTTGTAAAGAATCCACAACCACTCACTGTCGAGCGAGTGAATGGCAATGGGACTGTTGACGACATTGAATTGATCGTGAATATGCCAGCGCATAAAGTGCTGTTTGTAGGTTACTCGTTCGACATCCTCCCATCGCTGGGGATCAGAACTTTCCTGCCATTCCGCAGGCCAAAGGTCGGAATTGGATTGACGCAAGTAGCGTTTCGGGAACTGCGACATGGATTGCTGGATCGTTGGCGCGATTGCAGAAACAGTATGCAATTGCCAGTTGGCAACGACCATGGGATCGATGCACATCGAACAAGCTCCCAGTGCTGCGAAGAGGTGCTGGATTCGATTAGAAGAAAGGGGGCCACGATTGTCGCGGCAAAACCATTGCGATTGGAGAAAGGCGAGAATGGTTGTAAAGCCTAGAGACAATCGCAGTTGATTTAGCGCGGCGTCGGGTGCAAAAGGTCCCGAAAATCGGTCGGGAGGAATGCGTTCAGCAACCGTTTTGCCAATGAATTGCTCGAAGCCAGGCAGGTAACTAGCTACCAGTCCGAATAGGCAGATTGCTTGAACTATGAGATACCATTGCTTGATGAACACGAAGTATTGATGTCGATGCGAAAAAGCTTGAGCACTGAATACGATCATGCACAAAGCAACCATAGGCATCCATTTTGCCGGATAACGAAACTGACTATATCCGGGTACGAGATTTACCAGCCAACTGTAGATTCCAAAATCGCCTAAGGCGAACGCGAAGGACAGAAGAGCAAGCCAAAACCAACGAGTTCGTTGAGTGCGGGGCAAAAAACCCACAGCGAACATCGAGAGCGTAAGTAGGCCGCAATAGAGAGTCGGATACCACATGCGCGTTTCGCCGGGGATCGCGTTTGTCATGCGAGTGTTTTGTGGAAACGTTGTTCCAGAGATCAACGGAGTTACGAATTCGAAGATGTGCCAAGGGGCAATGCTGAACTGGTAGATGTCGCGTTCATGTCCTAGCCAAGGTTGCTTCAGTTCGTTGATCAGGACATTACGATTTTCGTTTGTTGGTCCCTTGGGCAACCATTGCTCGATGATTGATTTAGGATGTGTCGCTTGGCGCCAACTGTAGCGGGACCATTCCAAACTGGCAGCAAGTTGCGGCGCGGCGATTGCCGCCGCGATAAATAAACTCATGCCCAATCGCAAAAGGATTCGCAAAGGGGAATCCACTTCTCCAATCCATTGCTGATTGGATTTTTTGTATTGGAAATGGGCAACTAGTTGCCGTTTGAGGACAAGAAAGGCGACAGTGCTACAGACGATGAGCAAACAGTGAATGACAACCTGTGGATCGCCTGCCAAGATAGTCAAGGCAGTGGGAAGCGATGCGGAGAATATCGTTGGCCATCGCGTTTGCTGGCACAAGCGAAAGTAAGTGAGAACGAGCCAAGGGAGCCACGCAGCACCACATAGGAACGGTGGATTGGTATAGAGAAAAAAGACCGGGCCAGACGCGGCGAAAGTAATTCCGGCGAGTGATGCAGCAAAAGGACTTGTGCCTGCAACGAGAGATAATTTTCGTGTGCCTAAGCCGGCAATAAGCAGATGCAACAAAACGAAAACGGATGCCGCGATATTCGTATTGGGGATTAGAAAAAAGACAACGCGAAGCGGATAGAAGATCGCGGTGGTTGTCTCGCCTGCAATGGGAACTCCAAAACCGTCCAATGGGTTCCACAGGGGAAACCAGCGGACAGCAGAAAGTTGTTGCAGGTAAACCCAAAGAGGGTAATAGAAGTGACTGATATCGCGAAACGCCAGGCGGTCCATGCCGACCAGCGTTGAGCCAAAAGTTATCAGTATGCCACCAAACGCTGCCAAGGCGAGCAACCAAAGATGACTAGGCAAGTTATCTTTGGAAAGGCTCTGCATCAGGAAGCGTTTTGGACAACTCGCAGTTGGCCACGAGCCCGCATGATGGCGGTATCACGGATTTGAGCAAGTTCTTTCGAGGTTGCTGGTAAGGCAAGGGCCTTTTCCAGAGAGGCTCTGGCATCAGCTTCGTTGAGTTTGTCCACCGCAGTCACACGACCCGTTAGCACCGACACAACGTTATTCTCGACTTGGGCGAAACCACCGTCAACGAACAAACGCTGCGTTCCGGATTCGGTCTGAAGCTTAAGTAGTCCGAAGCCCAAACGGCCGATGAGTGCGGCACGTCCATTACCTACTCCCAATTCACCGTCATACATCGGCAACGTCACAAAAGACGCTTCGCGATCGAGTTCGGTTCTTTCGGGAGTCACGACAACGCAGCGAATTGCCATAGTTAGTTGCCCTCCTGGGCCATCTTCTTGGCTTGAGCTTCCGCTTGCTCGATCACACCAACATACATGAAGGCGCGTTCGGGAAGGTGATCCCATTTGCCATCGCAGATTTCTTCAAAGCTGCGAATGGTATCAGCCAGCGAGGTCAATTCCCCTTGTTTGCCTGTAAAGACTTCGGCGACCAAGAATGGTTGCGAGAGGAAGCGTTCGATACGACGAGCACGGTGTACGATCAACTTATCTTCTTCGCTCAATTCATCCACACCAAGAATGGCAATAATGTCTTGCAATTCTCGGTAGCGCTGAAGAATCTTTTGCACGCGACGAGCGATCGCATAGTGTCGATCACCGACGTATTGCGGATCGAGGATGCGCGAGTTGGATGCAAGTGGGTCGATTGCTGGGTAAATACCCTTTTCGGAAATCGAACGCTCAAGATAAATGAACGCATCCAATTGTCCGAAAGCTGTCGCAGGTGCGGGGTCCGTCGGATCATCGGCGGGCACATAAACAGCTTGCACGGATGTAATAGCCCCTTGCTTCGTCGAAGTGATGCGTTCTTGCAACGCACCCATTTCGGTTGCCAGTGTAGGTTGGTAACCCACTGCGGACGGCATACGTCCGAGCAGTGCGGATACTTCGCTACCAGCTTGCGAGAAGCGGAAGATATTGTCCACGAAGAGTAATGTATCAGCGCCGGTGGTGTCGCGGAAATATTCAGCCATGGTAAGTGCAGAGAGTGCGACTCGGAGACGCGAGCCTGGTGGCTCGTTCATTTGGCCGAACACCATACAGGTTTGTTCGATAACTTTGCGGCCGGTCTTACCAATTTCCGTTTCTTGCATTTCCAGCCAAAGGTCGGTTCCTTCACGGGTTCGTTCGCCCACACCGGCGAAGACCGAGTAACCGCCGTGACTGCTGGCAATACGAGCGATAAGTTCCGTAAGAATAACGGTCTTACCTAGCCCCGCACCACCGAACAAACCGGCTTTACCACCACGCACAAACGGAGTGAGCAAGTCAACCACTTTGATACCGGTCTCGAAGACTTCGGTATTGGTGGACAGGTCCTTCAGAGCAGGCGCTTGGCGGTGAATGGGCCAATAGGCTTCTGCATTGATTGGACCACGTTGATCGATCGGTTGACCGAGAACATTGAAGACTCGTCCCAATGCTTCGCGGCCAACGGGAACCGTGACTGGAGAACCAGTATCTTGAACGGCCATACCTCGCATCATGCCCTCGGTGCTGCCCAAGGCAATAACTCGAACTCGTCCGCCGCCGAGGTGCTGTTGCACTTCTCCGGTGAGATCGAGGTTGACCCCTTTGTGTTGTCCTTGAACCTTGACGGCGTTATAGATTGCCGGAAGTTGAGTCTCGGGGAATTCGGCATCAAACGTCGAACCGATCACCTGAGTGACGCGACCGACCGCAGGCGTGGTGGCGATGGACATATTCACGATACTCGCTGAGAAAGGCAATAAAGTGTTAACAGTTTATGAGATATTACTGCGGAGCAGTAAACGATTTGTTTGGCATGGTCAATTGGCATGGTCAATTGGCTGGGAATCCAGATACGTCTTGGCACCAAGCGTTAGTTAGCAAGTGCTTCAACACCACCGATGATTTCCATAATTTCGCCAGTGATTTGTGATTGTCGAGCGCGGTTATAGGTCATTGACAGTTGCTTGATGATGTCGCCAGCGTTTTCCGTCGCACTCTTCATGGCGACCATCCGGGCGACTTGTTCGCTCACCGCGGCATCCAGGAAACACTTAAACAAGCGGATCTTAAAGCTCGTCGGTACAACTTCTTCCAGAACGCTCTCTGCGGAGGGGAGAAACTCGTATTCCACATTTTCCGACTCACTTGGATCGGAAACGGAGCCGGTTGAAATGGAACCAAGAGGAAGCAAAGTCTCGATGACCGCGACTTGCTTACTGGTGCTGACAAAGCGTGTATAGGCGACATCGAGTCGGTCGATCTTGCCCGTTACGAATTGCTCCAGGAAATGATCGGCGATCTTTTCAACTTCGGCGTAAGCGGGTTGATCTTCAAATTGCAGGTATCCAGCATCTACGCCGATACCACGGAACTTAAAGGAACCAATGCCCCGTTTTCCGCTCACTTCGAGATACACTTTGGGAATGGATCTCTGCAACTCTTGGAGACGTGGATTTGCCAAACGGAGGACTGAGCCGTTATACCCACCGCACAAGCCTCGGTTGCTGGTTAGCACTAATAAAGTTACTGCGTTGGTTTCTTCGCGCGTCTCGAGCAGCGGGTGTTTGACTTCAGCACCCGCTGCAGAAAGGCGAGCAACAATCTTTGTGATGCGCTCTGTGTAAGCAGTTGCCGCCGACGCACGATCCATTGCTTTGCGGTATCGTGCCGTCGCAATCAACTCCATAGTTCGCGTAATCTTGCGAATATTGCGAATGGACTTGCGTCGTTTGTCGAGGCTACGTGCGTTGGCCATGAATCTTTGAAAGGGTCAGTGAGAACGACTGTAAAACGGAATCAGATCAAACGAAGCGTATATGGATAGCGGTACAAGCGACCTTCTTGGGAAGCTTTTGCAGCCAAAACTGACATCACAATGCCGTATACGACCAGTAACGGAAGCAAAACGATGCCAATAAACACAAACACAAGCGGAACGCACACGATGAATGCCAGGAAGAGGGTGATCTGAAAATTGATTGCCTCTTTTCCCTGGTTATCCACCATGGGCAAGGTGTCCTTTTTAAGGAACCAAACAATTGCAGGTGCGATAATATTAAAAAAAGGCACCGGTACGACATATCCGGCCAATGGAGACAGATGGGCAATCAGTGACCAATTTTTTTCTTCTTCCGAATAGGTTCCTGCCATACTCACATCACCCTCAGGGGTTGATGGAGTCCGGTAAGGCTTGTTGGGTTCGAAGGGAGTTGGATTGCTCATGATCGCGATTTCGCTCATTTAGGTAACGGATATTTAACGCTGTGTAGTGGTACGACCTCTTCGGGTGATACTGGAACGATTATTCGTTGCAAAACGGAATAGCTTGGCATACGCAAAACAATGCGTCGGTTAAGAGCCGGTCGCGCGGAAGCCTTTATTGAAATCGAGAATGATGGACTTTAGTTTATCTTCTGATTCAGAGCTAAGATCGCCCGATGAGGTAATCGTCTCAATCAGTGCAGCGTGTTTCCCGCGTACAAATTCCAGGAACTCTGATTCCCAGCGTTGTACGTCGAGGACGGGAATCTTATCGAGGTAGCCCTTGGTGCCAGCATAAATACTGAGGACTTGTTCTGACGCAGGAAGTGGTCGGTACTGGGGTTGTTTGAGCAATTCAACCATCCGATAACCGCGGTCGAGTTGACGTTGGGTATCTGCATCCAAGTCGGTACCTAACTGGGCGAAAGCTTCGAGGGCCCGAAAAGCTGCCAAGTCGAGACGGAGACCGCCGGCGACTTTCTTCATCGCTTTGATCTGAGCTGCACCACCCACGCGGGATACGGAAATTCCCGCGTTCATTGCCGGACGAATACCAGCGAAGAACAAGTCAGGTTGCAAATAGATCTGTCCATCGGTGATCGAGATCACGTTGGTAGGGATGTATGCCGAGACTTCCCCTTCTAAGGTTTCAATGATTGGCAGGCTGGTAATCGAACCGCCGCCCAGTGCAGCGGAGAGTTTAGCCGATCGTTCGAGCAAGCGGCTGTGACAGTAGAACACGTCGCCTGGGTAGGCTTCGCGGCCTGGAGGTCGACGCATCAGCAAGCTCATTTGACGATAGGCGGTTGCTTGCTTTGACAAATCGTCATAGACAACCAACGCATGGCCTCCTTGATACATAAAATGTTCGGCCATCGCTGTTCCCGCGTAGGGAGCGATGTATTGGAGAGGAGCGGGAGCGCTGGCGCCGGCCGCGATCACCGTGGTGTATTCCATGGCGCCGTAGCGCTGTAGCACATCAACGACTGCAGCCACCGCTGAATCTTTTTGGCCGATCGCGATATAGAAGCACTTTACGCCAGTGTGCTTTTGGTTGAGGATCGCGTCGATGGCAATCGCCGTCTTGCCAGTCTTACGGTCACCAATGATCAATTCGCGTTGACCGCGACCGATTGGGGTCATGGCATCGACAGCCTTGATCCCGGTTTGCATTGGCTCTTTCACCGGTTGTCGCTCAGCCACACCTGTCGCGATCACTTCGACGGGGCGGGTCAACTCGGTTTGAATGGGGCCCTTGCCATCGAGTGGGTTTCCCAGCGGATCGAGCACGCGTCCAATGACTGCATCCCCGACCGGCACGCTCAAGAGTGAACCTGTAGCGCGAACTTCATCACCTTCTTGAATGGTGAGGAAGTCGCCGAGGATGATTACCCCGACGCTATTCTCTTCCAAGTTGAAGGCCAGACCGGTCGAGCCATTAGGAAACTCGACCATTTCCCCTGCCATTACCCCCGAGAGGCCATAGACGCGGGCAATACCGTCGCCGACCTCGAGAACGGTACCGACTTCGCGGACATCAATCTTGTTTTCGAAGTTTTCGATCTCTGCTTGCAGGACCGATGCGATTTCGTCGGAGTTGAACTTCATCCGTCTGAATTCCTGAAATAGCGATCACTGAGGGTAATGGTGCGACGCGAGTCGGAGCCAAATCGGGTGATCGGTAGGTACGTTATGGATCGTGGGTAATTTATGAGGTTGTGATATAAGTGTCGCAATTTGCCGACAAGCAACGGTCAATTGATCGGCGTAGCGGGGCCACTGGAAAATCTTCCTGCGTTCTCCAGCATTTTTCTAGCGAACGTGTGTCTTGTCTTTTTAGCCATCGTGGCGAGCCGACCCGAGACACTCGAATCGTACACCGTGTCTCCAACGCGGATAACCAGACCACCGATCAGCGCGGTATCTACTTTCTCACGCAGCACTACCTGTTTGCCAAGTGAAGCGGACAAACGTTGTGAGATGGAGCTGCGCAATTCGTCTGTGAGTGGCACGGCAGAGCGAACTTCCGCAACTGCGCGACCGAGCGCTTCGTCGCGCAGTGAGCGAGCCGAAGAGGCGATATTGCGGAGATATCCGAGTCGTCCACGATCGGCAACGACTTTCAAAAATCGCAGCAAGGTGGAATCGAGCTGATTGGTAAACAGTCTATCGATGATTCGCTTCTTTTCGGACGCATCCACACGAGGTGATGCCAATGCGGCAGCCAAGGAGGGATGCGCTTGCAATACATCAGTGATGATGGCTTGCAATTGATCGACGACCAAATCGGCAACACCGGAGCGCGAGGCAGCAGCCAATAAAGCTTCTGCGTAAACGCGACCTAGATGTTCAGCGCCGGTGTCAAACACCGTTTCATGTCGGACGTTTTGGTCCACGTGGGGCACTCGTCAATGAAAATGAGCGAAGAGGATAAATCGACAAAAACGTATTAATTGTTGCTAGGCAACCGATCAAGCGACTGACGAATCAGCTCCGCATGATCATTGGCATTGAGTTCACGACCAACGACTTGTCTTGCCAGGGCCATCGCCAAATCAGAAGTTTGGTTTGCCAACTCGGCCACGGCTGTCGTTTTCGCAGCTTCAATGTCTGCAAGTGCGCGAACGCGTTGACGTTCGGCGTCTGCTTTTGCTTCTTCAACAATCTTTGTACCAACAGTTTCTGCATCCCGGCGAGCTTCGGAGAACATTGCTTGAACTTGAGCTTGCGCCTCATTCAATTGCCGTTGGTAATCCGCCAAAGTGGCTTGCGCTTGACGGTTTGCTTGCTCTGCACCTTGCACATCGGCTCGCATCTTATCTTCGCGAGCCTGCAGGCCGTTAAGGATTTGCGGCCAAACAAACATCCCGAGCACAAACAGCACTAGAAGGAAAATCAGTAAGTTCCAGATCGCCGCTCCAGGATTGATGCTGAGCAAGCCTGGTGGTGGTGGTCCGGCATGATCATGATCTGTCTTCGCATCCACATGGTCAGGCGATCCATCGGCAGCGGTTGCTTCTGGAGTGTCTAGGACAAGTGGAGCTGCTTGTGCAACGCCGCTAAGGGCCATCATGGATATCGATAGCAGAGCCACAGAAAATAGTGGCCAGCACGATCGTGCCACAAAAGACCGTAGTGGAGCGAAGTTGGGGAATCGAGCATTCATCAAAGGACCCTTGGGCCAGCGCGACAATAGGGACAGTTGACTACAGAATGTAAGCGAGAATCAACGCGATCACGGTCACACCTTCGATCAGTGCAGCAGCGATCAACATGTTGGTGCCGATCCGACCGCCTGCTTCAGGTTGACGTGCAATGGCTTCCACAGCGCTGCCACCTATCCGACCAATACCAAGACTAGCGCCGAGGATGATCAAGCCCATTCCAATTCCAACGCCCAGCTTGTACAGATTGGCATCGGCGGTCTGAGCCAACAACATTGCAAATTCAAACATCTTCAAGAAGCTCCTAGATACATCAACCGAAAGGGTAGTTTCAAAACAAAAGCACTTTACAGAGCCGGCACCTTGTCGACTCATCTATTTTACAAGACGACCAGCTAGGCTGGCGAATGAGCTAAAGACTCGGGCCGAATCAATTTATCCATATCCATCTGCGATGCGTCATCCATCATATCCTCATGATCGTGTTCATGTTCGTCATGTTCATGCACTGCGGCCGACGAAATGAACAACACGGTAAGGAATGTAAAAATGAAGGCTTGCAAAAAGCAGATAAACAATTCAAGCAAAGTTAGCGCCGTGCCACCGAGGACCACAGCGATACCAACTCCATAGCCGAGAGACACGCCCACTTCGCTGGCAGCGAAAATGAGCATCACAAAGGCGGCGATTACTAAGTGACCCGCCATCATCGTGCCGAAAAGCCGCATCGCCAAAACAGTACACTTGATAAGCAAGCCCATCCACTCGAGCACAAACAACATGGCACCGATGGGGAGCATCATCAGCTTGTCGGGAAAGGGATGATTCCAGCCGACTGGATTGAAGTGACCAAAGAAGTGACCTGCGCCCGCTTCGCGAATACCGATGCCAACAATGGCAATAAAGGACGCAACAGCTAGCACAATATTGAGAGAAAGACTGCTCGTAGCCGTCCCTCCCCAATGCTCTAAATGCGAGTCACCTGTCACCAAGTGAAGCACATAGCCAATGGGAAGCAGACCGAGCAGGTTGGCAAACAAAATGAAAAAGAAAATCGTCCAAATGTAGGGGATATACTTGTCGGTCAGGTGACCCAAATTCGGACGAGCTACCTCATCACGAATAAAGACGCACATCGTCTCGAATAGCTGCGTCAGGCGACCGCGGCCAGTGAATTCAATACGACCATCGGCCGTGGGGCGAAGCTTGCGGGACAGCAACCAAAACACCATCACAGTGACAAAACCAGCGACCGCCGTCATCACCATATGGTTGGTAATATAGAAATCGTAATAGCCATCGTAGATGCCAATCATAGGCAAGTCCGTTCCGCGGCCGGCAACCGGCAAACGAAACAGCGGCGCTTCGTGCATCGCATGAGGCAATACGTGTTCAACAGGACTGGCAGAAGCCCAAAGCATTGTATTCCCTATCATTGGATCGTTTCACTTGAACAGGCTTGCGGACTGGCAAAGAGACGGTTCAGATGCCGAACTGTCGCTGTCAATTCAATCACCAGCAAGCCGACATACCAAACCAATGTCGCACCTAAAGCCACATCCTTTGAAATCCATTCCAGCTTAACTAGCAGCAAAATTCCGCTGACTGTTAAGCCGCCACGCAGCGCAAGCGAAAACAGAAGCGAAGCCGGCAATTTTGCTAAATCGCCTTCGGTCAACAAGGCGAGCGGAAAGTTGCTCAGCATAGTTGCCACAGCGATTAAAAGTCCCAAAGAAACAAAATCAACAGTGATCGGCCAAGACAGCCAATCATTGGAAGCCATGCAAACTCCTACCACGCTGCCTGCTAACCACACAGCAACTGGCAGAAAAAGCAATGCCACAGAACGCATGCGACAGCAGTTGGCGCCAGGCATCATGCTGGCGTTGTCGGCTGAATCTCGAGAATACGTCGTGTCAATCATCGATTGAGTTGGTTGGCGAGACGAATCAAGTTGAACAATCCTCCAGCAAGACCCACGAGGGACCCGGCAATCAAGCCCCAAGGAGTTTCAGTTCCGGTGTAACGATCGACAAAATGGCCGACCAACATACAACCGAGCACTGTCCCCGCAAACTCCAGCCCTGCCCCAATAAACCGCATCGGTCCCATGGATTCGGGAGGGCTTGCCATGGGTTATTGGGACTCGTCAAGAATGTCAGGAATAGTTCGTGAAGGCGGTAAGCTAAGGCGGTCGCCCAGCCATGTCAACACGTGACAAGCAAGCAAAGGTCCGCAGCGGAGCAAACGCTTTGACACCTATCCCTCTCAACCCATTCGAGAGTCACACGTGTCGTCGAGAACTATTCCATCTCTTCAAGTGAGCGGATTGTAATCAACTGTTTCAGGGTGGGGATGCGATGCGACTGCTTGCCGCAGTTTTTTGACAAGGCAGCATCCTGTTTCTGGTGCAGCTTCGCGACCCAGGCAGTGTGACCAACCACTCCCTGTTGTCTCTTTGGCAGAGCGAAGTTCGCTTGGTGGCGTCAAAATAGGACTGTTGCGAAAGATTTGTCGTCAAGTGTTCCTTTGATCATTTCAGGGTCAATGGAGACGTTAAGAGCACAAAAGTGGCCCTCAAGGGAAATTCCTGCTCCCTTGGGGATTGGCTTGGTTACAATTCTGTAGTGCAGCACTGGAAAAAATATTAGTTTTGAAGCACAATGAGGTGCCAGTCAGGAGGACCAGTGCCAAGTCCTATGGCCTCATTCGACGGGGCGGCGGCGGCGGCGAAGTTAGACAAGGAGGGGAGAGCGAAAGATTTATCCAGCGGTGACGGGAATTTCTTCTCGTTGCTGTGTGACCTGCCAGAACCGAAGGGGCGTCCACTTGATTACTACGGCTGATCTAAAGACACAGACGCGACGTGACTTGGCGGACACGGCTCGGCAAATTGGCGTAACCGGTTGGCACTCGATGAAAAAAGAGGAGCTGATTGAGGCGATTCGCAAAGCGCAGAGGCAGACTCCGAGAAAGCCGGCTGTCGCCAAAAAGGGGGCTGGTTCGAGTAAACCCGCTGCCAGTGGCAAGACTTCGAGTGCCAAAATTGGGGCTGCAAAAAGCGCGGCTGCGAAGGATCCTGTGGTGAAAGCGCCCGAGGTGCGGAAGCCGACTGTGAAAGAAGCCACAGGAAAAACGCAGAGTTCGAAGCAGGCGGTCACGCCTGCTCCGACGGCGCGAAAGCGTGCAGTAGCTACTAAACAGCCTACAAAACCGGTCGAGACCGTTTCTGAGGTTGATGCAAAAGCGGCAAAGCGCAATTCTGTCACCGCGACTGTCCAAAAAGTGGAAGTTGCCAAGAACCCGGCTAAGAGTAGCCTTTCAGCGAATGTGGCCAAGGCTAAAAAGCAGCCTGAGAGGGAGCCTACCGAGCCCCGCATTGTGAAGGTATTGAGGAAGCAGCAGGCGGCTGCTGAAAGTCGCAAGGATTTGTCAGCATGCGTGTTGGTGCATCACCATGGCGCGGGTAAGGGAGAGTCAGCCGATCCTCGCGCGGTGAAGGATCGAATCGTATTAATCGTTCGTGATTCCTATTGGTTGCAAGCCTCTTGGGAAATTGCCAGAGCGACGATTGAGCGCGCCCGTGCGGCGATGGGTGTGGATTGGCACACGGCTGAGCCGGTGTTGCGTCTCCTGGAAGTTGCTCACGGTGCGTCTGCCAACGCTGCGGAAAAGACGGTGCGCGATATTCCGATTCACGGTGGGGTGAACAATTGGTACATCGACGTTGAAAACCCACCCGCCCGATTTCGTGTGGTGATTGGATACAAATCGAGTCACGGTCGATTTTATACGGTTTGCAAGAGCAATGTCGTGCAAACACCAGAGCCTGGAGCTTGCGATCCCATCGATGGACACTGGCAAGATATTGCGGAGGATTACGAGCGCATTTACTCGCTAAGCGACAGTGAGAACGGTACTGGTTCGGGTGATCTCCGGGAGATGTTCGAAGATCGGCTGCAGCGGCCCATGGTTGATACCAAGGGTGAGTCTTTTCAGGGTGGGGCGGATGTTAGTTTTCGGCGGGAGCGTGATTTGCCCTTCGAAGTTGACGCAGAACTCATCGTTTACGGCTCCACGGCTCCGGGTGCTACAGTAACTTTGGCCGGCGAACCTGTTCGTCTAAGTGCCGACGGCACTTTTACTGTGCGGATGGAGCTGCCGGACCGTCGTCAGGTGATACCCGTGGTGGCGTGCTCGCGAGATGGAATGCGGCAAAGAACTACGGTTGTTGCTGTCGAACGCAATACAAAAGTGATGGAGGCCGTTTCCAGGCACAATATGGAATAGGGCACCGTCTAAAATTCCGCAGAACGAGACGTCAACAAAAAAACGCACGGCAGATAAGCATCTGCCGTGCGTTTTTTTAATGTTTGACGATCGTCGCAATCGGGGGGATTACTCGCGGGGGCGAATAGCGCCGGTCAAGCCTGAGTAATCAATGCGATCTTCGTTGTGCCACAGGGGAGCGCCCAACTCGACACGACGGCGAAGCACTTCGATCTTCTCCGGAGAGCCAGCGGGAGCGTCTGTAGCAATGAAGCCATCTTTGTCCTGTGGTACGAAATCTTCATCGTGACCATAGCGTAAAATGGCTTCAAAAACGTTTTTGCAAATGTCCATTGTGTGTAAGTGTCCTCAAAGAACTGGAAAACAGTATAGACAGCGGCGACTTCGTAACGTGTTACGGGGTCGTCCAGGGCCGTCTATCGCCAACTATGAATCGAAACAGCGAATGGGCATAAGCCAAGTCGCTGGGAGATACGCAAAACAAATTATTTAATAGCCAAGCCGTTCGTGAAGAAACCGCTAACGAGGAGATTATTCACGCAGAATCGACTTGGTCAAGAAAAATGATGCAGCACAATGGTCTAATAGGTTGAATGACCTGCCGCCATCGCGGGTCAGCGAAGCGAATTTGACTGGGAAAACTCTGCGGGTTGAGTCCCGATTCAGGCTGTTTTTGGCATTGTTTACAAGCTGCAGGAATCCTTGGATGGCCCACTTAATAGCTATGCTGTCAGCCGTTAATGCCTTTTAACGTTTTTTATTATTCCTTAAGGCAGTTTTGGGAGCAGTGTATGAGACCGAGTCAATCCGTTTAGTTGGAGCTGTGCAGCAAAGGTTATCGAGGGGTGAATGGGTATCGATTGTCGCATGTGGAATAGACGTTAAGATCTGAAAAATATTTTTTGTTTTTTTTAAAAATAGATACTTTCAGTTTGTCATTTTGTAAGGAAGTTTTCGGTGTGGTATCAACAAACGGTCGAGTTACCGTCGATGAAGCGTGGATTTCATTTGATCACAGAGCGGCTGATTGGTGCGTTACCGCAACTGGCAACGGTTCGTGTTGGTCTGTTGCATGTATTCATTCAGCACACCAGCGCATCGCTCACGATCAATGAGAACGCAGATCCGGATGTGCGAACCGATTTTGAAACGGCGATGAATCATGCAGTACCAGTCGATTTGCCCTATGTGCATACGCTGGAGGGGCCGGATGACATGCCGGCGCATGTCAAAGCATCGATGCTGGGTAGCAGTGTCAGCATTCCGGTGAGTGATGGAAGGTTGATGTTGGGGACATGGCAGGGAGTCTATTTGTGCGAGCATCGCGATCGAGGCGGTCGCAGACGCATCGTGCTCACTCTTTGGGGTGGCGAGTAGGTTTGCTTCTGACCGGTTCGATCTCAATTCGATTGGCACTGTAGTTGCGTATTATCAGGTAAGCCCGCCGAAGCGAACCATTTTGGTCCGCTACGCTCAGGCGAAATAAGACAGGTGTTGCGGATTGCAACACTTGCGACAGGGGAGCGGAACGGTTGCCGCAAAGAACCTGTTGGGTTTCCCTGAGAATTTTCGTAGCGGATGCGTGAGACCCCAAATAAACTGCAGGAGGGACGCATGGCGCCTTTTCACCCATTTTCAACTTGTCGACAGCAGCAGTCGGAGAATAATCGCATGGCAGAGCGACGCGGAAACGCTTGCTTTACCGGTAGCAAGTCAAGCGACGGTGGTAACGCCGGCCTGAGCAACCGAGTAACTCGTAGTGGGAAGAGCCGGGCGTCTCGTCGCCGAGCCCTGATGCGAGTGATAGCGACCTTAGCCCTATTTTCAGGATCGGTCGTGGGGCCGAGCTGGATGGCGGCACAACACTTAGTCGCTGCTGAAACAGAAGCGGCTCAGAGTCGACTGGCTGTTTACGAGACAATTAACGGAGAGAATTTCTTTGCGTTGAGTTTGCGGCCGCGAGTGGATGATGCATTGCGTCAGCAGTTGACCAGTGGGCCTCGCAGTGTCTTGGTGATCGTCGATACTTCGGCAACACAGTCGGGTGAGTTTCGAACGGACAGCCTGGACGCAGTAGCCGGTTTGCTTGGTGGTTTCGACAGCGATGTGCAGGTTGCGATAAGCGCAGTCGATGTGCGAGCGTCGATGATGTCGATTGGGTTTGCAGCAGCTGAGAGCGACGTAGCGAAAGCCGCGTTGAGCAAGCTCAGCGCGCGGCTCCCGTTGGGCAGCACTGATTTGGCGGCTGGTTTGCAATTAGCAGTAGCGCAGTTGTCAGCTCGCCCTGGACATCGCAGCGTGGTCTACATTGGTGACGGTACATCTCTCGGGAAGATTCGCGATGCGAGTTTCTTCGAGGGGCTGGTCGACCGCTTGCAAGCCGATCGGATTAGCGTTCACTCAGTGGCGATTGGGGTATCCACGGACGTGGCTTTGTTGGCTACCTTGGCGAATCAAACCGGCGGCGTGACGCTGGTGCGTGATGCGAATCGTCAATCTTCCGGTCAGCAGTTTGGCATGATGTTGGCTGAGGCCGCATCGACAAGTGCCGTGTGGCCGACAGAAGTATCGGTGCCGGCTGGTTTTGAGTTGGTGCAAGAGACCCGTATTCCTCCAGTTCGCATTGATCGCGATTCGGTTCTGCTGGGTCAGATGACGATTGATGCAGCGAAGGGATTGAAGGGCGACTCGGTCGTTTTGAAAGGCCGAGTGCTGGATCAAGTCGTGTCGCTAAACTGGAAGATTCAACCCGAAGCGAGTCATCCCGATTTTGCATTCTTGCCATCGATGATTGCGTCTGCCAAGCCGAATCATGGCTTGATGTTGCCAACCGCTGGGTCGGCCGCACTACGGGAAGCAGCTCATGTGTTGGCTGGCCGCGCCGAGGAGCTAGTGCGTGCGAGTCGCTTGGCGCTTGCCCAAGGCAATGCGAAAGGTGCTCGCACTCTAGCCTTGTCAGCACTGGAAATTGACCCCAATCATCCAGAAGCCAAGTCGATTTTGGCAGTGGTATCGAAAGATAAGACACTCACCTCGCTGACTCAGGACGATGATCCCTTCGGCGATGCGCCAGCAACCGATGGCGATGATCCCTTTGGTAATCCAGCGACACCTCCAGTGGTAGAAGATCCAATCGAAGTTATTCCGCCGGCTGCTGGGGGCTTAGACTCCTTAGATGGTGCTGGAAGTGATGCTGGTGTATTGCCCAGTGATGCTGGTGTAATGCCCAGCGGTGCTGGTTCGATTCTCAATGGCCGGTTCGGTGGTATCAGGGATGACGAACCGGGTGCGCTATTGGACCGTGTAGAGCAAGAGCGTGCGGAGTTATCGGGACAATGGCGTGCAGAAGTGCGAGCTCGACTTGCAGAAGCAACACGTCGTTTGGCAACAGACCCGGTAAGTGTAACGGGCGAGTTGAAAGGTCTGCTGGCTCGTCTAGAGAGCATTCCCGATCTCGATCCATCCATTCGTCAACAATTGTTGGCTCAAGTCCAAGCTGGCATTCAATCGGCGAGTCGCGCTGAAGCTCGTTATTACGAAGATCAGGCGACGGCACAGCAGCAAGCTGCTGGTGCGGCTGCGACCGAGCGGTTGCTACAGGAGAATTTGCGGAATGAAGCGCGTTTGTCAACGGCCGTCGAACGATTCAATGCCCTGTTGTCGATCCAAGAATTCGATCAAGCCGTTACCGAAGTGACGCCAGTGATTCAAAGCCTGGATGGACCGCGAACCATTGGCGAACATACCAATGGTTACGGCGATCTCGGCTTGTCGGTCAGCCGCAATAATCGCTATCGAGAACTGCGACACCGAGCCTTTGTGGATGCGCTTGCATTGAATGAAAAGGCTTTGATTCCCTTTGTGGATGAACCGCCAGTTGTTTATCCCGACGCCGAAATTTGGCAGCGGCTGAGCATTCGTCGATTACAGCGTTACGGCGCGGTTGAGCTCGATGGTGATAACAAGTCTGAACGCAAGATTTACCAAGCGCTCGACAATGAGTATTCCAAAGATTTCAATCAGATTCCATTGGAAGATGCATTGCGAGTTATTGCCGTCGATAATGATATTCCGATCATCATCAATGGTCGTGCCTTAGAAGATCTTGGTTTGACCCGTGACTTGCCCGTTACGGTCAATATGAAGAATGTGACCCTACGATCTTTCCTTCGAATTATGCTCCGCGATGCTGACTTGACCTACATGATCAAGGATGAAGTATTGCAGATCACAACTAAGGATGACGCAGAAGATCCTGCGAATGCGGTCACCAAAGTCTATCCAGTGGGCGATTTAGTTGTGCCAATCATCAACATGGGCGGCGGGATGATGGGTGGCGGCGGCATGGGTGGCATGGGCGGCGGTGGCATGGGTGGCATGGGCGGCGGCGGCATGGGTGGTATGGGCGGTGGCGGCATGGGTGGTATGGGCGGTGGCATGGGTGGTGGTGGCATGGGTGGCATGTTTGCTGTGCCCGATGATGTCTCGCTCAAGTCCAAAGCAGTGAAGTCCGTTACTGTTGACGCTGAGAATCGTGCCGATGTCCCTGTGCGTGTTGTACCCATCGAGGGAGAATCAGTGGATCAAGCTTGGGGGAAATATTTCCAGTCCCTGAAATTGGCCAGCTCCGCGGATGTTCAGTTACATGATGCTCGTTTGCGGACGACTGTTCGGCAATTGAACATTAAGGCAGGGCAAGCGGTTGCTGCGAAAGACGATGCCAAAGCCCGCGAATATTACCAAGAAGTTCGTGCACTGATTGCCGCTGCGTTGCTCAACGGAGCCGTTCAGCCTTGGATGCACCAAGGTTACGCGGTGGCACTCGAAGCCACGGGTGCTGACAAAGAAGAAATTGAACGGGCTTTGTTGTCAGCCGCAGACGTTGTGAGTAGCCCCGAAGAATTGTTGCTGGTGGCGAGTCATTTAGAGCGACTAGGGAATTTGGAAGCTGCATTGAAGCTTTGCCACGATGCATCTCGCTTTGACTCTTTAGCCTCCGAGCCTTACTTGATTGGCTTGCGATTGGCTCGCGATTTAAACGATTTAGACGGCATGGCCTGGGCGTGTGCTGGTGTATTGAGCCAAGCATGGCCCAAGGGGCAAGAAAAACTAGAAGAAGAAGTGCGACTCTTGGCTCGTGCGACGCACCTTCAGTTAATTGAGGATGGTAAACAAGAAAAAGCGGATGCGTTTGTTGCATCGATCAATCAAGCCACAGCACGCGACTGCATCGTGGAGGTCCGTTGGACTGGTGATGCCGACATTGACGTCATGGTTGAGGAGCCTGCAGGAACTGTTTGTTCGTTAGAACATCCACGGTCTGCGGGTGGTGGTGTGTTGCTGGGTGACGGCTATAGCACAGGGCGTAGCAGCGATGATGGTCAAATCGTCGAAACCTACATTTGTCCTCAGGGATTCACTGGGCAATATCGAATGCTGGTTCGCCGTATTTGGGGCGACGTCTCCACCGGCCACGTGACCGTGAGCATCTTGACCGACGTAGGTCGTCCTTCGCAAAGATATATTCAGCAGCAGATTCCGCTAACGGAAAAAGATGCGTTGATCACTTTTGAAGTAAAGGATGGGCGTCGTCAAGAGGAATTGGCGGTAGCCCAACTTGACCAATTGCGTGAAGTTCAGAGCGAAATGAATGGTGCCATTCTAGCTCAAGTCGGTGCTGCTCCAGCGGATGGTAATCCGTTGGTGCCGGGTGTTGGCGGAGTCGCTCCGAGCGGTTCGTACAACCCCGATTTCATGCGAGACTTCTATCGCAATTCGTTGCTTGCACGCTATGCGAGGAACAATGGCTTCGGTCGAGGCGCAGTGGGCTTTATGCCCGTGATCACCACGATCCCTGAAGGTGCATTCATGCAGGTGACGGGAGTTATCTCCGGTGACCGACGCTATGTCCGAATCACGCCGGCGCCTACTTTTTCGGCAATCGGAGATGTTAGCACATTCAATTATGTGACGGGTGCGACCGGAGCGGGCGGCGCTGGTGGAGCAGGTGGCGGCGGTTTCGGTGGTGCTGGCGGCGGCGTCGGCGGAGCTGGTGGTGGCGGTATCTTCTAGTCTGACACCGTTCGATATTTCTATGAAATTCAAAACATCAGGGCCCTTCGCGGGGCCCTGATTCTTTTTATCGGTCAATGATTATCGGTCAATGTTCAAGGGTGGTAACACCGTCGGATTTGCAATGGGAACTTCCCAGACATCTTCAAGTTCTTGATAATTGGCACTTCGACGTAACAACAAATACAACCAGCCCTGCAGACACCAGGCCTGAATCAAGATGGCTACAGTCACTCCATGATTCAGGATGTTCGTGAAGTAGAGCCCGCTGGAACGAGGATTCCGTTCGACCCAGGACATTCCCCAAACTGCAACCGATGTTCCTATTTGAATGACGCCTGCTGCCAATAGAGAAAGTAGCGAGATGGTTATCATTGCCAATAATAAATAGGCGAACAATTGCAAAGGACGCCGCAGCACATATTCGTATCCACGACTGATACCATCAAAACAACTTCCATCTTCTTCGATAAAGATGGCACTCCATGATAGCGGGATTGCCAAGAACGCGCCGAAGCCAATGAGTCCTGCAATCAAGGCCAGAGGTATTCCCAGAGTTTGAAATAAGAGTTCCAAGAAGATGCCGATCCCTGGGATTCGGCCCAGTACAGCGGCGAAAGCAAAATAGGTAGCTACCGCCACAACGACGATGATTGGAATTAGCGGAGTGGCCAAGGCCGAGAGTGCTCGTCCCAGTGCGAAGCGATGACCGGCTACCAAACTCATTGGACTGCGACCTGCGATTGCGAGTCCGGCCTGACGAATGAGTTGCCCCCCGATGATCGCCCAAACGCCCAGCAAGATGATTTGTTCAACAATCAGAAATATTGCTTTCAAAAACGAGTGATGACCCGACAGTAAAGTTCGCGCAGGACCGACAACGCAATCGGCTGCGATTCCCCAGGGCCGCATTAAGACTTCAAACCACGTGATAGGTAGGTCAGCCTCGGCAAGGGTACTTGGATCTAGCACCACATCGCTCTCGAAAATTGTCGGGAGTTCTTGCAGGCTCCAGGAAATCAGTACCGCGAATGAGACCAGTGCCAGATGAAGCACGGAAGTCGCAGGTTTTAGAGCATCACCAATGGCGAGCCACGGGAAGGCATCGCGCCACGTTCGCAGTCTTAGGAGGAATCCACTCTCGGGTTTCATTCTTGCGGTGTCTTCAGCCATGATGACAGGAAATGAACAAAAGGGGGTTTTAGCCAATGTTTTGGCCAAGGTTGTTGTATGGGCCGCATGTTAACCTTCTTGCGCAAGAGTTGAACTAGGCCAAGGGGACATTTCAATGTCTGCTGGGGTACTAGCCATCGCCGGCTTGGGCGTTTCTATTAGTCCAGAAAGGCAATAATCCAGGCATTATTGGAATTGTGGAGTCAGTCGGATTGGACTTTTTCTTGTTTTTCAAGCACCCCTCTTATCCTGGGGTTCACAAATTCGACGAACTTATTGAACAACTGACCAGCAAATGGAGCTTGATTCGCAGGGTGCGGGCATGGCATCCAAAGTATTTGGGAACGATGCGATAATCGTGAATTTCATCAAGCAAAACGCTGGCGATGAGGATGTG
The DNA here is from genome assembly GCA_041749395.1 of Pirellulaceae bacterium. Classification (GTDB taxonomy): domain Bacteria; phylum Planctomycetota; class Planctomycetia; order Pirellulales; family Pirellulaceae; genus Laterigemmans. The sequence continues at coordinate 30,653 of JBGTBJ010000027.1, forward strand.
AATCAGATCTCGGCATAGTTTCCCATGTCGAAGGTTTTACTTTCTAAAGCAGGATAGAGTCGATTGAAATTTGCAATTTGTAATGAGACGTTTGGTGATTGGCCGCTGGATCGCGCACTTCAGATGGCAGCCGAGTTGGGCTATCGCGGCTGGGAAGTAGCACCCTTTATGCTTGCCGATGACATTCGAAGTTTCACGGCAGCCCAACGTACCGAGTATCGTCAACAAGTGAATGCACACGGTTTGGAAGTGATCGGTCTTCATTGGCTGCTGGCCAAGACGACAGGTTTGCACCTCACGTCTCCCGATCGGCAAGTGCGTTTGCAGACAGCGAACTATCTGGGCGAACTTGCTCGCTTGTGTGCGGATTTGGGAGGTGCGTTCATGGTGCTGGGGTCACCACTTCAACGCAATCTCGAAACGGGACAAGACGAAGAGTCGGCCTATGCAAATGCGGCTGAGGTATTGGAAAGTGTGTTGCCGGTGCTGGCGGAAACCAATGTAGTTCTGGCCCTGGAACCGCTCGGACCCGTTGAGACCAATTTTATGAACACAGCGGCTCAAGCAAGAAAGTTGCAGGAGCTTGTGGGGGATGCTCATATTGCTTTGCACCTTGATATGAAAGCGATGTCCAGTGAATCGCAGTCCATTCCGCAACTGCTTTTCGAGCACCAAGATTGGATGGTGCACTTTCACGCCAACGATCCCAATCGGCAGGGCCCCGGGATGGGCGAATTGAATATTCAGCCTGTATTTGATGCGCTGCAGAAGATTCAATATTCAGGCTGGGTCAGCGTGGAAGTCTTTGATTACGATCCGGGCATCGAGACTCTGGTACGAGAAAGCATGCAAAATATGCAACTCGCCTATTCAGCGTCGCGGCGGGTGCATCCGGATAACACCTAGGAAGAGACTGGCGAACAGAGTTTGGATCCCCACGGTTGCCAAGAGGACTCCAGGGACGACCCACCGCATCGTCCGAGGATAATCCAGGCTGCCAAAATGGACTTGCGCCCAATGGCCAATGACGGAGAGAATCAGCGAGCAACCAAGGGTCAGGGTCACCAGACTAGCTAGAAGCCCACGTTCTAATGAGAGCTTTAATAGCCATCGGTTGGCAGGAATCATACCTTCACGAGCCGCGAACGCATGAGCCAACCCTGCGAAGAGAACCGATTGGTAGCCGACGATCACCAGCAAGCTCGCGATTAACAGGGAATGCACATCGAGTGCGATTCCCCCTATACGCGTTTGTGGCAATGCAAGCCCATACAAGAGAACGCCTATCAGGATGCTTGCAACGCCCGGCGCGAAAAAGGTCCATTTAGGGCTGTAAATCATGAATAGCCGCACAGTCCGCCAACCGTCTCGGATCGTCTGCAAGTGAGGTCCATGTTGTTTGCGACCATCGGGGTGCAGGGTGATCGGCACCTGGACGATTGCCGCTTGCTTGAGGCCCGACTTGATGATCATTTCGGTCGCGAACTCCATTCCCGTACAACGCATGTCTAAGCGATCGTAGAGTGAGCGGCGGAAACCTCGCAGCCCGCAGTAGACATCAATGACGGGGATGCGAAACATTTTGCGTACCATCCACGACAAGACGGGGTTGCCAATCCAGCGATGAGAAAAGGGCATTGCTCCCGGCATCACTTTGCCGCCGCCGCTCGGCAATCGGCAACCTTGAACTAATTCTGCTCCGTTGCGATGGGCTTGATAGAATTTGTCGATTTCTAGAAAGTCATAACTGTCGTCGGCGTCTCCCATGACGACAAAGGGTGCTTTCGCCGCTGCAATACCTCCCATCAAAGCGGCGCCGTAACCAGGCGCAGAGACTTCCACGACTCTCGCACCAGCAGCTTTGGCTATGGCTTGTGAGTCATCTTGGCTGCCGTTATCGGCGACTATGACCTCGCCTCGGACGCCCATCGTCTTCATTGCAGCGATCGCCTTGCCTACGCAGATCGACACCGTGTCGGATTCATTGAGGCAAGGCATAACAACGGAAATATCGAAGGATGAATCTGGTTCGTCATTCGTTTCTATCATGCCATGCTTTCCGATAATGTCGATGTTCCGTTGTGAGCTTGGAAACCGTTGTTATGCCGAGGCGAAATCCCTAGCGCCATCATGATCACAAATAGAGGTTCTGCGATCATGCGATATCGGTAGTCGGGAATTTCTACCAGCGCTGTGATCAACCCAAAGTAGAGTACTAGCCCTACCATCCAAATCATCCAAGCACGCTTCATGGGGTGGATCAAACCGCGCATTACCGCCGCAGTCCCCAACAGCATCCATAGATTACACCACCACAAGTGATGCGAGAGCCAGGCGTATCCGATCACCGGCAATTGATCCGAGACACAGCGATAGAAGTTGATCCATCGACGCAGAGCCATGATGCACCAATGCCCAGGCTGTCGTTGTATCGACTGCCAGGCGACTTTTTGCATTAATTGGTCGGTTCTGACATCGTCCAGCCCCGATTGCGTCAGGGCGCCACTCACTTGCCACGTCCGCGTTACGTCCACTCCGGATTGCAGAGATAGACGTTTCAACAGATCTTTGCTCTCGGACGAAGTGGGCAACGGCAGACCCGCGCCGGCGCCACCTTGATAGGTGACGATCCAAATGTTTCGACCAACGAATTCGGTCATCTTGGCCTGGCCGAACATCTGTTGATTTCGCGCAAGCCAGGGTAGCAAGGGAACAATAGCGAATACCAACATCCAAATGATCGACATACTCCAGCGTCCTGCTGTGGCCCTTGCCCATGGTTGATGAACGCAACCTTGATGAGTGCAAAATGCGGCAACTAGCAAGGCAATTAGATGGACTCCGAGCATATAGGTGGCGACAGGTCGAACAAGTAAAACAGCGGCATACGTGAATCCACTAGCGATAGCCCATCCAGAGAGAGATCGAAAATTTTTCTCACAGAGTATCCAACGAACACAGCACCACAAATGCAGCACTAAAGCAAACGTAAAGAGTGTTTCTGTGAGGATCGTACAGATCCATGTCGCACGGGCCATACAACCCACACTGAGCAACAACGAGATAATCACTGCACGGCGGTTGTAAGTGAGCTGATGAACGATGCAAGCGGTAAGTCCATGGGTCGCCGATAATAAACACCCCTGTACCACGGCGATTGCCTGGGGACTTTCTCCAGGGAACAACGATAACACTGCACCTAGAAACCAGGGATAGCCCGGTGTTCGATAGGCAATCACATGTTTGCGCAATAACCAGTCGCCATCTGCCACGCTATGACCAAGTTGCCAATAGTGGCCTGCATCCGCTGCTAACGAAATGTCACTGAAATAAACCAGCAGACTCCAACGAATTACATCGAAGCCGAGAATCAATCCTACGAACAAGGAAAATCGTGGCCCGCTCATGTAGGGTCGCCTGACTTTCTCGCAATGACACAGTACTGTCCGCCAAGGGGCATTCTACACAACCATGGCTCGAATCTGCGAAACGGTGCGAGGAAGCGAGGAAAGTAGAAACAATAATCTGTTGCTAAGATTTGAAATCGACATTGAGTCAATAGCCTTCGCGTTTTAATTGCTGACAACATAATGGCGTCGCGGTCAAAGGGAATGCGGTTCATCACCCAACGCGTGCCTGGATTCCAAGGGTTGTTTTCCCAAAGGCAAAACCATCCGCCCGGTAGCATTTGCTCATAGATCCATTGAACGACTTCCACCTGCGCATGCGGTGCAATATGGTGAAAGACTCCGTTGCAATAGACCAGCGAAAAATTCTGCTGAGGTGGAAGCTGTGAGGTTGCGTAAAAGTGACAATTGTCTTGGGCATAGAGTCGCTGGGCTTGATGCAACGATTCGAGCGAGGTATCGACTCCTACAACTGTCGCGCTGGAAAAAGTTTTGAGTAGATAAGGTGAAGTACCTCCAGTTCCACAGCCAAAGTCAAGGATTTTACAACGATCGCTCGATGCGAAATTTCTCTTGTCCGGCCATTGTTCCCAGCGACGTCGAACCCAGGCGACACGTTGAGAAATATAGAAATCTTTGTCTTCACCCGTGAGGTCCAGTCCCAGTTGAAGCGATTCATCATACTTGTCGGCAAACTGATCAAATTCGTCGACCATTCGCAACCGAAGACCTGCGGAGACTAGTGTTATTGAATCAAGGTTCGTGAAAGGCGATACTAACGCAATCTATCGCCGGTGCTAGGGTAGGCATAATCAGACCTGTTGCGTCATGCAATTAGCTATCTACCTTGAAGAGGCGGACGTTACATTATGGATAGGACTGCACAACATTCACTCATTGCCGCGCGAAAAGGGTGGCGGATCAGCGGTTCGGGAATTCATTCATCGACGTGGCTGGGCGTGGTTTCCTCGCGGTTAGGACGGCCAGTGGAGCGTCGTCAGGGTTGGTTTCGCCTGTTGGAAAAGGTGATGCAACAAGCCTTATCCATTGAAGGTGCCATTGTATTGGCGAAGGGGACTGCCAGTGAACCATGGGTAAGACGCGATTCATGGTTGTTCCGAGTACCAATGATTGAAGTCGCAAATGTGCCTAAAGGGGAGGAAGACGCCTGCTTGGTGGAACTTTGTGATCAGATTTTTGCATTGCGTGTTCGCAAGCAGGGAAAAATATTTAGACTTCTGCAAGATCAGCTTGTGCGGGGACGAAGTTCCATTCGCGTTGGCATTTGGGACGAGCCGGATGACGCTGGGGCAGAGTTGGTCAAGCTGGGCGCGACCGGCTGGTATGTCATTCCGAACGGTCGTTCGGACGACCCGATCGCAAATGGGCCTGTGGAAGCGATTGCTCGGAACTCAATGCCGTCTGAGTCAGGCCATTGGTGGAGTGGGGCTGAATCGGGGTGTCGAGCCGAATGGCTCGTTCACTGCACTCGCGGTCGAAGTGGTCCCTATCCATGGCAGTCCCGCGAAGCGTGGCGCGACGCAGTTTTGCTCGGAGCCGATGATGGGTGGTCTCATGGCTCTGGGGAAGTGTTGCAGCAAATCGTGCAAACAATGTGTCTCCGCAGTGCAGCACTGAGCCAGCGGACGAGGCCGGTTGTCTGTTTTTCTGCCTGCCCGTTAAACGAATTACTGTGTCAACGCATTTACCGTCCGCACCGTTCTCGCTGGGACTACGAGCCTTTTGGTGTAGCAATCCGCAAGGAAGTTGTTCTCCAGCTAGGCGGGGAGCCGGTGGTCTACGCAGCGTCTCTCCCAGAGTCCGGACTTCCACAAGACGACCCCTGGCGCTTCCAGCCCATCGGAAAAACCTACGATTGGACGATGGAGCGAGAATGGCGGGTGCCAGGATCGATTGATCTGCGAAAACTGCGAGTCGACGACCTGTTTGTTTTTGCGGGTAACAAAAGTTGGGTAAAAAGGTTACAAGAAATCAGTTGTTGGCCAGTAATCAATGCGCCGGTTAATGCCTACAATCAGAGTAAGTCTGGAATTGCCCAAGTGAAATCCCGTCGTCCTCCTTATTTGGTGGAGCCCTACGTTGAGTCTGGTTACCGAACCCGCTGCACTTCATCCGTTGAAGCCCTACAAGACGCTGGAAAATCAAGAACTGCAACAGCGCATCGAGGCTGTGCGTCAAGAGTTGGGCAATCGTCTGCTTATTTTGGGTCATCACTATCAGCAAGACGAAGTTATTGCGCACTGTGATTTACGAGGCGATAGTTACCAATTAAGTAAAATGGCTGCTGGCAGCTCGACGTGCGAGTCGATCGTTTTCTGCGGTGTTCACTTTATGGCGGAGACGGCCGATATCTTGGCAAATCGTGCCGAGAAAATCACTGAGCGTTCCGGGAGACGCGTTACGGTCGTTCTGCCCGATATGGCCGCAGGCTGCTCGATGGCCGATATGGCCGCAATTCAACAGGTGGAATCGGCATGGGCCGATATGTCGGAAGTCATTGACACCGAACAAGTCATCCCAGTCACCTATATCAATTCTGCGGCCAGCCTCAAGGCATTTTGCGGGCGTCATGGTGGCGTCGTATGCACCAGCAGCAACGCGGCCGCAGTTCTGGAATGGGCCTTTCAAAGAGGCCAACGAGTCTTCTTTTTCCCCGACCAACATTTAGGTCGCAATACAGCGTTGGGCATGGGGATTCCGGTGGAGCAGATGCCGGTATGGGACCCCTATGCTTTGGACTTAGGGGGCAATACCGAGGCGGCGCTGCAAGAGAGTCGAGTGATTCTTTGGAAGGGCCATTGCAGTGTCCACCAAATGTTTCGCCCAGAACATGTTGCTCAATTCCGAGAAATGCATCCTGGGATCAAAATTCTCGTACATCCAGAATGTCCGCGCGAAGTGAATGACATTGCCGACGTGTCGGGAAGCACTGGCAAAATTATTAAAACCGTGCGTGAAAGCCCACCCGGTTCTAAGTGGGCGATTGGCACGGAGCTTCATCTGGTTAATCGACTCAAGCAAGAACACCCGGAACAAGAGATTCACTTCCTCAGCCCCGTGGTTTGCATGTGTGCAACCATGTACCGCATCGATTTACCACATCTCTGCTGGAGTCTCGAGAATCTTCGCGACGGCAATCCAGTCAATGTGATTGAAGTGGACCCAGAAGTGGCCCAATGGAGCTTAATCGCCTTGGAACGAATGCTGGCTATCAATTAGTCAGCATTCGTTGAGTTGCCATTGTCTTAATTATGGCGTTGTAATTATGGCGAGCGGATTACGGAAGCTGGCTAAGGCGAGCCGCTGCCGCATGCTCAATGGCCGCCGAAAGAATAGCGTCCTGAGAAACCGTTGCAAGTTGTCCATCTTCAGTGGGCCGAGCCGCAATGTACGTGGGTGCGATTTCAAGATGTGGTGATACTCCGCGGTCGCTAATTGCTGTGTTATTCGGCGAGAAGAACTTAGCAGTGGTGAGGCACAATCCAGCCCGTGCCGATTCCATACGGAATATTCCTTGCACGCTCCCTTTGCCATAAGTCCGCTGACCCACCAAGTAGCCACGATTCTGATCTCGAATAGCGCCAGCAAAAATTTCGCTCGCACTAGCGCTATCGCCATCGACAAGCACAATTAACGGCACGTTCCAAGTGTTGACATCGTGAGCAACATAATCAAAGTTCTCTCGTGTGTTGCGACCACGCGTCGTAACAATGCGACCGCGACGAACAAACCGATCCGCAATCTCGACCGCTGCAGTCAATAAACCACCAGGGTTTCCACGCAAGTCAATGATCAATTTTTGCATTCCCTGCCGATGCAATTTCCACAGCGCATCATCCACATCACGTGTTGTGGTTCGCTGAAAGCTGGTTAGGCGGAAATAGCCAGTGCCCGATTTCGGATCCACGATTTGGATGTTTTCCACACAAGGAACTTCCACTCGCTCCCGTTTAATAGTCAGCGTCTGAGCGGCACCTGAGCGACCAACAAATTGGACCTCAACGTTACTTCCCTCAGGGCCTCGCAGTAAATCAGCAACGACATCCGGGTTCGAGTTTTCGGTAGCCGTGCCATCAACACCGATAATCGCATCGCCAGCTACTATTCCAGCTTTGAATGCAGGTCCGTCCGGTATGACGTTCACAATGCGCAAACGATCGGGTTCCGATTTGAGCTCAACACCCAAGCCGACAAAATTCCCTTCGATATTGGAGAAGGTTTCATCAAGTTGGTTGCTCGTGAGGAATCGTGAATAGGGATCGAGAGTACTGATTGCTCCACACACGTACTCCATAATCGTCGCTGTGCTGGATAGCCCCAGTTCTTGACTTGCTAGTCCGGAAATGTAGGAGGCGGTCGCTCGCAGGTCGAATCGAGTCGTGGCAGGACGCGAAATGACGTAGCGATGTACCGTTTGGCGAAATTGCTCTATTTTTTCGGGAGCAACGTCGGCAAGCTGAGAATCGATAAACGATTTTTCCGTTAAAGCCACTTCCAGGGAGGCGGTTCCGTAACGGAGGACTTGGGGCCAATTGGGACTCTCCACATAGTGAGTTTCTAGATAACCTAGAACCTCGCTATATAAGTCCAATGCTTGCTGAGACGGAGTGGCTTGAATGGAAGTTGCGTACGAGTGATCCTCATATCGACGATGGACATCGTAATGCAATCGACAAATAAGCAACCTTTTCGCCAACTCAGGGTGGGCGTGAAAACTGCGCAACGCCGATTCGTAATAGCGAATGGCGTCGCCCCAAAGGCGATCTTCTTCCAGGGCTAGTCCGTCTTGTAGGGCTAACTCAGGTGAGGCTGGACCGGTTTCCGTCTGAGTCTGCGGTTGTTCTGCAAACGAAGGAGCGAGTAAGCCAGGGTGAAACACCGCCGTCAATGCAGCAGCGAACACGAATATGCGGAGGGAGCATTTCATGCGCGAAATCCGTCGGGCGCTTAGGGAGAACCGACTGGGGAGGCAGTCGGCGTAGCCTGGACAGAGTCCGAAGCTACAGGAACTTAGCTCATAGATAGTGCCCGGTCAAAAAAACTTGTCCAGCGAATGAACGGGAAATCCATACAACCCGCATGAGCTACCATACCCCCATGCAGTCGTTCCGATTATCACACTCGCGACGTTTCCAGCGCGTCCAGCGCAGCGATCCTAGCGGGCTTCGAAACAACAATATGCAGGTCCAAAGCAATAGTCCAGCCAGAAAAAAGTGGGCATAACCCCCAAGATGGTCATTCTCCGTCAAACAAGTCTGCAGTCGGCCATTCCAAAACGGTCGCCGCCGCTTGATGCACGGCGCGGTCCAGTTCGCCGGCTAAGTTCTTTGTCTGGGTGCTCTGCCTTGTATTCAAGATTGCCGCAAACCCAACGCCATCGTGTCGATCTATCAATAAGGAGGTCGTCCCTGGAAGAGAACCCGAATGCCAATGGTTGAGTTGTTGATTGCTTACCACACGATTTTGCCAACCACGTGAATAATAGACGGACGCTGGACCTTCCTCTACCGTGGATTTCTCCTCCACGGGACGTGCATAAAGAATCTCCAACCACTCCGGCTGAAGTATCGTTGACAATTTGGTTTGAAAGCGAAGCAGTGCTGCTGAATTCGCAATCCATCCACCGTGGGAATCCATTGCTTCCAGGTACCAAGCACCATCGGGTGAATCTACGCGAACTGCTTCACCCGCGACGTCACTATCTGCAAAAACGGAACGACCTCTACCAGTGTCAAAATAATAGGACTCGTTAGCCTCCCTAAGTTCAGGAAGGGTATGCCCAATGTTCATGTTTTCGACACCCACAGGCTTGAGAACCTGCTCACGTACAAAATTCTCGTACGATTGCCCTGACTTCACCTCGATGACTCGACCCAGTAAGCAATATCCAAAATTGGAATAGGCGTATTGACTGCCCGGGGCGTGATCCAAGGGATGGGCTAACATGACTTGAATTACATCGGTCGCGGATGCGGGAGGCTGCTTTTCTAGTTGTCTGGCAAAATCAATCGAGCGAAACATCGGATCGAATGACTTGTCCCTATCCCATCCACCTCGATGGCTTAAGAGATGATCAATAGTGACTTCGCTCCAACGCGGATCAACAATCGCTGTCTCACGAAAGTACGGTTGATCAGCCAAGACATCAATCACTCGATCTTCTAGTCGCAGTTGTCCCTGCTGAACTAAGAGTAAGACTGCGACTGCCGTCAGTGGCTTCGATACACTGGCAATTCGAAATCGCGTCTCCGGCGATACCAGCTGAGTGCGGGCACTGTCGGCAAAACCATATCCCTTCGAGAGAACTAATCGACCTTGATAGGTGACCGCCACGGACGCGCCAGGTACCTGATGTTTGGCCAAGAATTGATTCATGAATTCATCAAAGGGGATCATCCCTGGCAATAATTCACCATGAGAAGCGACCGTTAATTCTTTGTTGAAATCAACAGTCGCACTGGGAAGATCATCGTCGGCCCATGCGGCGGTCATGTTCATACCGCAGAGCATAGAGCCTATGAGGGCCCAACTGCGCATGTGGTCGATAACTTGCTGCAAGGGAAAAAACACCATGGACTATTGGCCCGGATTTCCAAAATTAAATTGTGGAAAAGCAGGTCCATCTGCAGGATTCACTCCACCTGGAGGCGCACTACCCATGCCGGCTTGTTTGGCAATCAATTCCTCGATGCCGAACTGCAAGTCTTTGTAGGTGGAATTGGGAACAATGTAATACCAATCGGCAAAACGAGAGTTTAGTTCGCGAACTCGCGCGTTCGCTGCATCGATCTTTTCTTTCCAAGCGTCTCGCAATCGCTGATTCTCTTTGATCAACTTTTCTTGCTCGGCTTCCAATCGTTCCAGTTTCTCTTCGGCCGTCAATTCAACGGGAGGTTCTTCGCCTGCCGGTGCATTATCGGGAGCACCTAAATTGGATACATCCGTAGCCGTTTCATCCGCAGGAACCGTTGCCGGTTCATCAGCAGGATCTTGTCCGCCACCGACACCATTCTCAGTCCCACTTGCTTCAACTTCGCCAGTACCTTCGGAAACGGCATCATCGGTAGATTCTTCGGTAGGTTCAGCCGCAGGTTCATCGGTCGTTGTAGTGGTTTCCGCGTCTGTGGCATCTGCCTCAGGAGGAGCAGGTTCCGAGGAGGGTTCGTCGGTTGGTTCCACTGTTGGTTCCACTGTGGGTTCCACTGTGGGAACATTTTCGTTCTCTGGCAAAGCTAAGGGGTTTTCTTGAATTTCTCCTGGAACGACCGGCTCTTCCGCTGGCGGATTGAGCATCGCCTCCAGTTCTTCATAAGTTTGTGGAATTAGCTTAACTGCGGGGGGCGGAATCATTGCTTCGTTAACTCGCGCGGTGACCAACAGGTAACGATTTGCGCCGCCGACATCTTCTGCTGCCTCCGGAGTCGTTTCAGAATCAGCCGCATCATCACTGCTCTCTATTCCGGCGATGGTGCCGAAACGAAGGACATATTGCACACCATCCTTCAGGTCGACGATGGTTTCACCGTTTGCCGAAAGGACTTCGCGTTCGTTTGCTTCGTTAAGAGCCGCATAAAAGCCATGCTGGATCAGTGAATTGAAGGACTCTTTGTTTCCTACCAATTCGTTATCTGCTTTCAAGTCGGCGCTCATACCTTCTGGTTTTCTCAGCACGTCGACGATTTTCAAATCGTCTAGTGCGCTCTTCATCTTATTGAGCTTGACCGAGTTCAGTGTTTCGTCTGCCGCAAGGGTGCGAGCTTGCCCTACAGAGGTTTCGTCATAGACAACCAGGCTATCCAGTTGCCATTGGTTGGATTCGTTCAGGGAGAGATTTGCATCATATTTACGTTTTGGGTCGACTGCTAAGCTACGCTCAGCAGTCATACCGACGGAAACGGAGTAGTTGCGAATCTTGGTCGCTCCGATATCGAAGCCTGAAAGTTGCAGAAGATCTTCTTCGATCCATTGACGGAATTCCGTGGTGAGCGGGGAATCGTCCAATTCAACTTCATAGACTGGATCTTGATTGGGAACGCGGACATAGCGGTGAGTGGGGAAATCCTTCACCTTGTTTCCAATGATCAAGGAAACAAGCGTATCGCCTGCTTCATTGCGGATCGAAACCAAACGCCCGACTCCCGTATCTCCAACTCGCAACTTTTCGATATCGGGTTGTACTACGCCGTAATCGGAATGTTCTTCAGCCTTATCTGTTTTGACATCCAAAATTTTCAAATCCAAGAGAGCCGTTCCGGCGGCTTGCATTTGGTTGGAAGCATCGGCGGGGTATCCTTGTCTTGACGGAATAGTCCAAAGACCCGACTTGCGATCTTTGGCCACTTCAAAGGATTCCAGTTCACCAAGAGACTCGTCAAAGGTGACGATTTTTAGATTGGTCGCCACGAGAGGATCGGTAAATTTCTCAAGTAGCGCCGTACCGATTAGGCTGCCAGTGGGGTCGTCATTACCGCGGGGCCAGGCGACCAGAGTGGCAATGGCGGCGATGGCAGCCGCAGCTACCCAGAAAATGCCAGTTTTTGTGCCTTCGTTCATCGCTTGTATCTAATTAACTGTAAAGGGAAGTTTTAATCGTAAAGGAAATCACCAGATGCTGATGCTTACTTCAGCCGAGCCTTGCTGATGTTGTCACGTTCCCGCAGGCGACGCGAAGTGAACACGATAATTCCAACTAATAGTGGTGGAATGCAAGGGAGCGAAACGGCTAATGCTTTCACCGTATTTTGAATTCGCACGACGTCCATATCTGCTTCTCGACGAATCCCTTGCGTTTGGCTGTTCATATCGCGTTCAAACTTCGATCGTTTGACGCTCAGTGCTTGATTCAGCGTTCCTTGTTTTAGTTGGAACTCCTGTAGTCGGCTCTGCAATTCCGATTGATCGACCTGTCCGGTCGCGCTCTTTTTCTTGATCTCAGTGATCTTGTCTTGCAGGCTCGTCAATTGACGTTGATTTTCTTCATCGAGTTCGCGAATCGCTTCGTCAAACTCCATCTGGAATTTCTTCATAGCAGCCCGTTCATTCGCACTGGCTTGTTCTTTTACTTCCTCGATCAATCGCAAAGAACTAAAGAGAGGCTCATGTTTGCGAACTTCGAGGAAGGAAATTTCACCTGTGAGCCAATCGATTGTATTGAGCAAGAAGGTAACGTTTTGAAACTGGAAACGAACTTGTTCAACTTGGTTGGGATCGGCTCGCAATTGAAGGAAAATTGGCAACATGAGATCGACGTCTGCCACGTACACAGCCTTTATGCCCGCGCTGCTATTTGCTGTGGCAGCGTCAGCCTCTGCGGTGCCTGCGGGGATGGCTTCAATAGCCATCGCCATCGCGCTCGGCCCCATGGGTTCCCCTTCCGCTTTTTGCAAAGCATTCGGGTCAGGCATATTCAAAGCCTGTCGCATATTCGTGTAGCCAATTTGTCCTGACAACAGTCCAGTGGACAGCAAAGGCGTATGCGATAATTTAGCATTTGCCGCAACATCCACTGCGCCCCCATACAACATCAGAACTTGTCGCAATCCCGAAGTGATTGGGTTGTCCTCGCTGATCGAATTGCCTTCTACAGATGTTTGGTTATCGATGAAGGTCCACAGGTCATTGGGCGCCAGTGCCAAGTTAGGATAGGGATTGTATTGTTGCCAAACGAGTCTGGGAGCGAACATTCCCTGCATGCCAGGTTCACCCGGAATGTTCAATTCGAGAGCGTCCCAGAGCTTACGAATATCGGCCTTAGGTTGTGCACCACCTCCCATGAAACCACCTGGCCCCATTTTGGGATCTCCGGTTGGCGTCAATCCCTGCCATTGAGACGGAAAGGGGAAAGGATCTTCGAAAACCGCGGTGGGAATACCCGCGATTACGGCCTCGACCAGACGATCAAAGCGATCGGGAGCCATAGTGGATGGCTGGACGGCTAGCAGCGCATCGTACTGACCTGGAAGTACGGGCGAAGCCATATCGACCGCTTCGACGTCGTATTGCTTTTCTAATTCTCGAACTAGCGGATGTTTGTCAATTTGGTCATTGGAGAGTGCACCGCTGGCAAGTCCCACCGTCAATTGTGCATCGGTTTCGACGATTCCCAGTCGCTTGCGATTCCCGCGGGCCACAGTATCGATACTGCGAACGAGTTCGTATTCAACGGGAATGCCATATTCGAATACGGGAATCGTGACTTTTTCCAGGCCGCTGCGGAGCGCGGCTCCGAGCAGCAATCGCTTTTGTTGATAGATTCCGCGTTCGCGCACCAATCGTTCCACTGGCACGATTTGGAAACGATCTTCTGCCAACATGGCTTCGTCTGAAAAGAGCTCGATATCTTCATGGAGAGTCACTTCGATATTGCGACTGCTCTTATTGGCTTCGCTTTGAAATTCTTTCAGCAAGTTCACCAGCTCATAACGAGTCTTAGCGTATTGTTCGGGAATATCTTTGCTGATAAAGGCGTCGATCTTGATCGGTTCTTTTGGATCAAGGTTACGAATAAGTTCCTTGGTCGCAGGAGCCAGGGAACTCACTTTTCCTTCGGTCGTATCGTAGCGAACCAAGTCACGATTTCGGAACAAAGTAACAACGCCACCCGTGATCACCATTAAAGCGATAGCGCGACCTATGTAGTGCCAGGCCATCGTGTTTCCATCTTTGCCCCCAGTCCAATGCCGTCGCCCGATCAGCACCATGCAAACGTAGAGTGCTACACCAGCAACGAGCAAGAAATATGCAACCGATGAAAGGCTGACCACGCCTCGCCCAAAATCATCGAAAGGTCGACTGAGCCCGGAGCTCTGCAGTATTTTGGCAAGCCAGTCATAAGGAACAATTGCATTGGCCAAAGAAGCGAATGCAAGAGGCACATTGAATAGGGAGCCAAGAATAAAGCCGACCGTTAGATTGCCTGTCAAGAATGATGCAACCATGCCGATTGCAATCATCGTCAAGCCAACGAACCAGTAGCCTAGATAAGTAGTGAAAATCAAGCCGGTGTCCACTTCACCACGGGTCAGAATAGCCAGTGTTACAAACGTGGAGAGTTGTGAAAACAACAAGGAAGCGGTGAAGATTGCTGAAGCGGCCATGTACTTGCCGATTACGATATCAAAGTCGTCGGCGGGCAGCGTCAACAGCAATTCGTCAGTCCCTTGACGTTTTTCTTCTGCCCAAATGCTCATCGTGATCGCTGGGATAAAGACCAGCATGATCAGAGGGAACCAGTAATTGAGTTGGTCCAGGACCGCCAAGTTCTGATTGAAGAACTCATAGGGCCAGAATGCGGCCAGGGAAGTAAGAAAAACGAAAATGCAGAGGAAAACATAGCCGGTTGGATTGCTAAAGTAACCGACAAAGTTTCGCCGCATGACTGCATAGGCTGCACGTTTGGTGCTGGACAGTAATGCTACGATCAGCGCTAGGATCAGCAAAAATATCAAGTCGACAACCAGCAATTTAAGCAGCACAAAGAGAACCGATAAACTCATAGCTGGATACTTCGTTGGAATGAAATGCGAGAGGTGGGAATAAACTGAAGACCGTTGACCACTAATTGGGCAAACTTGCGTCGCTTCGCGTGAGGTTATGGAAGGCTTCGTCCAAATCTTGGCCGGCGTGGCGGAGCCCTTCCACAGTTCCCGAATAAACGAGACGCCCCTCATTAATCATGACCACGCGATCCGCCATTGCTTCAACTTCTTGAAGAATGTGAGTGCTAAGGAGAATTGTTTTGGTTTCGCTCAAGCGTCTCATAGTACGGCGAACTTCGCGAATCTGATTGGGATCTAAACCGGCCGTTGGTTCGTCGAGAATCAAGACGTCGGGTTCGTGGAGTAGCGCTTGTGCCATGCCGACTCGTTGCTTGAAACCCTTGGAAAGCTTGCTAATCGCTTTGTGGGTAACCGTGGAGAGGTCGCACAGTTCCACCACTGCTTCGATGCGTTCTCTCTTATATGCCGCAGAGAGTCCACGTGCATCAGCAAAGAAGTCCAACATTCCCAGCGGAGTCATTTCGGGATAAAGCGGACCATTTTCTGGGAGGTAACCCAAACGTTTGCTACCCGCAATGCGGTCCTTCAGCATATCATGCCCAGCAATTCTTGCTTGACCTTCTGAAGGGGCAATATAGCCGGTGAGCATTTTCATCGTGGTACTTTTTCCGGCCCCATTGGGACCAAGAAAAGCTACCAATTCCCCTTCATTCACCGTGAAGGTGACATCTCGCGTCGCCGCAAACGGCCCGTAAAACTTGCTCAACCCAATCGCTTCGATCATGGGTCTGCGGGCTTCGGTGGTGTCGCTCATATCTACGGATATCGTGAGTAAAAATGGATCGGGAATGGGACGCCATGCCAATGACATCGACGAATGGGTCAATATACCGCCTTCGCCGACGGGCTCAACGGCGTTCTACGACTAATGGCCCTATTTAGTTCGCGAATGACCCGACCCAATGCTTGTCAATCATCCCTTGGCGTCGATGTTCGCCACCGATTCCATCCGTCCAATGGGTTGGCATTCGACTCCGGTTTTGCGAACTAATTCACAGATCGTGGGCGCGTAGAATTCATTGACGACAAACACCATCCCGATACCCAAATTGAAAACCCGCCCCATTTCGTCTTCGGCTACTTCACCCAGTTTCTGCAGCCACTGGAATATTGCAGGTCGTTCCCAAGAGGACCAATCGATACGCGGAGTGATTCCCGCAGGCAAGATTCGTGTTAGGTTTTCGATTAACCCACCCCCGGTAATATGGGCAATGCCGTGAAGCACTTGTTTGACACGATAGTGACTTTGAACGGCACGAACAGATTTCACATACATCTGTGTGGGACACATAACCACATCGACAACTTTTTGTCCCCCCAATTCGTCAACACAATCGTCGTACTGAAAACCACCATCCTGAACGATCTTGCGAACGAGGCTAAAACCGTTGGAGTGAAGTCCAGTGCTGTGCAAGCCTAGAATGACGTCGTCCGGAGCGATGGAGCGCCCGTCGATCATCTTCGCGCGATCTACAACACCCACGGCAAATCCTGCCAAATCGTAATCATCCGCGCCATACATATCGGGCATGATGGCCGTCTCACCCCCCAGCAACGCACTATCTGCTTGTAGACATCCATCGCTAATGCCACGAACAATTTCTTCCAAGCGATCAGGAAGGTCTTTTCCCATGGCCACATAATCGAGGAAGAACAGAGGTTCAGCACCTGTACATAACAGGTCGTTTACGCACATGGCGACTAGGTCTATCCCAACGGTGTTGTGACGGCCTGTAAGTTGAGCGATTTTTAATTTTGTTCCGACTCCATCCGTACCGCTAACCAATACTGGATCACGGTAATTGCGGCGAAACAGCGGAGAATCGAAGTCGAGCCGAAACAGACCGGCAAACCCACCATCGCTGGGAAGAACCCGGGGGCTGAAGGTACGATGCATCAAAGCCGGGAGACGTCCCATGCTCTGTGCGTATATGTCGAGATCGACTCCAGCGTCTTTGTACGTGGCGGCCATGGCGGGTGGAAACGAGGGACGGATTCCGGGAAAATGGTGACCAAAAACAAATGTTACCCGAAATAGAACTATTGATATCAGGGGGACAGGGTAGATTCCGTAAATCCGTAGATTGATAGTACTTTTGGTACGCGACCCGCTGCGTAACTAGACCGCCTTTTGTAATCGGACAACTTTCTCTCACCTGAATCGGAGGTCTTTTCCGCAATAACTCGCTAGGTGATGCATCGAGCAGGGGGAGGACCAAAATTGCTGGTCTGATTTGATGCTCGTAACCTGCATTTCACTTTCTTGGTGGTAGGGTTTGTGGTCGACGGCCTCGCGCTGTTGAACACCCTATTGATTGAACTACCTAGGAAGCATCCTCACGAGTGTTTGGAAGGACCTGCCTCTATGCTTATGCGTCACCCGCACCCCGAACTGCAGTTCACCTATCAGTTACCCTTTGGCGCAATTGCCAAAGAGGGCGGAGTGCAATTTTCTGTATTCAGCCGAAACGCAACTTCCATGAGCTTATTGCTCTATTCGCGAGTTGCAGATCGCGAACCCACGGAAGTTATTCACTTTGACCGCGACACCGACCGCTGGGGAGACATCTGGAGCGTTTTTGTACCCGGGTTAGCTGCGGGGCAACTCTATCACTTGCAGGCGAGCGGACCCTATGAGCCGGCAGTGGGTCACCGTTTTGACGCCTCCGCACGATTAATTGATCCCTATGCAAAAGCCCTCTCGGGTACCTTTCAGCGCAGTACCGACGGTGTCATTCGTCCGCCAAAATGTGTTGTTGTGGATGACGATGACTTCGATTGGGAAGGGGATCGGCACCTACGCTACGAAATGTCGAAATCGGTGATTTACGAAATGCATGTTCGTGGATTCACCAAGAGCAAAACGGCCAAGGTCGATGCCGGCGGAAGCTATCTCGGTGTGATTGAGAAGATTCCGTATCTGCAGTCGCTCGGTGTCACCGCCGTGGAACTAATGCCGATCCATGAGTTCCCCATTCGAGACATCATGGGAAATCGTCCCAAGCGTCCAAACTATTGGGGCTATGACCCAATGGCGTTCTTCGCGCCTCACCGCGGGTACGCTCATAGTCGCACGCCGGGTGCTCAGGTCAAAGAATTCAAAGAGATGGTCAAGGCACTGCACCGTGCGGGCATCGAAGTGATCCTTGATGTCGTGTTCAATCATACTTGCGAAGGCAACGAGCATGGCCCGACGCTCAGCTTCAAGGGACTCGAGAATCAAGTCTATTACATTCTTGAAGATGGTGGTCGGCACTATGCCAATTACAGCGGTTGTGGAAACACGTTCAATGGAAATCATCCCGTCGTCCGCGAAATGATCTTCCATTGTTTGCGGCACTGGGTTCATAACTACCACATCGATGGCTTCCGATTTGACTTGGCAAGTATTCTGAGTCGCGATCGTTACGGGAATCTAGTTCCCAATCCGCCCATGGTGGAACTGATCGCAGAAGATCCGATGTTGGCCGATACAAAGATCATCGCCGAAGCATGGGATGCCGCTGGTGCGTACCAAGTGGGTTCGTTTGGCGATCTTCGCTGGGCCGAATGGAACGGTCGCTATCGCGATGATATACGTCGCTTTTGGCGAGGCGATTCCGGCACTCTCGGTGCTCTGGCAACACGTCTGGCAGGAAGTAGCGATCTCTATCAGCACGCGGGCCGAGCCCCCTTCTGTAGTATCAACTTCATCACGTCCCACGACGGCTTCACGATGAATGATCTGGTGTCCTATCGTGATAAACACAACCTGGCCAATGGCGAGGAAGGTCGCGATGGTGACAACAATAACATGAGCGACAATTACGGCGTCGAAGGCCCTGCAAGAAAACGTGGTGTCAACGAAGTACGTACTCGTCAGATCCGTAACTTATTGGCTACGCTGATGCTCAGCCAAGGAGTTCCGATGATGGTCAGTGGGGATGAATGCCGTCGAACGCAAAAGGGCAACAATAATGCCTATTGCCAAGACAATGACATCAGTTGGTTTGATTGGCGATTAGTAGAAAAGAACGCCGACATGATTCGTTTTGTGTCAGCTTTAATTCGCTTCCGCAGAGACCAGCCAACGGTCCGCCGCGAAACGTTTTTGACGGGGCAGCCCTCCGACGGACGCCTGTTAGCCGATCTCTCTTGGTTCAATCCTGCAGGTCATCCGCTGGACTGGGGTCAGCACGAATTAGCGATGGCTGCCTACTTGGCGGCCCCAATCCATCCGGCCAATTCGGAGTCGATGGGCCGCGACGTAATGTTGCTGATCAATTCCACTGGGCATCCGATTTCATTCCACTTACCGGAACAGGGACGGGGCATGCAATGGAATCTGTTTGTAGATACTGCAGCGGTATCCCCCGAGGATATCTATCCCGATCTCGATGGCCCGGCGCCACCCAGCAACCGCAAAGTGGAAGTCTCCTACAAAGCCATGAAGGTCTACGTCAGCGAACCCATCCAGTAAAAAGGTGTCAGGTACCTTTTTCGCACTTTATCCTCCCGAATCGACGTATTCGGCGAGCGTGTGATAGTTGCCTTTCGCTCCGCGAAAGTAGCGAAAAACGCCGCAAATACAGACGCTACTTTCGCGGAGCGAAAGGGGACTATGGTTGCAACGCAGTAGGGACAGGGACGGCAGCGGTGACTGCTCTCGCTTGATAGCTCTCCAGCCAAATATGCTGTCCGGGTTGAAACAGCGGGTCAAAGTCGATGCCCTCCAACAACTCCGCTTCGATGCGATTGGTACTACTGTGGATTTGAATTACTTTCGCCCGGAATTTCCCCACGATCAATCCGAACGAATAGATATTGCACTCAACTTCCACAGTCTCGCCTTTCTGGAGCGAGTTCTTTGTGTCATGTAAGTCTAAAAATGCGGATTCGCTTTGCTCTTCCTCATTCTCGTCGTCGCTCAAATACACGTCAGTCAGAGTAGTCGGCGTCACCGGAATTCGCATTGGATCCTCCATTAGAAACTTGAATGGCTCTTCGTACCAAATGGCTTGGAGGCCATAATCCCATTGAATTGAAATGGCATCCCCGGCGAGGTCATTTGCGATATTCCATTGCAATGGAAACGGAGGTCGCTTGCTTTCCGCAACGACGACTTGAATCCAGTGTTGCACAGTTGCAAGTTTATTTCGGAAGGGTAGCGGTGCTGTTGAATCGGCTTTTTTTGATCCAGTGGATTCGACGAGGAAAATCGTGTCTCCTTCGCTGGATTCGATCAACCAACGGTTCAGTTTTGGCGGCGAGTCATCACTCTTGGATAAGGGGACGTCTAATTCTGGCAATTTGCGTATCGAAATCGTTGCACCAGGCAAATGCTCGGCAGCGATCCGTTGCAATTCGGTTTCCGATATATCGCGCGGTGCACTTAGGCCCACGGTGGCAGAATTGTAACGCATATCTTCTGAAAACCATTGACGCGGCAATTCGAGTGTCATTCGATTCAGAGTTTCATGCAGGGCGGGCTTCGCTCTCAATAATTTGCGGATCGCCGGTGAAGCCATAGCGGACGACACATCGGATTCAGTTGCGGTCGACAACAGCGATTCGAATTCGTCCTGTTGATCGCGAGCCAATAAGGCGAGGAGCTGGTTCTCCAGCACGCTATCGAACTTCTTGCCCTCGATCATGCGAATCAGCGCGTCGCAGTCTTCCCACCTGCCAGCTTCTGCATAAAGACGAACGAGTCGATTTGCATAAGTTTCCCAATACCACTCGTCGATATCTTGCGTTTTGAACTCGAGCAATTCTTCAAGATGCCGGATGCATATATCTCGTCCGCTCGCCGCTTCTATTGCAATTTGATATCTCGCTTTGGCTATCGAAACATCAATCAGTTTGTTATCGAGTTCAAGCGACTCCAATCGCGAAACTATCTTGTTCAAACCATTCGAATCATTCAACCTTCCACATTCCTCGAGTAAGGATTGAATCAACTCCGTCGCACCAAGTTCATCTTTTTCGATGGGTAAATCAAAGTATCCCGACCGCACGGCGAACTCGCCGCGGAGCCGAGCCAACTGCGTTACCATCCAGCTCTGTGAATCATCGCTTGCTTGGCCAGCTTGCAGATTTTTGCATGCATCGGCAAAACTGCGATCCCCTTTTTCAAAGTCCCCGTCCCAATAGGACTGATAAGCATCGATTTTCGAGACGAGATGATTGGTGTACGGTTGATCGAGTTTTTCGAGCGCACTGCGGAGACTCTTGAGACTTTCGCCATCGCGAATGGATAGAGCAACGTCGACAACATTCGACAGAACTGACGTATTTTCTGAAAATAGTTCGATCGCTTCTTGAACGCGTCCCGCTTTGGCAAAGGACATGCCGAGAGTGCTCTCAACCCAATCTGCGAAATACAAGTTGTCTTCGGACGCTTCGTCTTCGATCAATTTCTGCAGATGCTCCTTGTTTTCTTTCAGATATTCGGCCAAGAAACCGATGGCTCGCGGATCATCATCCATTGACAGTAAGCCTCCTAATACTCCTTTAAATAAGGGATGATTTTGGCAATGAGGCGGTGCGCTTTCTAACGCAGCGATTAGTTTGTTGGTGGATGAATACCATTCGTCATACTCCAGTTCTGTCGCGACGCTTTGCAAGACCTTGCCTGCCATAACTTCGTCCGCCAGAATCGAGTCGAACCGTTCATCTTCAAAGCACCGCGTCATGTACCAGTCGTCAATTGTTTCCTTAAGCGATCCATCGGCAGCACGTCGCATTGCCACAGCCTGAGAATCAAGCCGATCGGTGAGCTGGTTTAGTTTTGTCTCAATACGGAGTCGCAAAAAGTCGAGCCATGCTTGCTCCAGCAATTGAGATTCGGCGAGTTGATCAACTAGAGTATCTGTTAATGCCCCTTGGTAATCCAGCAGGTTGATAGCAGTCCCAAGTGTTTCCCCGGTTGAATCGCATCGCCAGGCCACTTGCAACAGTTCGACTGCTAGGCTTTCTGGCAACCCTCTGGCAAGAGCCTGTAGACAGGAATAGTCTTTCGGACATAGCGCCCAAGCATTTAGCAGTTTTCGATAGCTCTCGGTCGTTCCATCGTGATCTATTTCGTATTTTCCAATCATCGAACTGGCGATGGGATGGTTGGGGGAAAGCCGAGAGAATTGTCGAGCGGCTTCAATGTGCGCATCGGAATTGCCAAGAGATTGCTCGATATGCGCTAGCGTGGGATAAAAACCCCAGAGTTTATTTCGTTCACGGAGAGCAAGCAGGACTCGTTTAGCATCCGGGTACTCGTAAGACTGCATGTATGTCCAACTGAGCCGAAGTCGAGATTCGTCAAAATCTTTGCTGAGAACTTTCTTCTTCTCGGCTGAACGGAGTATTCGTTTGAGCTTTTTCTCGTCGGTCTGCTCAATGGCTTTTACAAGCTCTTCCAACACTTGATCATACCCATCCACCTCATCCTTATATAAATTTGAGTAATAGTTTGCGAATTCTTCTGAAAAGCGTCTGCCATATTCGAGACGTTGCCAATCATAGACAACCCAACGGTTCTGCTTCTTGGCTAGGAACCACTGAACCGACATTGCATGGCTGGCAGTTGTGTAGAAAAGCCAATGAGCCGTTGCAGACATCTGATCTGGATCGACATCAACTCCGAGCAACGTCCCATAGCCCTCAGATTCGGCCTCCGGGTTTCCTTGCTGGAGGGTCAATTTGAGACTGAGGCTGCGCATGAAATCGATATTCGTTCGCTTCTCTACCGTTTCACGAAAACCATCATTATCCAACACGATCGGGTTGGAAGAATTCTTCAGAAACTCTACGTATTTCACTACTTCATCGCGGACCGCAGCAACTTCACGGCTCGACTTATATTCTTTTTCCGATTCAGCATCAGCGAACTCTGTGCTTTGGCTTGCACTTGGATCCGCTGTTCGTTCAGCGATTTTGCGTTCGAGTGCACTATTGAACGCTTTCGCGTCGGCTTCAAAGTCTTTCGTAATGTCAGGTACAAACGATGCCGTCTGGGAACTTTTGCTGGCTTGAAAGACAAAGAAGATCGCCGTCCCAAGACCAGCACAGGCGAGTATGCCCATTAGAAGTAAGGCTCCCAAAACAATCCAAATTGTCTTGGCTGAGCGATTAACTGGGCGTTGTGGATCCGCATAGTTTCGATTGTCGAAGCTGTGAGTTGACATGGACAAAACAACTTGAGAATGTGCGGAAATTGGACGGAATAGCCAATGCCGAATTGTAAAGAGAATCAATCCAGCTTGCCAGCAGAACCAATCACCTGGCGATCGCCGAGAGTGAGACATGGATCAAAGAGTGCCGAACCGAGCGGGGCCTTCGATCGGCAACTGCAATAGGGCGATAGTGCGACTACCCAGTGCCTCGACTCGATTGATCAGGATCATTCAGGAGCAGTATGCAAATGGCTCGTGCAACTGTTGCCACCATGGAAGAACTTGGGGCGATATTCGGAGGCAATTAGACGGCCGTTTTCCAATTGACGCACAATAACTACCGGCCGAAAACAACACAGCGATGTCGCGCTGACCATCAAGAGGGGTAGGGAAGGAAAACGAAAAAACCCCGGAAAAACCTGAGTTTTGCGGGGTTTTCTATTATGGAGCCGAAGGGAGTCGAACCCTCGACCTCTGCATTGCGAACGCAGCGCTCTCCCAACTGAGCTACGACCCCGAAGTGTTGTTTGGAAATGTAAGACACTTTTGCGAGTTTGTCCAGTCACTTACCTTTCTCTCATGCCCTGCGCTTGTCGCCAAGCGTTGGCTTGTTCACGGCGTCCCAATTTTTCTGTGAGTTGTTCCCACTGCGTAACAACTTGCTGCAGGGCGTCTTCACTTGTGATTTCTCCTTCACAGGCGGCGATTACTTGGCGATCCAAGATTTCCATGTACTGTGAGGCGGCCGGTATTCTCAGTGAGGGCCGTATTTGTGCGGTTCCTAGGTTTCGAACCAAATGGGCATCAAAGCTGGCCTGTAATGGATCGTTGGAGGTCGTTGTAAATACCCTATCGGAGTCCTCCGCTTCCAGTATTTCTCGGCGAATGGGTAAGACGCCGTTATCCGAACCTCGCAAGGCGTTGATGCCGTCTGCGCTAACCATCCAGCTCATCAAGCTGCGTGCGGCTGACGATTGCCGGCAGGAGGCAGAAAGTGCAACAACTAATCCGCGCGAGGATGCGAACGAAACGACTGGAGTGCTCGACCTTGCTTGCCAAGAATCAAGATACACTTCTTTGCCGTAGGGCATGGGCTCTATTCTGATTCCTGCAGAGGCTGACCCATCTTCTATTTGCCCTGCAGGCCAACCGATCGCCAGCTTTAATTCACCGGCGTTGAGTCGCGACCAAATTTGTTCCGGAGTCAGTCGATCGGTTGGGTACCGTTTTCTGGCTTCTACTAATTGTTGTAGAGCGCGCAGGTAAGGTGGCGAGTTTAGAACCGGAGAAAAGCTCTGGCGATCAAACAACCAGGTTCCACCTGTCAGCGAGGAAGCGCGATAAAGAAAACTGAATCCGGCCCAGCCATCTGCGAGCGGTTCTGCAGATTCCCCTACGGCTAGATTTTGAATGGTCTGGTCGTAGTTTTCCCAGTTCTCTGTGTTTGCTTCGGCCAGTTCTAGCGTGGCGCAAAGTGCGGGAACAATCGTGCCTAGAGGCAATGCCACGCGTTCGTCGCTCCACCGCATGGTGTCGTTGACCAACGAGGTAAGCAGAGTTTTTTCTGCCAGTGCTGGTGAATCCAAAAGTGAGAGAGGTATCGAACTCAGTAAAGGAGACTTTTGTAGTTCGCCCATCTCTTGGTTTTGAAAGATCACCACGTCGGACTGGGTAACTTTGCTAGGCAAATCAGCAGCAGCAACGGTTTCAATTTTCAGTGGCTGGTCGGAAACAGACCGCCATGCGTTTTCGAGGCGCTGATTGAACCTATCGCTGGCGCTCGATAGAACTCGTAGCGGCACTGAGCTGACCGCAGGTGTTGCAGGTTGCTGCTTGTCCCTACTGTTGCCGGAGTCCGCATTGGGCTGGCAACCGATAGTGAGCAAAAATACAGATAGCAATAGTGTGCATAAACCGAGCTGGCGATTCATTGGTTGGATTCTGAACACCTGATTAGGTTTCGCTTTGTTCGATGGAAGGGAATGTTTTGCAAAGTGAGAGATCGCTGACATGTCAGAGTGCAATCCAATTTGACGCCGTTCAATCTCCATTCGGTACGCACTATAGTAACGCCCGGTTCATTACTCTCCCTACCCCTGAGTTAGGCGTATTTTCTTATCATGGCTTATTATCTCGGCATTGATATCGGTACCAGCAGCACTAAGACCTTGTTGATTGACCAAGCGGGAAAAGTGCTTGCGGAGGCATCTGCCGAGTATCCAGTGATGACACCGCGACCAGGGTGGACGGAGCAAGACCCAGAGTGCTGGTGGCAGGCGACAATCGCAACAGTCCGGCAGGTGATGCAGCAAACATCTTTGAAGCCAACGGACGTTCGCGCGATTGGCATGAGTGGCCAGATGCATGGTTCGGTATTTTTGGATGCTAAGCAACAAGTCATTCGTCCTGCCTTGCTCTGGAACGACCAGCGAACGGCTAAAGAATGTGATGAATTGACTTCGTTGGCTGGTGGACGCAAAAAGCTGATCAAGTGGGTTGCGAATCCAGCGCTGACTGGTTTTCAAGCTCCGAAGATTTTGTGGTTGCGAAATAAGGAGCCGAAGAACTTTAAGCGATTGGCAAAAGTGCTGTTGCCAAAAGATGAAATCCGACGTCGCTTGACTGGAGACTTTGCTACAGAGGTGAGCGATGCTAGCGGTACATTGTTGTTGGACGTTGTCAAACGCAAATGGAGTCAATCGCTTCTTTCGGCATTGGACTTAGATGCCAAGTTGTTACCGGAAGTTTACGAGTCAGAAGATGTGACCGGGCATCTGACCCCAGAAGCCGCTGAAGTTTTGGGCCTGAGCACGGAATGTAAGGTAGTGGGGGGAGCGGGAGACTGCGCTGCGGGAGCAATCGGAAATGGGGTGGTTCGGTCTGGAATTTTAAGCACATCGATTGGTACGTCGGGTGTTATGTTCGTTCACTCCGATCAGCCGCAGTACGATAATGCGGGACGGCTGCACACATTTTGTCACGCAGTTCGTGGTAAGTGGCACATGATGGGAGTGAATTTGAGCAGTGGTGGTTCGCTGCAATGGTGGGTCGAATCGGTTCTGCGGGGGCTTGCTGGTATATCTGAAGAAAAGTTGTATGAGTCTGTTACAGAGGAAGCTTCTGCAATAGCCGCAGGGAGTGACGGACTGTTATTTCTGCCGTACTTGAATGGCGAACGAACACCTCATGCGGACCCGAATGCACGAGGCACGTTTGTAGGGCTGGGGCTGCATCATGCTCGTGGCGCAATGACGCGTGCTATCATGGAGGGCGTAGTGTTTGCACTGCGCGACAGCCTGGAAATCATCAAGGGTTTAGACGTGCCCGTGAAAGAGATACGCGCGTCAGGAGGTGGCAGCAGGAACCCATTGTTTCGGCAATTGCAGGCCGATATTTTTGGTCAGAAAATTTCGTCTTTGCAAGTCGAACAGGGACCAGCCTACGGCGTGGCGTTATTGGCGGCGGTGGGGGACGGTGCTTATGCAAATATCGAATCGGCTTGCAAAGCAACCATACAACTCGCGGGATCAACTCCGGCGAATAAGAAGGCCAGCAAGCGTTACGATCAACTATTCCCGATCTACCAACAGCTTTACAAGCATTTGCAGTCCGACTTTGCGGCACTAGCAAAATTCAATGAATAGATGCTTGTAGTAATTTGAATGGACCTTAGACGATTACGAAGGTTGAGGCAAATCTACGGTTCGGTTTTCGCGGGCTGAGCGGTAGATTGCTTCGATCAGTTCAACACTGTGTCTTCCTTCGCTGCCGTCGATTAACGGTGCGCGAGTTTCGCGCACTGCTTCCGCAAAATCTTGAAAGACTTGGCAATGTCCATGATGACCTATAGCGGCTGGGTCACCAGCGCCGCCCCCGGTGGTCGTGCGTCCCTGCATTTCTTGGCGAATCAGTTCGTCGCTGGGTTGTTCGTCGGCAAACTGCCATTGTTTTAGGTCTTCTTCTTCGAGCACGACGCTCCCTTTGTTGCCACAAATTTCAATTCGTTTGAGAGCCCCGGGAAAGGCAGTGGTAGTGGCTTCGATCACCCCTAATGCGCCACTGCGAAACTTGAGCGTGGCCACTGCTACATCTTCTACTTCAATGCGCTCATGCGTCGCAGTATCGATGCGAGCGGAGACGGACGCCACTGGTCCCATCAGCCATAGCAACAAATCGACGGAGTGAATCGCTTGATTCATCAGGGCACCGCCACCGTCTAACTCCCAAGTGCCTCGCCATGCGCCGCTGTCGTAATATTCTTGACTACGGAACCACTTGACGTAAGCGTCAGCGAGTGTGATGCGTCCGAATCGACCTTGTTGGATGGCTTCTTTCAGCAACTGGGAAGAGCGATGAAAGCGACTTTGAAAAGTGACTCCCAGACGTACGCCTGAATCATGGCACGCGGCAATGATTTGGTCACAGCGCGCGGCGGTCACTTCAAGTGGCTTTTCAACCATAACATGTTTACCCGCCTTGGCTGCCTCAACGGCTGGGTTGAGATGAGCACCGCTGGCGCTGCATATGGACACGGCATCAATGTTGGGGTCTTGCAGCATTGCTTGCAGCGAAGCGTAAGGGGTGCACCCATATTCAGAAGCGAATTTTTCGCCGCGCGCTGCATCACGGCTATAGCAGGCAACCAGTTGGGTTAGCGGGCAATCGCGGAGTGCGCGGGCATGGAAATTGGCAATCATGCCACATCCAATAATTCCAAAGCGAAGAGTCATCGAAACAACACATGAAGCGAAAGGGGCGGGGTTTGTACTATCGGCTCTAGGATAAGGCATCTTGGGCGGCGACGCCAAGTTAGCAATGTTCACCCATTGTTTGCTACCCTTCTACCCATTCACGTGAACATCGCTAACATCAGAGAAACTTGGTTGCCTGCAAACGTTTGCCTTGAACCCTCGGAATGAAACTGAAACGATGAAAATTCAACGAATTTTTGCTCACCGCGTGGAATTGCCGTTGGTTGAAGGGTGCTATCGATGGTCGGGAGGCAAGTCGGTTTCGGTATTCGACAGTACGATTGTCGGGATAGAAACCGATGAAGGGCTGGTTGGTTATGGTGAAGTATGTCCTTTGGGTCCGTTTTATCTCCCTGCGTATGCGGAAGGAGTGCGGACGGGCGTTCGTGAACTGGCACCCCATTTGATTGGCATGGACCCGCAGCAAATTGTCAAAGTCAATCAGCAAATGGATGCTGCATTGAAAGGGCACGCCTATGTCAAATCTGCCATCGACATAGCGCTATGGGATCTATTGGGCAAGATTACTGAGCAACCCGTTTGCGTATTGTTGGGGGGGCGGTTTGGTGATTCGGTGCAACTGTATCGAGCCATTTCGCAAGAGGCTCCCGAATTGATGGCGAAAAAAGTGAAGGGTTATCGCGATGAAGGTTATCGACGTTTTCAATTGAAAGTGGGAGGCGATCCCGATATGGATATTGAGAGAATCTTTGCGGTTCGAGAGATGTTGGCACCGACCGATCGACTGGTCGCTGATGCAAACACTGGATGGACGCAGCATGATGCTGTGCGAGTTTGTCGCGCGGTTCGCGATGTGGATGTCTATATCGAGCAACCCTGTTTGACCTATGAAGAATGTCGTGCAGTAAGACGCAATACGAACCACCCCTTCGTTTTGGATGAAAATGTCGACGACATCCATATGCTTATGCGGGCACATAGTGAAGGTGCTATGGATGTCGTTAATTTGAAGATCAGTAAGCTGGGAGGGCTAACCAAGACTCGGCAGGCACGCGATTTATGTGTGTCGATGGGAATTGCCATGACACTTGAGGATAGCTGGGGTGGCGATATTACTACCGCCGCCATTGCGCACTTGGCGCATAGCACACCGGAAGCCTATCGTTTCACGAGCACCGACTTCAACAGCTATGTAACGGTAAGTACGGCGCATGGAGCACCACAACGCGATGCGGGTGTAATGCGCGCCAGTGAGACACCGGGATTGGGAATTACTCCCAAGTTTGAGGTGTTGGGAGAACGGGTCGTTGATGTTTGTCGCGCAAGTTAGGCATTGATAGTCGCCTTTCGCAAATAGTCGCCTTTCGCTCCGCGAAAGTAGCGAAGATAGTCGCCTTTCGCTCCGCGAAAGTAGCGAAAGTAGCGAAAATAGTAGTGAAGACCGTACGGAAAATCGACGCTACTTTCGCGGAGCGAAAGGCAACTATCTGCGACTATCTGCAACTATTGCTGATTAACTTGCTCGTTAGGACTTGCTGAGGCGTGCGATGGTTTCGACCACGCGGTCGACTTCATCGGGTGTGTTGTAGTGGGCCATTCCCAAACGCAACATGCCGTCAGGTTCTCGATTCAAAGCGTGACTTAGCTCCCACGCATAGTAGTTTCCATGCCAAGCGCATATTCCTTCATCGCCGAGTGCATCAGCAAGATCGATCGAACGATACTTGTCAGAAACGAGGGAAAGAGTTGGCATTCGATTGGAATAGTCGTGCTGGGGAGTTAATCCAGCAATGTGAATGCCGGAGACATTCGACAGGCCGTCGATCAATCGATTGATGAGGGAGCGTTCGTACGGGACGATCCAATCGAAGGCAGCTTGGAGAGCGGGACGTCGTTCGGGGATATCGACTGGAGAGATGTTTCGACCCAGGTCGGCCAGATAATCAACTGCCGCCCCCGTCCCGGCGAGGCAAGCAAAATTTTGGGTGCCCGTCATCCATCGACCTGGTAACTCATCGGGCGCTGGATTCAGTTTGTAAGGTTGTAGTTCGAGCAAGCGTCGTCCGCGGCCCCACAATACTCCAATGTGAGGGCCGAAGAACTTATAAGCGGAGCATGCAAGGTAGTCGCAATTCCACGCTTGTACGTCGATCAAGCGATGGGGTGCAAAGTGAACGGCATCTAAAAACACTTCGGCTCCCACTTCGTGAGCCATCGCGATCATTTCCTCAACGGGATTAATCGTACCGACGCTGTTGGATGCACAACCGATTGCTACCAGCCGAGTTTTCGTGCTGAGGAGTTTTCGATAGGCATCGATATCCAACCGACAATCGCTTGTGTTGACAGGGATTTTTCGTACTTCCACGCCAGCATCGCGCGCTGCCAGGACCCAGGGGCGAACGTTAGCATCATGATCGAGTTGGGTCACAATAATTTCGTCTCCCGAGCGCCATGTGTTTGCCAATGCGCGAGAGAAATGAAATGTCAGAGTCGTCATATTGGCCCCGAAGATGATTTCTTCAGGGTGGTGCGCATTCAACAAATCGGCCATTGCAACATGGGCTTCATCAACGATCTCATCACTTTCACAACTCGTTACGAATTGGCCGGCATGATTTGCGTTGTGGTAAAGCAGGTGCTGGCTAATTGCGTTCACTACCCGTAGCGGTACCTGGGTGCCTGCCGGACCGTCGAAATAGACTAGTGGCTTGTCCTGCCATTGGCGTTGCAAAGCCGGAAATTGCAAGCGAATGTCTGAGAGGATCTCGCTCTCGGACAAAGCTATTTGGGGGGATGGTTGCCGCGATGTCATCTTTGCCTACATGGGTAGGGTTAGGAAATAGGGTGAAGTTTTCCGACTTGGGGAATAAAAACGGAATGTAACGGTTTCAAGGCACTTTCTGTCATGCGTTGGCAAGAAGCGAGCCGAATGAGGACCGATGAGTCGAGTTGCCGCTGTGGATTTCACTGCGGAGACAGGCCGCGGGCCCTCCCCCGACGAACAACCGCGAATCCGTGGAAGGATGTGATGATCCGTACATTTTGCCTATCGTGCATTTATGCATTGCTAATAGCAACGTGTTTCATGGGTGAACCGTTGAAAAGCAGCGATTTCGCTCATGATAGCGTATCGGTTCGCTTGGAGCCGGTCGGAATCAATCAATATCCACCCGTAATTACGGCGCTTGCTATCGACCCATTGGGCGAGTGGATTGCGGCCTCCGGAGATGACCATGTCATTCGTCTGCTATCGCGCTCGACAATGAAGGTAGAAGCTACCTTGATCAAGCATGTTGATTGGGTGCGCTCGCTGGAGTTTTCGCCTGATGGCAAGCGGTTAGTTTCGGCCGGGAACGACGGCCAGCTCATCGTCTGGCATCGGGATAGCGATTGGTCCGCTGAACAAGGGCTGGTGGATGCGCCAGCCTTGCGATGTGCGACCTTTTCACCCGACGGAAAAATGATTGCTGCGGTTGGCTTTGCACCTAAAGTATTCTTGATGAGCGTCGATTCTGACGCACGGCCCAAGCTCGATTGCGCTTGCCGCGATCTCCGCAGTGTTGACTATCGATCAGATTCATTGATGTTAGCGGTGGCTGGGCGAAGCGGTGATGTGCATTTCTATGAAGCAACAACCGGTTCCACATTAGGCGACGTGCAATTGCACCGAAAGCGGATCAGCAACGTCGGCTTTATTGGTGACACCAACCGCTTGTTTACCACGGGCGAAGATGGGCATGCCGTCGTCTACGACACGGAATTGCGAAGAGTTCTACAAGACTTCGAAGTTGCCAATTGCAAACTGTTTGCTGGTTGCATGTTGGGAGAGAGTCATTTGGCAGTTGGAGGTTCGGACAACTTGATTCGAATCTTCAACATCGACAATGGGACTTTAGTCGCAAAGCTTTTAGGTCATTCAGGTACTATTGCTACTTTAGTGTCAGCCAATGGCGAGCTCTATTCGGGAAGTTTCGATACGACCTTGCGGCGCTGGGATTTACGTGGAATTGTCAGTGGTGCGCGCGTCGCGGAAATCGATGTCGCAACGCAACCTGATGCAAGAACGAGTCGCTTACCTAGAAATTAGGTAATGGGATTCGACGGGTTGCAGTTTCAAATATTCGCACACGGAGGTGCGCAAGATGTGGGATTTTGGCATTCGCAAGAGACGGGAAAAACGCGATACGATCGTCAAAGGTCTGCGGCGCTCCGTCGTGGCTGAAAGACTAGAATCGCGCAACCTCATGGCTGCCAACCCGCTTCATGTTGGGGTCGTCTATCTGGAGACGGACTATCTTAATACATCGGAAGATCAGGGATCTGATACTCTTGCAGATCGCTTTCTGATGTCGTTCAGCGGGGGAGCCCCTGACACGGAAATCACAGGGCTGAAGATCTCCACTGACAAAGACAGTGATGGGCTAGGGATTGGAGATTTGATTTTTGATACCCTTCCTGGTGGACGTGGTAAGGAAGGATCGCATCCGTTTAAGATTGTCAAAATCAATGCAGCGAATCCACTTGCGACAGTGACGGGCGTCGTTGAAGATGGCAGCACATTGATTACTCTATCGTTTTCGCATTTTCGTGCAGGCGATACCGTAGAATTCACATTAGATGTTGATGAAGTCTTGCGGATGTCGCCCGACTTGGCAACGTTCAATAGTCGGTTGGACGTCATCGCTAGCGGACAAGAGTTTCAAGACTCGATCTTGACTGCAACTTTTGTTGCGCCGCACTATGAAACGATCGTAGCGCAGGACATCTTTGAAAATGATTATGGAGATCCAGCGAATGACTACGGACTGAATCTACCTCCTGATGATGGTACAGGGCCTGATAGTCGCCCCAATCGTTCAGCCGCTGCTGTGGCGTCCACCATTCAGATTCCCAAGCCGATCTCTATTTCTGGGACCGTCTTTGTCGACGACAATCTCAATCTTCGCCGGGACTCTGGCGAGGCCATTTTGAGCGGAGTTCGCGTTTCACTGTGGAAGCAGAATTCGGCCAGTGGGCAATTTGAAGATACTGGCTTATTCACGCAAACCAGCGTTGCAGGGCAGTACACGTTTGGCACAAATCTCGGCTTGATGCCGGGGACGTATCGCGTATCGGAGACCCAGCCAAGCGGATACTTTAGCGTTGGAGCTATCCCGGGCCTCGTGGATGGTGCAAATGTTGGTGCTGCGCTTACGGATGATGTGTTAACAGGTATCGCGATACCTTTAGGGGACCTGCATGCGATCAATTATGATTTTGCTGAGGCACGTCCGGCCAGCATCAGCGGATTTGTCTATCGCGATGATAGCGATGATGGAATTCGTGGGGCAAGCGAACCGGGGATTGCGAATGTGCGAGTGCGCCTAGTACCCGTCGACACGATCGCGGCGCAAAATGAATTGACGACGACTACTAAAGCCGACGGGTCCTACCGATTCGATAATCTTTCGCCAGGGCGATACACAGTAGTTGAAGTGGATCAGCCATCTCCTTACACGGATGGACTCGATACTGCCGGTTTGATTCTTGGTACACGAGTCGGTACTGCGATTAACCCAGGCGATCGCATTGAGGGCATTGCACTCATTGGCGGTTCGCAGGGTGTTGAATACAACTTCGGCGAATTGCCATTGGGTTCTATAAGTGGGTTCGTCTACCTGCCTCCAGCGGGCGAGGATTGCGATGGAACGCACGATGGTGACTCGATGCCATTGGCGAACGTCATCGTGCGATTGCTTGACTTGAACGGAAATCAAATAGCGGAAACGCGTACGTTGGCTAACGGCTCGTATGAATTTAAGAATGTTCCCAAGGGTGAATACCGTATCAGCGAAGTAACCCCAGTTGGTTTATTGGATGGGATGGCGCATGTCGGTCTGATTGACGGCGTCCTGGTCGGTCAAGTGATCAACGACGGCAGCATCAGCCAAGTACGATTGCCCGCTGGTAGAAACGGCCTGCATTATGATTTCTGCGAGGCGGCGCCGGCTAAAGTGTCTGGTTACGTTTACCACGATCAATCTAATGATGGAGTGCGTGGCGCGAGTGAGAAGGGTATTGCTGGAGCGGAAGTACGCCTGTACGACAAAACGAATCGCTTGGTCGCGACTACACGCACAGATAGCAATGGGCGCTATGAATTTGCGGATTTAGTACCCGGAGAATATCGTATTACGGAAGTCACTCCAGTCGGCTATTTAGACGGATTGGACCGGGCGGGAACCGTAGCAAGTATCATCGTAGGGACCGCAACCAATCCCGGCGATGAGATCAAAGCGGTGTCATTGAAGCAAGGTCAAGCGGGTGTCGAGTACAACTTTGGCGAGCTTGTGCCTGCTAGCATCGAAGGGCTTGTGCATACGGACATCGATGCCGATTGCGTGTTCGATGCCAACGAGAGTCCACTATCAGATATCGTGATTCGTTTGTTGGATAGCCAGGGTAGGCAGATCGCTGAGACGAAAACGGACTCAGCGGGCAAATATCGATTTACTGGACTTGCACCGGGAAGTTATACGGTTGTGGAAGAACAACCCGTTGGTTACTTCTCGGGTGGGCAGGTTGCAGGGAGTACTGGCGGAAATGCGTCCGTGGAAAATCGCATAAGCCAAATCGTAGTTGCATCCGCGCAGGCTTCGTTGAATAACAATTTTTGTGAGAATCCACCGAGCGAGTTGAATGGTGTCGTGTACAACGACACGGATGGCGATTGTGTTCGCGATCCTGGAGAGGTGGGGCTCGCAGGAGTTCGCATTGATCTGATCGATGCCAACGGTCAGGTTTTGGCAACAACAACCACAAATGCATCCGGACAATATCACTTCGGAAACTTAAGAGCTGGTAAATACACAGTCAGGGAAACACAGCCCGTTGGTTTCTTGCAAGGTGGTCAAGTCGCGGGATCCAAGGGTGGAGATGCATCGGTTGCTGATGTGATTAGCAAGATTGATATCGGATGGGGCGAGACCCTGATCGACTACGATTTCTGCGAACTAGAACCTGCTTCGATTCAAGGCAAAGTATTTGTCGATTCGGACGGCGATTGTATTCACGAGCCCAGTTTAGGTGAGCGAACCCTTTCAGGGGTGACCATTCGCCTCCATGACGCAAATGGTTTAGTGATCGCCACAACGACTACGAATTCGAATGGAACCTATCGTTTCGATAATTTACGTCCGGGTGTGTATCGTGTCAGCGAAGTGCAGCCGGCTGGACTATTTCAGGGTGGTCAAACGGTCGGTACAGGTGGTGGAGTTATTGCAGGCGATGATTTAATTTCACAAATTCCAATTGGCCCGGGTCAGAATTTAGTCGACTACAATTTCTGCGAATTGGATCCTTCTTCCATCGCTGGTATTGTTTACGTGGATTCAAACGGTGACTGTGTTTACGATCCGAGTCTGGGTGAACGGCCCTTACCCGGTGTCACGATTCAGTTGCGTGATGCCACGGGAGCTGTGATCGCATCGACGATTACAAATTCATTGGGTGAATATCGTTTTGAGCAATTGCGACCGGGTCAATACGCAGTCAGTGAGATACAACCGGTTGGTTATTTCCAAGGTGGTCAGACGGTTGGTTCAGGAGGCGGAGTAATCACGGGCGAGGATCTCATTTCGCAGATTGAAATTGGTCCGGGACAGAATCTCGTGCAATATAATTTCTGTGAAGTGGAACCGGCCGAGTTGTCGGGAGTGGTGTTCATTGACCAAGACAAGGATTGTGTATTCGATCCTGCGGATGGAGAGCGTCCACTGTCGGGCGTGGTGGTGAGATTGCACGATGTATCCGGTGCGATCATTACCACGACAACCACCGATAACGATGGTGCATATCGTTTTGAGAATCTTAAGCCAGGGACTTACGCTGTATCGGAAGTTCAGCCCGCGGGCTATTACCAGGGAGGACAGCGTATTGGATCTGGCGGAGGAGTCAGTACGAAGGTCGATGAGATATCGCAGATCCATATTGGTTCCGGGGATCAGTTAGTTCACTATGATTTCTGCGAATTAGAAGGAAGCACTTTGAGCGGTCGCGTTTGGGCCGATACTGACCTGGACAATTTATTTGACACAGAAGAAGCACCGCTGAGTGGAGTAGTGATTGAGCTGTTCAATGAAATGGGAACATTGATCCGCACAACGCAAACCTCGGAAACAGGTTTGTATCAATTTGAGAATGTCGCACCGGGGATTTACGCCGTTCGCGAAACGCAGCCTCAAGGATATTTCCATGGCGGGCAAGTGGCCGGTACCCATGGTGGAAATACGAGCGTACAGGATCGAATCTCTGAGATCGACGTTCCGGGCAGTGCGAATTTGCAGCGATATGATTTCCCTGAAGATCCAACTTCGACGATTAGTGGCTACGTCTTCCAAGACGGTGGTGTCATTACAACATCGGGGGCGCTTTCACCGCAATCTTTGCGTCAGTACCAGGATGGTAATTTGACAAGCGATGATACGCGAATTGCTGGTGTCACCATGGAGCTACGGTTCGTAACCGGACAGCCATACGATACGAGTTTGACGCTACCTGGGACGTACGAAGGTGACTTTGTTCGTGTAGTGACTGATGCAGACGGATATTACGAATTCAAAGGACTGCGAGCCGGTTCCTATCACGTTTACCAAGTGCAACCGACGGGTTACATCGACGGACTGGATACGCCGGGCAGTTCGGGCGGAAACGCTGCGAATGCTGCCGATTTGCCAGGTGATGTGCAGTTGCAATTTATCATTTCGACGCTTGCGGGGGATGAGACCACCGATCCAAAAATGGACGCGATCCTAAATATTGGATTGGGAGTTGGTGCACATGCTAGAGTGAACAACTTCAGTGAAGTATTGATTCGAGATGTCCCACCACCCCAGCAGATTCCACCCACGCCTCCGCAACTGGATCGACCGGTTAGTCCCATCGATACGTTTACGAAACTTGGCATGCCGTATCAGCCAATCATCCGGTTGGAGATTCCTCCGTATCGTGTGTTCCCACGCGTCAATAACGTCACCTGGCACTTGAGCATCATCAATGGAGGTAAGCCGCGCGGAGAAGGCCTAGAGGATGATGCCGTGTATCGGATGGCAAGTAACAGAGAAGTTCTAGAAGTTTGGACACCTGAAGAAGCGAATCAGGGCGTATGGCGATTGTTTGACGCACAAGGCAAAAAGGCTCCAGTGCATCGCGTGCTGAGTATGGGTGTAGTCGATGGCTTGCCATTGGTGGGTGATTTTAACGGGGATGGTCAAGATGAAGTGGCCATGTTCGTAAACGGTGAATGGCTGATCGATCTCAATGGAAACGGCGTGTGGGATTCGGGTGACATTTGGGCACGATTGGGTTCACAAGTGGATCGGCCCGTTGTTGGTGATTGGGACGGTGATGGCAAGGATGATATTGGGATCTTTGGACCTGAGTGGATACGTGACCCAGACGCCATTCTGAATGATCCCGGTTTGCCAGATCCGGATAACAAGATTCGGTTGGGTCGAAAG
Organism: Pirellulaceae bacterium; assembly: GCA_041749395.1. Classification (GTDB taxonomy): domain Bacteria; phylum Planctomycetota; class Planctomycetia; order Pirellulales; family Pirellulaceae; genus Laterigemmans. The sequence continues at coordinate 67,998 of JBGTBJ010000027.1, forward strand.
AACACACCTCCAACCGAAGCAGAAGCCACCGACGGACGCAGATTTTTACGTCACACAAATGAGGGCAAATTGCGTGTTGATGTGATTGATCACGTATTCCGTTATGGCAGAGGTGAAGATATGCCGCTGGCTGGTGATTGGAATGGAGACGGCATTGATGCAATTGCGGTGTTCCAGGCAGGGCATTGGAAATTGGATTCCGATGGCGATGGTCGGTGGACGGAACAGGATGCCGCGGCCGATTTTGGCCAAGCAGGTGACATTCCTGTTGTGGGTGATTGGAATGGCGACGGTATCGATGATTTCGGGATTGTCCGAGGCAATGTATGGATTATCGATACGGATGGCGATCGACGATTGACCGGAGCCGATGCGACGTTTGTTATCGTACGCGGTGTTGACGAGGTTCCCGTAGTCGGTGATTGGGATGGTGATGGTCGCGCCGAGCCGGGACTGTATCGCATCAGACGTGACGATACGCAGCAGGAGACCCCTGCCGCATAGCGCTTGGTTGACATCCCCGAATGAGCGGTTTTGGCGCTAGCCACCGGCCTTGAACTGACATCTCTGAATAACCGGTGTTGGCGCTAGCCACCGGCCTTGAACTGACATCCCTGAATGAGCGGTTTTGGCGCTAGCCACCGGCATTGAACTGGCATCCCTGAATAAGCGGTTTTGGCGCTAGCCACCGGCCTTGGACTATCATCTCTGAATGAACGGACTTGGCGCTAGCCACCGGCATCGGACAGAGCTTTGTGAATCCCCTCCGTTCTCTGGCGGTGGGCGTGTATGATGCATGCTCAGTTAACAGCTAGTATCTCCAGAGCATGAATAGTATCGATGTCATCGGGCAATTCCCCTGCGCAACCGTTCATGATGGCTTCCTGCCATCAGGGAGCCGAGTTACCACTCAAAGCCGAGATGGCTGCGCAGGGGTGGAAGCTTGCCTTTTCTCGCCCCGGAATTGTCACATTCAAGCATGAACGGGATGGTGTGAGCGAAACGGAAATGCCGCGAGCGATCTTTGCGCGAACATCGACTTGGTCGCTGGGAAATGCCGCGTCCGATCAAACTGCCGAGTTGACAGAGAAGATTGTGACTTTGTTGGATGAAAAGCTGCCCGGCCGTAGTTTTGATGCATTGCACCTTTGGGCGCGAGACCGTCTGCCGGCAGGCGAAAGGGGTTTTGAACCAGGAATTGAACCTTTAGCCACAGCCGTTGCCAGCGATGTGCATCAGCGATTGCATGCTGCAGGCAGGATTCGTGGGGAGCGAGCCAATGAGTATTTGCAAATCGGCGATTCGGCATTAGATGTTGTTATGGTGGATGCCGGGCGATGGATGGTTGGTTGGCACCGAGCAGACAAGTTTTTACCGAGCCGTTGGCCTGGTGGATTTCCTCCGATTGATTTTGAATACGACTGTATTTCACGAGCCTATTTTAAAGCGGCTGAAGCATTTCTCTGGTCAGGGCTTCCCATACGTCCTGGTGATGTTGCAGTGGAGATTGGAAGTGCTCCAGGGGGCGCGGTGCAACGCATGCTGGAGTTAGGAATGAAAGTAATTGGCGTTGATCCAGCAGACATGGATCCTGAAATCGCCGAGAACCCAAATTTTCGGCATATTCGCGCTCGCGGGGGAGATGTGAAGCGGACCGAGTATAGTGATGCAAAGTGGTTGCTCGTCGATTCGAATGTCCGTCCCGATAAGACGTTGGTTACGGTGGCGAATATTGTTTCCAACCGTCGTGTCGGCATAGAGGGAATGCTCTTAACGATGAAGATCGGTCGCTACGATCAGAGCGATCGAATTCCAGGTTGGTGTCGAACAATTCGAAGCTGGGGATTCTCGCGTATTGAGGCGAGGCAATTGGCGACGGGGCGATGCGAAGTCTGCATTGCCGCGGCGCGCTAAGATAGTCGCCTTTCGCTCCGCGAAAGTAGCGTTGGTTGTTTGCTGAGTTTTTCGCTACTTTCGCGGAGCGAAAGGCGACTATCTAACGCTACTTTCGC